>NZ_CEEDBV010000002.1:0-785063 GCF_979253075.1 Pedobacter sp. AC464
ACCTCGCGGCGGCCTTTTATATATCGTTAAGCTTTTAATCTGCTGAAGTCTTATTAGTCTTCCGTTTCTTAAACGCTTATTTCAATCTTTTTTTCCCTTTCCGGCATCCGCCGTTCCGGTTTGTTTTCCCTTCGTAATCGTTGGGAGTGCAAAGGTAAGAATCTTTTTTTAACTTCCAAATAAAATATTTTTTATTTTTTCAGCCCTTTCAAATCCCTTAACCCAGCTTTTCATTCTTTCCCGTTCCTTCCGAACAGGGTTGCAAAGGTAATCACTTTTTCCTCACCCGCAAGAAATATTTTAAAATAATTTCAAGCCCTTCTACCTCATCCTTTCAACCTTTTCCCTTCCTCCGAAGCGGGATGCAAAAGTAGAAAAAAATTCCGTCTATACAAAACCATAGCATGAAATATTCTCTATTGCCCACTTAACTTATTTAAAATCAACAAGAAAAAATTCGATGAAATTCAGAACTTTTTTAACAGATGGGTGTTTGGTTACCTCGGCACTGCTTAATGCCTTAAATTAGCACTTGATTTGGTGAACGGCTCATTATATGTAGTGAGTTAAATAATACATGTATATATATAGGCCTGCCTGGAGAGATGGTTGTTTGGAACACGGCTTAAGGTTAACTAAACCCGACCCTAATGGAAAACCCGCAAGCTGAGGAACGAAGCGAGGATTTGAAATGGAGGGCGGGATTGACAATAATAGCAGCGCAGACCCTGCTTTTCTAAAAAATTTACAGATGTTAAAAATTGTTAACTCCTATTTACTACTCAATTGCTTTGCATAGCTTAGCGCCAATTGTTTTTATTGATGTTATCGTATTATTAATTATCTTTGCAGAATGTTTAAAGTTAAACACATAATTGTATTAGTATTTGTTGCTGCTATTGGTATGGCAGGGTGTAAAAGCCGTTTTGAAAAGTTAAGGGCAAGTAATGATGTAAAAAAGAAATATCAGGAAGGTATTAGATTGTATAACAGCAGAAGTTATAGTAAGGCACTAGTACTTTTCGAGGATTTATCGCAAAAATATCGTGGTAGAGAGGAAGCTGAAGGCTTAAATTTTTATTATGCCAATACCTTGTATAAGTTGCAGGATTACACAACTGCCAGGTACCAGTTTAAAAGTTTTGCAGATACCTACCCTGCAAGTAAGGATGCAGAAGAGGCACGTTATATGGCTGCCTATTGTTACTACTTAGAATCGCCTGTTTTTTCATTAGACCAGGAGAATACATATAAGGCGATTGATGCCTTACAGTTGTTTATAAACTTATACCCAACAAGCGAACGTGCCGCAGCTGCTGCTAAGTACATTACGGTATTAAGAGGCAAGCTTGAAGATAAGGTTTTTGAGAACGCTAAAATGTATTTAACTACCGGGCCAAGTAATGCAGACAACTATCGTGCAGCCGTTATTGCTTTAAAGAACGCTCAAAGAGATTACCCGGATATCAAGTATGCAGAGGAAATGGATTTTCTGATGATAAAATCTCAATATATGTATGCTAGAAATAGTGTTCCGGTTCGCCAGCAAGACAGATACAATGAGGCAACCGACTTATATAATGAGTTTACTGAAAATTATCCAAAAAGTAAGTTTACTGATGAGGCTAAAAGGTTAAAATCTGATATTGACGCAGGTATAGCATTTAATAAGCAAGAAATGGCTACCTTTGCAGCCGAACAAGCGAAGTATATGGAAATGCTTAAAAGAACCGGCAAAATAAAAGATACCACGAAAGTTAACAACACCACAGATATTAAAAACAAGTAACACATGAATACTAACAAACCTGCTGTACCAAATACTACGGTTACGAGAAATGTACACGATTTAGATAAAACTACTGATAACTTATACGAATCGTTAGTTGTTATTGCTAAAAGAGCAAATCAGATTTCTAATAACATGAAAGAAGAATTGCATGGTAAATTGGCAGAATTTGCTTCGAGTAACGATAATTTGGAAGAAATTTTTGAGAATCGTGAGCAAATCGAAATCAGCAAGCATTATGAGCGTATGCCTAAGCCTGTTTTAGTTGCTATTGATGAATTTTTGAATGAAAAAATTTACCATAGAAATCCTGCTAAGGAGCAAAAATAATTAGCATAGGGCACAAACCATGCTCAAAAATAAAAACATAATCCTTGGCGTTTGCGGCAGCATTGCAGCATATAAGTCGGCATTTTTAGTTCGGCTACTGGTAAAAGCAGGTGCAAACGTTAAGGTTATTCTTACCCCCGATGGCGCTAACTTCATTACGCCACTTACCCTTGCAACCCTTTCTAAAAACCCCGTTTACACCCAATATTTTGAGGAAGAGACAGGCGTGTGGAGCAACCATGTAGAACTTGGACTTTGGGCAGATTTAATAATCATTGCCCCAATTAGTGCAAATACATTGGCAAAACTTTCTACAGGGATTTGCGATAATCTTTTAACTGCTGTTTATCTTTCTGCAAAATGTAAGGTTTATGTTGCGCCCGCAATGGATTTGGACATGTGGAAGCATGAAAGCACGCAGCAAAACATACAGCGAATTACAGGCTTTGGGAATACTGTTATTGCTCCGGGCAGCGGCGAACTGGCTAGCGGGTTAGTTGGCGAAGGGCGTATGGCAGAGCCTGAAGAAATTGTTCGCTTCCTGGAGAATGCGATTAAGAAATCGATGCCACTCTTTGGTAAAAAAGTTATGGTTACCGCCGGACCAACTTATGAAGCAATAGATCCCGTTCGTTTTATCGGAAATCATTCCTCTGGGAAAATGGGTTTTGCTATAGCAGATGAGTTGGTAAGATTGGGCGCCGATGTAACTTTAGTTGCCGGTCCGACAGTTAATAATGGTGTTGAAAGCTATAAACGAATTGACGTTGTAAGTGCTGAAGAGATGTTTAAAGCCTGCTCGGCAATTTTTGAAACTACAGACATTACCGTTATGTGCGCTGCTGTTGCAGATTACCGGCCAAAGTTTGTTGCGAGCCAGAAAATAAAAAAACAAGACAGCAATTTTGTATTAGAATTAGAAAAAACCACCGATATACTGGCTGCACTGGGTATGCGGAAGAAAGGAAATCAAATTTTAGTGGGTTTCGCTTTAGAAACCAATGATGAAGAAAATTACGCGAAGGGCAAGCTGGAGAAGAAAAATCTGGATTTGATAGTTCTAAATTCTTTGAATGATAAAGGTGCTGGTTTTAAATCTGATACGAATAAAATTACTATTTTTAACAAGGCTTTGCAGAAGACGGTTTTTGAGATGAAGTCGAAAACTGAAGTTGCTAAAGACATATGCGAGGCGATTTTAAAAATATTAAAATGATAAAAAGAATTGTTTGTTTATTGCTATTACTTGGCCTTGGAAAAATCCAGGCGCAGGAGTTAAATGCAAGAGTACAGTTATTGGCTCCGCAGGTATCGAACATAAGTAAACCAACACTGGATGCTTTACAAAAAACAATTCGTGATTTTTTAAACAACAACAAGTTTACCAACGAAACCTACAAACCCCAGGAACGGATAGACTGCAATTTCGTTATCACGATAAACTCATGGGATGGCGGTTCCGGATATACCGCGGAAGCGCAGATTCAAAGCAGCAGGCCGGTTTTTAACAGCACATACAACAGCACGCTGCTGAATATGAGTGACAAAAACTTCGACTTTTCTTTTAATGATGGGTCAGTTATTGATTTTTCGGACCAAAATTATATTTCCAATATCAGTGCGCTTCTCTCCTACTACGCTTATACCATTATTGGTTTAGATAAGGATAGTTTTAGCAAACTGGGCGGAACAGCTTATTTTAAAAAAGCACAGAATATAATCAATCTGGCCCAGGCGTCGGGCAATTCGGGATGGAGAGCAGCGGATGGATTGCGCAATCGTTTCTGGTTCAATGAAAATGCGCTAAATCCAATATTTGGTGAATTAAGGAGTTTCATCTACAGTTATCATTCTGCTGGTTTAGATCAGTTAACCGACAATGACAAAGGATTAATGCCGATTGTTAATGCGCTCTCTGCACTTCAACAAATGGACAAACAAAAGCTAGGCTCTATTTTCCCAAATGTTTATTTTGCATCTAAAGCTGAAGAAATTACCAATGTTCTTGCCAAGTTAAATACGCAGGAGCGCATGAAGGCTTATAATCTGTTAGCAGAAATAGACCCGGCAAATATTGGAAAATACGAGGGTTTAAAACAGAACTAATCCTGGTTGCAACACTTATAATCTCTTAGAGGATGAAAAAGTTTTTGTTACTTACTATTTGCCTTCTTCCATTAAGTGTATTTGCTCAATCCTCTTTCACTATTCGTGGCTTTGGAAAAGGTTTTAAAGATGGTGATAAAATCTTTTTAAGCTACAGACAAAATGGTCAGATAGTTGATGATTCTACTTTAGTGAATAAGGCTACATTCGAATTTAAGGGAAGCGTTAACACAATAGTAAGAGGCTATTTATCCAGAAACAACAATCCCAGATATGCTGAAGAGCTATTTGATTCTTTTAGTATTTACATTGAGGCAGGAGAAATTATGCTAAACTCTGCCGATACCTTGAGTAACTCGATTATTTCTGGCACGCCATCAAATAATGATTATGCAGAACTCCTTGAAGTATTAGATCCTATTAATAAGCAAATAAAAAAACTGAACGATATTAATAAGGAATTGAAAGATACAGCATTGCTAAATTTGAACAAAACAAAATTAGAAGATGCATATTATGATACATTTCCTATTCAATTTAACTTTATAGCTAAGCACCCGGATTCTTATGTAAGTTTGCTCACTTTGGGGAGTATGGCCCGAACATCCAAATTTTTGCCACAGGTAGAACAAAGTTTTACAAAGCTAAGCACCGTACTTAAGGAAAGGCCAGAAGGCAAAGAAATAACCAGACGGATTATTGAAGGCAGAAAAATTTCGATTGGCATGCCCGCAAAGGATTTTATTCAAAATGACATACATGTAAAGCCAATTAAACTCTCTTCTTACAGAGGTAAGTACGTTCTTGTCGACTTTTGGGCATCATGGTGCGCTCCTTGCAGAGCGGAAAATCCAAATATTTTAAATCTTTATAAGCAATACAATTCCAAAAATTTCACTGTTTTAAGTGTATCTATTGATGTAGATAAAACGAAATGGCTGAATGCAATTAAGGAAGATAAATTTCCCTGGATGCAAGTTTCGGATCTTAAAAAAGAAAATGAAGTGGCTAAACTTTATGGTGTTACGACAATACCATCAAATGTATTAATTGACCCTGATGGTAAAATTATTGCCAAAGATATTAAGGGCAAAGATTTACGTGATATGCTAGCTTCGCTATTAGATTCGAAGTAACTTAACCCAAATGTAATTTACTTAACTCATTAGCCCCGACAAACACGAAAATACTTTTGGTTATAAAAACTTAACCCTTTGCAGAATCCTTAACCAAAAGATTGTAGTATTGGCGGGAAAGAGGTTAAAAAAGAACCACAGGTTTTGCGCTTTTACCTATTATTAAAATCGATAAGGCATATAACTATCTCTTGGTAATTTATTAATCAACTTAGAGCAGTTTCTTAAACCCTCTCCTCCCCCAGATAATTGCCGAAAATTACATGCAACATTATTGATAAAACGACGTCCTTTAGCAACATTATAGGTTCTCATTAAAAAAAATGTTAAAATATTTTGTTAATACGAATATCTTCGTACATTTGAATACGAAATAGTTCGTACATCTGTAACATATGAGTAACAACAACATCAAACCAACTGAAGGCGAAATGGAAATTCTACAAGTGCTGTGGCAAAAAGGGCTTTGCACGGTTCGGGAAGTGCACGAAGCTTTGGATAAAAAGGATTCGGGCTATACCACTACCCTTAAGTTGATGCAGATAATGCACGAAAAAGGAATGGTAGAGAGAGATACCAATCAAAAAACACACATTTATAAGGCCGTTGTAAATCAGGATAAGACCGAAAAACAATTGGTAACTAAGATGATTGACAATGTTTTTAACGGCTCGGCCGCAAGATTGGTAATGCAAGCCTTAGGGAACCACAGCGCAAGTGCGGATGAGATAGAGGAGATAAAAAAGTATTTAGAAAAATTAGAAAAAAACAACTAATATGGAAACTCTGGTACAACAATTTATTAAAGCCTTCGGGTGGAGCATTGTAAATTCGCTATGGCAAAGTGCATTAATTTATGGGGCTTTGTTTATCATCATGTTGGGCATACCTAAAATGGACGCAAGGCATAAGCATAATATTGCGTTCGGGGCTATTGTGTTAATGTTTGGTTGTTTTGTATATAATTTTATTGATCATTTATCGAAATTTAAAGTTGGAAATGCAAGTTTAAACAACGCTGCCTCACCCGCAACTTATCAATATTTTAACAACGTTCCGCAAAGTTTAAGCACTAAGGTTGAACAGTATTTTCCGCTAATCGTTGTTTTTTATCTTGTGGGTATAACCCTTCAATTGTTTGTAATAACTAAAGGCTATAGTCAGCTTTCAAAATTTAAAAGAAACGGACTTAGTAATATTCCAGAAAGCTGGAAACTTATATTTGAAAACGTTACCGGAAACCTAAAACTTAATAAGGCAATTCAGTTTCATATTTCGGAGCTGGTAAACGTTCCTTTGGTAATTGGTTATTTGAAACCAATTGTTTTGTTTCCGGTTGCGCTTGTAAATCAACTAGACAATGAACAGGTTGAAGCGATTTTGATACATGAACTATCGCATATAAGACGGGATGATTTCCTTTTGAACCTGATTAAAACGGCCATTGAAACGCTTCTTTTTTACAATCCATTTGTTTGGCTGGCGGGAAGGTTTATCCACATTGAACGCGAGCATGCATGCGATGATTTAGTGCTGAAAGTTACAGGCAAACCACTTAATTACGCTCATGCTTTGCTAAAGCTGGAGCTCTTAAAAGACAAAAGCAGTCCAGCTTATTCATTAGCAGCAACCGGCAAGACGCAAAATTTATATCAACGTATTAAACGAATAACCAATATGAAAACGAACTATTTAAATGCCAAGCAGCAAATGGCAGCCCTAACATTAGGCATTGCCTGCTTATTTTCAGTAGCATGGATTAATCCGGCTAAAGATAAAAGTGTAACAAAAAAACCTTTGAATAACCATGCGCTTCAGCTAAACGCAACAGCCGATAAACATGCTGTAGTTTACCTGGATACGACTAAAAAGCACAAAATAAGAATTGTGACAATTGATGCCAATGGAAAGAAAACGGAGTATAATTCCATTAAAGAAATGCCGGATAGCTTGAGAAAAGACATTTACGTAGATGAACTTTTTGGTGGCCGGAGGGCAATGATTTTCAAAAGCGATTCAGCATTTAAATTTAAAGATTCCTTGTTGAGGGCAAAAATATATCGCGATTTTTCTTCACCAGCAGCGCAGGCAAAATGGAAAAAGTTTGGTGAAGATGTTGCTAAACAATATTCATCACCAGAAGCCCAAGCAAAATGGAAAAAGTTTGGTGAAGATGTTGCTAAACAATATTCATCACCAGAAGCCCAGGCAAAATGGCAAAAGTTCGGCGAAGATGTTGCCAAAGAATACTCATCACCAGAAGCGCAGGCAAAATGGAAAAAATTTGGCGAGGATATCGCCAAAGAATACTCATCACCAGAAGCGCAGGCAAAATGGAAAAAGTTTGGTGAAGATGTTGCGAAACAATACTCATCACCAGAAGCGCAGGCAAAATGGAGAAAAATGGGCGAGGAAATGTCGAAGAAGTTTAATTCCATTGAGGAGCAAAGAAAGTGGCGAAGCGTTGGCGAACTTACCGCAAACTTGCCGAATATTGAAAACTTGGATAAGGAAATTAAACTAAGGATTCTTTCAACTAAAGACATCAAGAGGCTTAAATCAGGAAATGAAGGTGATGCAACAGATTCGGCCTTCGGAGATAATACAGAGGCATATTCGATTAGATCAGGGAAAGATAATATTTTATATCTTGAAGGAAAAAACACGGTACGAAACACCGAAGAATACAAAAAGCTAAAGGAGAAATTCGAGAAACAAGTTAAAGAGCTTGAAGAGAAAATGAAAAAAAAGGAAATAGCTGAGCGGAAGGAAAAACCAGAATCTACTGAAAAGCCTGAACAATAAAACCAACCAAATTATACTAAGTAAAACGGTGAAGATTAATCTTCGCCGTTTTGCTTTTATAGCTGATGTTAAAATAACTTTTTAGTATTTTCGCAATGGTATGCTACAGAAACTTTCAATACGTAATTACGCATTAATAGATAGCCTCGATATAGAATTTGACGAGGGTTTGAACATTATAACGGGCGAGACTGGTGCGGGTAAATCAATCATTTTAGGTGCACTTTCGCTTATTTTAGGTCAACGGGCGGAAAGCAAATATTTTTTCAGTCAAGACAAAAAGTGCATTATAGAAGGCACATTTTTGCTGGCGGATGAAAACCTGAAAACAATTTTTGAAGAAAATGATTTAGATTTTTTTAACGAAACCAGTTTACGCCGGGAAATATCAATTGATGGCAAATCGCGTTCATTTATAAACGACACACCAGTTAATCTAACCTTGCTAAAGCAAATTGGGGAGAAACTAATTGACATTCACTCACAACATGCTACGCAGGAAATTAACGATTCCGATTTCCAGTTGTTAATTGTTGATTCACTTTCAAATCACAATTCGCTTTTGCTCGATTATAGAAACGGCTTTAAAAAACTAAAGTCGGAAGTTTCGCGACTAAAAAAATTAATTAGCGATGCAGACGAGGCAAGAAGCAGGCAGGATTATGAGCAATTTCTCTTTAATGAATTGGAACAGGCAAACATTAAAGAGGGCGAGCAGGAAGAGCTGGAACAAGAACTCGAAAGATTAACGCATGCTGAAACCATAAAACGGGCCCTATTAACTGCTTCTGGCTTACTAACGGAGAGTGAACCATCTGCCATGCAATTGCTCAAAGAAGCACAAATACAATTTCAAGGCATCGAAAAGTTCGATTCATCAATAAATACTTTGTTTGAAAGACTGCGCTCTTCAATAATCGAGATAAAGGATATAGCTGACGAAACTTCGGCAATTGAAGAAAATACCTTACATAGTGCAGAACGTCTTGAAATCGTAAACCAGAGGTTAGATCTGTTCTATTCATTGCAACAGAAACACCGGGTCGCAGATAATCAGGCACTCCTAATCATTAAAGAAGAGCTGGAAAGAAACCTGACTCAACTGCTATCGTCGGATGAAAATATTGAGCTGCTGCAAAAGCAAAATGAACAGCTTAAGAATGAACTCACTAAACAAGCCTTGCAGCTTAGTGCAAATCGAAAGAAAGCAATTAAGCTGGTAGAAGAACAAACAGCAAATACTTTAAAAAGAGTTGGAATGCCAAATGCAAAACTGGTTTTAGCTCAAACTGCGGTTACTGAACTAAACAGCGATGGTTTAGATGAGATTAGTTTGCTATTTACGGCAAACGCAGGCCAGGCTCCGGCGCCGGTAAATAAAGTTGCATCTGGTGGCGAATTATCGCGGTTAATGCTCGCCGTTAAAGCGTTGTTAGCGAAACATACTTCCCTTCCAACCATCATTTTCGATGAAATTGACACCGGGATATCGGGTGAGACTGCATTGAAAGTTGGCGAAGTAATTGCAGATTTAGGGAACAACATGCAAGTGATTTCCATCACGCATTTACCGCAAATTGCTGCAAAAGGGAAATCGCACTATTTTGTGCATAAAAATGAAGATGGTAAAAAGACAACCACTGGGATTCGGAAATTAAGTGAGGAAGAACGTGTTGGCGTAATTGCTGAAATGTTAAGTGGTAAGAATCCTGGAATATCGGCGATTGAGAACGCAAAAGAATTATTGCGATAATGTTTTTACATTATAAACTAATTATTTAGTTTATATTTGAGTATGAAACAATTGTTATCGCTTTGTTTATTGATTTGCCTTTCAGGGCTATCTTTTGCACAACAAACTTTTACGTTATCGGGCGTGGTTAAGGACAAAAAAGGCGAATCGTTGCCCGGCGCAGGAGTATATGTTAGTGGTTACAAAATCGCTACGGTTGCAGACAACAATGGCAATTTCAAGCTGAATTTAAAACCTGGCAATTATGATATTCTTGTTCAGCTGATTGGCTACAAAGCATTAAACCAAAACATAATTATTAGCGATAAAAGCCTGGCAACAAACTTTACGCTACAAGAAGATGCGTTGCAATTAAATGAAGTAACTGTTAAACCAGATCCCAACCGTGAAAGTTACATCAGAATGTTTACCGATTTCTTCATCGGAACCACGCCAAATGCCTTGCAGTGCAAACTTATCAATCCAAATGTATTAATTATCGATTACAGCAACGATGATTCTAAGCTTACGGTGAAAACAAATCAGTTTCTTATCATCGAAAATAAGGCTTTAGGATACAGGATCAAATACCAGTTGAACAATTTTGAGTTTGACAATAAAACGCGTATTATTTATTATGAGGGTTATCCTTATTATGAGGATTTAAAGGGAGGAAAAGGACAAATGAAACGCTGGGCTGCTAAGCGGGAGGTTGCCTACAACGGTTCTACTCAACATTTTTTTAACAGTTTGTATAAAGGAACCTCAATGAAAGAAGGTTTTGTTATAAATAAATTGATAAAACAGCTCGACAAAACACGGCCATCAGATAGCTTGATCACTTCAAAGATAAAACAATTTAGAAGTTTGGCTTTGGGCTCATCAAATAAATTAAACATTACGCTTGGAGGCAGCGACTCGTTAAGCTACTGGTTAAAGCAGAAAAATAAACCCAAAGAAATATCTTTTTTAAGTACGAAGGAAGTTTTACCAGATACTTTGGTTAAAAAATATAACGAGAGCATTAAGGGAATGGAGTTTACAGACATCCTTTACGTTATTTACAATAAAGAAAGGGAGGCACCCACTTATGCAAACCAAATTGGAATGTCGATTTCCCGCCCTATGGATATGCCCGATTATCAGGTTTCTCTAATCAATCTTTTAGTTGCCCCGGTTTATTTTTATGAAAATGGTGGCACTTACAATCCTCGGTCTATGCTTTATCAAGGTTACTGGAGCTGGGAAAAAATTGCAGATAGCGTCCCGTTAGATTATGTTCCAAACACGCCGAAGAAATAATTTAATCGTTTCGTAATGTTAAAATTGTTAAAATAGCAACTCAGTTTTATATTTATTATCCGATTTGGTTACATTCGCTCTTATGATCAAAAGCGCCATCCTGTCTTTGTTTTTCATCTTTTGTGGTTTTATTGCTTTCAGTCAGAACACTTTCTCTATTAGCGGCAAAGTGAAAGATAAGCAAGGCGGTTTACCTGGCGCAGGTGTATATTTAAGTGGTTACAAAATCGCGACTGTCGCAGATAATAATGGAAATTTTTCGCTGCCAAACCTAAAGCCCGGAAGTTACGATCTGCTGGTGCAAATGGTTGGCTACCTACCCTTCTCGAAAAGTGTTATTATTTCAGATAAATCCATCCAACTAGATTTACTTCTGAATGAAAACACTGTTCAACTTAACGAGGTAACGATAAAAGCAGACCCAAATCGTGCCAAATATATCAAGCAGTTTACCGAGTATTTTATAGGTATAACCCCAAATTCTAAACAGTGTAAAATTCTAAATCCTCAGGTTCTAAATGTTGATTTCGATGTTACAAAAAGTCTGCTTACTGTTAAAACCACAGAATTCTTAATTGTGGAAAATAAGGCTTTGGGATACAGACTTAAATATATGCTCGATTATTTTGAATATAACAGCCGCACGAGGATAATATATTTTTCAGGACATCCTTTCTTTGAGGAACTAAAAGCATCAGCAGCCAAAAAGAAGAAATATATTGATGCTAGGGAAATTGCATATTACGGCTCATCGCAGCATTTTTTCAGGTCATTATACGAAGGCAGAAGTAAAGAAGAAGGTTTTCTGATAAACAAAATCATTAAAATACCTAACCCAAACCGTTATCCTGAAGACGTAATTAACCAGAATTTAACTCAAATTAGAACCCTACCTGAAAAAACTGGGATAAGAAAAGTTGCGGGAAAAATTGATGTTGGCTTGCTTGATTTCTGGACGAAACAAAAAGAGATGCCAAGGTATATAGATAAATTCAGTCGTGCTGACGTAAATCCGGATACTCTGGTACACGATTACAATAATAACCTGAAGTGGATAAATTATACCGATGCGCTCTGTATTCAATATACAAAAGAGAAAGAATCACTGGCTTACTCAAACACCGGATTTTGGGTTTTCAGGCCAATGGATGTACCCGAAAATGAAATTTCGGTTGTGAACCACACAACGCCAGACCCGGTTAGGTTTTATGCAAACGGTGGCATTTATGATGCCCGCTCCATGCTTTTCGAAGGTTATTGGGCTTATGAAAAAATTGGCGATATGGTGCCAATGGATTATATTCCCCTAGTGAAAAAATAATTTATTTTCCACATAATTCAAAAACATAAATAAAAATACTAATAATATTAGTATTTTTATTGCTATGGATGGTGAACAAGATTTTCAATATTTCAAAGGAAGAGGCGCCCAGGTTAATCCGCATAATAAGTTTTTAAAGAATAGTTACGTTAAAGAGCACGATGAAGGGATTGATGATTGGGAGGAAACAGACCATAAAACTACTTTTCTTTTCGAAAGTTCAAAGTCTGTAGTAAATAAGGTAGACAGTCCGGATGTTGGCATGGCTTATTCACTAAATCCATACCAGGGTTGCGAGCATGGCTGTACCTATTGTTACGCTCGAAATTCGCATCAATATTGGGGTTACAGCGCAGGCATTGAGTTTGAAAGGAAAATAATTGTTAAGAAAGACGCACCTACCCTTTTTAAAAAGTTTTTAGAACGTAAAGGTTGGGATGCAACTACAATTTCGCTTTCAGGAAACACGGATTGTTACCAGCCTGCAGAACGAAAATTTAAACTTACAAGGCAATTATTAGAAATTGCATTGGAATACAAGCAGCCAATTGGTATGATTACCAAAAACTCACTAATTCTTCGCGACCAGGATATTTTGCAGGAAATGGCCAGGCAAAATCTTTGTATGGTTTACGTTTCTATTAATAGCCTTAACGAAAGCCTTCGTCAGGTTATGGAGCCGCGAACTACAACGGCAAAACAGCGGTTAAAAATTGTTGAGCAGCTTAGCGCAGCAGGTATACCAATGGGCGTGATGGTTGCCCCCTTAATACCTGGGTTAAGTGATCATGAAATTCCTTCTATTTTAAAAGCTGTGGCCAGCGCCGGTGCAATTAAAGCAGGTTACACTATCGTCCGCTTAAATGGTGCAATTGGTGGAATTTTTGAAGACTGGTTACGAAAAAATTTTCCGGACAGGTTTGAAAAGGTTTGGCACATGATTCAAAGCTGCCATGGTGGAACTGTTAACGACAGCCGTTTCGGCGAACGAATGCGTGGGAACGGTAATATTGCCCAGATGATTAGCGATAGTTTTAAATTACACTGTCGTTTAAACGGCTTAAATCAGCAAGAGATTATGCTAGATCATACGCTTTTTAAAGTCCCGAGCGACCAGATGAGTTTGTTTTGAAAAATGTACCTATCGGGCTGCGAAATCCTGAGTCCAGTATTTACCATCTTTGGCTGCACCCATTTCTTTAAAATTTGCAGTCATAATGTTCTTACAATGCCCTTCGCTAGCAATCCAGGCATCAATTACGGCCTGTTCTGTAGGCTGGCCCGCAGCGATATTTTCACCATAAGTGTTCCACTTGTAGCCGGCAGCCGTAATCCTGTCGCCGGCACTTGCACCATTTAAAGAGGTATGGCTAAAAAAATTATTCACATTCATTGCTTTACTATGTGCGAGTGCTGCCGAAGCCAATAAATCGTTCCAGGTTAGCGGATTTACGGCCGGCATAAAAGTAGAACCGCAATTGCAACCCGATTTTCTTTTGTCGTTAACCAATTTAAGCATCAAATCTGCATTTAAACCGGTAGCAACTGCCATACTTGAATTTGCAGGTGCTTCGGCTGGTGTTTCAGCATTTTTTTTGCAGGCTGTAAACAGAAATATGATGCAAAAGCAAAGCAGTAAAGATTTGTTCATTGTGGGATAATGAGGGATGACTTATTTAAGACTTTTGGCGCAAATATAAAACCTTATCCGTTAATAATAGAGTTTTAAAAACAAAAAGCCCCTCAAGTTAAACTTGAGGGGCTCAAAATTATTTGCTAATTTGAAGAATCTTCTTCTTTTGGCTCTTCTTTTTTCTTCTCGCCTTTTTTGTGGACTATGGCGATTAATTCTGTGGTCTTATCGTAATCGATTTCCAAAACATCTCCCTCAGCCAGTTCGCCTTTCAAAATTTCCTCTGCAATTGGGTCTTCGAGGTATTTTTGAATTGCTCTTTTTAACGGACGTGCACCGAAGTTACTATCGAAACCTTTATCAGCAATATATTCTTTTGCATTTTCGGTTAAAACGATTTCGTAACCTAATGTATGTACGCGGCCAAATAAGGCTTTTAGTTCGATATCGATAATTCTGAAAATCTCATCCTTACCTAAGCTGTTAAACACTACAACATCATCAACACGGTTTAAAAACTCCGGCGCAAATGCACGTTTCAATGCGCTTTCGATTACGCCACGACTGTGAGAATCTGCCTGATTTGTTTTTGCAGAAGTTGAGAAACCAACACCCTGACCGAAATCTTTTAGCTGACGGGCACCGATGTTCGAAGTCATTATGATAATTGTATTTCTAAAATCTACCTTACGACCTAAACTATCTGTTAACTGGCCTTCATCCAAAACCTGCAATAAAATATTGAATACATCAGGATGGGCTTTTTCAATCTCATCTAATAAAATTACAGCGTATGGTTTTCTTCTAACTTTTTCAGTCAGTTGTCCGCCTTCTTCGTAACCAACATAACCCGGAGGCGCACCCACTAACCGTGAAACTGCAAATTTCTCCATGTATTCGCTCATGTCAATTTGGATAAGCGAATCGTCGCTATCGAACATGAAACGAGCTAATTCTTTCGCCAATTCTGTTTTACCAACACCGGTTGGACCTAAGAAAATAAAGGAACCGATTGGTTTTTTAGGATCTTTTAATCCAGCTCTTGTACGTTGAATCGCTTTGGTTAATTTCTTAATCGCATCATCCTGACCGATAATTTTCTCGGCCACTTTATCGTACATATTCAGCAGCTTCTGGCTATCTGTCTGCCCAACACGTTGCACCGGAATACCAGTCATCATGGCAACAACTTCTGCTACATTATCTTCAGATACTTCGTAGCGTTTAGTCTTGGTTTCTGCTTCCCACTCTGCTTTAGCCTTATCTAATTCTTCAATTAAATTTTTCTCTGTATCGCGAAGTTTTGCAGCTTCTTCGTACTTCTGGCTACGAACAACTTTGTTTTTCTCTAACTTAATATCTTCGATTTTCGCCTCGATATCAATGATCGTTTGAGGAACGTGAATATTCGTTAAATGAACTCTCGAACCTGCCTCATCCAAAGCATCAATGGCTTTATCTGGCAAAAAGCGGTCGGAGATGTAACGCGAAGTAAGTGTAACGCAAGCTTGAATCGCTTCATCAGTATAAGTTACACCGTGGTGTTCTTCGTACTTATCTTTAATTCTGGTTAAAATCTCAACAGTTTCATCAGGCGTAGCGGGCTCAACCATTACTTTTTGAAAGCGACGGTCTAAAGCGCCATCTTTCTCAATATACTGGCGATACTCATCTAAAGTTGTTGCACCAATACATTGAATTTCACCCCTTGCCAAAGCTGGTTTAAACATATTCGAAGCATCGAGCGAACCCGATGCGCCACCTGCGCCAACAATTGTATGAATTTCATCAATAAATAAAATAACATCAGTTGATTTTTCCAGCTCGTTCATTACGGCTTTCATACGCTCTTCGAACTGGCCACGATATTTCGTACCCGCAACAAGCGATGCCAAATCTAAAGTAACTACACGTTTACCAAAAAGTACGCGAGATACTTTACGCTGAACAATACGCAAAGCTAAACCCTCTGCAATTGCCGATTTACCAACACCTGGTTCACCAATTAAAATTGGGTTGTTCTTTTTTCTACGTGATAAGATTTGTGAAACCCTTTCGATTTCCTTTTCGCGACCTACAATTGGGTCTAAACGACCTTCTTCTGCTGCCTTGGTTAAATCACGACCGAAATTATCCAGAACCGGAGTTTTGGATTTGATATCCGAAACCTTTTTTGGTGTACTAAAGCTTTCTTCTTCACGATAATCATCATCGCCACCTGTTGATGCGCTATTTGAAATATCGTCTCTGAAACCGTTTTTATTTACCTCTACCTCTTGTTTAAAAACATCATAAGTAACCCCGTACTGCAATAAGATTTGAGAAGCAATGTTATCATCATCTCTCAAAACTGAAAGCAATAAATGCTCAGTGCCAATTAAGTCGCTCTTAAATATTTTAGCTTCTAAGTAAGTAATTTTTAAAACTTTTTCTGCCTGTTTAGTTAAGGGGATATTTCCTAAGTTAACAGTTACACTAGAAGTACCGCGAACAGCATCTTCAATTGAGCGGCGCAACTTACCTGTATCAACCCCTAACGATCGTAAAATTTTGATAGCCATACCATCGCCTTCGCGGATGAGGCCTAATAATAAATGCTCGGTTCCGATGTAATCATGCCCTAAGCGGAGCGCTTCCTCCCTACTAAAAGAGATTACATCTTTAACCTGTGGTGAAAATTTTGCTTCCATAATACCTTTCTTAACAGCTCGCCTCTAAACTATAAAATAAATTATAAAAAGTGACTTTACTGTTTTCTTTATTTTATCAACAATTGCGCCATATCAGTGGATAAACAGCCATCTATCAGATTCGATAACGTAAAAATTACCTGACGAATAATATTGGAAAAATGTTAAAAACCTAATTATATCTACGTAATAATGCTTTAGCGGGTTTTAAGAGTCGGATTTTCCTGTTCCACGCCGTTTGTCTGCATATTGTAAGGATTTAAACAGACTTTTTAACTGACAATTTGTTTCTCTCAGCTTATGCAATTTACATTTTTTGACAGAAAAATAAAAGACATCTGACAGCTTTTATCATTCTTAAGTTCGTTACCTTGAAATTGAATGGAAAATCCGAAACTTTCAGGCCAGCATCGAATTGCGGGTATTGATTATCCAATGGATTTACATATCAGCTTTCAGGCTGCTGGTAATTCGATAGCCCAATTCACTAGCGATTAGTTATAGCTATCAGGCAATATGATAAACGTGGATTGAATCAAAACGTTGAGCAGAAATTGAATTAAATTAAAGATAATGATAAAGCACTTTGTATTGGGCCTGTTGTTTTTATCTTTGTAACCAATTTAAAAATTAAGGGCCTTCAGCCTAAACTACACGTAAATTATGTCTGACGAAAAAATAATCTTTTCAATGGCAGGAGTAAATAAAATTTACCCGCCACAAAAACAGGTTTTAAAAAATATATACCTTTCTTTTTTTTATGGCGCCAAAATCGGCGTTATTGGTTTAAATGGCTCGGGTAAATCATCTTTACTAAAAATTATTGCCGGCTTAGATAAATCCTATCAAGGCGAAGTGGTTTTTTCTCCTGGCTATTCTGTAGGTTATTTGGCGCAAGAACCAATTCTCGACCCTGAAAAAACTGTACGCGAAGTTGTAGAAGAGGGTGTGGCAGAAGTAACCGCAATTTTAAAAGAGTACGAGCAGGTTAATGAAGCTTTCGGATTGGAAGAAAACTATTCTGATGCCGATAAAATGGACAAACTCATGGCTCGCCAGGGTGAGTTACAAGATAAAATTGATGCTTTAGGCGCCTGGGAAATCGATTCAAAATTGGAACGTGCAATGGACGCTCTGCGTTGCCCTGATCCGGAAACTAAAATCGGTGTGCTTTCTGGTGGTGAACGCCGTCGGGTTGCGATGTGCCGTTTATTGTTGCAACATCCGGATGTGTTATTATTAGATGAGCCTACCAACCACCTGGATGCCGAAAGCATAGATTGGTTAGAACAATTTTTACAAAATTACGAGGGAACAGTAATTGCCGTAACCCACGACAGGTATTTCCTTGATAATGTTGCCGGCTGGATTTTAGAACTGGATCGTGGCGAGGGGATTCCATGGAAAGGAAATTACAGCAGCTGGTTAGATCAAAAGGCAAAACGTTTATCTCAGGAAGAAAAAACGGAAAGCAAACGCCAAAAAACGCTCGAACGTGAGTTGGAATGGGTTCGTATGGCACCGAAAGCCCGCCATGCCAAATCAAAAGCACGTTTAGCTAATTATGATAAGCTAGCTTCTGAAGATGGAAAAGAAAGGGAAGATAAATTAGAGCTATTTATCCCGGCCGGGCCTCGTTTGGGTAATGTAGTAATCGAAGCAACGAATGTTACCAAAGCTTATGGCGATAAAGTATTGTTCGATAACCTTAACTTTTCACTGCCACCGGCGGGAATTGTTGGCATTATTGGCCCCAATGGCGCAGGTAAAACAACATTATTTCGTTTAATTACCGGCCAGGAAGAGGCAGATAATGGAACTTTCCGGGTTGGCGAAACGGTGGAGTTGGGTTATGTAGACCAGATGCACAACGATTTAGATTCTGATAAAACCGTTTACGAAAATATTACCGATGGGCTTGACAATATTCAGCTGGGAAATAAAGCGGTAAATGGTCGTGCCTATGTTTCAAAGTTTAATTTTAATGGTGGCGACCAGCAGAAAAAAGTTGGCATTCTATCTGGTGGAGAACGCAACCGGGTACACCTGGCAATTACGTTAAAAAAAGGTGCAAATGTTTTATTGCTGGATGAGCCAACAAATGATATTGACGTAAATACCTTACGTGCATTAGAAGAGGCTTTAGAAAACTTCGGCGGATGCGCCGTTGTGATTAGTCACGACAGGTGGTTTTTAGACCGGATTTGTACGCATATCCTGGCTTTCGAAGGTAACTCTGAGGTTTATTTCTTTGAAGGCAACTATTCTGACTATGAAGAAAACCGTAAAAAACGTTTGGGCGATGTTGCGCCAAAGCGAATCAGATACAAAAAGTTAGACTAAAAAAAAACTCCCGATGAAAGTCGGGAGTTTTTTTTTGAATCCTTTATTTTCCAATAGTTTTCCTGATCGCTTCGTCGGTTACCACTTCCATTACTTTGTAACCTGCTAAATTGGGGTGTACACCATCCGTTGTGTATTCTGCCTTCTGCCCGTTACGTTCATCAACCAATGGCGTAAAATAATCAAGAACGGTGAAATTGTTTAGTTTCGCGTAAGCAACGAGTGCTTCATTAAGTGAAATAATCTGGTCGGCAGCACCTTTAATCGCTTTATTCCATGGGTATTCGTAAACAGGAAGATATTTACAAATGATTACTTTGATGCGGTTTTTTCTGGCAAGTTCCGCCATCGATTTCACATTATTAAGAATTGTTTCGCTATTTACATGGCCCTTACTACCCGCTAAATCATTGCTACCCGCTAAAATAATAACGGCTCTCGGCTTAAGGTTTATTACATCCTGTCGAAACCGAATCAGTAACTGGGAAGAAATTTGTCCGCTAATTCCTCTGTCTATATAGGCATGAGCACTGAAGTATTCGGGGTCTTTCTGTTTCCAGAATTCGAAAATGGAGCTGCCCAGAAATACCACTCGCTTCTCCCCTTTTTTTGGTAAACCAATAACTTCATTTTCCTTTTGGTATTTGGAAATGTTTGCCCAATCATCAGAAAAATCTTCCTTTTTAGCCTTGTTTTCAGTTGCATCAGTTTGAGCAGCAGCAATACCTGCGTAAATTAAACATACAGTAAAAATAAACTTCAATTTCATCTTGCTTGGATTACGCTTTATATGTATTGTTATTTGCTTTCCGCTCTTGGCCCTCTTTTATAGATAACCAGCCCATTTAAAAAATTTCGTAAAATCTGGTCGCCACAGGGCTTAAAGTTTTCGTGATCTTCGTTTCTGAAAATATCGCCAAGTTCTGCTTTGGTAACTTTAAAGCCTACTAAATCGCATATTGTTATTATATCTTCTGTTTTTAAAGATAGTGCTACTCTTAATTTTTTTAAAATATCGTTGTTACTCATATTTCTTACTGAATGAATTCTGAATGATTGAATGCTATTTTACACTACTAACTTGCTTGCCCTAATTCCAATGAACCAATGAACCAATGAACTCCTAACTGGCAATTTCAAGTTTAAGTTTTTTTCCTTTTATTTTTTCTCCGCTAAGCGCTTTTAACAATTTATCTACAAGTTCTCTTTTAACAGCAACATAACTTGTGGTATCTTTAACTTCGATAAGCCCTATATCGTCTTTTTTTAAGCCTCCCTTTTGCAGGAATAACCCAACGATATCAATCTTATTTATCTTATCCTTTTTGCCATTTGCGATATACAAAGTAACCCAATCACTCGCTTCGGGCAGTTTATATTTGTCTTCAAGCGTTTCTTCTTCGATATCCTCAGGCAAATACTTATAATGTTCTTCTTCGGTTACAATTGCATAGGCAGTACCTTTCGCATGCATTCGGGCGGTGCGGCCGTTGCGGTGTATGTAAGCGTCTTCTGTATATGGCAGCTGGTAATGCACAATATTTTGCACCTCCGGGATATCAAGTCCGCGGGCAGCCAAATCGGTAGTAACTAAAATTCTATGGCTTCCATTTCTAAACTTAAGCAAAGCTTTTTCCCTATCGGCTTGCTCCATCCCACCGTGAAAAACATCATGACCCAGACCATGTTCGAAGAGCAAATCGCTAATTCTATCAACTGTTTCGCGATGGTTGCAAAAAACCAGCGTATTTGCGCTACCGATTTTGCTCAGAAGCTTAAACAAAACTTCAAGTTTATCGGCCGCCGGGGCGGTAACTTTTCTTAATTTTAAATCGGGTTTAGCTTTGATGTCTTTTGAAAAATCGATTTCAACGGGCTGACGCAATTTAACGAAAGCAGGAATTTCGTCCATTTTTGTCGCCGAGGTTAGCACACGTTGTTTTAACGAATGCAAGGAGCCGATAATGAACGACATATCCTGCTCAAAACCAAATTCCAGCGATTTGTCGAACTCGTCCAAAACCAGATTTTCGACAAGGGATTCGTCGAAGTTACGATGATCCAGATGATAAGCAATTCGACCTGGAGTTCCGATAAGCACTGCCGGAGGGTGCGCGAGATTGTTTTTTTCGATACGTACGGCATGGCCGCCATAACAGCAGTTAACTTTAAACGCAGTGCTCATCTGCTTAAAAACCTGTTCTATCTGCAAAGCAAGTTCGCGGGATGGCACAAGAATAAGCGCCTGGACGCCTTTAGTTTCAGGCTTCAGTTTAGAAAGCAATGGCAGTAAGAACGCGAGTGTTTTGCCAGAACCGGTGGGTGCTACCAACACGAGGTCGACATCCTTTTCTGCCGCCTTAAGTGATGCCGTTTGCATCTCATTCAGGGCGGTAATATTTAATCTTTTAAGCGCTTGCTCTATCATTACGCCAAAGGTAAACATTTATTGGTTTTGCACACCCGCGAAAATGACTGTTAAAACTTCAGGAATCTCCTCTTGATATTTCTAACGAAAGAAAAATCTAATTTTTGGTCTAATAATAAAAGCATTTTGCCTCTTTGCGACATAGAATTCGTAACTTTCTCATTAACAGCATCAACTGATGAAATAATGCGTTCGGCTAAATCGCCGGCAAACTTGTTGGCTCTACTTTGTTGCAACAATTGGAGTTCTTGAATCAATTCTGCGTTCATAGTGATGAAATTTGGTTAAATAATGAATAAATGTAACGTTTAATTACAAACAATTGCTGCAAAAAATATAAAATACTGTTTCCCTTGTTGTGGTAACCTGTTGATAACTAAAGTTTTGTTAGCAAATAAACAACAGCATCTTAATACAGATTTAATTTATAGCGCTTATTTTTATAAAAACCTGATTACCATTTGTTAACCCCAAAACACACAGCGTATGACATGGAAAAAATTTAGTGGCGAAGTGATTCAATCCTCAATCCTCGAAGAGATAGAACTCGCAATCATCAGAGAAACAGAAAACGGACACAAACTAAAGGTTTGTATTGGTACAGATTCGCAGGTTAAAGGTGCTGTTACGGATTTTGCAACTGTGATCGTATTGCTTAGAGCGCACCACGGCGGATTCATGTACATTCATCAGGAGAAATCATCTCAGCAGGTAAGCATTAAAGAACGTATGTTGATGGAAGTTCAAAAATCTATTGAAACGGCTTACTCCATATGCGATTTGCTGGATATTTATGATGTTGCCCTCGAAGTACACGCTGATATTAATACAAGCCCGCAGTTTAAATCCAATAAAGCCTTAAATGATGCAATGGGTTATATTTTAAGCATGGGCTTTATTTTTAAGGCTAAACCCGAGGCATTTGCAAGTTCTACCTGCGCAGATAAAATGGTGCACTAGATTTGTGAAAAGCTTAATTAGGCGTATCTTTAAAATATAAATTCAATGGTATGAAAAAGATGTTCTTACTGCTGTTTGCGTTAACAATTACCTGTTCTGTATTTGCACAAATAGAGGATAATAACGCAAATACCAAACTTGGTGATGAAACACCGGTATTTAGCTTTGAGGTAGAAAAAGGCAAAACAGTAAATATTGCCGACTACAAAGGCAAACTGATTTTGATAAATTTATTTGCAACCTGGTGCCCTCCATGCAATATCGAATTGCCCTTGGCTCAAAAAGAGATCTGGAACAAGCATAAAGATGATAAAAACTTTGCTTTCTTCGTATTCGGGCGGGAAGAAGGCTGGGACAAGTTGCTGCCTTATAAAGCTAGCAAGGGCTTTACCTTTCCAATCTTACCAGATTTAAAACGCGAGGTTTTTAACAAATTTGCCAAGCAATCTATCCCAAGAAACATTTTGATCGATGAAACTGGAAAAATTATTTATCAATCTATGGGTTATGAAGAGAAAGAATTTCAGGCCCTGGTTAAAATAATTAACGACAAACTGAAAGAAAAAGCAACAAAATAGGCTTTTGGTTGTTAGGTTATAAAATTTATAATTTGAAAACTTACCGGTTAGAATTCACTCAAAAAATTCCTGTTGATTTAGATACAGCCTGGGATTTTTTTTCCTCACCTCTTAATTTATCAGAAATTACACCGAAAGACATGACTTTTGATGTGACTTCTCCAATCACAAAGGAAACAAAAATGTATCCGGGGATGATAATAACCTATAAAGTTTCGCCGCTGCTGGGAATCAAATTAAACTGGATGACAGAAATAACCCATGTAAAGGATAAAGAATACTTTATTGATGAACAGCGCTTTGGTCCGTTTGCGTTTTGGCATCATAACCACAATTTTGAGTCGATTGAAGGCGGTGTACTCATGCACGACATTCTTCACTATGCCATCGGTTGGGGACCAATCGGCTTGATTGCAAATGAAATCGTAGTTAACAGCAAGATAAACGGGATATTTAATTTCAGGTATAAAAAAGTAGAAGAGCTTTTCGGCAAGCTGTAACCTTTTATGCTACCATTTTTTTGTTGAAATCGTTTCGCCTTTTATTTGTCGTTTTTCGGTTTGATAACTAGACAACGCCTTTTTGAGACGCTCTGCAAAGTTAACCGTTTTACTATAAGCAGCCTCCACGATGTCTTTCCATTCTCCTGCGCTGAGTTTGCCAGGCGTTTTTTCTAATGGTGTGGCAATTTTTGTAGTTGGCACATAATTACTGTATCTATCTCTTCCATAGGGGATGTACTCAAAATCTGTAAGCCAAAATCTGTATTTTTTATCTCTGGCTTCGAAGTTTAGCGTAAAGCTCACCTCGCCAGTTGGATGGCTCGCAACCAAAATTGTTTTGTCGATAACCATCACACCCTTCGCAGTAATTGATGAATCGGTACTATTCTGTCTCTTTAGTGTTTTGTTATAAGATTCTACAAACGCCTTAGCCCTCAGCATCAAACTATCCTTACCGGCAGCCTTTTCAACAACCTCATAGTAAATAAACTTTCCGTTATCATCAACTGAAAACTGCTTTTGCTGGGCAGAAACTTTAAGCGCAATCAATAAAAAAAATAAAATGGTTTTATAAGGCATAACGAATTTTATCAAATGAAAAATAAAGATAACAAAAAGCCTCCGGCTAATAAGGCGGAGGCTTATATTCAAAATAACTAAATATTAAAAGGCGTAAACTGCGGCAAGAGAAAACTGGCCTGCATTTGGTGCTACCCCACCTGTTTTATTAACAAACGGTTTATCGCCATTATGGTCCAGTCTAACTTCAGGAATAAAAGTTAAGCCTCCGGATTTAATGTTAGCAGTAAGTGTTACACCTGTATAAGATGTGCCTTTGACCGCACCAACATCTTTATATTTGAAATATTCACCCCTCAAACCTATAGTTACTGCATCTGCAACTGCAACCTGAGGATATAGTGCAACGCCGGCATAACCGCCTGCATCATCTGCCATATCATAATTTGCCGCATTTAAACCAAGCTTAAAGGCTTTGCTAATCTGGTACGAAGTTGTTAAATCTTCAATAGTGCCATAGCCGTATGGGTCGGCACCCGATAATACATTTAAGTAAGCTGTCCAGCCTTCTACTGGCGAAACCATCAACTGGCCGCCAATACTTGACACACCTCTTGTTGCGCTATAAAGATTCCAATCATTAAACAAACCGGCCATTAAACTTACTTTATCTGAGAATTTGTAAGTTGCTTTGATACCCGCGTTTTGGAACGGACCATTGGTAAACAGGTATGATGTAGAATAGTTGAAATTACCTACTGGCGATATTACTTCATAGCCGATAAACGTTCCCATGTAACCGGCGGTCATCGAAAAATTATCAGTAAAATCGTAGTTGATATATAAGTTCTGAATGTGGAAAGAAGAACCGTTTGCAGCTGCATCAGGAATTGATTGTGTTTGCCCACGCGGACCAAACGAAATTTCACCAACAAAAGAAGCCTTACCGGTTTTTTTCTTCAGCGCCAGGTCAATCATTCCCAATGAAACGGAATTATGATCAGAGACAAAGGATGTGGGAATATTAGACCTTTTGGCGAAATCATATTTGTAATATGTATCAACCGAGCCAGAAAATTCCAGCGGTGAGGACGGCGTCTCTTGCGCCAGGGCACACGTAGTGCTTGCTATACTAAATATAGCGGTTAAAAATTTCTTCATGTTTGAGCTTTATTGGGGTTTAGATATGGTATTCTTTTAGGAAACTGATTCTGTTAGAGGACTATTTTTCTCAATGTAAACAGCTCGCTCTTCAACAAGCAATGTACCCTGAGAGTACTTCTCATCGTGTTGCGATGCATCAAGACCGATTTCTTCTTCTTCATCAGACACCCTGATTGGATTGATTAAGTTAACCAGTTTGAAAATTACGAATGAAACAACAAAACTGAATAGAATTACAATAACAGCGCCTTTTAACTGCGTGATGAAAAATGCCGGATTGCCATAAAACAAACCATCAGCACCTGCCGCATTAACAGTTTTGGTTGCAAAAACGCCTGTTAATAACATGCCCACTATACCGCCAACACCGTGACAAGGAAAAACGTCTAAAGTATCATCAAGACTTGTTTTTTGTTTCCAGCTAACAACAAGGTTTGATACCACAGCCGCTATAGCACCGATGAATATGCTTGATGGTATGCTTACGAAGCCTGCACCTGGCGTAATTGCCACTAAACCAACAACAGCGCCGATACAGAACCCTAATACTGAAGGCTTTTTACCTCTTGCTACGTCGAAAAACATCCACGATAATCCTGCTGCACCTGCTGCCGTATTTGTAGTTAAGAAAGCAGAAACGGCTAAACTGTTAGCACCCAACGCAGAGCCCGCATTAAACCCGAACCAGCCGAACCATAGCAAACCTGTTCCGATTAAAACGTAAGGAATATTTGCAGGCGGCACTTCTTTGTGCTCCATGTGAGATTTTCTGCGTTTCAAAACCAATGCTCCGGCTAAAGCGGCCATACCAGCAGAGATGTGTACAACTGTACCGCCGGCAAAATCCAAAACGCCCATTTTGAACAAGAAACCTTGGGGATGCCATGTCCAGTGTGCTAAAGGCGAGTAAACAAATATTGCAAATAGAACGATGAATAAGATGTAAGATGTAAAGCGAATACGTTCTGCTACAGCGCCAACTACCAATCCTGGCGTAATAATGGCGAACATTAGCTGAAACACTGCAAAAAGTGAAAGCGGAATAGTTAAGTCTGCACCTCCTTGCAAATGTGGAGCTCCGGAATTTACCCCTTTGAAAAATAAAAAGGTTGATGGATTTCCGATAAAACCGCCAATCGTATCGCCGAAAGCTAAACTGAAACCGACAACTGTCCACAGAACTGTGATTACACCTGCAGCGACAACACTTTTAATCATTGTTGATAATACATTTTTACGATGTACCATACCTCCGTAAAAAAACGCAAGGCCTGGAGTCATTAAGAATACAAGCGCCGCAGCGATTAAAATAAAAGCGATGTCCGGACCGCTATATTTTCCTTCATCAAAGTTCGGGAGCAACGGAACAAAGAGTGATAATATTGCAAATACCATCAATATTACAAAAGGAGCATACTGTTTGACTAAAATTTTACCCATGTTTTTAAGTTTATTTGTTTGGTTTATTAAATAGTTTTGATTTTCTGATTTTATTTGCCTAAAAATACGACTTATTGTAATTTTTACACCATTAAATAGAAATATTCTAATAAAAACTATTAATTTTTACGAAATGGAGCTAAAAATCGATTAAAAAATACCATAGACAAAAAAAACTGCCAAACATTTAGCGCTTTTTTACCAAAAAGAAAATGTATCGAATTAGATGAATTGTAGAATTTTAGCTGAATTTTCTGGAATATTATCAAAAAAATCAAGCTAAAAACAAAAAGCCTCCCAAATTTGGAAGGCTTTTTGAAAAAATATGTATTTTTTTTAGTTTTTATTGAAAATAAGCAGAACCCTGCACAACACCTCGTTTTTCTATTTCTTTGTCGATATAAGTTTGAATTGAAGATTTATTTAAGCCCCAGTTTGGCGCAATTAGCAAATCCCAATCAGAAATACCGAAAAGTCTTTGGATCACAATATCTGGACGCAGCAATGGAATCAACTCACACAGCAAGTCGGTATATTCCTCTAAGGAAAAAAGTTTGAAAGGCTCCTTTTTATACTTAACGCCCATTATCGAACCCTCTACAATGTGCAAGTGGTGAAATTTTACAAACTTAATTTGAGGAAACCGATTAATTTCGTGAATGTAATTGAGCATCATCTCCCTTGTTTCCCAAGGGAAACCGAAAATTGTGTGCACACACAATTCAAGTTTACTGTTTTCAAGTAGTTTTACTGCTTCTACAAATTCACCATGACTGCAACCTCTGTTAATTTGGTTCAAGGTCTCATCATAAATAGATTCCATCCCCATTTCCAAATCCACATCATACCTATCCGTATAACTTTCTAATAAGGCAACTTTTTCAGCATCAATACAATCAGGCCGTGTGCCTACAGAAAAACCAACCACATCATCTGGATTTACCGAAAGGGCCTCATCATACATCATTTTGAGGTAATGTACGGGGGCGTAAGTATTGGTATTAGGTTGAAAATAAACGATAAACTTATCTGCCTTATAGAAATTCTTGCCACGCTCCATACCTTTTTCCAGCTGCTCGCGGATGGTAGGCATTTTGCGGGAAATTTCAGGCGTAAAAGAATCTACATTGCAATATGTACATCCACCATAACCCTTACTGCCGTCACGGTTTGGGCATGTAAAACCTCCATCAACGATCGTTTTAAAAACCCGCTGACCGTTATATTTTTCACGCAAATGTGTTCCGTAATTGTTATAGCCTTTTATACCTAAATCTACCTGTGTTCCCATTGTTCGCAAAAATACACAAATACTATTAAGTTATCGATAAAGCCATCAGAGATTACAAAAACCAAATAATTTACGGGAAAACAAAACGTTACATAAAAACAACGCCCGAATCAGGTTCGGGCGTTAATCCATTACGATTATTCTTTAGGTTTTGTTAGGTAATATATTGGTACGCCCGCCAGCATAATGGCTACGCCCCAGCCACATGTACTGGTTTTGAAAACTAATAAGCCAATGCAAATTGCGATAGCCACTAAAATATAAAATGCTGGCAACACTGGATAACCGAAAGCCTTATATGGCCTTTCGGTATTGGGTTGAGATTTACGGAGAATGAAAATTCCATAAATGGTAAGGATGTAAAAGATCATTACGATAATGATAACGAAATCCAGCAAATCTCCATATTTACCTGTTAAACACAATGCCGAAGCCCAAACACATTGCGCCCAAAGTGCCCAGCTCGGAACACTTGCTTTATTTAAAACTGCCGCTTTCTTGAAAAACAATCCATCTTTTGCCATTGTGTAATACACGCGTGCGCCAGCCATAATTAATCCATTATTGCAGGCGAAAGTCGAGATCATGATCATAATGGCGATTATATATGTACCGATACTTCCGAAAATTGGTTGTGCCGCAGCTACAGCCACCCGATCATCCGCCGCGGTTGCAATTTCCTGTAACGGCAAAACAGCCAGGTACATCAGGTTTGCAAGTATATAAATGACGCTAACGATAAAAGTTCCTAAAAATAGACTTAAACCAACGTTGCGTTCAGGATTTCTGATTTCGCCGGCAATAAAAGTTACCCCGTTCCATGCATCGCTGCTGAATAATGAACCAACCATAGCCGCAGCAATACCTGAAAGCAAAGCTTTTCCTGCCACGTCGGTCCAAACGCCCGCTTTTGGATCAAATGAACGTGTAGACCAGGCATCGGCCCAGTTAGCATGCCAGATTTCCGCATTAGCGGCCAAACTGAAACCGAAAATAATTAAGCCAAAGAGCGAGAGTATTTTAATAATTGTTAATATGGTTTGAAGAATTTTACTATCCTTTACGCCTTTACTGTTTATGTAGGTTAATAGAATTATAGTCGCAATTGATACCAGTTGGGCGGCATTTAGTTTGAAGCTGCCCGCATCATATAAAATATTTTTATCGCTTAGCGGTGCGTATAAATAGGCTGCAAATTTTGAGAAAGCTACGCCAACAGCGGCAATAGTTCCTGTTTGTATAACCGCGAAGAAACTCCATCCGTATAAAAAAGCGATAAGCTTATTATATGCCTCTTTTAAATAAACGTACTGACCACCAGCCTTCGGAAACATGGCACTCAGTTCGCCATAACTTACAGCTGCAATCATGGTAACCACGGCTGTTAAAACCCAAATCAAAATTAGCCACCCAGCCGAGCCAACCTGCCTGGTAATGTCTGCACTAACAATAAAAATACCTGAGCCAATCATCGACCCAACGACCAGCATTGTACCATCAAAAAGGCCAAGTGCTCTTTTAAAAGCATTGTCCTGTGGTTCTTTCTCCATAATTAAGTTTAGTTTGTGGCTAATTTATTTAAAAAAAACAATTCGTGGCGACTTGTACTGTATTATTTTAATCGAATAAAAAAATATTTAGCAGTGATGTTAATTTTCTTTTACCTGTTGATCAGTAGAAAATTATTTTATTATATTGCTAAACTAATAACCAAAATCAAAAAATCAATGTTCTTTAATTAAGTACTAACCATACTTATAAGATATGAGCAACAGAACGTTGAAGAACTAAATCAAAAACCAAATATCAACTATGGATTTTTTACAAAACAATTTAATTTATGCTATTCCTGCACTTGGCCTTGTTGGAATTATTGTGATGCTGATTAAAAGCGCCTGGGTGAGTAAGCAAGATGCGGGCGACGAAAAAATGCAGGAACTTGCGGGATACATTGCCGACGGCGCTATGGCTTTTTTAAAAGCTGAATGGCGGGTTTTAAGTATTTTTGCAGTTTTTACGGCAGCGTTGCTGGCCTATTCAGGAACGATAACTGAAATTAAGGGAGTACCAATGCACTCCAGCTGGATCATTTCCATCTCTTTTATCATTGGAGCAGTTTTTTCCGCGTCAGCGGGATATATCGGAATGAAAGCCGCCACAAAAGCAAATGTGAGAACAACGCAAGCCGCCAGAACCAGCCTTAAGCAGGCACTAAAAGTTTCTTTTACCGGTGGTACAGTTATGGGTTTAGGTGTTGCCGGGCTCGCTGTTTTAGGTTTGGGAGGATTATTTATTGCCTTTCTGCAAATATTTCATGTAACTAATGCAAATAGCGTAGAAATGAGAACCGCTATTGAAGTTTTAACAGGCTTCTCACTAGGTGCCGAATCTATTGCATTGTTCGCCCGTGTGGGCGGTGGCATATATACAAAAGCAGCCGATGTTGGCGCCGACTTAGTAGGTAAGGTTGAGGCTGGAATTCCGGAAGATGATGTTCGAAATCCTGCCACTATTGCTGATAATGTCGGCGATAATGTGGGTGATGTAGCAGGCATGGGCGCCGATTTATTTGGATCGTATGTTGCCACTATTCTTGCTACCATGGTTTTAGGACAAGAAATTACAGTTGTCGATAAATTCGGCGGCATGTCTCCTATCCTGTTGCCAATGGTAATTTGTGGATTAGGCATTATCTTTTCAATCATCGGTACGTGGTTCGTAACTATTAAAGACGAAAAATCAAATGTGCAGAATGCATTAAACTTAGGAAACTGGTCTTCAATAGTTATAACTGCGGTTTCATCATATTTTATTGTTAAATGGATGCTGCCAGAAACTTTAAACCTTCGGGGATATGAGTTTTCGAGTATAAATGTATTTTATGCCATCATTGTGGGCCTGGTTGTAGGCACAATAATGAGTGTGGTAACGGAGTACTTTACCGCAATGGGCAAAGGACCGGTAAATTCAATTATTCAGCAATCTTCAACGGGCCATGCCACTAATATTATTGCAGGTTTATCTGTTGGTATGAAATCTACGGTGATTCCAATTCTGGTTTTAGCAGGTGGAATTATGGCATCGTATCATTTTGCAGGATTGTACGGTGTTGCGATAGCTGCCGCCGGCATGATGGCGACTACGGCAATGCAACTCGCAATTGATGCCTTCGGACCAATTGCCGATAACGCAGGCGGGATTGCAGAAATGAGCCAGCTTCCACCCGAAGTTCGTGAGCGTACAGATAATTTAGATGCCGTTGGTAATACAACTGCAGCTACCGGAAAAGGATTTGCAATTGCCTCAGCAGCGCTAACTTCATTAGCGTTATTCGCGGCTTTTGTAGGTATTGCAGGCATTACTGCAATTGATATTTATAAAGCACCAGTTCTGGCTGGCTTATTTGTTGGGGGCATGATTCCTTTTATTTTCTCGGCATTGTGCATTCAGGCAGTAGGTAAAGCAGCAATGGATATGGTGCAGGAAGTTCGACGCCAGTTTAGGGAAATTCCGGGCATAATGGAATACAAAGCGAAACCTGAATATGAAAAATGTGTTGCCATTTCAACAAAAGCTTCTATCCGTGAAATGATGATGCCGGGTGCTATCGCATTAATTACACCTATAGTTATTGGTTTCACCTTCGGACCAGAAGTTTTAGGTGGCTTATTGGCCGGCGTTACCGTTACAGGCGTGTTAATGGGAATTTTTCAGAGTAATGCAGGTGGTGCCTGGGATAACGCCAAAAAATCATTCGAACAAGGTGTAATGATTAATGGCGAAATGTTTTACAAAAAATCCGAACCACACAAGGCTTCCGTTACCGGAGATACGGTTGGCGATCCTTTTAAAGACACATCTGGTCCCTCGATGAACATTTTAATCAAATTAATGTCTATCGTTTCACTTGTTATTGCTCCATACATCGCTGTTAAGGCAGTAGCAGGGGAGCAACGTCAGGAAGTTCGCAAAGAAATCAGGATTCAGCAAAAAATGGATGCTTCAGGTAAAGTAATTATTGATACTTTGGTAAATACAACCGACACGCTAACGCATTAGTTGTAAAAACTAAGATATAATACCATTAAAAGGGATTTTTAACCAAAATCCCTTTTATTTTTCCGTAATTTTTAATTACGTTTGGAACTGAATTAATCTAAACAAAACTATAATATGGGTTTATTTTCTAAAAAGCCGATGCATTTGTTGCTTGAAGAAGCAGGAGATTCTGGCAAAGGCTTAAAGCGTACACTTAGTGCCGGAGCATTAGTAGCACTGGGTGTTGGAGCTATTATTGGTGCTGGTTTATTCGTTCGTACTGCAGCTGCAGCCGCTCAAAATGCCGGACCATCAGTTACAATCGGTTTCATTATTGCCGCTATCGGCTGCGCATTAGCTGGCTTATGTTACGCTGAATTATCATCATCTATCCCAATTTCGGGTAGTGCGTATACATATACCTACGCAACCATGGGCGAGTTAATGGCTTGGGTAATTGGCTGGGATTTAGTATTAGAATATGCTGTTGGTGCCGCTACCGTAGGTATTGCCTGGAGCGAATATTTAAACAAATTACTGGTCGAGGTGCTCCATGTGGCTCCAATACCTTATGAATGGTGCCACTCGCCTTTTCAATCACACCCTGATGGAACGGTTAATGGAATCATGAACTTACCTGCATTGTTTATCGTTGGTATTTTGAGCTTATTGCTTATAAAAGGAACTTCTGAATCTGCTTTTGTAAATGGCGTTATTGTTATTACGAAAGTTGCCATAGTAATTTTAATCATTGTATTGGGTTGGGGTTTCATTCACGAAGCCAACCACCATCCATATATTCCACCTGCCACAACATATGTCGATCATGCAGGTATCAGTCATAGTTTTGGTGGCTTCTGGGGCGTAGTCGGGGCCGCTGGAACGGTATTTTTTGCCTTCATCGGATTTGATGCAGTAAGTACGGCTGCTCAGGAAACTAAAAATCCAAAAACAGCAATGCCGATAGGAATTTTAGGTTCATTGGCGGTTTGTACTATTCTTTACATCCTTTTTGCACACGTTTTAACAGGTATTGCACCGGTAGAGTTTTTTAGAACGAAAGGTGGCGAAGCTTCTGTGGTTGCCGCAATAAGTGAATATATGACCGGTTATGGCTGGCTTGCTAAACTGGTTACCGTTGCAATTTTAGCTGGTTTCTCTTCAGTAATATTAGTGATGTTATTGGGCCAGAGCCGCGTATTTTATTCGATGAGTAAAGATGGTTTATTGCCTAAAATGTTTAGCGATTTACATCCAAAATTTAAAACACCATACAAAGCCAACCTCGTAATTTTAGTTATTGTGGGCTTGTTTGCTGCCTTTATCCCTGGTGATGTTGTTGGAGATATGACAAGTATCGGTACCCTATTTGCATTTATGCTGGTATGTATCGCTGTTATTATTTTAAGAAAAACAGATCCTGATCTTCCTCGTCAGTTTAAAACACCTTGGGTGCCATTAATACCGGTTTTGGGTGTGCTTGCATGCGGACTGATGATTCTTGGCCTAGGCTGGACAAATTGGTTAAGGCTGTTTGGCTGGTTAGCTTTAGGTTTCATAATCTACTTTGGCTACAGTGCTAAACACTCCGTTTTAGGTAAAACAGGAAAGGGTATTCACCCAACTGACCCTCCAAAACCAGAAATATTAGATTAGTATTTTTGACCGAAATATTTTAAGCCCTGCAAAAAACGCAGGGCTTTTTTTTGTGTTAAATAATTGTTAATAAATTACCTTTGCACAAAAAGTAACCGATGAATTTTTTTCAGGCAACCATTAAAAGCAACTTTATAGTTTCAACATTATTTCTTTTCGTAGTTGGAGCCAATGCCTTTGCGCAAAGAACAATAAATGATGTTATGGATTCGACCACGGTTAATCACTTGCTGATTATATCCAAAAAATACGGTTCGTTATCTTTTAGTGGCTACTTACAACCTCAATTTCAGGTTGCCCAAACAAACGGAACGCAGGCAGAATATCAAGGCGGCAACTTTGGCGAATTTACCAATAACCGTTTCCGGCTAAGGCGAGGCCGGTTAAGGGCAGATTATATGCTGTTAACTGATGATGGAGCACCCTCAACATATTTTGTACTTCAGTTTGATGGCACCGAGCAAGGCGTTGCCGTTAGAGATTTTTGGGGAAGGTATTACGAAAACAAATGGAAAATTCTTGCCGTTACACTGGGTTTATCTGGTCGTCCTTTTGGCAATGAACTACAGTTATCTTCATCGGTAAGGGAGGCGCCGGAACGGGGCAGAATGTCGCAGATTTTAATGAAAACCGAACGCGATTTAGGCGTTACCTTTACATTGAACCCCAGGTGGAAAGATGCCCGTCTTAAAAACATATCGTTAGATTTTGGAATTTATAACGGCCAGGGTTTAGCCGGAGCCGGGGAGTTTGATAACAGCAAGGATTTTATCATGAGGTTGAGCCACAAACCATATAAGCTAAAATCGTTTACGGTTGCTGGTGGTATTAGTACGCTGCAAGGCGGACTAAATCATCGTTTGCCTGTTAGTTATAAGATGGAAAAGTTAAACGGAAACTGGTTTATGTCTAAAGATTCATCAGCTTCTACTCTAAATAAGGTAGCCCCCAGAAGATACTACGGCGCAGATATTCAGCTGTCGACAAACACGAAAAGCTGGAAATCTGAATTTCGGGCTGAGGTAATTACGGGGCTGCAAACCGGCACCTCAACAACCTCAACCACGCCGGGCTCTTATCCTGTTGATAATAAAGCAGTGCCGCTACCATATTACACCAGAAATTTTAATGGCGCATACATAACTTTTGTACAAACCTTGAACAGTACCGATAACCAACTGATATTGAAATACGATTGGTACGACCCAAATACCAAGGTAAAAGGCATGAATGTATCTTCTGCAGCGGGGCTATCTGCAGCCGATGTAAGATTTGATACCTTCGGGTTCGGTCTTCTGCATCACTTCAACACCCACTTTAAAGCTGTACTGTATTACGATGTAATCAGGAATGAATCTACCCAAATTTCTGACTATACAACCGACAGAAAAGATAATGTGTTAACATTGAGAACACAATTCTATTTCTAATAAATAATTTGATAAATAAGGATTTAAGTCAAATTCCTCTACCTTTGTCAAAATTGCCGGCCTATGAAATTCGATTTTATGAAATTTAACCTGAGTGAGATTTTATCTACTACGATGGTTCTTTTTGCCATCATCGATATTTTGGGCGCTATACCTGTGGTGATTGAGCTTCGCCGAAAAGCGGGCCACATCGAATCAGAAAAAGCGTCACTTGTTGCTGCAGGCCTTATGATTCTTTTCCTCTTTTTGGGAGAATCTTTGCTAAAAGTGATTGGCTTAGATGTTGAATCTTTTGCCATTGCCGGTTCCTTCGTGATATTTTTTATAGCGATGGAAATGGTTTTAGGCTTAACAATTTTCAAAGAGGAAGCACCTGAAACAGTTTCGATAGTTCCCCTGGCTTTTCCGTTGATTGCAGGCGCAGGAACAATGACAACCCTCCTATCATTAAAAACAGAGTACCACACTCAGAATATCCTGGTTGGCATAATTTTAAACATACTTTTTGTTTATTTCGTACTAAAAAACACCAACAGGCTCGAAAAGCTTTTCGGTAAGTCGGGTTTAAACATTTTGAGAAAGGCTTTCGGCGTAATTTTATTGGCAATCGCCATTAAGCTATTCAGAAACAACACAGGCCTTTAGGCTAATCTGTAACAAAATTTAAGTATATTTATCTAAACAATAAAGCTAAAATGAACAGCTTTGAAAAATATACCGTAATAATTGGCGCCCTTGCCGTTTTAATAGAAGCGTTGAAACATTTGAAAAAAAGTTTTAAAGCCTGGCACAACCATGTTTAATAGTTCTGCTTCGTAAACTGGTGATCTTTTTAATCCTGGTTTTTTTTCAGCAACCTGGCTACAAACATCGTATCTGCATTTTGTTCATAACCTTTAATCAATTCCATTGATTCTAACTCTAACGGGAAGTTATCTGTTATGTATTTAACTACGTCTTCATTTTCTGCAGCAAAAGCCGAACAAGTGATATAAATTAAAGGTTTACCTGGCTTTAGGTATTTTACAACATTGCCGACTATTGATTTTTGAATTGTTGAGAACTGGCTTATCTTGCGTTCTTCAAAAAAAGTCAGCATTTCTGGAGTACGGCCCCAGGTTCCTGAACCAGTACAGGGTGCGTCGAGAATTATGCCATCAAACGCATAATGATGTAAAATTTGCTCGTTATTTTTTAAAAGGTCTAACTCTTTTTTGTGGTATTTTTTAATTCCCGCCAGCCTGAAACGCTCATCTAAATTTAACAATATGCTTTCTCTTAAATCCGTTACCAGCAAATCCAGCACAGGCTCTAAACTATGTAACAGGAGTGTTTTACCACCCGAAGCTGCGCAACAATCCCACCACTTATCCCACTTACCCGGCCGAAAATAGGTTCCGGTGTGTTGCGAAGATAAGTCCTGAACCTGATAGCTTCCTTCTTTTAAAATATTTTCGAGCTTTGTGCCGTTTGGTAATGATAAAGCGGTTTCGGTAATCTGTTTCACCGGAATCTGTTCTGATTCTAGTGTCGCCATAATCGATGGCGCAGCTTCGGCAGAAACTCTTATAAATAAATCGGGTTGCAGAAAGAACGACTTAAAAAATTGACCGGTATCAATACCATTGGACAAGTGTTTCGCAAAAGGATAAATGTCTTCTAAATTAAATTCGGGGTATTTCGAAGCGATTAAATCTATCTTCTCAATTTGAGAAGCCGTGATTTTGTGCACTAAGTCGGGAAGGTTTTTTTCTACAATTAAGCTCAATGTATCATGGCAAAGGAAATCAGCTATGCTTAATCTTTCCTCAGTTGTGAGCTTCGGCAAAGCCTTCCCTAACCTAAAAAAGCTATAAAGATGTCGCATTGCCCATCTTCTATCCGACGAGCCCATTTGCTTATTCTGCTTAAAATATGCCGGTAAAAATCGATGTAAGGGTAAAGTTCCATCGTAACTTTGCAAAACCTGTTCAAATGCCTTCAGCTGGTGCTCTACTCTCATTCTTTTAATTTATAGCTTTTACTCGATTATATTTAAGGCGAAATTTTTGTATTTCAAAAGCATTAAGCTGGTATTGATATAGCCAAACTGTTCATCATAAACAAAGGCGAAATTATTGTGTAAACCCTTATGTTTTTCTTTGGTTATGTATTGAAGATAATCTTCGCCGTAAGTAGCCATAAGCTTTCCGAAATAAAACCCTTCATCAAAGCCTTTAAAAGCATATTCCCCTGGTTCAAAACCATATTTGTTTCTATATTTTTTGATAAAGCTAATAACATTTGTGCTTCTGTAATCGATTTTGTAGGAGGAACTGATAACGGTATTTAAGCCCTGGAGTTTATCTGCGGGATAATTTTGTTTATACCAAAGCGGGTGACCGAAAAGATTCAAAGCATAACCGCCCGTAGGCAAATTTTTGAGTTTGTATAACTTATCAATCGTCGGCAACACGAAGGCTCTATCTGAAGATGTAACTACTACCGCGTACTGCTTCCCTTTTATCATCTTAGTTTCGAAGGCAAAGGCCGAGGGATACTCCTGTACAATAAATTTACTGTTTGTTAGTGTCTGAAAGTATTTTCTAAACGGGGAGGCAAATTGTTCATCTTCCGTTTTCTTTGTGTTAATAATCACAATTATTGAATTGGAAGGATTAAAAGTTTTAGAAATATAGGCGGCAATCTTCGTGGCATGTAAATCAATATTATTTACAACTGAAATGAGGTTTGGATTGTTAAAATCAGAAGGCTCCGATGCTGCCAGAGGCGAAACCACAGGAACATTATTTAGCCTGGAATAGTTGGAAATGTATTTGAGTCCTTCCGGAAAAACCGGACCAACAATCATATTACTTTTTCTAAAGTTCTCGTTTTTATACAATGCACCAATGTGCGCATTATCATCCTGAGTATCGTAAACATTTAATTTAAAATTTAGGCCTGAAGCAGCTGCAGAGTCAATGCCTAGTTTAAATCCCTGGTAAAAATCTATCGGCATTGCATACTTCTCTACATCTGCTTTGCTCATTGATTTTAAGTTAACCTCATTCAACTTAAAAGGAATAAGAAGCGAAATACTTGCTTGAGAAAACTTTTTAACGGTTTTCTTTTCAGCAGGCTTTTCTTTCTCGACAGGCTTTTTGGGAGGTTCTGTTTTTACCGTAGTAATTTTTGGCGAGCAAGCACCCAAAATTAGAACAGCTACCAATCCAAGCCAGTGTTTTTTATTTAACATCATTGTATGGTTGTTAACAAAATATGCTGACAAAAGTTATCTTTTCTGTCAGCATATATAATAATAGTGATAAAAAATTAAATCATTGCGATTGATTTCCTATTCCCATTCGATAGTTGCCGGTGGTTTAGAGCTGATGTCGTAAACAACCCTGTTAATACCTTTAACTTTATTTATAATTTCATTCGAAATTTTTGCGAGAACCGGATATGGTAAATGACACCAATCGGCAGTCATTCCATCAACTGATTCTACCGCACGTAAACAAATTACATTTTCGTAGGTACGCTCATCACCCATAACCCCAACCGATTGAACAGGCAAAAATATAGCGCCAGCCTGCCAAACTTTATCGTAAAGGCCTGCAGCTTTTAATTCATTAATGTAGATTGAATCTGCATGCTGAAGAATTTCAACTTTTTCTGCCGTTACATCGCCAAGTATTCTAATGGCCAAACCTGGCCCCGGAAAAGGATGGCGACCCAAAATAACATCGTCTATACCCAAGGCCTTACCTACTCTTCTAACCTCATCTTTAAACAACGTTTTAAGTGGTTCAACCACTTTCAGTTTCATAAAGTCGGGCAAACCGCCTACATTATGGTGAGATTTTATGGTAGCAGATGGTCCGTTTACTGAAACAGATTCTATAACATCGGGATAAATTGTACCCTGACCCAACCAGTTTACACCCGTAACTTCATGAGCAGCATCATCAAAAACCTCTATGAAAACACGACCAATTGCTTTTCTCTTCAATTCGGGATCTTTTAATCCTGCAAGCTGACCAAGAAAGCGCTCTTTAGCATTAATACCTTTAATATTTAAGCCCATGTGTTTGTACTGCTCCAGCACTTGTTCGTACTCATCTTTACGCAGAAGACCGTTATCAACAAAAATACAATGTAAGTTCGTTCCGATAGCCTTATGCAAAAGAACGGCAGCTACGCTGCTGTCAACGCCGCCAGATAATCCCAGCACAACCTTGTCATCACCCAAGGTTTCTTTTAACTCGGCAATAGTTGTTTCAATAAATGCAGCAGAGGTCCAATCCTGCGAACAGCCACAAATATCTACAAGGAAGTTTTCTAAAAGAACCTTACCATCGATGCTGTGCGTTACTTCAGGATGAAACTGAATGGCATAGGTATCAGAGTTTTTAATGTGATAAGCAGCAACTTCTACGCTTTCGGTACTTGCAATTAACTCCGCACCTTCTGGCATTTTGGTAATGGTATCGCCATGGCTCATCCAAACCTGAGAATCGATGTTGATGCCTTTAAATAACTTATTTTCCTGGTTTACGAAACTTAAGTTCGCACGACCATATTCACGTGTTGACGATGCACGAACATCACCACCAGATTTCTGTGCAATGTACTGTGCGCCATAGCAAACGGCTAATAAAGGAAATTTTAAATGATAATTGTTTAAATCAACCTGAGGTGCATCATCCTGACGAACAGAATAAGGGCTCCCGGAGAAGATAACGCCTTTAACATCCGGGGTATTTATATCAGGAAGATTGTTGAATGGATATATTTCACAGTAAATATTCAGTTCGCGAACTCTACGGGCAATGAGTTGTGTAAATTGCGAACCAAAATCGACAATAATGATTTTTTCTTGCATCCGCAAAGATAGGGAAAGAAAGGGAATTGTTAAATTGTTTTGTTGAGTAATTATTAAGAGATTATTGTTTGTTGAACAAGACTGGAATTCGCCTTAAATTGAACCCACATTTCGTTCTGATGCCAACCTATTTGCCAGCAAAGCAACCAATTTAACAATCTATCAATTTAAAGCCTTGCTTTTTTCAGGATTCCATAAGTTTAACTTCCACACCAAATTTTCTCAAAAAGTCCACGCCTTCATCGCTTGGCAAGCCTTTGTAAGCTGCATACGATTTTGAGTAATAAACTAATTTTATTCCGGATGAGAGAATCAACCGGGCACAGGCAATGCAAGGCGATAAAGTTGTGTACAAGGTGCAACCTTCAATTTTCGCACCGTTTTTTGAGGCATACAGAATTGCATTTTCCTCGGCATGAAGCGCCAGCGAACAACTTCCCTTGCTGTCGCGGGCACAGCCGGTTTCAGGCCATTCTTCATCGCAATTATGTGTGCCCGCAGGCGGCCCATTGTAGCCTATAGAAATGATACGCGTATCTTTTGTTAATACAGCGCCAACGTGCGCACGAACGCAATGTGATCGCGTGGCAAGCTCAGTCGCCAAGTTCATAAAAATACTGTCGAAGCTCGGTTTGTTAATCATGCATAAAATGAAAAAAGCCACAGAAATATATTTCCTGTGGCTGTAAAATTAGTTTATTATATTTTAATGTCCGCCGGCAATTTTTCTGTCGAAATCGATGCCCTGCGATTTTAAAATTCCGCTAACCCTAACCGCATAAAAAGCGAGGTAAGCGAAGCAAAGTACGCCAACAATATAACTGTGCTGAATACCAGTAAACTCAGATACATAACCTTGCAACCAGCTAATGATGCCGCCACCCATAATCATCATAATTAAAAAACTACTTCCCTGACTCGTGTTTTTACCAAGTCCGCTAACGGCAAGTGTGAAAATACACGGCCACAAAGTGCTGCAGAATAAACCAACACTGGTTATCGCATAAACGCTCACCATGCCGGTTGTAAACATTCCTATTAATAAAGCGCTGATCCCAATAACAGAGAATATTAAGAGCATCCTCGCCGGATTTCCTTTACTTGCCATATCAGCAATGATTAAAACCAAAATTATTAATCCATACACATAAAATGGTGCAAGGTCGTGTTTCGCAATTGCATTAACGGCTAAGAAAATCCCGAAAGCAAGGTAAGGCGCAACAAATCTTAGTATTTTCTGGGTACTAACGTTATCAGTAAATGCTTCAACAGCGCCAGTCCAGCGACCAATCATCATACTAGCCCAATAAAGCGAAATGTATGGTGCAATATCCTGAATGGCAAAACCCAAATCTTTTTCCATGTATGCCGGAAGGTTACTCGCTGTAGAAACTTCTACACCAACGTAAACAAAAATCGCAATCATACCCAAAACAAGTTGTGGATACTTTAACGCCGAGCCCTTAACGCCCAATTCTTTATCATCAGCCTCTACTAAAGCTGGTCTATCCGGTAAGGATGATAATTTTAAGAATACAGCCACTGCAATAAAAGCAGCCCCCAAAATTAAGTATGGAATTTTTACACTTTCTATGCTGATGTTCGAACTTGCATTTGCTGCCGAACCAAAAATGGCAAAACTCACAACCAGCGGTCCAATTGTAGTTCCGAAGTTATTAATACCACCCGCTAATGTTAAGCGCTGCGAACCTGTTCTTATCGGGCCGAGTGCAATGGCCAGCGGATTTGCCACAGTTTGCTGCAACGAGAAGCCCAAAGCCACAATAAATAAACCCGAAAGCATTAAGGGAAACGAGCCTAAGTTAGCAGCAGGGTAAAACAACAAAGTTCCAACTGCAGATATTACTAAACCTAAAGCGAGGGAATTTTTGTACCCCAGCTTGTTAACAATATCTTGCTTAATTAAAACTGAAATGGCATTGTAAATTAATGCACCAACGGTGTACGCAATATAGAAAGCCAGAGATACCCACTGACTTTGACTTTGTGTTAAATCGAAAGCTTTTTTAAATACAGGTATCAGGATATCATTACTGGCTGCTACGAAGCCCCAAAAAAAGAAAACTGTTACTAAGGGAATAAACTGCCCCCATTTGGTTTGCGCTTGTTCTTGACTCATTTTAAAATTTAGTTTTAGTGGGGCTAAACTTAAATAAAAAAAATTAAAAAAAAGCCAGTTTTACGAGCCAGCTTGTAACAAAAATAAAGTTGATATGTTTAGCTTTAAATCGCATATTCGCATATTCATAAATAACACAATGCATGTTTGAAGCCATATTGTTAGGTATAGGGGCAGGGATTATTTCGTCGTTTTTAACAGGTCCGGTATTTTTTGCAATGATAAAAACCAGTATCGAAAAGGGCTTCAAAGCTGGTTTTTCTTTAGCTATTGGTGTAATTATTAGTGATGTTATTTTAATAGCCCTTGTGCTTTTCGGCACGCAGTTTTTTGAGTATAAGGCCGATTTTGATAAATATGTTGGCGTGGTTGGCGGATTGTTTCTGCTTGCCGTTGGCATTTACTACTTAGTTTCGAAAATAACAATCCAATACGATAGCGCTACACTGCAAAAAGTGAGCAAGCGTGGCTATGTGTTAAAAGGCTTTTTAATGTGCATATTAACACCATCCACCTTAATGTTCTGGATTATCGTTAGCGGTATTATTTCGGTTAAACTAAATAATATGCTTAATGAGAAGCTGGTGTGCTTTTTCGTTGCAATGGCTACACAACTTGCCATTGATGGTGCAAAAAGTTTCTATTCGAGTAAACTACGCTACAAAATCAAAGAAGATTCTTTAAAAAAGCTAAACAAAATTGCGGGTGTTATAATTATATTTTTCGCTTTTTGGCTCGTGATAAAAACTTATTTAAAGTTCTACGCCTAACTAATCGATAACCTTGTCCAAGTCGTAAAGGTCTACATAATCTAACAGGTTACCACCAGCGCAGTTCTTCATATTTTGTAACCTGTAGTAGTTTCTGCCATCTTTTTTCATGAATTTCTGAGTACCAGTTTTTTCACAAGGCTTCCTCCGTTATTGTCTTTCACGTACGTTATTATTGTTCCCTCGAAAGAAAGATTATTGGCATCTAATCGCTTAATTTTTCCATCTATTTTTAAAAACTCATTTTTGCTGTTGGTTTGCCCGCCATTGATGGTATAGGTGCCATTAGCTTTCTTTATCAGTTTTGCACTTCCCTGTTCTTCAAAACTTATCCATTGCAACGAAACAGGAACGGTTCTAACCACGTCAATCTCTACTTTGGGAATACTCCTTTTAATGTCGTCTTTCACCCTGCTCAGCGTGTCGCCAACCCTGTCAACTTTCGCAGCCAGGCTATCACTTGTTTCGTTAATAATGTCATCAACCTTTTTTTGGCTGTTATCCGAGCAACCCAGAGCCAAACAAGCAACCAGCAACAATAATATCTTTTTCATAACAGTTTTTCTTTGAACCTTAACGTTTTTGGCCGCAAATGGTTTGAGTGCTTAAAATATCCACCTAAAATATGTAAAAAAAAATAGCCCGCATAAAATGCGGGCTATTATATATTTAGTTGGTGTAAGAGAAATCCTGACTTAATAAGCCCTTTGATTATTTCCTTCTTTCCAGTTAACAAAAGCTTTATTTACTACCTTATTGCCGCCCGGAGTTGGGTAATTGCCAGAGAAATACCAATCACCTTTATTTTTCGGACAAGCTTCATGAAGGTTTTCCAAACTTTGATAAATAACTTCTACCTCTGCAACCGTACCTTTTGGCGTGATAATCTGCGCAATTTTTGCCGAAATTTCTTCGGGTGTAAATGGCTTGTAGATTTCCTTAACGTGGTTTACAATTTCTTCTTTTGGCAATAACAATGATGCTTTACATTTAGCGTAAACATCCTCTATTACCTGCCATTGGCCGCGTTCTGTTAGCAACTGTATCGCCGCATCGAATGCAACAAACTGCCCCATTCTGCTCATATCAATCCCGTAACAATCAGGATAACGAATCTGAGGTGCCGATGAAACAATAATAATTTTCTTCGGGTGAAGTCTGTCAACAATTTTTATAATGCTTTGCTTAAGGGTTGTGCCACGCACAATCGAATCATCAAGCGCAACCAACGTGTCTTTGTGGTTATTTATAATGCCGTAAGTGGTATCATAAACGTGGGCAACCATCTCGCTTCTATCCGCATCCTGAGTAATGAAAGTTCTCAGTTTAACGTCTTTAACAGCAAGCTTTTCTACACGTGGCGCCATTGATAGGAGTTCATCCAGCTGCTCATCGCTTAATTGCTCTTTATTATGGAGCAATGTGTTTTTTTGATGATTACGTACGTAACGCTGAACGCCATCTACCAAACCAAAAAAAGCAACTTCGGCTGTGTTGGGAATAAAAGAAAAAACAGTGTTCTTTAAATCGTAATTAACAGCTTGCAATACTTTATCGCTTAACAAACGACCCAGTTGTTTCCGTTCGCGGTAAATTTCAACATCACTTCCCTTTGAGAAATAAATACGCTCAAAAGAGCATGATAGCCGCTCAGTTGGCTCGCGGAATTGTTCCATGCTCACTTCACCATTTTTCTTAATGATTAAGGCATGACCAGGATCAATTTCTTTAACATCTTTAAATTGGATATTGAAAGCGGTTTGCAACGCCGGACGCTCAGATGCTGCTACAACAATTTCATCATCGTAATAATAGTAGGCAGGACGAATACCAGCCGGGTCTCTCATAATGAAAGAATCGCCATTTCCTACCATTCCGCAAATTGAATACCCACCATCCCAGGTTTTAGCCGAACGGCGAAGGATGTTGGCAATATCTAAATTGTCGGAAATTTTGTGTGTAATCGCAACGTTATCGTGGCCTTCCTTTTTATATTGGTCGAAAAGGTCTTGATTTTCATCATCCAAAAAGTGGCCGATTTTTTCGAGCACAGTAACGGTATCCGCTTTTTCTTTCGGGTGCTGACCTAACTCATACAACTGCTCTAAAAGCTCATCAACATTTGTCATGTTGAAATTACCCGCAATAACAAGGTTTCTGGTCATCCAGTTATTTTGCCTTAAGAAAGGATGGCAGTTCTCAATACTGTTTTTACCATGTGTACCATAACGTAAATGGCCCATTAACACTTCGCCGATAAAGCTTACATTGTTTTTGAGCCATTCTGTATCCTGCATTAATTCAGGCGTATTTTCCTGTATATCTACGAACTTGTTTTGAACATACTCGAAGATATCTGCAACCGCATTTGATGCCATGCTACGATACCGGCTGATATACCTGCTGCCAGGTTTCATATCTAGTTTAATGGTTGCAATACCTGCGCCATCCTGGCCCCGGTTATGCTGCTTTTCCATTAAGAGATATAATTTGTTAAGGCCGTAAAGTGCTGTACCGTACTTTTGCTGGTAGTAAGAAAGTGGTTTTAACAGGCGAATAAAAGCGATTCCGCATTCGTGTTTTATCTGATCACTCATTGTGTGGGTTTGAAGCCGCAAAGTTATCCTTTTAAACAATTACAACCTAAACAAAAATGTTTTCTTTTATACTAGAAATGTAAAGGATTAAATATGAGCAAGACCTGATTTTAACGCTTCACCGAAAAATATGGAAGCGTGCTCATCAAAGGCTTTTGGATCACCACTGGTAAAAAAGGCCTTCTCTCCCGTCCTGGATAATCCGGACTCGATTTCAGGATGCCTTTCCAAATAATTCGCCAGACTGTTGGCTACTATTTCACCCTGTGTTAGAATACTTGTTTCCTTTGGAAAAACAGCCTTGAGCTTTGGCAACAATAGTGGATAATGTGTGCAGGCCAGTAGAACACAGTCAATATCTGCAGATTGTGCGGTTAATGCGTTACAGTATTCCTGAACAAAAAAATCAGCGCCGGCCTGTAAATGTTCATTGTTTTCAATTAATGGCACCCACATTGGACAAGCCTGTTGATGAACTTTAATTTCAGGGAAAAACTTTTTGATTTCGAGTAAGTAGGATTCAGAATTTACAGTACCACGGGTGCCCATTACGCCAACATTGTTCGTAAGCGTGAACTTGCCTATTACTTCAGCTGTCGGTCTGATGACACCAAGTACCCTTTTATCAGGATATTTGGAAGGTAAGTCCTTTTGCTGGATGGTTCTCAACGCCTTTGCCGAAGCCGTGTTGCACGCAAGTATCACCAGGTTACAGCCTTTGCTAAACAACCATTCAACACATTCTAAGGTATACTGGTAAATGGTTTCGAAAGCATGGTCACCATACGGGGAACGGGCATTATCTCCGAGGTAAATATAGTCATACGCCGGAAGTTGCCCGGCAATGGAACGGAATACGGTTAAGCCGCCATAGCCTGAATCGAAAATACCAATTGGTGATGGGTTCTGCATTTTTATTGATGATTTTAGATTACGGCTAAACTCTTTTTTTAAAAGTGTATTTTTTGATTGAGCGAATACACAATTTAGTAAATTATTAACGAACGTAATCCTTTTAAACAAAAAAGCGGAATTAAGTCTGCCTTAATTCCGCTTTTATAATACTTAATGTTCTTATTTTTTAGGAGCCGGAGCTTTTGCAGTTGCAGTAATACCTAATTTAGTTTTAACGGCTGCAGTGATATCGTCACCACCTTCCCAGAATACTAAATTATTACCACCTTGTCCGTTTGCAACATCGAAAACGTAAGCTAAACCTTTTTCTTTAGCGATAGCCGAAATTGCTGTTGCTACTTTACCTTGAATTGGTTGAAATAATTCGCCTTGTTTAGTACCTAAATCTTGTTGAGCTTTAGTTTGGGCGTCACCAATACGTTTTTGTAAATCCTGTAATTCAGTCGCTGCTGTTTGTAATTCTTTATCAACAGTTTCTTTATTAGCCTCGCTACGCGTTTTTTCTTTCGCCTGTGCTGCTGTTAATTTAGACTGATATTCTTTAATCATCACATCTATTTCAGCTTGCTTAGTTTTACTTAAGTTTTCTAAAGTAGTTTGTGCTGTTTTAGATTCGGGTAAGTTAGCAAATACCTCTTCTGAATTTACGTGACCGATCTTTTGCTGTGCATTTGCCATATTTGCCGTAAACAATAAACCTGCTGCTACAACAAATACGTTAATTAACTTTCTCATGTTTTATTTTACTTTTTATTTTTTTTAATTGTTTTTCCTTAATTCGAGGGGCGAATATACTAATTATTTACACTCCCTGGTTTGTAACCTAATTTTACAATCACATCATTACTAACATCGTAGCTGCTGCTTGCATAAATCATCATTGTTGCTTCACTACTCTTATCGAAAATGAAATCTAAATATTTCGCTTTCGCAATTTGCTTAATAACATCGGCAACTTTATCCTGGATAGGCTTAATTAATTTTGCCCTGCTTTGGAAAAGATCACCGTCCGGACCGAATTTCTGACGTTGAAACTCTTTAGCCGCCTTTTCTTTTTCGATAATTTCGTTTTCACGACGTTTACGCATATCATCAGTTAATAAAACCTGATCTGCCTGATAGGCTTTGTACATCCTGTCGATTTCGCTGAAATTCTGATCGACTTGCGCCTGCCATTGTTTTGAAGCTACATCCAGCTGGCTCAATGCAGATTTATACTCGGGCATATGCTTTAAGATATACTCGGTATCTACATAAGCAAACTTCTGGGCAAAAGCGCCAAAAGTTGTGCAAAGTAAAAATGCTATAAAAAGATACTTTTTCATTTGTGTGTGTGTGTTTAATGACTAGTTTTTATAAGATTAGCTTTCTATAAACTCAACTTATAATGTTTTATTGCATAATTAATTATTTTTTTAATCATAACCAATTAAAATCCACCTAATTGTTGTGCGATACTAAAGTGGAACTGACCTTTATTAGCATCTGGCAAACCAGGTATCGCATCGAAGCCATAACCATAATCAATACCCAGCAAACCAAATATCGGTAAGAAGATACGGGCACCTACACCAACAGATCTTCTGATATTGAACGGATTGAAATCGCCAAACCTATTCCAGGTATTACCACCTTCGGCAAAGGCCAAAACAAAAGCTGTAGCCTGTTGACTCGCAATTACAGGATAACGGGCCTCTAAAACATATTTTGCGTAAATTGGGCTACCTGATTGCTGTGCAATTGTAGGGTCAGAACCAACCGGAATTACGGTATTATTTGCGTAACCACGCATTGCAATTAATTCAGAACCTTGTAAGAAGTCAAATCCCTGCATACCATCACCACCCAGTTTAAATCTTTCGAATGCTGATTGGCCGACTGCCTGAGTATATTGACCTAAGAAACCAAACTGCGCCTGTGCCTTAATTACAAAGTTGCCGGCAACACGTTGAAACCATTGTGAATCGAATTTCCATTTGTGGTATTCCGTAAATCTGTATTTTGTTTTATCAGATGCTGTTGCATAGTTTACGTTGTTAAACAATGAATACGGTGGCGTAGCCTGAACTGTAAAACGGATAAACGAACCTGATTTCGGGAAAATTGGAGAGTCCCTTGAATCGCGGCTAATCTCTTGTGTTAAGTTTAAGTTGTACGAGGTACCAGTGCTAAATAAGTAACCAGGATAATTCTGCAAAATGTATTGTTGCAGGTTTACAGAGTGCGTTAACTGGAAGTAGTTATCTGGCCAGTTTAATCTTCTACCCAAACTAACCGTTACACCATTTAAACGGATTTTGTAATAACCTTCTGCCCCAACAGCATTACCGCTTGATTGTAATGACGTAAACGCACTTACACCGAAGCTAACCGGTTTCTCGCCACCAAACCAAGGTTGAGAAAATGAAAAACTATAAGACTGGTAATACTTACCGTTGGTTTGTCCACGTAAACTTAATTTTTGTCCATCGCCTTTTGGTAAAGGTTTATAAGCTTTTAAGTTAAATAAATTTCTTAATGAGAAGTTGTTAAAGGTTAAGCCTAATGTACCAATGATACGGCCACCACCAAAACCACCTGAAAGTTCGATTTGGTCAGAAGGCTTTTCTTCTACGGCATATTCAATATCAACAGTTCCATCTGCCGGATTAGGGCGAGGCGTTGGTACGGTTTTTTGCTCATCGAAGTTACCTAGAGCACCAATTTCACGCACGGTACGGATTAAGTCGCTCTTATTAAATTTTTGTCCCGGCTTGGTACGAATTTCACGCAAAACAACTTTATCGTTCGTAATTGTGTTACCCTTTAACGTAATGCGGTTGTTGGTATACTGCGGACCTTCGTAAATACGCATTTCAACATCTACCGTATCATTATAAATTTTCGTTTGAACAGGGTCAATATTGAAAGTCAGATAACCGTTGTCGGTATACAAACTATTAATATCACCACCGTTTTCACCGCCACCATTAATTTTTTTATCTAGCTTATCTTCACTGAAAATATCACCCTTTTCGATGGTTAAAACTTTATTTAAAACATCAGTACTGTAAATAGCATTACCAGCCCATGTTATTTTACCAAAGTAATATTTTTTACCTTCGTATAAATCCATTTTAATGTTCACCTTTTTATTGTTGAACTGGTAAATACTATCTTTTAAAAGTTCAGCATCGCGATAGCCTTTTTCGTGCATTTTGGCAATCATCTTAACTTTATTCTCTTCGTATTTTTCTTTACTGAATTTACCCGAACCCCAAAAACGCCACCATGCAAACTGCTTCGGGCTTTTTAAATATTTTCTAAGTTTTGCGGCCTTAAAATCTTTGTTTCCGGTAAAATCGATATGCTGTACTTTTACACGATGACCTTTATTAATATTTGCCTCTAAAACAACGCTGTTTTCCGAGTTAGGATCTTTTCGGGTAGTGTAATTTATTGTGGTAAAAAAGTATCCCTTATCTAAAAGGTATTTTTTTACAATAGCCGATGTTGTGTTGTATAAATTATCGTTAACGATTTTACCTGTTTTATCATTTAACTTTTCCTGAATGGCAGTTTTTTCTGACTTGCGAACACCTTTTAAATCGATAGAACTTAAACGCGGGCGCTCAACTACCTCAATTTCAAAGTAAACCGTATCCTGAACAAATTTTTCGATATTTAATTTAACATCGTCAAACAAACCTTGCGACCAAAGTGTTTTAATTGCCTCGGACGTAGCTTCGCCCGGCAATACAACTTTATCGCCTTTGGTTAATTTTGATAAGGTTACCAATACTTCTTTATCAAGGTATTCTGTTCCTATAATTTTTGTACCGCCGATAATGAATTCTTTTGGACTAAAATAATCTAGGTCTAAGCCGCCAACCTTTAACGAGGGAGTTGCCGGAGCCTGACCTATAGGACGAATTTGAGCAAAGGCCGGTGTGGCTAAAACTAATAGGATTAAAACTTGAAATATTCTTTTCATTAAAATAATTTGTTCAGTAATGGCCACGAAGGTAGCAATGTTTTACAAAGCAAAATTGCTTTATTTTCCATACCTCTGATGTGGTTACATTTATCGTATAAAAGTGCTGCTAAGTTAATTTAAACCCTTGTTAAAAAGTGTTAAAAGAAAAATTAGTTTAACTGCTCGCTAATTTTGCCAAAACGTCTTTCGCGTTTTTGATAATCTACAATGGCTTCGAAAAGGTTTTCTCGTCTGAAATCCGGCCATAAAACATCGGTAAAATAAAACTCGGTATAAGCCATTTGCCAAAGCAGGTAATTGCTTATTCTATGTTCGCCACTGGTGCGTATCATTAACTCCGGATCAGGAATATTTACAGTTGTAAGTTTCGATGAAAACAAATCTTCATCAATGCTATCTACATCAATTTCGTGGTTTTTTACCGCAGCGGCAATTTTCTTTGCTGCGTTTACAATTTCCCATTTCGAGCTGTAGCTTAAAGCGAGTGTTAAAGTACACTTTTCGTTGTGTGCGGTTTTAGCCATGGCCTCTTTCAAGTCATCGATACACTCTTGTGGAAGCGATTCGATATTGCCGATGGCATTTAATTTAACGTTATTCTTGTTCAGCGTTTCTGTCTCCTTGTTAATCGTGGAAATCAAAATTTGCATCAAAGCATCCACTTCTTCCTTGGGGCGACTCCAGTTTTCTGTAGAAAAAGCATATAGCGTAAGGTACTCGATGCCAACCTCAACACAACCTTCTACAATGTCTTTCACAGAAAGTACACCTTGTTCGTGTCCGAAAACACGCATTTTACCCTGGCCTTTAGCCCAGCGGCCATTACCATCCATAATTACGGCAATGTGCTTTGGCAGGCGGCTATAGTCTATTTGTTCTTTAAATCCCATTAATTATGTCAAAATCAGCTTAAAAGGAATAGCATTTTGAGGATACAAAGGTAAAAGATATGCCAACACTAACAAATAGATAAGTATCTCTTTTTCTAAAATCGCCTCTTTGTACGCCAGGTGCTCCGGTTTGATGTAAAGAAGGATCGGAAATATTCAGTGATGGGTTATCGCCAATAAAGACTTGCCTTGCAGGATAAACACCACTAACATCATCAATGTAATCGGTAAATGCCGTTCTGTAGCCGATTTCGGAAAAGATGCTCCAGGTATCCTTATAGTTGTATCTGATGCCACCGCCGTAAGGAATTGTTAAAGCCGTGTTGCTGTAGCCATTTACCTGCCCTTCGGTTGCTAATCTGTCCAGCCGGTATTTTGTTCCCTGGTATTTTATTTCAGGCTTAAAATTTATGAGGCCAACCCCGGCAAATAAATAAGGTGTAAATCGTCTGTTGCCACCATTTATTTTGTAATCGAAAAAATTAAAATCGAGAATTGCGCTACCTTCATTCAATCCTGTTTTGAAACTTAAGTTACGTTCGCGAAACTGTTCGTTTTTTGTATCTGCATCGCTGGCCTGAATCTGCCCGTAATTATAGTTTAACCTAACACCCAAATAAGAGGAAAAGTTATGTTTAACGAAAATACCTGCATTAACACCACTTATTTTAACAGGGTTATTCTGGTTTAAATCACCCATATACCCTGCGCCCCCAGCCGAAACGCCTATTTCCCAGGTAGCAAAAGACTGCGCCTTGGAAATTTGAGCTATTGATACGAGAAGGAGGATGAATAAGACAGGTTTGTTTAGCGCCATACTTAGTAGTTACGGGTATCAATGCCCCATAATAATTTATTCCTTAACGTGTTTAAATAGGTTTCATTGTTAAGACGAATAAGATTTACGCAAAAATCTGCTTTTCTTATGGTAATTTTAACGGAGCGTTCTACAGTAACTGTTCTGCTATCGCAGGATACCAGAAATTTCGACTCTCTAGCTTCTACTTCAAACGATAAATTGTTATCATCGGGAATAATTACCGGACGAACATTTAAATTATGCGGTGCAATTGGGGTAATTACAAAACTTTGAGAATCAGGGTAAATTATTGGCCCGCCGCAACTGAGTGAATAAGCTGTTGAACCAGTAGGTGTTGCAATAATCAAACCATCGGCCCAATAAGAGTTTATAAATTCACCATTCATTGAAGCGTGGATAATCATCATTGCTGAGTTATCGCGGCGATGAATGGTAATATCATTCAGTGCAAAGTTTTCTTCACCAAAAAGGTTATTATCAGATTCTAAACGCAAAAGAGAACGTTCATCTAAAGTGTAATCGCCATGAATTAAAGCAGTTAACGCAGATTCGATTTCTCCTTTGTTAATACTTGCCAAAAAGCCTAAACGACCGAAGTTTATCCCGATAACAGGAATGCCAGAGTTTCTGATCAGCGATAGCGTATCTAATAAAGTTCCATCACCACCCAAACTTAGCAGAACATCAGCATGTTGCTTCAATTCTTCATGGTTATGGAAAATTACAGTGTGGGCTGGCACCTTTATTTTGCCATGCAAAGAATTTTTAAATTTGTGGTGGAGGACCGGTTGAACACCGTGGCGTTTTAAATGATCGAAAACCTCCTGTATGTAAGGCAATACGGTATCATTAAAATCTCTTCCATAGATTGCAATCCTCATAGTAAAAATTAAGCGTTTAAGCCGTAAATTAAATTTGATTTTAATTTATCGCTGCAAAAATACCTTATTCTTTTTATATAAATGTTAATTAAAAAATTTCATTGCGTGCTACGCTAGAATTCATCAAAAAGAAATGGGGCAGTGAAGAAAGTCAATCTAAGATTACCAACCGGTATCGGCATTTAATTTATAGTTTGAGGAAAGAAAAATATATGTTGAATTATCTTTAGAAGTTGATACCGCCTTTTGCCAGTTAGACCTGTCATTTTTATTGTAAGCAGAAACCAATTCTTTGCTCAAGCAGTTTTTTATTGTGACGGATTTTTCCGAACTAAAATTGCAGAACAATAAAACTATTCAGATTATACAACAAATACTACACGTTTAAATAGTTCATAAAAGAATCGAAACGCTCTTGAGAACCATCATCAATTTGAGTATTGTTATACACCTCTTTTACCTGATAATCGTATCGTTCGAAAGACGCAACCAAAGATGTAATCTCGGTTTTATTCACTTTTAGCGTAACCTCAAGCCGGGTAGAATCTTCGAAAGAATTTACGTATGATGACAGAATTTGTGCATTATCTGCTTCTACAATTTGAGCGATGTGCGCAAGGGAATTATCGCGGTTGCTGATTTCCAAAACAATGATCCCGCCAGGCTCATTAACCGCATACAATTCGGCAACAGAATCGATAATATTATTTATCGAGATTAAACCGGCGTAATTTTTCTGCTGGTCGAGTACCGGTACTGCTGTTAACTTGAGTGTACTTAACAATCTAAGTACATCGTAAGTATGCGCATTGTTAAAAACGAACGCGTTTAATAAATTTACAGATACATCTTTAATCAAAATATCATGGTTGCGTATTTCGAGTAAATCATCTTCAGAAAGTAAGCCTAAAAACTGCACGTCGTTTACCACAGGCATATGCTTTAGCTTAAATTCGTTCATACGATCTAAAGCTTTCTGCACCGTGTCGTCCGTTTTTATGGGCGGTATAACATTGGATATGATTTCTTCAGCAAACATTATTTTAATAGTATCCTATCTAAAAATTTTTCTAAGTAAGCGTTAAATTGTTCAGGATGCTCCATCATTGGCGCATGCCCACATTTATCAACCCAGTTTAATTCTGAATTGGGAAGCAACTGGTGAAACTCTTCTGCAACTTCTGGCGGTGTTACCTTATCATTTTTGCCCCAGATTAATGAAACCGGGATGGTGATTTTTGATAACTCCTTGCCCATATTGTGTCGAATGGCAGACTTAGCCATTGTTAAAATCCGAATTACCCTTGACCTGTCATTTACAGTTTTGAAAACCTCTTCTACAAGTTCGGGAGTGGCAGTAGCCGGGTCATAAAAAGTGAATTCAACCTTTTCTTTTATATAATCGTAGCTTTCTCTGCGGGGAAAAGAGCCTCCAAACGCGTTTTCATACAATCCCGAACTGCCAGTTAGCACCAACGCTTTCACAAACTCCTGGTGCGCAACGGTAAAAACCAGGCCAACATGGCCGCCCAGCGAATTACCAATAAGCACCACCTGCCCAAGGTTTTTAAATTTTAAAAAGCGATGCAGGTATCTCGACAAAGCTTTAACCCCAAGAGTTAAAATGGGTAACTCGTAAATAGGAAGGATAGGAACAACAACACGGTAACGATCTTTAAACTGTTCAATAACCAATTCCCAGTTGCTCAATTCGCCCATTAAACCATGAAGTAATACCAGCGTTTCACCTTGTCCGGCTTCTACGTATTTAAATCCTTCTTCTTCTGTTACCTGGTATTTCATATATTCTGAATAGTATATTGCTACTAAGTTAGTAGAGTAAAATTAATTTTATGCATTTCTGTTCCATTTTTCTGAAATAAAACGGAAAACGGTACAAAAACGGCAATATCAGCCCACTGAGGTATAAGTTAAATATTTTTCAATACCTTATACCAGGCACGCGATGTGTGTAAATTTGTTTTAAGCTAATTTCTCTTTAACAATCTCAGCAATTAACTTCCCATCGGCTTTACCGGCAAGCGCTTTATTGGCCATGCCCATCACCTTCCCCATGTCTTTAACTGATGTTGCGCCCGATTGTTTGATAACATCCGCAATTATACCTTCAACTTCACCCCTATCTAATTGCTTTGGCAAAAACTGATTAATAACTTCAATTTCTTCCTCTTCTACTTTGTATAAATCTTCGCGATTTTGTTGCTTGTAAATATCGGCAGATTCCCGGCGTTGCTTAATCAGTTTCTGGAGAATTTTTAATTCCGTTTCTTCGGTAATTTCTTCAGAAGCACCTTTTTCTGTTTTAGCCAAAAGAATTGCGGCTTTTATAGCCCTTAGCCCTCTTAACTGAGCTTCATTTTTAGCCAACATGGCTTTTTTTATTTCCTGGTCTATCGTGTTTGATATCATTGATTGTTTTATTATTTAATCGTTAATCGGTCAGTTTTAAACCTCATACCTAAATTAATCTAACAGTTATCCAGCTCTGTTTACAAGTGTAGCTGTTGCCTGGGCTGTAGGCATTATAAGCATGTCGTTAATGTTTACATGTTTAGGCCTGCTTACAACATACCATATTGCATCGGCAATATCATCGGCAATTAATGGCTCTAAACCTGCATAAACGTTTTTAGCCCGTTCGGCATCGCCTTTAAACCGCACAACCGAAAACTCCGTTTCTACCATACCCGGGTTAATTGCAGTTACTTTAATTTCGTGCTGTAAAAGATCTATGCGCATCGATTTACTTAGTGCATCTACAGCATGCTTGGTGGCACAATATACATTTCCGTTGGGATAAACTTCCTGCCCGGCAATGGATCCGATATTTATGATGTGTCCGGATTTATTTGGAATCATCCAGTTGGAAACAATTTTCGTAACGTAAAGCAATCCTTTAACATTGGTATCAATCATGGTATCCCAATCTTCTATATTTCCTTTATCAATTGGGTCTAAACCCTGACTTAGCCCTGCGTTATTAATCAACACATCAACATTTTTCCAATCCGCAGAAATTTTATTAAATGCCGTATTCAGGCTTTCCTTTTCACGCACATCAATCACTATCTGCTTAATTTCAACTGCATATTTATCTTCAAGGTGATGGGAAATTTTTGCTAAACGGTCTTCCCGGCGGGCAACCAGAATTAGGTTGTAACCATTTTGGGCAAAGCGGTGAGCGCAAGCTTCGCCGATTCCAGAAGTTGCGCCTGTTATTAATGCAATTTTAGCCATTTTTATGAATTTATAATCCCTGGAAAACATTTCACATGCTTTCCCCAATGGCAACAAAGGTAAGTTTTTTTGGATTGCTCTTTTACTCGAAAAACAAACTGAATGTAAAATGACGCAACTTAGTTTTATCAATCGGATTTGCGAAAGCAGTATTATCGTGCTGTAAAATATCACTCATAGAATACGATACCTTTAGCTCTGGCGACATTTTGAAGTACTCGAAATATAAATCAAACCCAATTCCGGTTTCGTAAGAAAGGTAATTTCTCTTGTTTTTAAGCAGTTTATTTATTGGTATTTCCCCTTCATCAAAAGTTTTCTTTTTTGAAGCGATGTCCATCGAGTATTTTGCACCGCCAAGCCAGTAAGCCCTAAAATTGTTTAACCTGTTGGATTTAATTTTTATTCCGACAGGAATTTCGAACATGGTAGCCTGAACTTTCTTATCAATTGATGTTTGAAAGCTGCTTTGTGCATCGAATGTTGGATTTTGCTGAGTACTTACCGGAGCCGGCTCATATTCGTAACGCACCACCCTGTCGCTAAAAATTAACGAAGGTGTAGCACGCAAATCAAAATTTTCAGAAATTCGCCTGTTTACAACAAAGCCCAATCCAAAACCTACAGATGGCGGACTGGAGATTGCTTTCATAGGTTGAGTTACCTGTTTCCCATCAAAAGGGTCGAAATAAGGATCACGCCAGTTTGCATTCTTTAAAATTTTATACTCGGCAGAAATATACTGAAAACTAAAGCCAAAATGTAAGTCTTCATCATCTACACCTCCACCCCAGTTTTGGGCAAATGATGTTGTTGCGATTGTAAAAAGCAGGATGATGAAGCTTAATTTTTTTATCATTTAGAACCGGTGTATATCGAACTTATTCCAAACGTAAGAATTTTCTGTTTGGTACTTTTGAAACCTACTTTTTCCATCAAACTTGTAAATTCAATCCCATCCGGGAAAGCCGCCACTGATTCTGGCAAATAACTATATGCCCTGGCATCTTTAGAAAACAGCTTGCCGAAAAAAGGAGTTATATGTTTAAAATAAAAGTTGTATAGCTGCTTTACAGGAAAAACTTTTGGCTTGGAAAATTCCAATACAACAAGTTTACCTCCCGGTTTTAGCACCCTGAACATATCGCTTAATCCTTGTTCAAGGTTTTCGAAATTACGAACACCATAAGCCACCGTGATGGCATCGAAGGTATCGTCGGCAAAATGCAAACCTTCAGAATCGCCCAGTTGAACAGAGAAAGTTTCATTCAGGCTACGTTCATTAATTTTCTTCTTGGCCACTTCCAGCATCCCCTCAGAAATATCAACGCCAATGATTTTTTCGGGATGTAGTTTTTTGATTGCTTCAAAAGCGAAATCACCAGTTCCGGTAGCCACATCGAGCATAATTCTCGGATGGATGGAAACCAATTCTTTAATCGCTTTCTTACGCCATAAAACATCAATTCCGAGCGAAAGGAAATGATTCAAAAAATCGTAAGTGCCAGAAATGTTATTGAACATGGCTGCAACCTGCTCTTTTTTAGTTGCATCCTCTACTTGGTATGGTGTAATATTCTGATTCATGTTGTGTGGCAAAGATAACTTTATTGTTTAACTGTTTAAATTGTTTTAATCGGTGAAATGTCAAATGCGCAGCAGTAAAGCAGTTAAAAAACATCAAACGTTAACCATCCTCTCAAAATTACTACCTTTGTAACATGATTATCAAAACGGCAACATTTGTTTGCAGCAACACCCAAATCTCGGCTTTACCAGCGCCAACAATGCCCGAGTACGCATTTATCGGCCGCTCTAACGTGGGTAAATCTTCTCTAATTAACATGTTGGTTAACCACCACGGACTTGCAAAAACTTCCCAGCGCCCCGGCAAAACACAATTAATAAATCACTTCTTAATTAACGAAGCCTGGTACATTGTGGATTTGCCCGGCTACGGTTATGCCAAAGTTTCAAAAACCAGCAGAGAGAAATGGGAAAAATTTATCCGTGCATACATCACCAAAAGAGAGAGCCTTCAATGTGTTTTTGTTTTGATAGATAGTCGTTTAACACCGCAGCAAATAGATATTGAGTTCTGTTACTGGTTAGGTGAAAAACAAATTCCTTTTGCGCTTCTATTTACCAAAGCAGATAAGCAAGGCATGAATGAATCGCTGAAAAATGTTGCTGCTTTTAAGAAAAAGCTGGGCGAGTTTTTTGAAGAAATTCCAACCACTATTGTAACATCCGCAGAGAAACAAACCGGAAAGGAAGACGTTTTGAATTTCATTTATGAAGTGAATAAAGACTTTGTAAAACCTGTTATCAGCAAATTTTAAGCAGTCTGCCGCTCCATAAATTTCGTACATATATAAAAATGAAGAAATACTTTTCACTTGTACTTTTCGCACACTCGGTATTCGCGCTACCGTTTGCCATGATTGGATTTTTTTTAGGTGTTACCACAACAGATGCCCCTTTTAGATGGGAAAAACTACTATTGGTTTTGCTTTGTATGGTCTTCGCACGCAATTCGGCTATGGCCTTTAACCGCTATCTGGATAGAAATATTGATGCAAAAAACCCACGGACTAAAATGCGTGATATTCCGGCCGGAAAAGTATCGGCCAATGAAGCGTTAATCTTTGTTATCGCCAATTGTGTATTGTTTGCCGTAACAACATATTTTATAAATCCGCTTTGCTTTTATCTATCGCCTGTTGCGTTATTTGTTGTTTTGTTTTACAGCTATACAAAAAGATTTACTGCGCTTTGCCATTTGGTGTTGGGCCTGGGTTTATCGTTAGCGCCAATTGGTGCATATATTGCTGTTACAGGTCATTTTGCCATAGTTCCCGTTTTATATTCTTTAGCAGTACTTTTCTGGGTTAGCGGTTTCGATATTATTTATGCCTTGCAGGATGAAGATTTCGACCGTGAAGAAAAGCTGCACTCTATTCCATCTGCGCTTGGTATAAAAAACGCATTAAATGTTTCTGTTTTATTGCACATATTTTCAGCCTTGTGCGTAATCTTACCAATATTTTTTACTGAATTTAGCTGGGTTTATTACGTAGGCATTGTATTTTTCTGTTCAATGCTGGTTTATCAGCACCTGCTTGTAAAACCGAACGACATCAGTAAGGTAAACAGGGCGTTTCAAACCTTAAACGGCTATGCATCAGTAGTATTTGCAATTTGCTTTTTAATAGATGCGTATATAAGAAACAAATGATGAAATGAGCGGATGTTTTCCACCCTTTACAAAGCTTTGCTCCATCATTCAAAAATCACTTATTCAATAGTTTTAAAATTATGATTATCAATAAAAAACCCCGAACATATATTCCCGAAAATTTAACCATTACCTGGGAAGCCTTGGAACCACTTTTTACCGAATTGAAAAACCGGGAAATCAACAGTGCTGATGAATTGGAGCATTGGTTAAAAGATCGGTCAGAATTAGAAGCGGCCTTAGAAGAAGATTTCGCCTGGAGGTACATAAAAATGAGCTGCGACACAGCAAACGAAGAGTTGGTTAAGAATTTTCAATACTTTGCTGAAGAAATAGAGCCAAAAATTTCGCCTTTATCCAATGAATTAAATAAGAAATTTGTTGATAATCCTTTTATGGATGATTTGGACAAAGAAAAATTCTTCGTTTACAGCCGGGCAATTAAAAAAGCACTCGAGCTTTATCGCAGTGAAAATATTGAATTATTTACGGAATTACAGGTAAAGCAGCAGAAATATCAGGGCATAACCGGTGCAATGAGTGTAGAAATTAACGGGCAGGAATATACGCTTGAACAAGCTTCGATTTTTTTAAAGGATTTAAGCCGCGAGGTGCGTGAAAATGCCTGGAAAACTATTCAACAAAGAAGGCTTATCGATAAAGATGATTTGAATATTCTTTTTGATGAATTGATAAAGTTAAGAAATCAGGTTGCGCTGAATGCCGGTTTTGAAAACTACCGTGATTATATGTTTCAGGCTTTGGGGCGATTTGACTACACACCGCAGGATTGTTACGACTTTGCAAACGCAATTGAAAAAGAAATTGTTCCGATTTTAAGAGAGCAGGCCGAAAAACGCCGCGAAGCTTTAGGATTAGAAGTGCTAAATCCCTGGGATTTGGAAGTTAGCGTAAGCGGAAAGCCTGCTTTGAAACCTTTTAATAATGGCGAGGAGCTTATTGATAAAAGTATTGCCTGTTTTGACGCGATTGATACAAAGCTTGGCGAGAAACTTGCAACCATGAAAGCGAACAAGCTTTTTGATGTTGAGAGCAGAAAGGGAAAAGCACCAGGTGGCTATAACTATCCTTTGGCCGAAACAGGTGCACCTTTTATCTTCATGAACTCAGCTAATTCACTTCGAGATTTAACGACAATGGTTCATGAAGGCGGCCATGCAATACACACCTTTTTAACGGCGAATTTGGAGTTGAACGATTTCAAACATTGCCCATCGGAAGTAGCCGAACTCGCATCGATGAGTATGGAACTGATATCAATGGATAACTGGAATGTTTATTTCGATAATGAAGAAGATTTAATCCGTGCTAAAAGAGAACAACTTGCCGACGTTTTGAAAACATTGCCTTGGGTGGCCGTGATAGATCAGTTTCAACATTGGATTTATACAAACCCAAACCATACAGCAGCCGACAGAGAGGAAACTTTTAAGCAAATTTACAATCGTTTTGGTGCGGGTTTCGCCGATTGGACAGATTTAGAGCAGGAGTTCAGAAATGGTTGGCAGAAACAACTGCATTTATTTGAGGTTCCTTTCTATTATATCGAATATGCAATCGCTCAGCTTGGTGCCATCGCCGTTTGGAAAAATTATAAGGAAAATCCTGCTAAAGCGCTAGATCAGTACCTTGCTGCACTCGCATTGGGTTACACCAAACCGATGAATGAAATTTATGAAACAGCGAGCATAAAGTTCGACTTCAGCGCTGAATACGTAAAAGAGTTAGCTGCTTTTGTGAAAGAAGAACTTGAAAAATTAGGCTAGAACAGTCAATTTTTAATAGAAAAGTCGCGTTGTGCTAACGCGACTTTTTTTGTGGGCTAATTTTTTGTGATTTCGTATTTGTGCTGAAGGTTTAGAATAGCCGCCATCGGGCGATGTATGTTCAGGGTTAATTTCCCGCTGATTAAAAAATCAGCTAACTAATCTTCGGCTTCATCCTGTCTTCTGGTTTTCATAATTAAAAACATCACCAAAACTGAAATCACAATCATCACCAGATAACTAAAACTAAGGTTCCTTTCATCCTTTGCCGGAAACATATTAACAATACCATAACTCAGAAATGACACGATTACGTAGGTGATCCCTCCGGTTAAACCGCCGGCGATTCCAGCATTTTTGGGGAATTTGCTCAGACAAAAGGTAAAATAATTGTTAAATGTAAATCCTGCGCCAATGTGAATAATGAAGGCGAAAAAAATTAACGAAAAGAGGTTGCTAACAAAGTTTAAGCTTAAAATCATTAAAATAACGAAAGCCAACTGAAGTGCAGAATTAATAGCTAAACGTTTAAAAAAGGGACGGTTAATTGTAGCCTTGCCAATAAAACCACCTACCATCCAGGCAAAGCCCAAAACCAAAGAGCTGTACCCGGCAATAACCGGAGAAAATTTTAACTCATGCTCGATTATAAATGGCCCGGTCATGTTGTAAACCATAACCATGCAGTAGGCCAACCCGAGCATTACAATACCCAAGGTAAAACTTGTGGTTTTAATCATATCGGTATAAATGCTGATAATTTTTCGCAGCTGAAAATCGGTGAAGTGACTTAGGGTTTCGCCACTAAAAACATACTCGAGAATAGCGAAAACTAAGGCAAAACCGGCCAAAAAGTAAAAGTTAGATTCCCAACCGAAAGCGGTTTGTAAATAACCACCTACAAAGGGCGCCACAATTGGGCCGGTAGACCATATAATCGAAAACAGACTTAGGTAATGTTTCAGTTTATCGCCCGAAAAAAGATCTACAAAATAGGCACGTTTGGCCACCACAATTGCACCCACAGAAAGGCCGTGGATAATTCTCATCAAATAAATTAGATAAATGTTATGAGTTGTTGCAATAATAATACTGGCTGCAGTAAATATCAATAAGCTGTACAAGCAAATTTTGTATCTACCGAAACTATCGAGAATACTACCAACAAAAAGTTGCGCTACCCCATAACTTATCAAAAAAATACTCAGTGTAAGTTGCACCTGAACGCTGCTAACGCCCATTTCTCCTGACATTGTCGGTAATGAAGGTATGTAAATGTCGGTAGCGAAACCAGATAAAGGAATTAGAGCGAACGCTAAAATTGTAGCAATGCCCTGGTTTTTCTCTTTAATGTAGGATGTTTGTTTAGTAACCATTTCGGAATATGTTTAAAATCAAACAGAAGAATCTTTAAAAACTCCCTTCTGATTTAATTCTACGGCAAAAGTATACTTTTAGTTAATTCGACAATTATGCCATTCAAATAATCGCTTATGCTTTGCAAATATTCTGGAATTTTTACATTGCAACAATAAAAATGTCCTCCTAAGGGACGCTTTGCGAAGCTCCAAAAGAAATTTATATCCTGCTTTAAACGTTTTTAACTGATATTTTTTTAAGTTTGAGGAATACAACAAACCAAAACAGATGTTCGAGAAGCTATTCAGGAAGAAATCAATTTCCAAGATATTACAAGATGCAGCAAAAGGTTATGGCGACCATGAAAGTTCGTTGCATAAAACACTTGGCGTTCGCGATTTAACTGCTTTCGGCATTGCCGCTATTATTGGTGCGGGCATTTTTAGTACCATTGGTAAAGCCAGTGCAGATGGTGGTCCGGCGGTAATTTTTCTGTTTATTTTCACGGCAGTTGCCTGTAGTTTTGCTGCTTTTGCCTATGCAGAGTTTGCCTCAATGGTGCCGGTTTCTGGCAGTGCATATACCTATTCGTACGTTGCTTTTGGCGAATTAGTAGCCTGGATTATTGGCTGGTCGCTGATTATGGAATATGCAATCGGAAATATTACGGTCGCAATTTCATGGTCTGATTATTTCACGGGGCTACTCTCCTCCATCCGAATACCGGCATTAGGCATAGACGGAATTAATATCCCCGATTGGGCAACAATGGATTACCTGACTGCATTTAATGGCCATAAGCACGCCGAAGCGCTACTAGCAGCAGGTAAGAATATTGGCGGACTAGACGCTGCCACTGCGGTTGCAAATAACGCCTGGTTAACTGCTCCAAAAATTGGTAATTTTCACCTAGTTGCCGATTTACCCGCATTGGGAATAATCATCTTTATAACCGCTTTAGTTTACCGGGGCATGAAAGAAAGCAGAAATGCAAGTAACGCAATGGTTGTTGTAAAGCTTGCGGTTATTCTGTTGGTTTTATCAGTGGGCATCTTTTACATCGATACGAAAAACTGGAATCCATTTGCGCCTAATGGCGTTTCTGGAATATTGAAAGGCGTTTCTGCTGTGTTTTTTGCGTACATCGGTTTCGATGCAATTTCTACAACCGCAGAGGAATGCAAAAACCCACAACGTGATTTACCCCGAGGGATGATGTGGGCAATTATTATTTGCACAGTTTTGTATGTTGCAATTGCCCTGGTTTTAACTGGCATTGTAAAATCAGATACGCTCGCAGTTGGCGACCCGCTGGCATTCGTTTTCGACCAGATAGACATGAAATTGATGAGCGGAATTATTGCAGTTAGTGCCGTGTTTGCAATGGCAAGTGTTTTATTGGTGTTTCAAATGGGGCAGCCCCGCATTTGGATGAGCATGAGTCGCGATGGTTTACTTCCGAAATCATTTTCAAAGATTCATCCAAAATACAAAACGCCATCTTTCGCAACTATTGTTGTGGGTTTTGTTGTCGCCGTACCATCACTGTTTATGAACTTAACCATCGTAACCGACCTTTGTTCTATAGGTACTCTATTTGCCTTCGTGCTGGTTTGCGCCGGAGTTTTAGTACTTCAAAACAGGCCTGATGTACAACGCGGAAAGTTCAAAATACCTTATGTAAACAGTAAATTCATAGTTCCGTTAGCTTTTATCGCGGCTATCGCTTTCGCGTTTATAAAGTATAATAAAGAAACCAAAGCATTTATATTAAACACTCCAAAAACAATTGAAACGGTAACTTTTGTTACTTCATTAAATGGAGATGAGCTAAAAATTATCAAAGAGGAGATTGTGAAAAACGTGGCGCCGCAAATTATCCTTACAGAGAAAGTTGATGCAGAATCATATTTGAGTAATTTACCTGCCGATAAATATGAGCAGTTTATTTCTGCTTCAAATATTCCGGTAGAAAAGAAGTATGAAAGTGGCTGGAGCTTGTTCAAACACAAAATACCGATGTGGATTTTTCTCATCATTTGCGTGTTTATCGCATACTTCAGCATTACTAAAAATCTATCTCTCATCCCTGTTTTAGGCTTAATTAGTTGCCTTTACATGATGTGCGAACTTGGAATTTCAAACTGGATAGGTTTTAGCATCTGGCTTGTAATTGGGTTAGTGGTCTACTTTGCTTATGGCTTTAAACATAGTAAACTGGGCCAGGAAGCCATCAGTTAATATTTTGTTAGTATAATCACAAAAAAAATCCCTCATGCTTTTAAGCCTGAGGGATTTTTGTTTTACAAGAACTTATCAAACTTTCTTCTTTACAAAGGCCATAACTGTTATCAGCACCAGACCAGCAAATGAGGCAATAATATATTTGTCTTCATTTGGCCAATGCAAAACCTTTGCCGCAGGGCCGATAAGAAAAAGGCAAATCGCAAGAATTAAAAAAACGCTCCTCATTTAAACCGGCAATCTGTGTAATTCAATATCATCCGGAGTTACAAAAATTAGAGGCACTTTTTCTACATCTACGTAACTGCTATCCAAGCCAAAACTTCTTTCTTCGGATAAACTTAACTTCTTCAAAATGAAGTAATAATCCATAATCTGGCGCTCATAGAAACTTAGTTTCGTAAACTTAGATAAGTGTTTTTCCAGGAGGACAAAGCGGAAATCACCCGCAATTTTATGTTTGTTTAATGAGGTGTATTGACTCGTAATATCGATTTCGCCATTCTTAACCAGTTCTTCTACAACTTTACGGTAAAGCAAATTCACACGTTGTTCTATACGGAAACCTAATCTAAAATCAATACGGATCAATTTACCCGGAATCAGGAATTCTACCTTATAATCGAGGGTATAGGGCTCATCCATTACATCTACGTGTACCAACCAATAAACATCAGCACGCTTAGGTTCTTTTTGTATAATCGAATAAATAATTTTCGATTCTATTTCTGTTTTGAAGTTCGCACTTGTTAAATAAACCAGCTGTGAAGAATATTTTGGAACCGATTCATCACTACTCAATTCGGTTAAAATCTGATAGTAATCTTCAATTTCGACATATTTAACAAAACGATTCTTAATTTTTCTGGCTACGAACCAACTCCACATTATCGTAAACAATAACGAACCAATCATTACTGTAACCCAACCGCCGTGCAAAAATTTGGTTAGATTACTGATCAGGAAAGTGCCTTCAATAATAACATACGTAAAAAAGAAAGTCGCTATTAAATACTTAGGAAAACGCTTACTCCGCAAATAGAAACTCACCAGAATGGTTGTCATGAGCATGGCAATCGTTATCGATAAACCATAAGCCGCATCCATCCTTTCTGCCTTTTGAAAAAGCAGAACAATTCCACAGCATCCAATCCAAAGCATCCAGTTTATAGACGGCACATACAGTTGCCCTTTAGAAACTGAAGGATAAACAATTCTGATTTTTGGCCAAAGGTTTAAGCGAACGGCTTCGGCAATAAGCGTAAACGACCCGCTTATTAAAGCCTGACTGGCAATAACAGCTGCCATCGTTGCCAAAATAACCATTGGTACCTGAAAATGGCCCGGCACAATTTGGAAAAAAGGGTTCATTTTGGCACCCGGAATATAAGTTCCGCTATTTTGAAGAATCCAAACACCTTGGCCAAGGTAATTTAAAATCAGGGTCAGTTTCACAAAAATCCAGCTGATGCGAATGTTATTTCTACCGCAATGACCTAAATCGGAATACAATGCTTCCGCCCCTGTAGTACAAAGAAAAACGCCACCAAGAATTAAGAAAGCAAGTTGATTGGTAACTAATAAGTGTATCGCATAATAAGGATTAAATGCTTTAAGGATACTGAAATCCTTTACAATAAAAGAAATACCCAACACGCCCAAAACGGCAAACCACACAAACATTACCGGCCCAAAGAGCTTACCTACCAGGTTGGTACCAAACTGTTGGATGATGAAGAGAATTGTTAAAATGGTGAGTACAATTGGTATTACAGGTACATCAAATTTGTTTGTTAAGCCTTCAATTGCCGAGGTTACGGTAATACTCGGCGTTATAATTCCATCGGCAAGCAACGCACAACCACCAACAACTGCGGGTACAACCAGCCATTTGGCTTTTTTCCTTACCAACGAAAAAAGTGAAAATATGCCCCCTTCACCTTTGTTATCTGCCCTTAGGGTAATTATAACATACTTTATTGTGGTTTGTAAAGTTAGTGTCCAAATGATGCAGGAAAGCACACCCAATACATTTGTTGGATTTATATCTTGCTTTCCTCCAAGTATCGTGGTAAAAATCGCGTTTAGTGTATATAGTGGTGAAGTACCGATGTCGCCGAAAACAATTCCTAAACTAATCAGAACTCCGCCGGCAGTTAGCGCATTTACATTTTTATGATTTGACACTTCTTTATATTTTTAGTGCGGCAAAAGTAAACTAACTATAACAATTTAACAACCAATTTATTGTGTATTTTACACACCATGAAATTTAAAATTTATTGTTAAATTGTGTTAAATAATGGCTTTTAAACAAAATGTTTAATTTCTTTGTTTTAAATTAATACATTTGCTATACAATTTGATGAAACTCTACCCAAAGATAACGCTTCTCTCAACAATTGCCTGCATTCTGTGCATGCTAATGTTCTGCGGGATGAATTCTTGGGCTCAACAAACCGACAGCATCCGGATTAGCCTCAAAACGAGGACAAAAAAAGCAAGTAAAATTCCAGAGATAAAAGCCAATATCCAGCCTTATAAACCTTTGTATATGTCGGTTGCCGGCGGGAGTATGTTTAATAGTTACTCTGCAACAAGCAAAAGTACGGCCTTAGTTTCTAAGGATAAGTTGTTAACTATCGTAAAAATTTATCCAAATCCGGTTGAAGACCAATTGAACATCATCTTATCAATTGGAAAAGATGGAACACAAACAACCATCAAAATAATTGATTTATTGGGCAATGAAGTTGTTACGCTAGCCAACGAACGATTAAACTCTGGTGAGCAAACCAAAAGTTTTGTCATCCCATCCCGCCTAAATGCAGGCATCTACTTTTTAAGGGTAGTAGCCGGATCAGAAAGTCAGGTTAAACGCATATCTGTTTTATAACACCATTTTCTTTTCTATTTTTGAGTCGATTTGAAGATTTCAACTCACCATTAAATTTCATATCCAAAGCAAATGAAGATAATCGCCATTGGCCGAAATTACGCCGAACACGCAAAAGAATTAAACAATCCTGTTCCAACCACGCCTGTAATATTTTTAAAACCAGATACCGCTTTATTAAAAGACAATAAGCCATTCTATCATCCCGATTTCTCTGAAGATGTTCATTACGAACTGGAAGTTGTTCTAAAAATTTGCAAGGAAGGTAAACACATTGCCGAAAAATTTGCCGCAAATTATTACGATGAAATTGGTTTGGGCATTGATTTCACTGCCCGCGATATTCAGGCAAAACACAAAGAAAAAGGTCTGCCCTGGGAACTGGCGAAAGCTTTTGATAACTCTGCTCCCGTTAGCATCTTCTTACCGAAAACAGATTTCGAAGATATGTATAATTTAAGTTTCGAGCTAAAAGTTAATGGCGGGAGCAAACAAAACGGGCATACTAAAGACCTGTTGTTCTCGTTCGAAAAGATAATCAGCTTTGTTTCCAAATACATTACACTAAAAAAAGGCGACCTGATTTTCACCGGAACGCCGGCTGGTGTTGGAAAAGTTAACAGAGGTGATAAATTGGAAGCTTGGCTTGAGGGCAAGCAAATGTTAAACTTCGATGTTAAATAACCGGATGCAAAAAAAACCGATTTCTACTTTTAAATACTACGCTTCCATTTTTTGTTTTTTGCTTTCTGCGACTTCAACTTATGCTCAACAAATATTTAGTTCCAACAAATATCCGCTAACTTATTTCAGGCAACCGCTGGACATTGCACCGCCGGCACTTGCTGGTTCTTTCGGCGAAATTAGAGGGAATCATTTCCACTCCGGCATCGATTTCAGAACCAATCAACGTGAAGGCTATCCTGTTTATGCAGTGGCAGATGGGTACATTGCACGACTTAGGGTTCAAAACAGTGGTTTTGGACAGGCGCTCTACATTAACCATCCAAATGGCTTTACCTCTGTGTACGGGCATTTACAGAGATTTGCACCAAAAATTGCAACGATTGTAAAAAACCTGGAGTATGAAAAAAAATCATTCGAGATTGACGAATTCCCTAATGAGACTTTAATTCCCGTTCGTAAAGGCGAGGTAATTGCCTGGTCGGGCAACAGAGGCAGCTCGGGTGGCCCGCATTTACATTTCGAAATAAGAGATACAAAAACCGAAGAAACCATAAACCCGCAATTTTTTGGCATTGATATTCCTGATAACATTCCGCCGGTTATTTATAGTTTGTACGCTTACCGCCTAAATGGGAAGGTTTTTAATGAATCTACACCCAAACAGGCAATTGCAATTAGTGGTTCGAACGGCACTTACAAAGCAACTGCGCCAATAATCCTCACCGGCGAAGTTGGCTTCGGAGTGGTAACAACCGACAGGCACAACGGTTTATCGGGCACCAATGGCGTTTATTCCATCCAATTAGAACTTGATGGCAAAATGATTTATACTTCGGCACTGGAGCGCTTTGCTTTCGAAGATAGCAAGGCCATTAACTCCCATATCGATTATCCCACCTATCTTAATACGAAGAGAAGTATACAAAAAAGCTTCGTAGAGCCGGGTAATCCACTAAGCATTTACAGCAACCTGGTAAACAGCGGACGGATAAATTTTAATGATGGTGAAATTCATCAACTTCGCTACATCATAACTGATTCGAAGGGAAATCCATCGACACTATCCTTTTCTGTGCACGCAGGTTCGGCACCAGCGATTTCGCCGGTTGTTCAACCCGGTATCATTTATCCTTATAACAAAACAAACGAATTTAATACTGACGATATCAAAGTAGTTTTCCCGAAAGGAACCTTATACAGTGATTTGAATTTTACGTACAAAAAGTTGCCCAAACCGCAGGCAAATGCTTTTTCAAGCCTACATCAAATCCATAACCGCTATACACCGCTGCATATTGGTTTCGACTTATGGATTAAAGCTGACAACCTGCCCGAAGGCTTGAGAAGCAAGGCGCTCATCGCAAATTCAAATGGCTCATCGCAAGGCGGAAACTTTGAGAATGGTTACGTTAAGGCGACACCGAGAAATTTTGGAAATTTCTACATTGCTGTTGATACAATTGCGCCGAGAATTGTTCCGGTTAACATTTCTGATGGGAAAAATATGGCAGGATTGTCGAAAATAATATTGCGACTAAGTGATAATCTTTCGGGTATCAAAAGTTTTAACGGCTACATAGATGGGAAATGGGCGCTAATGGAGTTCGACACTAAAACGGCAACCCTGTGGCATACGTTCGACGAGCGCACCACCTCGGGCAAGCATCTGCTCGAGCTTGTTGTTGTTGATATGAAAGACAATACAAGAAAGTATTCAGTAAGCTTCTACCGGTAAAAAAGGAAGATTCTAGAAATTTGTGCGCTGGGAATATTCTTTAAAACCATCATTTTATGATTATATATGATAAACTTAAAACTGTCATATTTTAAATAACGATGAACACAATAATGACTTAAACTGTTTACATTGCAAATTGAACCAATTACCTATTCAGAAATCAATAAAACAAATATGGCAGAGTTAAAAGAAGGTGATGTTGCTCCTGCAATTACCTCGAAAGACCAGAATGGAGCAGAAGTTTCTTTAACGGATTATAAAGGACAAACTGTTGTTTTGTATTTTTACCCAAAAGATGACACACCCGGTTGCACTGCCGAAGCATGCGATTTCAGAGACAACTATCAAGGTTTGCAAGCTAAAGGAATTGTTGTTTTGGGCGTTAGTGTTGATGATGAAAAGTCGCACCAAAAATTTGTTACGAAACACAACCTGCCCTTTACTTTACTTGCAGATACCGACCAAAAAATTGTGAACGATTACGGTGTTTGGGCGGAGAAAAACATGTATGGAAAGAAATATATGGGTACAGTTCGAACAACTTTCATTATCGATGGCGAGGGAAAAATTTCGTACATTATTAAAAAGGTTGATACAAAAAACTCAACTCAACAGGTACTCGATTTAATCAATAACTAATTATGATATAGCAGGTAAAATATTACCTTTGCTATGTAACACAACTCTTATTTTAATGAAACATACGATAAAAGAATTAGAAGATATTGCTTCGCAGATAAGACGAGATATTGTAAGAATGGTTCACGGATGCCAGTCTGGCCACCCAGGTGGTTCATTAGGCTGCGCCGATTTTTTTACAGCGCTATATTTCGAAGTTCTAAACTACAATACAGATTTTAAAATGGATGGCGTTGGCGAAGATTTGTTCTTCCTGTCTAACGGCCACATTTCACCTGTGTGGTACAGTACATTGGCACATGCAGGCTTTTTCGATAAAAGTGAATTGGCAACTTTCCGCAAGTTAGATTCAAGATTGCAGGGCCACCCAACTACGCACGAAGGCTTACCAGGCATTCGTGTAGCTTCAGGGTCGTTGGGCCAAGGCATGTCTGTAGCCATTGGTGCAGCGTTAACGAAACGTTTAAATGGTGATAAATCTTATGTTTTCACTTTGCATGGTGATGGTGAGTTACAAGAGGGTCAAAACTGGGAGGCTGCAATGTTTGCGCCTTTTCATGAATTAGACACCTTAATTTGTAGCGTGGATTATAACGGACAGCAGATTGACGGGCCTACTAAAAAGGTACTTTCGTTAGATAGCTTACAGGCTAAATTCGAGGCTTTTGGATGGCATGTAATCAATACAGACGGCAACGATATGCAGGCGATAGTTGAAGGCTTACATTATGCGAAAACCTTAACAGGAAAAGGCAAGCCAATTTTAAACCTGATGAGTACCCAAATGGGTGCTGGTGTAGATTATATGATGGGTTCTCATAAATGGCACGGAACGGCGCCTAATGATGAGCAATTAGCGGCTGCATTAGCGCAATTACCAGAAACTTTAGGAGATTATTAATTTCCCCAATCTCCGCTAATGGGGATAAAAAATTTACATTTTACACTAACAAATAAAGCTCCTTTAGGGGTTGGGTTTATGAAAAACTGCGAGGCAAACTTGTAACGCAGATAATTTAAAAATATAAAACCGTGAAAAAATACACATATACAGAGAAAAAAGATACACGTTCAGGTTTTGGTGCCGGTTTACACGAAGCTGGTAAAAAAAATGAAAATGTTGTTGCTTTGTGTGCCGATTTAGTTGGTTCATTAAAAATGGATGCTTTTATCAAAGATTTTCCCGAGCGCTTTACACAAGTGGGTATTGCTGAAGCAAATATGATTGGTATTGCCGCAGGTATGACAATTGGCGGAAAAATTCCATTTACAGGAACTTTTGCCAATTTCTCTACAGGTCGTGTTTATGATCAAATTCGCCAGTCGGTAGCATACTCAAATAAGAATGTTAAAATTTGTGCATCACATGCTGGTTTAACTTTGGGCGAAGACGGTGCAACGCACCAGATTTTAGAAGATATTGGTTTAATGAAAATGTTGCCGGGCATGGTGGTTATTAATCCTTGCGATTACAACCAAACAAAGGCAGCAACCCTCGCAATTGCAGAATACGAAGGCCCGGTTTATTTAAGATTCGGTCGCCCGGTAATCCCGGTATTTACCGATCCTGACCAAAAATTCGAAATCGGAAAAGCCTGGATGGTTAATGAAGGCACAGATGTAACCATTATTGCAACCGGCCATATGGTTTGGAAGGCAATCGAAGCTGGCGAAAAGTTGGCAGAGCTTGGTATCGATGCAGAAATAATCAACATTCATACCATTAAGCCTTTGGATGATGAAGCGATCTTAAAATCGGTTAAAAAAACAGGTTGTGTAGTTACCTGCGAAGAGCATAACAAATTTGGCGGGTTAGGCGAAAGCGTTGCCCGTTTACTAACTACTGAACTACCTACGCCACAGGAGTTTGTTGCTACAAATGATACTTTTGGAGAAAGCGGAACGCCTGACCAGCTGATGTCTAAATATGGTTTAGATGCAGTAAACATTGTGGAAGCCGCTCAGAAAGTAATCGGCAGAAAGAAATAATATATAAACAGCCTACGTTAAAGACATAAAGAACACAAGGAAATATCCAAACCTTTGTGTACTTTGTGTCTTTATTATTTAATTCCTAATCGTTTTTAATGAAACAAGTTGAAGATTCAGAAATTCTCGCAATGTTTGCCGTAGAGCGTACTCGCAATGAAGCTTTTAATTTGTTATTAAAAAAATACCAGCAAAAAATATATTGGCACATTCGGCGTTTGGTTCTAAATCATGATGATTGCGATGATTTGATACAGGAGGTTTTTGTTAAAGTTTGGAAAAACCTCGATAAATTCCGGTCAGATTCCCAGCTTTACACCTGGATTTACCGAATTGCAACAAATGAATCCATTACCTTTTTAAATAAGCAAAAGCAGCGAAATAATACACCTATGGACGAGGTTTCTGCTGAGCTTGCTGAGAATTTGGTCGCTTCCTCCTACTTTAATGGTGATAAGCTGGAATTGAAACTTCAAAAAGCAATTCTTACCCTACCCGAAAAACAGCGAATTATTTTCAATATGAAATATTTTGACGACATGAAGTATGAGGAAATCTCTGAAGTCCTCGGAACGTCGGTAGGTGCCTTAAAAGCATCATTTCACATCGCTGCTAAAAAAATCGAAGCTTTTATCACAAATGATGAAATAGACTATTAAACCTTTTCACTTTAATTGTATCATATATCTGTGATGAATGAAAATTTAGAAAATAACGATTGGATTAAAGATGCGCCTACCCTTGCCGCAATGGCGAGGCGCAATCCCTTCTCCATTCCTGCCGGCTATTTCGACAATTGTGAGGAGGCTTTTTCCAGCTACATTTATTTAGATGGCTTGAAACGAAATACTACTGAAAATGCATTCCTTGTTCCGGAAAATTATTTTGAGGAGCTGACGGAAATGATTGAGACCCGGATTGCTATTGAGCATTCGCTTAAAGCGGATAATAAATTTGCAGTGCCGGAAAATTACTTCGAAACTTTACAAAGCAGAATTACTGCTAAAATTGAATCAGAGCAGATCATTAACAAAGAAGCGAAAATTATTCCATTATGGCGACGAAGCTTTGTTAAATATGCAAGCGCAGCTTGTTTTGTAGTGATTTCTTCATTTGGCGTTTATTTTTATCAAAACAACCAAACGGAAGCTAATGTTAATATTCCGCAAATGCAGTCTGCCGACTTAGCTAGCGAACAAATGCTTTACGATATCGATGAGACTACAATCATAGATCATTTAGAGGCACAAAATATATCAAATACAAATACAACTTCTGCCTCAGATACAGAAGTGGAAAACTACATCCTGAATAATTATTCGTCGACGGATTTGGCTCAGGAATTATAAAAATTACTAAAAATGAGAAATTTATTTTTCGCCGCTCTATTGTTTCTTTTACCATCAATGCTTTGGGCACAAAGGCCCCGGGGCGAGGAAATAGAATCGTTGAAGATTGCTTTTTTCACTAAGAAATTAGACCTTTCGCCAGACGAAGCAAAAGTTTTCTGGCCTATTTATAATGATATGCAGGCAGAACAAAACGGGCTTCGTAAAGAACGTTTTCAAAAAATGATTTCGTTTAGAAAAGTTACAGAAATTGATAATTTAACTGATGCGCAAATTCAAAGCTTAATTACCAGCGAATTCGATTTCAGACAACGCGATTTAAACATTGAGAAGAAATATTACAATAAATTTAAAGCAGTATTGCCAATTAAAATTATAGGTAAATACTATCGGGCTCAGGAAGCGTTTAAGCGAGAATTGCTGAACCGTTTTAAGGATAAACAATAGATAAAAGTTCTTGCAGGTAAATCTGTAAGACTTTTTTTTTCTAGTGCCTAAAGTGCTTTATTGAATTATACTCATTAATCTCTTCCTGCTTTTTTAATTCAGGATATTTCAACGATAAACACTTGGTGTTGAAAAACAATTTCATCATTCCCGTCGGCGGAAACTACAGAGCTTTGTTTTCAAAATTAATAAAGAAAAACTAATCAACCGCAAAACAGAATTCCATTTCATTTTCCGTATTTTTGCATCATGTTAACACAACGCCAGTTGTTTCTGCAACACAATGCACAAACGTCTCCAGAGCCATTAATGCTCGAATTTGTAAAAGCCAGCGGTGTTTATATTTATGATGCACAAGGCAAAAAACACCTGGATTTAATTGCAGGCATTGGGGTAAGCAATGTTGGACATTGCCATCCGGCAGTGGTTAAAGCAATACAGCAGCAGGCGGAAACCTATATGCATTTAATGGTGTACGGAGAGTACATTCAAAGCCCGCAGGTTAATTTCGCAAAGGCTTTGGCCGATATATTACCCGAAAGCTTAAGCTGTACTTATTTTTTAAATTCGGGAACTGAAGCTGTTGAAGGCGCCATGAAATTAGCTAAGCGTTACACGGGAAGAAAAGGGTTTATAGCTTGTAAAAATGCTTACCACGGCAGCACGCACGGGGCGGAAAGCTTGATGGAAAGCGAATTTTACTCTTCAGGATATGGTCCTTTTTTACCAAACGTTAGCTTTATCGAGCATAATAATTGCTCCGATTTAGACAAAATTACCACAGACATTGCTGCTGTTTTTATCGAACCTATTCAGGGCGAGGCCGGCATCCGGGTTGCAGATTTAGCTTACATGCAGGCGCTGAGGGATAAATGCAATGAAACCAAAACGCTGTTAATTTTTGATGAAATTCAATCAGGTTTCGGGCGGAGCGGTAAAATGTTTGCATTTGAACACTATAACGTTGTGCCAGATGTTTTGCTTTTAGCTAAGGGGATTGGCGGCGGAATGCCGATTGGAGCATTTATCAGCTCGCTCGAAATTATGTCGGTACTCTCTCATACGCCCATTTTGGGCCATATGACAACCTTTGGCGGTCACCCGGTATGTTGTGCAGCCGGTTTGGCAACTTTGAGAACTTTGGTCGACAATAAAATAGTTGATGAAGTTGAAGAGAAAGGCCAGCTTTTTAAAAAATTGCTTATTCATCCGGAAATTAAAGAAATTAGAGGCAAAGGCTTAATGCTGGCGGTAGAATTTGAAAACTTCGAAATCAACAAAAAAATTATAGATGCCTGTATTTTAGATGGGCTACTTTCTGATTGGTTTTTACACTGCAGTAATTCTATGCGGATAGCTCCCCCATTAATTATAACAAAAGCAGAAATCGAAGAAGCTTGCCAAATCATCCTTAAAAATATTAACTTAGTTCTGGAAAAAAAGTGATCAATCGGTGTTAAGAGCCAAAGTTATGTAATAACCGGAAAGACTTTTAATATCCTGCTCGTGATACCAAACACCTGACACTAAACACCCGTACCTGATACTTAACACCAAATACTTGATGCTAAAATGAACGTTCTAATAGTTGAAGATGAAAAGAGCCTGGCGCTCGAAATGGATGAGTTTTTAAGTAATGAAGGGTTTATTATAGAGCACGCCTGGAAAAAATCGTCGGCAGAAGAGAAAATTTTCGTTAACAGTTACGATTTTATTCTGTTGGATTTGGGTTTGCCAGATGGTGATGGGTTTGAAATTCTGAAACAGCTTAAAGCACTTAAAGATCGAGATGACGCGGTTATTATTTTAACAGCCAGAAGTGCGGTAGATGATAGAATAAAAGGTTTGGATGAAGGTGCTGATGATTACTTGCCGAAGCCATTTTCATTAAACGAATTGTTGGCCAGGATGCACGCAATTATCCGCAGAAAGCATAAACTCGAGAAAAACGAAGTCGACATTCATGGGTTTCTACTCAATATTCAAAACAGAACCGTTTCATTTTCTGATGAGCGCCTTAATCTTACTAAAAAGGAGTTCGAGATTTTTAATTACCTCGTGTTAAACAAAAACCGGGTGGTTTCGAGAATGAGTTTAACCGAGCATGTTTGGGGCGACATACTTGAAGTAAATTCCGATTCAAATTTCGTTGATGTTCACGTTAAAAATCTGCGTAAAAAATTATCAGCCGTTAACCAAACCGAGTGGTTCGAAACCGTTAGAAGTATCGGTTACCGGATAAACTGTTAGCTGGTAAGTTAATGAAACTACAAATCAAGTTTTCCTTATACAATGCAATCACTAAAATAGCCATTATTTTGGTGTTGGGCGCCATTATATTGTTTTCATTGGATAAGATTGCTTACAATCAGCTCGACAATCGTTTAATAAAGAAAAAGGGGAAAATTATTAAAAACCTTAACGACGCAGAAATTGATAGCCTGCTTAGTAACGAACAGAGTTTTACTGATTATAACATTTTAAAGGAAGAATTTATAATACTTACAGATATCCCCGACAACCAGATAGATTCAGTAGCAAAAATAATTACCGAAAAGCGGGAGATTGAAGGCGATGTTGAATTTTATCGAATTTTAAATTACAAGTTTCTTTATCATACAAACTGGTATAAACTGGAGCTGGGAGAAAGTATGACCGCAATGCAGTCTATAAAAAACTCGATAAGGTTTTATATGCTGGTTGTGCTTTGCGCCTCGCTACTGGTTACACTTTTAACCGATTTTGCTTTTACAAATTTTCTGCTTAAACCGTTTTATCTAATAATTGATAAAAAGATTAACAAGGTTGACGACCCAACTCATTTTAATTATCAGAACATTAGAACAAATACTGATGATTTTAAAATTTTAGATAACAGTATAAACTCGCTGATGCGGAAGATAAATACACTTTTCGCTTTAGAAAAACAGTTTATCGCTAATGTTTCTCATGAGCTTTTAACACCGATTTCGATTCTAAGTACAAGGTTCGAAAACATGTTAAGTACGCCCAACATTCCGGTAGAACACGAAAATAAAATTTTCGCATCATTAAAAACACTGAACCGGTTGAAGGTTATCATCAACAGTTTGCTTTTAATTTCAAAAGTTGAAAACAATCAATATTTAAAAACTGAAAAAATAAACATCAGGGAAGAGCTAAACGATATTTATGATGATTTGGAAGATAGAATCATTGATAAAAATTTAAAGTACAACATAGATTTGAAAGGCGAATTCAGTTTTAATGGCAATAAGGCACTTATGCACACCTTGCTCGTTAATATTTTAAACAATGCCATCAAATACAATAACGATGGCGGCGAAATCAATGTTCAGGGCGAAAGCAAAAATGCCCGCTATAATTTAACAATAGCAGACAGTGGCAAAGGGATGAGTGATGATTTACTCCAGAATGCCTTCGACCGATTTAAGAGAGGCAACACCGAAGAAAATGGCTTTGGCTTAGGTTTGGCAATTGTACAGAGTATCGCGAAGTTTCACAAAATAGACGTGGAAATTAATTCAATTGAAAATCAGGGAACAAGCATAAATTTGATTTTCCCCGAGACGGTATAAATCAGCAAACGTTAAATTTTTAGAGCGCAGGTTCTAAAAAGTCTCATCAGCAATGTTCGTTTTATAATCCGTTTGCGCATTTTTTTTTATCTTGCAGAACCTTCTAATTATAAATCACCCTAAAGCGAATGAAGAAATTTGTAGCAGCAATTGCGATAATCACCTCAATAATGGCATCTTGCCAAAGCGATGATAAAAAATATACAACGGTAGATTCTACAATAATGAGTGAACAACAAGGTGATTACAAAGCGCCAGATGAGTGTTTCACTTATAAAGATAAAGACGGCGGAACTGCATCGCTGGTAATTTACGGTACCGGATCAAACAAAGTATTAGGCAAATTAAACTATATACTTGCCGGCAAAGATAGAAACGATGGGCAGTTCTACGGTTTTATGAAAGGCGATACGATAATTGTTGATTACAAATTCGAGTCAGAAGGCGTATTTTCTACCAGGCAGGTAGTTTGGCTTAGACAGGGCGATAAGATTTTGGAAGGTTTCGGCGATGTTTATGAAGCTAACGGAAATGTTAAGTTCAAAAATATAAAGAAATTAACGTTTGGTAAATCTATAATTTTCGAAAAAACTGATTGCAAATAAGCAGGCTTACAAATTTTCAAACCGCTCCCAAAATCCATCAATAGGGAGTTTTGCAAAAATATTTACCGGTTCTTTTTTAACCGGGTGCAAAAACCGCAACCGCCTTGCATGGAGGCAGATGCTGCCTTTTCTACTGCCTCTTGGGTAGCCATATTTGTTATCGCCCACTATCGGGCAGCCCATTGATGATAGCTGAACTCTGATTTGATGTGAGCGGCCGGTAAGTGGATCAACTTCTATCAAAAAATATTCGCCAACCTGGGCCAAAAGCCGGTAAGAAAGTTCGGCCCGTTGCGAACCCTGTACTTCTGTATTGTAATAAGTTACTACATTCTTCTGAGGATTTTTAACCAGCCAGTGAACCAGCGTTCCCGATTCGTTTGCGGGTTTATTTTTTACAACGGCCCAATAAGTTTTCTTAACCTCGCGGTTTTTAAAAACGGCGTTCATGCGTTCTAATGCCTTGCTGGTTTTTGCGAAAAGGATTACGCCACTAACAGGCCTGTCAAGCCGGTGTACTACGCCCAAAAAGGCACCGTTCGGCTTACTGTATTTTTTAGCGATGTATTTTTTTACCTGCTCATCCAGGGGCTCATCACCCGTTTCATCAACCTGTACAATATCGCCAGCCCTTTTATTAATGGCGATTAGGTGGTTATCCTCAAAAAGTATGTCTGTATCGTTAATTGGCATTATTGGCTAATGGCTTTATCTGCTTGTTAGTGTTTAAACAGAAAACTAAACTTAATATTGTTCTTTTTCGTTAGGGAAGTCATTTGCTTTAACATCGCGGATATAAGACTGTGCAGCACCTAAAATTTCATCATATAAATTAATATACTGCCTTAAAAAGCGGGGCTTAAATCCCTTGGTTAAACCAATCATATCGTTCACAACCAGAACCTGCCCGTCGCAATCTCCCCCAGCGCCGATACCGATTGTTGGAATATTTAAACTTTGCGAAACCTCTTTACCAAGCGCCGCTGGTATTTTTTCGAGTACTATAGCAAAACAGCCTGCCGCTTGCAGGGCAAGCACATCTGTTTTTAACTTATTTGCCTCTTCTTCTTCCTTTGCACGTACGGTATAGGTTCCAAATTTGTAAATCGATTGAGGCGTTAAACCTAAATGCCCCATTACAGGAATACCCGCAGTGATGATTCGCTGAACAGATTCGATAATTTCTTCACCTCCCTCCAGTTTCACCCCGTGCGCACCAGATTCTTTCATAATTCTGATTGCCGAATTTAAGGCTTCTTTAGAATTTCCCTGGTAAGAACCGAAAGGTAAATCGACTACAACGAAAGCACGCTTTACCGCTCTTATTACCGATGCAGCATGATAAATCATCTGATCTAATGTTATGGGCAAAGTGGTTTCATGGCCTGCCATAACGTTTGAAGCAGAATCTCCAACAAGTAAAACATCCAGTCCGGCATCATCCAAAATGGTTGCCATAGAATAATCGTAGGCAGTTAACATTGATATTTTTTCTCCCCGCTGTTTCATCTCTTGCAAAATGTGCGTGGTAATGCGTTTAATTTCCTTATGTACCGACATGGACTTTATTTTGTTGAGCCAAAAGTATAAAGTTATAATTTAAATTATGCAGTTTAACTTGTGTTAAAATTTAATTGTTAGTGTTGTTACAAAAAACTGATGAAAACTTTAAACTTTTATCGTCGAAAACGCTATCTTTGTACCCCGAAATGGAAGGGATTTATTCATCTTTTTTTGCCCCTAGCAAACACGGCTCTTATGCCGAAAGCCTCCCGTTTTTTAAGTCTTTTTTAAATCATAATCCATATTGTAATTACCATGACTAACTACACCAAGTTACCTGCGATTCTATTACTTGCCGATGGCACGGTTTTTTACGGCAAAGCCGCCGGAAAAATTGGCACTACAACCGGCGAAATTTGTTTTAATACAGGGATGACAGGTTACCAGGAAATTTTTACTGATCCGAGCTACTTCGGGCAGATTATGGTTACCACAAATTCGCACATCGGAAACTATGGTATTCAAAAAGAAGAAATTGAATCTGACTCGATTAAAATTGCTGGTTTGGTTTGCAAAAACTACAACATCGTTTACAGTCGCAAGCAAGCTACAGAGTCTATTCAGGATTACTTTCAAAATGATAACCTTGTAGCCATTTCAGACATCGATACACGGGCTTTAGTTCGTCATATCAGAGATAAGGGCGCAATGAATGCGATAATTTCTTCTGAGATTACTGATTTAGACGAATTGAAAAAGAAGCTTGCCGAAGTGCCTTCAATGGAAGGTTTGGAGCTTTCGTCGAAAGTAAGTACAACAGAACCGTATTTTTATGGCAATCCTGAAGCGAGCTTAAAAGTTGCAGCTTTAGATTTAGGTATCAAGAAAAACATTCTACGCAGTTTCGAGAACCGCGATATATATGTGCAGGTTTTTCCGGCTAAAACAAAGTTTGCTGAAATGGAAAAATTCAGTCCCGATGGCTATTTCATTTCAAATGGCCCTGGCGACCCATCGGTAATGCCATATGCAGTAGAAACAATTAAAGAAATACTCGCCGAAGACAAACCGTTGTTTGGTATTTGTTTAGGTCATCAGTTATTGGCAGAAGCCAACGATATTGGCACAATGAAAATGTTTAATGGCCACCGCGGTTTAAATCACCCGGTTAAAAACATCATTAAAAACCACTGCGAGGTAACTTCTCAAAACCACGGCTTTGGTGTAATTCCTGATGAGGTTAGAAACTCTGACAAAGTGGAAATTACACATGTAAACCTGAACGATAAATCTATCGAAGGTATCCGTGTTAAAGGAAAAAAAGCATTTTCAGTTCAATATCACCCAGAATCTTCACCTGGTCCGCATGATTCCCGTTACCTTTTCGATGATTTTGTTGATGTAATGAAGGGCGAATTGGTTTGGTAAAACTGAATCGGGACTGGCTGGTTTTCAAAGACTGCGCAATTACCGGAACCAGTAACAAATATTAATAAAAATGCGAACCGACAGAGGTTCGCATTTTTATTTTACGCAGCGTTCACCTGCTGAAAACATCATTTTACCGACATTTTAAAAGTTTGTAAATAAATTAATTTCAAAGGTTATTACATTCGCAGTATGGAAAAAAACAAAGCCATCATCAGTGTTAAAAACCTGGTAAAAAAATACGACGATTTTGTAGCTGTACAGGATTTAACTTTTGATGTTTTTGAGAATGAAATTTTTGGTCTGCTCGGCCCAAACGGCGCAGGCAAAACAACTACACTCGAGATAATAGAGACTTTACGCGACAAAACCTCAGGCGAAATCATTGTTGATGGCTTTTCGGTTGATAAGCAGGCACATGAAATTAAGCAAATTATCGGTGTACAACTCCAGGCAGCCGGCTATTACCCAAACCTTAACTTAATCGAACTAATCGAACTTTTTGCGGGCCTTTACGGTGCCAGCATTAAGCCAATGGATATGTTGGAAAAGGTAAATCTTCAGGATAAGGCAAAGGCAAAATACAAAGCCCTCTCTGGAGGCCAAAAACAACGTTTCTCCATTGCAACAACATTAATTAACCAGCCAAAAGTTATCTTTCTCGACGAACCAACCACCGGCTTAGACCCGCAGGCCAGGCGCAACCTTTGGGATCTGATTACCGAGATAAGAAACCAGGGCACAACCGTCGTAATCACTACACACTACATGGATGAAGCCGAGCAGCTTTGCGACAGGGTTGCTTTTGTAGAACGCGGAAAACTTATCGCCCTGGATACACCCGATAATTTAATAGATAAACTTGTAGCTTCAGGTTTTGAACGTAAAAAAGAAGTAAAAAAAGCCAATCTGGAAGATGTTTTTATCAATTTGACAGGTAAAGAGTGGAGAGAATAGTGATTTTAAATTTCTTTGAAAAGCACTGCCAGCATTTCATTTAAAGCCACTCCCGCTTTTTGCTATAGTCCCGATGAAAAATCGGGAGCTGCCGCTTCAATCGGGTTTAACAAAATAAAACAGTACAACTATTACAAAACTTACATGCAAAAATACAGCAATACAACAGCAACATTAGCATTGGCGAAGGCGAGTTTCCGCTCTATTATGCGCAGTCCATCGGCAGTGGTTTTTACATTGGCTTTTCCCATAATATTTATTGTAGTTTTTGGCTTTCTTGGTGGTAAAGGTACACACATCGATGTTGGCATTGCCCCTGGCTCGGATGTAAACAATCCTATAACGGCCATGCTGGAGAAGACAGGAATGATAAGGCTGGTAAAAAATAAATCGAAAGCCGATTTTGACAAGCTGTTGGAAAAAGGGAATGTTGATGCGATGATCGACATACACAAAAAACTAAACTCTGTTGCCTACTCTGTTAATGTTGTTTACACATCCGCATCTATGGATAAAGGGAACATTCTGAAATCTGTTTTAAACAATCTTTTTTACAACAAAACATTAAAGCCATCAGTAGCTGAAATAAAAGAAAGCACGGTTCATGGCCGGGAATACAAAACCATCGATTTTATTTTGCCCGGTCAGTTAGGGTTTTCGCTGCTAAGTACAGGTGTTTTCGGAACTGCATTTGTGTTTTTAAGCCTACGCCAAACGCTGGTAATTAAGCGGTTTTTTGCTACGCCCGTGAAGCGTTCGAGCATCGTTATTGGCGAAGGCGTAGCCAGAATAGGCTTTGCATTACTCGGCGCATTGTTTATCATAACGTTAGGTCACATATTTTTCGGTTTTACCCTGGTTCATGGCGTACTCACCGTTGTGAACATGCTTATTTTAGCAACGCTCGGTATAATTGTGTTTATGGGCTTTGGTTTCATAATATCAGGCATCGCAAAGAATGAAAGCATGGTTCCGCCAATATCCAATATTGTAACGTTGCCTCAGTTTCTGTTATCAGGAACTTTTTTTTCAATAGACGCTTTTCCAGGCTGGCTACAACCAATAAGTAGAGCACTACCACTAACCTACTTAAATGATGCAATGCGGAAAGTGGCCTTTGAAGGCTTAAACTTGTGGGATGTTAAATTCCAGATAATGATTTTAGTAATTTGGGGAATAGCAATTTACGCAGTTGCCGTAAAAGTATTTAGGTGGGAATAGCAAGGTTCTTGTATTAAAAAAGGGGATAATGCAACAAGCATTATCCCCTTTTTTGATTTTGTAATGTACTAAAGTGCTGCCTTCACCAAGAAAGGTAATATTTCCTTCTGGAAACTTACAAAGTTCTTACGCACGTCAGAATCACTAACGGATGTAAATGCAAAAGAGAAAACAATGCTTTTGCTCGCCTTGAGTAAAAAGGCTAAACCTTCTCTTCTGGCCGGGTTATTTTTGAAATTATCGAGTTGTAAATATGCTGCCAGTAATAATGCTTCTAACTGATCGGACAGGTGCTTTAAAAATTCCTGAGAGTTGGCATTTTCGCGAACAAAATCCCAACCTATAAATTCGTTACAAGCCGTAAAAGAAAGTCGGCTGGTTTTCATAACCAGCGCCTTTAAATGCTCTTCTTCTGAAGCATAACTTACCTTGTTCTGCAATATTTCGTGTAAGTTCTGATCCAGATAATCCATCAGGATACTATCCAGAACCTGTTCTTTACTTTCAAAATATTTATAAATTGTTGCTTTCGCGATGCGGGCTTTTTTAGCAATTTCGTTTACACTCGTTTTGTGGTAACCATATTTTCTAAACAGTTCTTTCGCTGCTTTTTTTACAGTCTCCTTAATCTTTTCGGCTTCCATTTTAGTTAGTTACATGTAAATTAAGACCGGAAATGGCCACTGTATATTGTTTTAATCCTCTAACGGCCGGCGCTTTTACCGGACTACCATCCTCAAGTAAAAACTTAGCGCCAGAGCATTGATCGGTAACCGTTAACGTTGGGTCATCTAAAGTTACGGCGCATTTTTGTTCGGGATTAACCGTACTGCAACGATCGAATGCAACGTAACCATTGTCCGTTCTGCGGTAAAGCACTAAACCAGCAACACCATAGCCACTTATTAAAACTGCCCCACCAGGACTGCTTAATCTGCTTAAACGCGGATCAGTTAGTGGCAAACTGAAATTCACCCCAACCTCTGGAATATATCCTGTGTCTTTTCCGCAACCTGTTAAAAGCACAAGAACAAATAAAAAGCTATATACTCGCTTCATCATTAAATTAAAGCAGATTTATATTGCTTAAGGAAACGGACATCATTCTCAGAAAACAATCGCAAATCTTTAATCACATATTTTAAATTCGCGATGCGTTCAATACCCATTCCGAATGCAAAACCACTATATTTTTTTGAATCTATACCGCAGTTTTCTAAAACATTCGGATCGACCATTCCGCAGCCTAAAATCTCTACCCATCCGCTATGCTTACACAACTGGCAGCCGGCTCCGTTACAAATGGTACAGGAAATATCCATTTCGGCTGATGGCTCTGTGAACGGGAAATATGAAGGGCGGAAACGAACCTTGGTACCTTCGCCATAAAGCTCCTGCACAAAATAAAATAAGGTTTGTTTCAAATCCGCGAAGGAAACATTTTCATCAACATATAAACCTTCTATCTGGTGGAAAAAGCAATGCGCCCTTGCTGATATCGCTTCATTACGGTACACCCTGCCGGGCATAATTGCCCTAAAAGGCGGTTGCCCCTGCTCCATCATACGCACCTGAACGGAGGATGTGTGTGTACGCAAAGCAATGTCGCCCTTTTCACCACCTTTTTTAATAAAGAACGTATCTTGCATGTCTCTTGCAGGGTGCTCTTCGGGGAAATTTAAAGCAGAAAAGTTATGCCAGTCATCTTCGATTTCAGGTCCTTCGGCTACTGTAAAGCCAAGTTTTGCAAAAATCTCTACAATTTCCCGGCGTACCAAAGCCAAAGGATGGCGTGAACCGATTTCAAAACCTTCGCCAGGCAATGTTAAATCCTGGGTATGTGTAGCGCCCTGAACTTGTGAGGCTTCAGCTGCTTCTTTTAGAGTTAAGTATTTCGATTCTGCAAGCTGTTTAAACTCGTTAAGTACTTTTCCTAACGATTTCTTTTCCTCAACAGAAACAGATTTGAAGTCGTCAAAAATTTCTTTAATTACGCCCTTGCTTCCTAAATACTTGATACGAAACTGTTCTAATTCATCTGCTTTTTCTGTTACGAAAGCATTAATTTCTTCAGTGTATTGTGTTATTTTATCCTGTAACATGGCTTCAAATATACGTCAAATTATCTTATATTTTAAATGTGTGCCGGTTCAAAAAATCTGTTTACAATACCATTATAAAAGAAAATGAACCCGAAAACAAAAAAAGCCGCAAATTACTGCGGCTTCAAAAATCTCTTAGAGTTATCAGGAATTAAATTACGCCTAATTCTTTGCCAACTTTAGTAAAGGCTGCAATTGCGGTGTCTAAGTGGTGCTGTTCGTGGGCTGCCGATAACTGCACACGAATTCTTGCTTTTCCCTGTGGTACAACAGGATAGAAAAATCCTATCACATATATACCTTCATCGAGCATTTTTGCAGCAAATTCCTGTGCAACCTTCGCATCGTAAAGCATAACCGGAACAATTGGATGGAAGCCTGGCTTGATGTCGAAACCTGCTTCGGTCATTTTTTCGCGGAAATATTTTGTATTTGCCTCCAATTTATCTCTCAATGATGTGGTTTCGCTTAACATATCCAATACCGCAATGGATGCACCCGCAATTGCCGGGGCCAAAGTGTTTGAGAACAAATACGGACGGGAACGTTGGCGTAGCATAGCGATGATTTCTTTTTTACCCGAAGTAAAACCACCCGACGCACCACCTAAAGCTTTACCCAATGTGCCAGTAATAATATCTATCCTATCCATCACATTGAAATGCTCGTGCGTACCACGACCATTTTTACCAATAAAACCAGTACAATGCGATTCATCAATCATAATCAGCGCTTCATATTTATCGGCCAAATCGGCAATTTTATCCAAAGGCGCAACAGAGCCATCCATAGAGAATGCGCCATCTGTAACAATGATTCTGTGTCTGCAGTCTTTCGCGGCAATCAACTGCCTTTCCAAATCTTCCATGTCGGCATTTTTATAACGGAAACGTTGCGCCTTGCACAAGCGTACGCCATCAATAATAGATGCATGATTTAGTTCATCAGAAATAATTGCGTCTTCAGCATTAAACAAAGGCTCAAAAACACCACCATTGGCATCAAAGGCAGCGGCATATAAAATTGTATCTTCAGTACCTAAAAACTCAGAAATTTTTGCCTCCAGCTCTTTGTGTACATCCTGTGTTCCACAAATAAACCGAACAGACGACATGCCATAACCATGATTATCGATTGCCTTTTTTGCAGCTTCGATAACTTTTGGATGGGAAGAAAGCCCTAAATAGTTGTTTGCACAAAAATTAATTACTTCTGCACCACTGCTAACTTTTATATCTGCGCCCTGTGGCGTAACAATAATTCTTTCGCGTTTAAATAATCCTGCGTTTTCAATTTCTTCTAACTCTTTTTGAAGTACAGGTTGTAATGTTTTATACATGGCCTTAATGTGTTGATTGCTTTCAAAGTTATAAAAATGCCGGAAGAAAAAGGGTCGAAAATGAAAAATGGGCATTGTGTGCTCAAAATTTCCGGCTGAAAACCGAATGCCTGCTTACATTTATTTCTATATTAACAAACTTTAACACCTGCCTGTATGTATAGTGTAAAAACTTATTCGATATTTATAGCTTAACCGGTAAACACCTATGATAAAATTCTGCGCACTCGTAATCTTTTGTTCCATTACCAGCTTTGTTTTTGCACAACAATTTACAATTGCAGGCACCATAAAAGATATCAGCGGGCAACCGGTTCCTTTCGCATCTGTTTACATCAAAAGTACCACTAAGGGCACCTCGGCCAATGTGGACGGCAAATACGAAATCAAATTAAACAAAGGTGAGTACACGCTAACTTTTAGGGCTGTAGGCTATAAACAGCAGGAACACATCCTAAGGGTTGCAGAATCGTCAACGCTAAACGTTTCTTTAACATCAGAAAGCTATACCTTAGAGAATGTTACCATTCGGGGCAATGCTGAAGACCCAGCTTATGAAATTATCCGCAAGGCGATAAAACAGCGGAAAGTACACTTAGAGGAAGTAAACGCTTTTACCTGCGATGTTTACATTAAAGGTGTGCAACGTTTAAAAAGCGCACCAAAAAAGTTTATGGGTCGCGATATCAGGAAGGTAATGGAACTCGATACAAACCGACAGGGCATTATCTATTTATCCGAATCGCAAAGTAAATTCAGCTTTAAGAGGCCAAATGAAGTGCACGAAGAGATGATTTCATCTAAAGTAGCCGGGAGAAACAATGCCTTCAGTTTTAATAAGGCATCTGATTTGATTATCAATTTTTATGATAATTACCTGCTCGAAAACAAACTCAGTGCCCGAGGCTTCATTTCGCCAATTGCAGACAATGCTCTTTTTTATTATAAATACAAATTACTTGGTCAAACGCAGGAAAATGGCGAAACCGTAAACAAAATTGAAGTTATTCCCCGCCGCCCAAACGACCCGGTGTTTAGAGGTATCATTTATATTATTGATGGCAGCTGGCGGATCTACAGCACAGATTTATTCCTCACTAAAAATGCCGGAATCAACTTTATCGATACCCTGAGCATAAACCAGGAATTTACCAAAGTAAATGAAGCTTACATGCCAACAGCTGTAAATTTTCAATTTAATGGAAATGTGCTGGGGTTTAAGTTTGCAGGCTATTATGTTGGTATTTACAGCAATTACAACATCTCCCCTGTGTTTCCAAAAAACTTTTTCAGCGGTGAAATTTTAAAGATTACGAAACTGGTTAACAAAAAAGATTCTATTTACTGGAATACAAACAGGCCGATTCCGCTCACTCCCGACGAAAAAATTAATTATGTTGTGAAAGACAGCATTGCAAAAAGAAAGGAGTCGAAAACTTACCTAGACTCGCTGGAAAAGGAAAACAACAAATTTGGTGTCGGAAAGCTTTTATTGAGGGGTTACAGCATCAACGACAGATATGACAGCGTTTACATTTCGTTTGACCCAGTATTGCGCTCTTTGTTTTACAACACGGTAGAAGGCTTTGCAATTAAATATGGTGTTACCTATCGAAAAGTATTTGGCGACAGACGTTCGTACAGCATAAGGCCAGAACTGCGCTATGGTTTCGCAAACCAGAAACTCACCGGGAGCCTCACCGGAAGTTATTTCTATGATCCGCTTAAGCGGGCAAGCATCGGTGCTTCCTTTGGTAACGGTATTTTCGATCTTAATAATTTAGGCTCGATGACCTTACTTGGCAATACGATTAACACCTTGTTGTATGAAAAAAACTTTCCGAAGTTCTACGAAAAATCGTTTTTCAACTTTAACACAACCAGGGAAATTGCGAGCGGGCTGCAGGCATCTGTAAGTTTCGATTATACCAGAAACCACACGCTCACAAATACTACCGATTTTAAACTCTTCGACAATAAAGAACGGGAATTTACCTCAAATAATCCCTTTTATCCAAATACTGAAACACCACTGTTTCCAACGTATACCTCGGCAAGTGCTTCAGCCAGCCTAACATACACCATTGGCCAAAAGTATATCACCCGGCCTGATGGGAAATTTTATACAGAATCACGATTTCCCCGGATAACAGTTTTATATAAGAAAGGCTTTAACGGATTACTGGGCAGCAATATCGATTACGACTTTGTAAAAGCAGAAATTTATCAGGACAGAATTGGCTTGGGCTTATGGGGATATACGTCGTTTCTTGTTGGAGCAGGGAAGTTCTTAAACAACGCTAAAATGTATTATCCTGAATACAAACATTTTGCCGGTAACATTTCTACAATTTTTCCTCCAAACTTAAGAAAGTTTCAATACCTGGAATTTTATCAGTTTAGTACCAATCAGCAATATTTCGAGGCGCACCTTGAACACAATTTCGCAGGTTTTTTCTTAAACAAAGTTCCATTATTACGCAAAGCGAAGCTTGAAGAATTTGTTGGTGGAGGATATTTGTCATCGCCCGAAAAGAGAAATTACAAAGAGTTTTATTTTGGTTTGCAGCGCCTTGTTTTAAGGGTAAGTTATGGTTTCGCTTATGATGGTGCCAAGAAAATATCGCAGGGTTTTAGAATCAGTTACGGCTTTTAAGTTTTAGGAGTAAGTTTCAAAGCCTTTAGCTTCTACCTTTTTTTATTATCTTTGTAACGCTTTAAACGCCGTTTGCAACGGTATCAATGCGTTATGAAAAAATATCAGACACTACTTTACTATTGCTATAGTTACATAGCAGACGCGGAACAATTTGCCGCCGACCACTTAAAATTTTGTAAATCGTTAGATTTAGTTGGCAGAATCATCGTGGCCGACGAAGGTTTAAATGGTACTGTTTCGGGTACGGCGGAAGCTTGCCAGGCTTATATGGAAGCCATACATGCCGACCCCCGTTTCGCTAAAACTGAATTCAAAATTGATGATGTGGAAGGACCTTCTTTCCTTAAAATGCATTGTCGTTATAAATCAGAGATAGTCTATTCAGGTTTAAGAGATACGTCCATTATTAATCCAAATGAGAAAACCGGCAAACATCTCGAGCCAGTCGATTTTATGAAAATGAAAGATGATGATGATGTTGTTATCTTGGATGTACGTTCTAATTATGAGCATAACTTAGGGAAATTTAAAAATGCAATAACACTTGATATTGAAAATTTCCGAGATTTCCCTGAACAGATAAACCAGTTGGCCCAGTACAAAGACAAAAAGATTTTAACCTATTGCACAGGAGGCATTAAGTGCGAAAAAGCATCTGCATTGTTGCTTCACCACGGATTTAATGACGTATACCAGTTACACGGCGGAATCATAAAATACGGTAAAGAAGCCGGCGGTAAAGATTTCGAAGGTAAATGCTACGTATTTGATAACAGAATCGCTGTAGATGTTAATGCAGTCAATCCGTCAATTGTTTCGGTTTGCTTTAATTGCGGAAAAACGACGCCAAAGATGATAAACTGCGCAAACCCCGAATGCAATGAACACATTACGCAGTGCGATGATTGTGGCGAAACCTTAAAAGGCTGTTGCTCCATTGCCTGCACAACCAATCCACGCAAACGATCATATGATGGCACTGGCTATTACGTAAAAGTTCCTCAACCGGTAACAAAAAAAGCTGAAATTGTAGGGTAAGCCTGCTCCTGCTTTATTTACACCGATGACCTTACATTAGTTTTCAATCGTATGTAACTATCAGTCTAAAAAGAAGATTTCAGCACGAGCCTTTTTTTAACGGGTTTAACGCAGATTGTGCTAAAAACTTAAGCCTCGTTTGCATTCATTACTTGTTAAGCCTAAATTGCACACGATAATTCGGCTGGCAATGCCCGTTTAGAAATATTTGATTTTAATGACTTCCCTACATTTTCATTTTTTTGGTAAAAAAGGTGTTGACGAAAATTTATAAATGCGAAAGATACTGAGTTGCCTTTTCTTATTTTTAATCCTCATTGCAAAAACTTATGCCGCTGACATAAAAAGCATCGGTGTGCCTTACATAGAAAATTACCCTAAAGCCGTATACGCATCTGGCAACCAAAACTGGAGTATTGCAAAAGATAAAAATGGTGTGATGTATTTCGGCAATGCCGAAGGCCTTCTAACCTATGATGGCCGCTACTGGCAAAAGTATAAAATGCCGAACAACCAAATTGTTCGCTCGGTTGCAACAGATGAAAATGGAAAAATTTTTACGGGTGGCTTTGGCGACTTTGGCTACTGGTCTTTCAAACACAATAAACTAACATACACATCACTAACCAAGCTCATTCCCAAAGCTAATCAGTTAAAAGATGAGATTTGGAAAATTCATATCTACGGCAATAAAGTTATTTTTCAGTCTTTCAGCACCATTTACATATATGCGAACGGGAAAATTACAGTCTTGAAAAATGCCAGCAATTTTCTGTTTTCTTATAAAATTGGTAATCGCTTTATTGTTGAAGACAAAGGCTTGTATGAACTAAAAGGCACTAAACTCGAATTTATTCCGGGCAGCGATGTAATATGCAAAACCGGGGTGCTTTCCATCCTGCCATTTAAAGAGAATACGTTACTTATCGGTACAGGCAAAAACGGATTGTTTTTATTCGACGGGAAAACATTTAAGCCTTTCAATACACCGGCAAATTCATTTTTATCGGCATTTCAATTAAACAACGGGGCGAAAATTCTCGATAAATATTATGCTTATGGAACCATTTTAAATGGCATAATCATTATCGATGAGGCAGGAAATATCATCCAGAGGATTAATAAATCGAGCGGACTGCAAAATAACACAGTTTTAAGCCTGTATAGCGACAATGAGCAAAATCTTTGGGCTGGTTTAGATAACGGCATCGACAGGATTGAACTTAACTCGCCCCTATACTTCTACCTGGATAAAACCGGCGTTTTCGGAACCGTTTATTCGAGTGTTATTTTCAAAGGAAAAATTTATCTTGGCACAAATCAAGGCTTGTTTTACAGCGAATGGAAAGATGCTGGCCAGTTTTCCGATTTAAGCTTCAGGCTTATACCTAATTCTCAAGGGCAGGTTTGGGAGTTAAACATTATCGATGACCAGTTGCTTTGCGGCCATAATAATGGAACCTTTAATGTAGTGGGCGATAAAATCGAAAAACTAACCACTTACAGCGGTGGCTGGACAATTAAAAAATTAAACAGTAACCCAAATTTACTTATCCAGGGAACTTACACGGGCTTGTTGCTCTTCAATAAAAATGCATCAGGAAAGTGGCAGTTTTTCAAGAAAATCGCGAATTTCAGCGTTCCATCCAGGTATGTTGAACAAGACAATAAAGGAGAAATTTGGGTTAGCCACGCCTACAAAGGCCTTTACAAGCTGAAATTGAGCAGTGATTACAGTGCTGTTGTATCAAACAAGTATTATGATGAAAAAAGCGGCTTGCCCACAAACTATAATCTAAACCTTTTTAATTTAGAAGATAAAATTGTTTTTGCCAGTGAAGCCGGATTTTACACCTACGACAACTTAAGCGATCGGTTTTCGAAATATACGGTATTAAACAAAGCACTAGGATCTTTCGCCTCTTCGAACAAAATTATCGATGCGGGCTCAAAAAAATATTGGTTTATTAACCATGGCAAAACTGCCCTTGCCAATTTTGGTGTGCCGGGTAAAATTTCCATAGACTCTAATCGCTTTAGTGTGCTTGATGGTAAAATGGTTCAATACTATGAAAACATAAGTCGGATTAGCAGTTCAATCTATTTAATTAGCGTAGATGATGGATTTGTGTTCTACAATGCAAATCAAAAGATACAGTCGCAAGCCAATAGACTTCTACAAAATGTATTAATAAGACGTATAGAAGACATAACCGACAAATATTCGATAATAAGCGAAAATGGAAATGACGGTTCTGAAATTGAAATTAAAAACAACAGAAACAACATCCGGATTTCTTTCTCATTACCTTATTACAGGCAAGCGAAAATAAAATTCCAATACTACCTGGAAGGCTACTCCAAGGATTGGTCTGACTGGAGTTATGCAACTCAAAAAGATTTTACAAACTTGAGTAGCGGAAAGTATAAGTTTATGGTTCGGGCTAAAATAAACGATTCTTCGGTTACTGAAGTTACAACTTTCGAATTCAGAATCCTGCGTCCATGGTATTTTAGTAACCTGGCGCTGCTGTTTTATGCACTAATAATTATCGTAGCCTTAATAATGGGTAAAAGAATTTACGAAGCAAAATTGCGGAGAGACAGTCAAAAAATAAGCGACAGATTACAGGCCGAGCAGGATGAAATTTTGAAGCAGGAATCGGAAGCGAATGAAAAGCAGATTACCAGGTTACAAACGGAAAAGTTGCAGGCAGAGCTGGCCTCAAAAAACCGCGAGCTGGCTAATTCTGCTATGACTCTGGTGTACAAAAATGAGTTGTTGCAAAAACTAAGTGAAGAAATCCTAAAACTTAAAGATGAAAATGGCAAAAAGCTGGCTGATGAACAGGTTCGAAGAATTCAAAAAGTTATAAACGACGGCATGAATGATGAACGTGACTGGCATTTGTTTGAAAACAGCTTTAACGAAGCACATGAAAGTTTCTTTAAGAAACTAAAAATCGGTCACCCTGATTTAGTTCCGAACGACCTCAAACTGTGCGCATACCTGAGGATGAATATGAGCAGTAAAGAAATGTCGTCATTGCTAAACATCACCCTTCGAGGCGTCGAAATTCGCAGATATCGCCTGCGGAAAAAACTGAATGTTCCTCACGACAAAAACCTTACAGAATTTTTGATGGAACTTTAATCATCAACTATTTCCGCTTGAAAAGTTCATCGGTCAGAAATACACAACTCAGATTTTTAACAGCGATTTAACATCTTTCATCATTTCAACACTACATCATTACCTCTCATAACAAGTTTTCAACCCTTTCAAAACACTTCGTGTACATTCTACACTTGTGTAGTCGTAATTAATCAGTTACAATCCAGAAAAGTGCGTTTTCAGGCTGTTTCGGCAATTGGTATATCAGTTTGAGATACTACACATTCACGTATGATGTATTAATGTAGAGGTGCAATTGCTTGCACAAGCGGAAAAACAACCTCACATTTATCCTAACAATTAAACTAAATTTTAATAAAGCATGAAAAGAATTTTTACAAGAATTTCTGTTCTGGCCGGAATTTGTTTACTCGCAATTAACGTAGCATTTGCGCAAAACATTACCGTAAAAGGTAGGGTTACAGATGGAGGCGACAAAACCACCATCCCGAGCGTAAGCGTGTTAGTAAAAGGGACACAAATTGGCACTCAAACAGATGCATCAGGAGCGTACAGCATTAGCGCACCGGCAAATGCAACTTTAGTATTTCAATACTTAGGTTACACCCCGCAGGAGATACCTGTTAATAACCGGACAACCATTAATGTAGAATTGGCATCATCCTCACAGCAGCTCGATCAGGTTGTTGTGGTTGGTTATGGTACACAGCGCAAAATTGATGTGACTGGTTCTGTTGCAACAGTAAAAGGTGATGACATCGCTAAGCAGGCCTCAACAAATGCCATTAGTGCCTTGCAAGGTAAAGTGGCCGGTGTATCTATCACGAACAACGGTGCACCAGGTTCTTCGCCTCAAATTACCATTCGTGGTACAGGTACAATTTATGGTAACACAGGTGTACTTTATGTTGTTGATGGTGTTTGGTACGATGAAATTAGCTTTTTAAACCCTGCTGATATCGAAAACTTAAGTATTTTGAAAGATGCATCGTCTCAATCTATTTATGGTATCAGAGCGGCAAACGGTGTTGTATTAATTACAACCAGAAAAGGTAAAACCGGCGAACCTGTAATCAGCTACAATGGATCAATCGGATTTAAAGCGGTGACAAACCAGGTAGAGATGGCCAATGCGACTGAATATGCAACCATCATCAATGAATTATCTGCTTCTAACGGCGCAAATGCATTATTTGCAAATCCTTCATCTTTCGGTACAGGAACTAATTGGTACAACCAGGCATTTAGAAATGCATTGCAAACCAATCACCAGGTTTCAGTAAACGGTGGAACGGAAAAAACAACTTATAACTTCTCATTAGGTTACACAAATGAGGATGGTATTGTTAAAACGCAGAATTACCAACGTTATACTGCAAAACTTTCTAATGATTTTCAGCTTGCAAAACCTTTGAAAGTTGGTTACACAGTTTCAGGAACTGCTATCAACACAAACGATATCGATGGCGGTATTTTCCGTCAGTTATATGCGGCCGGCCCAGTAGTTCCAGTTTATTATGCTGATGGTAGCTATGGCGATGCGAATGATTTTAGTTTAGGCGGTGGTAACAACTTCAACCCTCAGGTTACGCTGGATTATTTTAACCAGAAATCTAAAAATTATAGAATGACTGGTAACGTTTATGCAGAATTAACATTCTTGAAAAACTTTACTTTCAGAACCAGCGCTGGTGGCGATTTCGGCCAAAATGAAGTAAGAGGCTACACACCTGTTTATTCAGCAACACAAGGGCAGAGAACAACACAAAGCACCCTAAACATTAACAGGTCTGAAACCAGAAACTGGATTTTAGAAAACACGCTAACCTATAAAAACACTTTCGGCGACCACAACATCACCGTTTTAGCAGGTACAACGGCTCAACGTAGAAAATCATATTTCATCAATTCTACTGCATTCGACGTTCCTTACACAAGTGATGGTGATTTGTATCTTTCTTTAGGTACAGCGGCAACCCGAACAGTTGTTGATGGTGGTAGTTTAGCTACATCGAACTCTTATTTCGGTCGTGTAAATTACTCTTATAAAGATAAATATTTGTTAAATGCGACACTTCGTGGTGATGCCGCTTCACAATTTTTCGGTGGTGGCGACCTTTGGGGTTACTTTCCTGCAATCGGTGCTGGCTGGGTAATTACAAACGAAAATTTCATGAAAGACCAAAAAGTAGTTAACTATTTAAAGCTAAAAGGTTCTTGGGGTAAAGTAGGTAACGCAGGTGTACCGGTTAACCCAACTACTTTAACGGTAGCGCAGGGCGGTAATTTGGTTGCCTTCTTTAATGGTGTAGGTTATACTGGCGCTAATGTTAACTCTTTGGTACCTTCTTTCTTAAATTGGGAGCGCACAACCGGTACAGATATCGGCATTGAAGCCAGATTCCTCGATAATAAGTTAAGTATTGAAACAGGTGTTTACAATAAAAAAACCGAGCAGGCGATTTTCGCAATTCCAATCTTATCGTCTATTGGAACAAGTTCTGGTACTCAGATTGGTAATCAGGCAGATTTTCAAAATCGTGGTTTCGAATTTTTAGCTACCTATGCTGATAAGACAAAAAGTGGCTTCAGCTATTCAGTTAGTGGTAATATTGGGATAAACAATAACAAAGTTCTTTCAGTTGTTACAGGCTTAAACCCAATTTACGCTGGTGGAGCGGGTATTGCAAATGGTGCTTTGGCAACACGTACCATTCAAGGTGGTGCAATTGGTGAATTTTACGGTTATAAAGTGGCTGGAATTTTCCAAACCGCAGCAGAAGTTACTTCTTCAGCGCAACCTGGCGCTAAACCTGGCGATTTTAGATACATTGACCAAAATGGCGATGGTGTAATTGATGGAAAAGACCGCGTTGTGTTAGGTAATCCAAATCCAAAATTTAACTACGGCATCAACACAACCTTCGGCTACAAAAACTTTGATTTAACAGTAGATATCCAAGGTGTTGCGGGCGTTGATGTTTACAATGCAAATATCGCTTACCGTTTTGGTAATGAAAATTTCAGCAAAGACTTTTATGATAACAGATGGCATGGTGCTGGAACTTCTACTACCTATCCTTCTGCTAATGTAGGGTCTAACTCAAACTCGGCTCCAAACTCATTCTATGTAGAAGATGGTTCATATATCCGTGTGAGAAACATCCAGCTAGGTTATGCATTACCGTCAATGTTAATGAGCAAATGGAAAATACAAAGAGTTAGGGTTTTTGTTGATGCACAAAATGCGATAAACATATTCGGTTACAAAGGCTTCACTCCAGAAATTGGTGGTACGCCAACCAATGCAGGAATTGATGCAAGTGTTTATCCTTTGTCAGCCATTTATAGATTCGGTCTACAAGTTACTTTCTAATAAACAAAGCAATGAAAATTTATAAAAATAATTATATACAAAAGATAGGCCTTATTGCTTTATGCTCTGGTCTGTTGATATTGCCTGCATGTAAAAAAAGCTTTTTAGATGTAGACCCACAAGCACAACAACCTGCTGTTAGTTTTTGGAAAACACAGGATGATGCAACTAAAGCGGTAAATTCTATCTATGCCAACTTAAGAAGCTGGGAAAATACAGCATTCCCGGCACTTGCAGTTGAAAGCATTGCAGGTGATGACGCTGAAAAAGGAAGTTCTGCAAATGATGCAAGCTATCTAAATGGCTTCGATTCGTTTACAGTTACATCAACCGAAGGCCAGTTGCAAGGTTTCTGGACAGGTCAGTATCAAAACATCAACCTTTGCAACCAGGTTTTGGATAACATTCCGGCAATCACCATGGATGCGAACCTTAAGGCCCGCTATATCGCGGAAGCTAAATTTGTTCGTGCTTATTCGTACTTCAGGTTAGTGCGTGCTTTTGGTGACGTGCCTTTGCGTTTAAAAGTACCAAAAGATGCAACTGAATTTAACATCCCAAGAACACCTAAGGCGCAAGTTTGGGCTGCTATTGAGCAAGATTTGAACGATGCTGCAGCAACTCTGCCACAAACCTATCCGGCAACAGATTTAGGTAGGGCAACAAAAGGTGCCGCACTGGCTTTACATGCAAAAGTTGCTATGTATCAGCAAAAATGGGCAGATGTACTTGCTTATACCAATACAGTTATGACCATGGGTTACGGTCTTGTTCCAAATTATGAGCAAAGTTTCCGTTTGAACAATGAAAACAGTGTTGAATCTGTTTTCGAAATTCAGTGTGAAATCAGACCGGCGATTGCAGGTTCAGCAACTTCTCAGTATAGCCAGGTGCAAGGCGTAAGAGGTAGCGTTGGAGGTTGGGGTTTCAATGTACCTACCGCCGCATTAGCTGCAGCTTACGAACCAGGCGATACAAGAAGAGATGGAACAATTATTTTCAGAGGTGAAACTACTCCTGAGGGTGACGCCATTGACCCAACTGGTGATAATCCAATGTATAACCAAAAATCTTACGTTCCGTTTAGTTTAATTATAACTGGCTTTAACGAAGGTGCACAACAAAATGTGCGGGTTTTACGCTACGCAGATGTTCTGTTAATGAACGCTGAGGCTGCTAATGAGCAAGGCAATCCAACTTTAGCTAAATCATCTTTAAATCTGGTTCGTGCACGTGCCAGAGGTGGTGTAGCAGGCGTTTTGCCTGATGTTACCACATCTGATAAAGATGCGCTACGTACCGCTATACAAAAAGAGAGACAAGTTGAACTGGCAATGGAATCCGATCGTTATTTCGATGTAATCCGTCAGGGCCGTGCGGCCGCGGTATTTGGTCCGAAAGGCTGGAAAGCTAACAAAAATGAAGTATGGCCAATTCCTTCAACAGAAATTGATTTAAGTGCAGGTACTTTAACACAAAACCCAGGTTATTAATCGCTTAATTTAAAAAAATGAAAACAAAATATTTTTTATTGATGGCTGCTGTAGCCCTGGGCTTATCATCTTGCCAAAAAGAATTTGAGCCGTCTAGTTATGCGCCAGCTTTAAATATTGGTGGTTACACCAGTGCAAAACAAGTTGCGCCCAGCAGTTTAGCTGCTTACTGGGCTTTCGACGGAAGTTTGATTGATAGCGTATCAAACGGTGGAGGAACTAACACTGGAACGAGTTTTGGAACAGGCATCAAAGGTAAATCTCTACAAGGCGCTGCCAATAGCTATGTGCTTAGTGCGCCATCTGCAAAAGTAACGGGGCTTACAAGTTTCACCTTAACAGAGTGGATTAATACCCCGCCACCTTCAAATGGTATTGTTGGTTTATTCAGCCTTTCAAACAAATCTGAATTCTGGGGAAATATTGAAGTCTTCGTGGAAAACGGAAGTACCAACGAAAATGGAAAATTAAGAATCCACATTAACAAAGGCGGAGATAAAACTTACGCTGCCGATAATGTATTAAACCTTTTCGGAAAATGGACAGCTTTAGCCATTTCTTACGATGCAACTACAGGTTCGGTTAAAGTTTATGTAAATGGTTCGAGAGTTAGCGCTGGTACAGTTACTGGCTTAACTGGGCCGTTAGCTTTTACCAATTCAGGTAATCTGGTTTTCGGAACGGTTCAATTTCAAACCAATCCAAGCCAAACAACAGGCACGGGTAAACAAGACTGGGCTAGTTTCTTAACAGGCCAGATTGATGAGGTTAGGTTATACAATAAAGCATTATCTGACGAAGAAGTTGGATACCTTTCGAAATTAGAAGCAAGAGGCAAATAATTCTTTTATCACTCAAGCTGAAGGCAATTAAACAATGAAGGGTTGTCAAAATTGACAACCCTTTTTAATTCTACACCATGACAAAAACATTTCCTTATTTACTGGTTGTCTTACTTTTTGTTTTTGGATGCAAAAAAGGAAGTACGCCAACACCAGTCGATCCACCCGTTACACCCACGTCTTTTTCGTTCTCCGACTTGAAAGTAAACGGCACTTTTACCGGCTTTACTTACTATGGATTAAACAATTCCCCTGTCGTTAAAATAACCTTTTCATCTCCTATCAATCTTTCTTCCGTTGCCGGCAACGTTACATTTACCGACGCAGCAGGAACGGCAATTTCCTTTACCTCAACTTTAGAAAACAACGATAATACGGTTGTGATTACCCCAACTGCGGCTTTACAACCCATTACAAAATATACTTTAACGGCCACAACAAATCTACTGTCGAAAACCGGAAGTAAGCTTCAAAGCAGTGTAGCCGTTAACTTAATTACAGCAATTGATGAAACCGATAAATTTGCCAGAATAAGCGATGATGAATTGCTAACCCTGGTTCAAAAGCAAACCTTTAAATACTTTTGGGATTTTGGTCACCCAACAAGCGGACTTGCACGCGAACGGAATACCGCTGGCAACATGGTTACTTCCGGCGGTTCTGGATTTGGTATAATGGCCATAGTTACGGGCATTAGTCGGAATTTCATTAGCCGTGCCGATGGTTTGGCGAGGCTGCAAAAAATGGTCGCTTTCTTAAAAACTGCTGAACGATTCCACGGCGCCTATCCACACTGGCTAGATGGAAATACTGGAAAAGTTATTCCTTTTAGCACAAAAGATAACGGTGGAGATTTGGTAGAAACATCTTATCTGATGGCAGGGTTGATAACTGCCCGTCAGTTTTTTAACGGCGCAGACGGCAACGAAACCGCTTTAAGAGCTGATATCAACAACATTTACAATGGTGTAGAATGGAGCTGGTATCGCAAAGATAACAGTAGCACACTTTACTGGCATTGGAGCCCAAATTATAACTGGGATATGAATTTGCCAATAAAAGGCTGGAACGAGTGCCTGGTTACTTATGTTATGGCTGCTGCCTCGCCTACTTTTTCAATTCCAAAAACTGTTTATGATGCCGGTTGGGCCCAGAATGGTGGCATGAAAAACGGAAATACCTATTACGGCGTTCAACTTCCATTAGGGCCAGCCAATGGCGGTCCGTTATTTTTCTCGCATTACTCATTTATGGGCATCAACCCAAAGGGATTGGCGGACGCCTATGCAAATTATGAAATCCAAACCAAAGCCCACACTCAAATCAATTATAACTACTGCGTTGCAAACCCACTGGCATATTATGGATATGGACCGAACTGTTGGGGTTTAACTGCAAGCGACATCAAGGGAGGCTATACAGCAAGTGCACCCGGAAATGATGTGGGCGTTATTGCCCCTACTGCAGCACTTTCGTCTTTTCCATACACACCTACTGAATCTATGCAGGCGCTAAAATATTTCTATTACAAACTTGGCAATAAAACCTGGGGCGATTATGGCTTCTATGATGCCTTTTCTCTGCAGGATCAGTGGTTTGCTTCATCTACTCTTGCTATAGATCAGGGACCAATTATTGTCATGATAGAAAATTACCGTACAAATTTAATCTGGAATCTATTCATGAGTGCGCCTGAAGTAAAGACCGGGATGCGTAATTTAGGTTTCAGTAGTCCAAACCTTTAAAATACCTTCTACCAAATGAAATTTATATTCAGAACTCTTTTCGTTATTTTAATTACTTCAGGTATTCAATGCACAACCAATGCACAAACCTTTGAAACGATAAAAACTGCACCTCCAATTAAAAAAGGTTTATCAGACGATGCTTTGCTTGATGTAGTTCAAAAACAAACCTTCCAGTACTTTTGGGATGGCGCCGAACCCAACTCTGGCGCTGGCCGGGAACGGTATCACGCAGATAACATTTACCCCGACAACGATAAAGGTACGGTTGCAACAGGTTCTACCGGCTTCGGTTTAATGGCTATTTTGAGCGGAATACATAGAGGCTATGTAACTAAACAACAGGGTTTTGAGCGTTTAAACAAAATCCTGAGTTTCCTTGAAAAAGCAGATCGTTTCCATGGCGCCTGGCCACACTGGATAGAAGGGCGCACTGGTAAAGTTCGTCCGTTCGGTAAGAAAGACAACGGCGGCGATTTGGTAGAAACTTCCTTCGTTGCCCAGGCATTAATCTGCATAAAAGAGTATTACAAAAACGGAACATCACAAGAAAAAATGCTTTCTGAAAAAGCTAATGAACTTTTTAGAGGTATCGATTTCAGCTGGTATCGCAATGGCGGACAAAATGTGCTTTACTGGCATTGGTCGCCGGCATATGCCTGGGAAATGAATTTCCCGGTTAAAGGTTACAACGAATGCTTAATTATGTATGTAATGGCGGCGGCCTCTCCTACACATACCATACCTGCAGAAGTTTACCACGAAGGCTGGGGCAGAAATGGTGAAATTAAAGCAAAATTTAGTGTGTATGGCCATCCATTCACAATGGACTACCAGGGGCAAAAAAATTCCGTCGGACCGCTATTTTGGGCCCATTACTCATACTTGGGTCTAAATCCGAAAGGTTTAAAAGACAGCTACGCAAACTACTGGGAAAATAACGTTAACCACACGCTCGCCATCCACGATTATTGCGTTGCCAACCCTAAACATTTTAAAGGTTACGGCGAAAACAGCTGGGGCTTAACAGCAAGTTACTCGGTTAGAGGCTACGCAGCGCACAATCCTCAGGAAGATTTTGGTGTGATTTCGCCGACAGCGGCAATTTCGTCAATTCCATATACACCAAAAGAATCTATAAAATTTATCAGGCATCTTTACGAAGATTTAGGTGATAAAGTTTGGGGTAAATATGGTTTTTATGATGCTTATTCTGAAACCGACAATTGGTATCCAAAAAGATATTTGGGAATAGACCAGGGACCAATGGTTGTGATGATGGAAAACTATAGATCTGGTTTGCTTTGGAAGTTATTTATGCAAAACCAGGATGTAAAAAATGGTTTAACAAAACTCGGATTTGAGCACCCAACATTAAAAAAATAGCATGAAGAAAACGTTGCTCTTACTTTCAGTTACGCTGATTTGTTTTATAGCCGCGGCTCAAAAACAGAAAACATACTGCAACCCAATCAACATTGATTATGGTTACACGCCTTTCGAATCTTTTACGGAATGGGGAAAGCATCGTGCAACTGCCGATCCTGTAATTGTTAATTACAAAGGCGATTTTTACCTGTTCAGCACCAACCAATGGGGCTACTGGCATAGCCCGGATATGTTGAACTGGAAATTTGAAGAAAGAAAGTTTCTTCGCCCATGGAATAAAACGAAAGATGAACTTTGTGCACCTGCTGTTGGTATCCTCGGCGATACAATGGTTGTTTTCGGTAGCACTTATACAAAAAATTTCACCCTGTGGATGAGTACAAATCCGAAAGGAAATGAATGGAAACCGCTGGTAGATTCATTGGAAATTGGCGGTTGGGACCCTGCTTTTTTTACTGATGATGACGGACGCTTTTACATGTACAATGGCAGCAGTAACAACTATCCGGTTTATGGTGTAGAGCTTGATAGAAAAACTTTTAAACCCATCGGAACGCGAATGCCGATGTACATTTTAGAATCCTGGCGCTATGGCTGGCAGCGTTTTGGAGAAAATATGGATAATACTTTTCTCGATCCTTTTATTGAAGGCGCCTGGATGACTAAGCACAATGGAAAATATTATTTTCAATATGGGGCACCCGGAACCGAATTTAGTGGCTATGCCGATGGTGTTGTAGTTGGCTCTAAACCATTGTTTTACGATACTCAATTTACGCCACAATCAGACCCGCTGAGCTTCAAAGCGGGCGGCTTTTCTCGAGGGGCCGGGCACGGCGCAACCTTTGAAGATAACAGCAAGCAATACTGGCACGTTTCTACGAGCATTATCTGTGTTAAAAATACCTGGGAACGCAGAATAGGAATCTGGCCGACAGGCTTTGATAAGGACGATGTGATGTGGACGAATACCGCCTTCGGCGATTACCCGCTTTACCTTCCTTCTGAAAGAAAAGAAGGCGGTGCGGCAGGGCCGGGATGGATGCTAATTAACTATAAAAAGCCGGTAACCGTTTCTTCAACATTAGGTTCTTTCAATGCAAATAACGCAGTAGACGAAAGCATAAAAACATATTGGAGTGCAAAAACCGCAAATAATGGAGAGTGGATTCAAACAGATTTGGGAAGTTTGGCCACAGTAAATGCAATCCAGATTAACTATGCAGACCAGGATGCAGAATTTATTGGCAAACAAACCGGAATATACCATCAATACAAGATTTTATCATCAACTGATGGAAAAAAATGGACTACTTTGGTTGATAAAAGCAAGAACAAAACTGATGTTCCTCATGACTATATCGAGTTGGAGCAACCAGTAAAAACCAGATTTATCAAAATGGTAAACATCCATATGCCAACAGGCAAATTCGCCATTAGCGGATTAAGAATTTTCGGCAATGGAAATGGTGCCAAACCCGGTGAGGTTAAAAATCTGATTGTGCTGAGAACCGAAAAAGATAAACGAAGTGCTTATATCAAATGGCAACCGGTTGATAATGCTTTTGCATACAATCTTTATTACGGCACCGCACCAGATAAACTTTACAACTGCATCATGATTCATGATTTAAATGAATATTGGTTTAAAGCAATGGATCTGAAAAAAACATACTATTTCAGCATTGAAGCAATTAATGAAAATGGCGTTTCAAAAAAGACTGACGTAAAAACAGTTGAATAAATTTAAAAGAACAAACACACGAATACTAATGAGAAAAGCGAACATCCTATTTATTTTACTTGCGGCTATAGCCGTTAGTTCTTCAGCGCAAACCAAAAAACCCATTTCCGACGATGAGGCAAAAATGAACACTTTTATTTCTAACCTGATGGCGAAAATGACCGTCGATGAAAAAATCGGTCAGCTAAATTTACCGAGCTCGGGCGACATTACCACCGGACAGGCGAATAGCAGCGATATTGGAAAAAAAATAAGGGCCGGACAGGTTGGTGGATTGTTTAACATTAAAGGTGTCGACAAAATTTCAGCCGTTCAAAAGATTGCGGTTGAAGAAAGCAGAATGAAAATCCCTTTGCTTTTTGGGATGGACGTTATTCACGGCTACAACACCGTCTTTCCTATTCCGTTGGGCATGAGTGCAACCTGGGATATGTATGCGGTTGAAAAATCTGCAAGAATTGCAGCAGTTGAAGCGAGCGCAAGCGGTATAAACTGGACATTTTCTCCAATGGTTGATATATCCCGCGATCCGCGTTGGGGCCGTATATCTGAGGGCAATGGTGAAGATGCTTTTTTAGGTTCTGCGATAGCTAAAGCTATGGTTAAAGGTTATCAGGGCGATCTTAAAGCGAACAACCAGATTCTGGCCTGCGTAAAACATTACGCACTATACGGTGCAGCAGAAGCCGGTCGCGATTACAACACCACTGATATGAGCAAGGTTAGAATGTATAACGAATATTTACCGCCATACAAAGCCGCTGTTGACGCCGGCGCAGCAAGTATCATGGCTTCATTTAACGAAGTTGATGGCATTCCGGCAACCGGAAGCAAATGGTTAATGACCGAGGTTTTGCGCAATCAATGGGGTTTCAAAGGTTTCGTGGTGACAGATTATACAGGTATCCCTGAAATGATTGCACACGGTATGGGCGATTTACAAACCGTTTCTGCCCTGGCTTTAAACGCAGGTGTAGATATGGATATGGTGGGTGAAGGTTTTCTGGGAACGCTTAAAAAATCTTTAGCAGAGAAAAAAGTAACAATTGAACAGATTAACAGTGCCTGCAGATTAATTTTACAGGCAAAATACAAGCTTGGATTATTTCAAAATCCATACAAATTTTGTGATCCGAAACGTGCAGAAACAGAGGTTTTTACTCCGCAAAACCGCCAGGCTGCAAGAGAAATTGCTGCAGAAAGTTTTGTTTTGTTAAAAAATCAAAATAATACTTTGCCACTAAAAAAATCAGGCACAATTGGTTTAATTGGCCCGCTTACAGATAATACAGCCAACATGTATGGAACCTGGAGTGTTGCTGCATTATTCGATAAATCGGTAACGGTTTTGCAGGGCATGAAAAATGCTTTGGGTGAAAATGCTAAAATTTTAACCGCTCGTGGTTCTAATTTCCTGGCAGATTCGGTTGCAGAACATCGTTACGTTAACATACACAACAATACTTATACCCGCGATTCGAGAACTGAAGAAGAACTGATTAAGGAAGCCGTTAATGTTGCTAAAAAATCCGACGTGGTCGTTGCTGTGTTGGGAGAAGGCTCGGAATTTACCGGCGAAAGCAGTAGCGTTACTGACATTCAGATTCCGCAGACGCAAAAGAATTTGTTAAAAGCCCTGGCACAAACGGGCAAACCGATAGTATTGGTTTTATTTACCGGGCGGCCTTTGGCTTTAAACTGGGAAAATGAAAATATTCCTGCAATATTAAATGTTTGGTTTCCTGGAAGTGAAGCCGGAAATGCCATTTCCGATGTCCTTTTCGGTGATGTAAATCCATCAGGAAAACTTAGCGCAACTTTTCCTCAAAATGTTGGTCAGGTGCCAATTTTTTACGCACACAAGAACACGGGGCGCCCACTTGCAGAAGGCAAATGGTTCGAAAAATTCCGCTCCAATTATTTAGACGTAAGTAATGAGCCACTTTATCCGTTCGGCTACGGCTTAAGTTATACAACTTTTACCTATGGTGATATTAAGTTAAGCTCAAATACGTTAACGAAGGGCAAAAGCATAACCGCGACAGTAGCAGTTACAAATAATGGCTCTGTTGGTGGTAAAGAGGTTGTGCAACTTTACACCAGAGATTTAGTCGGCAGCATCACCAGACCGGTTAAAGAACTGAAAGGTTTTCAAAAAATATACTTCAAAGCAGGGGAAACTAAAAATGTAACCTTCTCCATTTCTGAACAAGATTTGAAGTTCTATAATTCAGATTTAAAATTTGTAGCAGAACCAGGAGACTTTAAAGTCTTTATTGGTTCAAACTCCAGAGATGTTAAAGAGGCATCTTTTTCATTTAAGTAAAGCGTTAAAGAATGGTTAGTTAAACCCCAGACTATTGCAAAATGGCTGGGGTTTTTTAATTTTGTGTATGATGAAAACATTTCTAACCTTATTTCTGCTATCATTTGTACTTTCTACTAAAGCACAGGATTTTAACAAATACGAAAAAGGAAGTTACATAAAAGGGAGCGATTCGATCTATTACAGAGTTCTTTTCCCGGAGCAATTTGACCCGTCTAAAAAATATCCGATACTATTTTTTCTACATGGAAGTGGCGAAAGAGGAAACGATAACGAAAGTCAGCTGGTTCACGGTGGCAAACTATTTCTTAAGGATGAGGTTAGAAAAAACTTCCCGGCGATTATTGTCTTTCCTCAATGCCCCGCAAATGATTATTGGGCAAATGTAATAATCGCACCAAATGCCCAGGGCAAAAGAAGTTTCAGTTTCGTTGAAGCGGGCAGGCCTACAAAAGCCATGCATGCATTGCAGGCAATGGTGAAAGATTTTCTCAAAAAACCTTTTGTAAACAGAAATCAGGTTTATGTTGGTGGGCTATCTATGGGAGGAATGGGAACTTATGAATTGTTGAGAAGGCAGAGAAAAACTTTTGCTGCTGCCATCGCCATTTGTGGTGGTGACAACACTAATAACATCAACAAATACAAAACCGTGCCTTTATGGATTTTCCATGGCGCAAAAGATGATGTTGTTGATCCGGCCTTTTCAATCGCAATTTCTGAGCGGTTAAAAGTAGTGGGCGATGAGGTAAAATTTACGCTGTATCCGTTAGCTAACCACAACAGCTGGGATAGTGCATTTGCCGAACCGGAGCTATTGCCCTGGTTATTTTCGCACAAAAAAAATTAGGAAACAAAAAAAGCTCCGGAGATCAATAATTCTGGAGCTTTTTTTCTTTGATTTGGTTAATCTATTCTGCCATGTTATGGTAAACAGCCTGAACGTCGTCGTCTTCTTCAAGCTTATCGATTAATTTCAAAACATCAGCGGCCTGTTCTTCAGTTACCTCGTGGTGCGACAATGCAATACGCTCCAGTTTTGAACTTTTCAATTCAATGCCTTTTTCTTCAATGGCTTTTTGAAGCGAACCAAAGTTTTCGAAAGCACCCTGAGCAACTGCAACATCGTTTCCATCTTCATCAGCCTCTACGTACAATTCCTCCAGGCCGGCGTCAATTAGCTCAAACTCTAATTCTTCAAGGTCGAGCCCTTCTGCAGGTACAAAACGGAAAACAGATTTACGGTTAAAAACGAAATCCAAAGAACCTGTTTTACCTAAAGAACCATCGGTTTTATTAAAATAGCTACGAACATTCGCAACGGTACGGTTGGTATTATCAGTTGCGGTTTCTATTAATACAGCAACACCATGTGGCGCATATCCTTCGTAAACAATTTCTTCATAATTAGCCATCGATTTATCGGAAGCACGCTTAATAGCCGCCTCTACCCTATCCTTAGGCATATTTACAGCCTTGGCATTTTGCATTGCTGTACGTAAACGCGAGTTAGTTTCAGGATTTGGACCCGATTCTTTAACAGCCATTACAATGTCTTTACCAATTCGGGTAAATTGTACAGCCATTTTAGACCAACGTTTAAATTTTCTTTCTTTTCTAAATTCGAATGCTCTTCCCATTTTTTAGTATCACTATTTGGTATTTAGTATCAGCTCGTTGGCATCAGGTATCGGTTAAACTCGCTAAGCCTTTTACCCAAAACCATTTACCCTATTTTTTTAAGTTATTTAACATGTCAATAGTTAGTTTCGATAAATCGAATGCCGGTTTCCAGTTCCAGTCATTCCTTGCCACGCTGTCATCTATAGAACGTGGCCAGCTATCGGCAATTTGCTGACGTGGATCTTTGTCGCTGTAAGTTAATTTAAATTGAGGAATATGTTTCCTGATTTCGGCAGCTAAAATTTCTGGCGTGAAGCTTACACCGCCGAAATTGTAACTGCTTCTAACCGAAATCTGGTCTGCAGGCGCATCCATCAATTCGATTGTTCCTCTAATTGCGTCTTCCATGTACATCATCGGCAGTTCGGAACCGGCATTTAAAAAACTTTGATAATTACCTTTTTTCAATGCATCATGGAAAATATGGATTGCGTAATCTGTTGTCCCTCCACCCGGAGCTGCTTTCCAGCTAATTAAACCGGGATAACGAATGCTTCGTACATCCAAACCGTATTTCTGATGATAATACTCACACCAACGTTCTCCTGCAAGTTTACTAATACCATAAACCGTATTAGGATCCATAGTGCAATATTGCGGGGTACCATCTTTTGGCGAATTCGGACCGAAAACAGCGATAGAACTTGGCCAATAAACTTTTGCAGTTTTATACTCTAATGCTAAATCTAAAACATTTAGCAAACCGTTCATATTTAAATCCCAGGCAAGTTTGGGGTTTTGCTCACCAGTTGCAGATAATAATGCAGCGAGCAGATAAACCTGAGTTGGTTTATATTTTTGGAAAATGCCTTTAATCATTTCCTTATCTAACACGTTAACGAACTCAAACGGTGCCGAGTTTTTGATATCATAATCTGGCCGGCGAATGTCGCAGGCAACAACATGATCATCACCATATATTTTACGTAACATGGTAACCAATTCCGTTCCAATTTGCCCGTTAGAACCTAAAACAACTATATTTTCCTGCATATTTTTTCTAAAACTTGAGCAAAGGTAAAAAATTGAGATAAAAGCACTGTAAAATATTTAAAGTAAGTAGATCCTTCACATCTATTTTTTCCAATAAGCCACCGGAAACATTTTAAAAGCGTTTCTACGCAATAAATAAAGTCCAGAAGAAAGAATTTAGTACACTTACTTAGAGTCAAATATAATACGAGACCTCTTCAACCCGAAGATTTTACAGATTTAGTAAATCGCCTTAAGTTAGGAGAAGTGGCTACGTATGGAAAGATTTTATTAAGTTTCAGTTCAGAATAATTCTCGCAGGCATACCAAAAAACGGGAGATAAGATTATTACCCGGGAACCTGTTGAAAACATTTTTATTTCGTTGTAGGAAAAACTTGAAACCGCAGCCATAAAAGAAATTACTTGTTTGGAGCCTTAAAATTAGTGGTGAAAAACCACATAAGAGCCGAAGTAATTGCCAACAAGTGAATCGAACGTGAACAAATTGCTTACAGGCAAAACAGCCTCAAAAACCGCAGGTATAGAATAAATTTTTGCAGAAAAGGATTTAGTGAGAAAAGACGTTTATCAAAGCATTACGGAAAGCTACAATCACATTAAAAATTAGTTGTTAGTTTAGCAGCCTGAGCATGTTAATTAAACGAAGGGAAATTTATTAGTAAACTATAATTTCATTAGCGCTAAATGTAATTTTTACACCAAGTTAAGATTGTTCAAAAAGGCCTTTAAAGATAGTTTAGAGCAAATAATTTTTTGCTATTTAGAACAATTCCATTCGGTAACAATCGCATTGCAGACAAGTAATTTACCAAAATTTTAACAGTATTTATCCCATATTTTCATTAATATTACCAACCAGTATATAGATAATAAATATATAAAATACACATAAACGATGCATAGAAGAGAAGCACTAAAAAACGTTGCATTTCTACTTGGAGGAGCGATTTCTGCAAGTACGATGGGCGTTTTGTTCGAAAGTTTTACGCTCCCTGAAAACGAAAAGAACTTCGTATCCTATTCTTTACAGGATGAAAAGATTTTTGCCGAATTTGCCGATGTAATTGTTCCCGCTACTAAATCATCTGGCGGAGCGAAAGCTGCAGGATTGGGCAAATTTATTCCAATGATGATGCAGGATTGTTACCCGAAAACGATGCAAACATCGTTCGCTAACGGCTTCAAAGCGCTTCAGGAAAAATCGATGAAAGATTTTAAGAAAAGTTACGCAACATTAACAGCTGCTGAACGAACCAAACTGATGGTTGATTTAAGAACAATGGCATTGGCGCAAAAAGAAACTAAATCAGAAGAAAACAAGGATTTGGTCTATTTCTTCGTTACCGCCAGGGATTTGACTTTATTAGGTTACTATTCTTCAGAAATTGGCTGTACTAAGGCACGCGAGTATGTGCTTATTCCTGGTCGCTATGATGGTAGTGCACCATTAAAGCCAGGCCAAAAATCCTGGGCTACTTAATTTCTAACCACAACAACAAACATCATGAATTTAAATACAAATTTAAAAGCTGAAAATACTTACGATGCTATTGTTATAGGATCGGGGATTAGTGGCGGCTGGGCTGCAAAAGAACTTACAGAAAAGGGCCTGCGTGTTTTAATGCTCGAGAGAGGAATGAATATCGAGCACATTACGGGATACGAAACTGCAATGAAAAATCCATGGGATTTTAAACATGCCGGTAGGTTAACCGAAGAACAAAAACGCACACACCCTGTTCAGAAACGAGATTACCCATACCAGGAGGCGAATGAAAAATGGTGGGTAAACGATTTAGAATGTCCATATACAGAAGATAAAAGATTCGACTGGTATCGTGGTTTTCACGTTGGTGGAAAATCATTAATGTGGGGACGCCAGAGTTATCGCCTTAGTGATCATAACTTTGAAGATAATGCTAAAGACGGGCATGGCAGTGACTGGCCTCTTCGTTATGCAGAGCTTTCACCATGGTACGATTACGCGGAAAAATTTGCGGGAATCAGCGGCTCAAAAGAAAACTGGCCAACCTGCCCTGATGGCGAATTCTTACCACCAATGGATTTAAACGTAGTTGAAAAATCGGTTAAAGCCCGCGTGGAAGAGCATTATAAAAGAGAAAGAATTATTATGATAGGCCGGGTTGCAAATTTAACCGTGCCGCATAAAGGCCGTGGCAACTGCCAATATCGTAATCTATGTAGCCGTGGCTGTCCTTTCGGTGCCTATTTCAGCACACAGTCTTCTACACTTCCTGCGGCAATGGCAACAAAGCGGTTAACCTTAAGGCCATATTCTATCGTGAACCACATCATTTATGATAAGGACACTAAGAAAGCTAAAGGGGTAATGGTAATTGATGCGGAAACCAACAAAACGATGGAATTTTATGCAAAAATCATCTTTGTAAACGGGTCTACATTAGGTACTACATTCGTTTTGTTAAATTCCACTTCAGAAGCACATCCAAACGGATTGGGTAATTCAAGCGGCCAGTTGGGTCACAATTTAATGGATCACCACTTCCGCTGCGGCGCATCTGGCGAGGCAGAAGGTTTCGACGATAAATACACTTATGGCCGCCGTGCCAACGGAATTTATGTTCCAAGATATCAAAATATTGGTAATGATAAACGCGATTACCTGCGTGGCTTTGGCTATCAGGGCGGCGCCAGCCGTTCAAACTGGCAAAGCGATGTTGCGGAACTTTCGTTTGGTGCAGGCCTGAAAGAGAAAATGACCACACCAGGAAACTGGACAATGGGCTTGGGTGGTTTCGGCGAAATGTTGCCTTATTACGAAAACAAGGTTTACATCGACAAAACTAAAAAAGACAAATGGGGACAGCCGGTATTGGCAATTGATTGCGAATACAAAGAGAATGAGAAAAAAATGCGTATTGATATGATGAACGATGCTGCTGAAATGCTGGAAGCTGCGGGAATGAAAAACATCAAAACGTATGATAACGGCTGCTATCCAGGCATGGCAATCCACGAGCAAGGCACAGCAAGAATGGGTAACGACCCGAAAACTTCTGTACTCAATAAATGGAATCAGATGCACGAAGTAAATAATGTTTTTGTTACCGATGGAGCATGTATGCCATCTATTGCATGCCAAAATCCATCATTAACATTTATGGCCCTAACTGCACGTGCGGCAGATTATGCAGTAAAAGAATTAAAGAAAAATAACATTTAACAAAAAGTTCAATGCAAAAGGTTTAAGGTTTGTGGAAGCGTTCCATTTACCTTAAGCCTTTTGTCATTATCTTATACCTTATGCAAAGAAAACTTAGAATGGGCATGATAGGCGGTGGAAAAGACGCCTTTATCGGGGCCGTACATCGCCTTGCAGCTAACATGGATGGTTTAATTGAACTATCTGCGGGTGCTTTAAGTGTAAATCCTGAAGTTGGATACGAATCAGGTAAAATGCTGTTCCTTCCTGACAGCAGAATTTACAAAAACTATGAAGAAATGTTGTCTAAAGAAAGTGAATTGCCTGCCGGTGAGCGCATTGACTTTGTGACAATAGTTACCCCGAATTTCGCACATTTTGCACCCGCAATGATGGCGCTGGATTTAGGCTTCAACGTAGTTATAGAAAAACCTATGACCTTGACCCTGGAAGAGGCTAAACAACTTGACGCCAAAGTTAAAGAAACTGGCCTGACACTTTGTTTAACTCATACCTACTCTGGCTATCCAATGGTTAAGCAAGCAAAACAGATGGTTAGCGAAGGCATGCTAGGGGCTGTTAGAAAGATTGTTGTGGAATACCCTCAGGGATGGCTAAGTACACTTTCCGAAAGAGAAGGAAATGCACAAGCCGCCTGGAGAACTGACCCGTCAAAAACCGGAAAAAGTGGTAGCATGGGCGATATTGGTACACACGCAGCACATCTGGCTGAATACATATCAGGACTAAAAATTGCTAAAATCTGTGCTGATTTAAGCATCGTAGTACCTGGAAGAGCAATAGACGACGATGGAAATGTTTTGCTCAAATTCGACAACGGCTCAAACGGCGTTTTAATTGCTTCACAAATTGCAGCTGGAGAAGAAAACGCATTAAGGATTAAAGTATACGGTGAAAAAGGCGGCTTGGAATGGCATCAAATGGAACCAAATACCTTGATTGTTAGATGGTTAAACGAGCCGGCTCAGATTTATAGAACAGGTAACGGATATATGGGCAGCTTCGCTAAGCACAATACACGTACGCCAGGTGGACACCCTGAGGGTTATTTGGAAGCCTTCGCAAATATTTATAGAAATTTTGCGTTAACAGTTGATGCTAAGTTGAATAACCAGCAACCAACACCAGAAATGTTGGACTTTCCGAATACCGAAGATGGTGTCAGAGGAATGGCTTTTATCGAAAATGTGGTAAATTCCAGTAATGCTGACCAAAAATGGTGGGACTATAAAATTTAATTGATTATGACTACAATAAAAGGACCTGCAGTATTTTTGGCTCAGTTTATTAGTGATGAAGCTCCCTTTAATTCATTAGAAAGTATCTGCGAGTGGGCAAAAGGATTAGGTTTTAAAGGTATCCAGATGCCAACACTAGATTCGAGGTTTATCGATTTACAGAAGGCTGCAGAAAGTAAAACTTATGCAGACGAGCTTAAAGGTAAAATTGCGTCGTATGGTTTGGAAATTACTGAACTATCTACACACCTTCAAGGCCAGTTGGTTGCCGTTCATCCGGCATACGATGATTTATTCGATGCCTTTGCGCCGAAGGCTGTTCATAAAAATCCTGCTGCAAGAAAAGAATGGGCTGTGCAACAGATGAAATATGCAGCAAAAGCATCACAAAACTTAGGCTTAAACGCACACGCTACTTTTAGCGGATCGTTGCTCTGGCAATACTTTCACCCCTGGCCTCAGCGCCCGGCGGGATTAGTTGAGGAAGGTTTTGCTGAACTGGCAAAAAGGTGGACACCAATTTTAAACGAATTCGATAATTGCGGGGTTGACGTTTGTTACGAAATTCACCCCGGAGAGGACTTATTCGACGGAGAAACATACGAAATGTTTCTTTCTGCTGTGAACAATCATCCTCGGGCATGCTTATTGTATGATCCTTCTCACTTTGTGTTGCAACAATTAGATTACATTCAATACATCGATTTTTACCACGAAAGAATCAAGGCTTTCCACGTTAAAGATGCAGAATTTAATCCTACAGGCAAACAAGGCACTTTTGGTGGATACCAAAGTTGGGCAAACCGTGCCGGCAGATACCGTTCGCCTGGTGATGGCCAGGTTGCTTTTAAAACCATTTTTAGTAAATTAGCTCAATATGATTTTAAAGGCTGGGCTGTTATGGAGTGGGAATGCTGCATAAAAAATCAACAGGATGGTGCCCGAGAGGGTGCAGAATTTATCAAAAACCACATTATCAAAGTAACTGATAAGGCTTTTGACGATTTCGCAGCATCTGGAAGCGACGCTGAATTCAACAAAAAAATATTAGGTTTATAAATAAAATAGAAAACACACACAATGAAAACTTGCAAAATCCTTTTTTATAAAACGATTTAGGCAAGCTGAATACCTTTAAAAACAATACACACACATGAAAAAAACATTTTTAATTTTAGGCGCAGTGGTCATCTTCATGGCGTCTTTCTCGAAAGCAGATTTAACAAAGGAAAAGGCTGTTGCAGCAATCGCAACAAAAAGCAACCATGCTGTTTTTCAGGTATCACCTGGCGAAAAACTCATTAACAAGTCGGATTGCCTGGGATGCCACAACAAGACCAATAAAATTATAGGTCCGGCTTATGTAGACGTTGCAAAGAAATATCCTGCAACAGAAAAAAACATAAATTATTTAGCTGATAAAATTATTAAGGGCGGAACAGGTGTTTGGGGTACAATGCCAATGACAGCGCATGCAACCTTAAAAAAGGAAGATGCTAAATTAATGGCAAAATACATTTTATCATTAAAAAAGTAACAACCTGATAACAAACCCTATTGAATAATGAAAACAGAGCAAGAAAATAAAAACACGGGTAACCGCCGTGATTTTATTAAAACCAGCGCCATCGCTGCCGCTGCATTTATGATTGTTCCACGCCATGTTTTAGGTGGAAGAGGATTTTTAGCACCAAGCGATCGCTTACTCGTTGCCGGTATCGGTGCGGGTGGTAAAGGGCAAAGTGATATCGCAATGTTTGCGAAAAGCGGCAAGGCCGATATCGCCTTCTTATGTGATGTTGATGATAGAAGAGCTGCAGCAAGTGTAAAAGCTTTTCCGAAGGCAAAATATTATAAAGACTGGAGAGAATTGCTAGATAAAGAACATAAAAACTTTGATGCAGTTTCCGTTTCTACGCCTGATCATAACCATGCCGTTCAAGCTCTGGCGGCGATGCAGCTGGGTAAGCACGTGTACGTGCAAAAGCCACTAACACACGATATTTACGAAGCTCGTATTTTAACCGCAGCAGCAAAAAAATACAAAGTAGTAACTCAAATGGGTAATCAGGGTGCATCTAATGATGGTCCCCGCCAAATGAAGGAGTGGTATGAAGCCGGGCTTATTGGCGATGTACACACGGTTTACGCATGGACAAATCGTCCGGTTTGGCCTCAAGGTATTCCTTGGCCCGATAAAAAAGCAGAAATTCCAAAAGAACTGGACTGGAACTTATGGCTTGGAACGGCTCCTGAGAAAGACTATGTTGATAAACTGGTTCCATTTAACTGGCGTGGCTGGTGGGATTACGGAACCGGCGCTTTAGGCGATATGGGCTGCCACCTGATTGAGGCTCCATTTAGTGTATTAAATTTAAAGTATGCAAAAGAAGTTGAAGCCAGCGTTGGCTCTGTTTACGTTGATGAGTTTAAACGCGGTTACTTTCCGGAAAGCTGCCCGCCTTCTAGCCATGTAACTTTAAAATTCCCTAAAACCAATAAAACCAAAGGCGATGTAACATTGCATTGGATGGACGGGGGTATCCAACCAGAACGGCCTCAAGAGCTTGAAGCAAACGAAACCTTTGGCGATGGTGGAAACGGTACACTGTTTATCGGTACGAAAGGTAAAATGATGAGCGAAACGTACAGTGCAAATCCGAAACTTTTACCGCTAAGCAGAAATAACGACATCAAAGTAGCCGCAAAATATGCACGAGTTCCCGATGGCGCAAACGGACACTATAAACAATGGGTAGAAGCTGCAATTGCTGGTTACGGCAAGCAGGAAGTTAGTTCTCCATTTGAAATTGCCGGCCCGTTAACAGAAGCATTACTAATGGCGAATTTAGCGATTAGAAGTTTCGATATTCAAAAAACCGTAAACGGGAAAGTTACCTATCCTGGTCGTTACATGAAAATGCTTTGGGATAATGATAACATGAAAATTACCAATTTCGACGAAGCCAACCAGTTCGTGAAACGCGAATATCGTAAAGGCTGGAATAGTTTAACACTTTAATAAAACCACCTTATTTACAACTTACCGGGCAACCTAACTTTATTTTTGCCCGGTAAATTGTAGTAACAGTAAATAAATTACAATGAAAAAAATATTGTTTTCTGCCTGTATTTTATTGGCAGTAACCCAAATATCGCGTGCTCAAAAAGGCTTTAAGCCATTATTTGATGGCAAAACGACTACCGGCTGGCATACTTATAACAAAGCCACCGTGGGCAGTGCATGGCAAGTTCAAGATGGCGTATTGCATCTCGATTTAGCCACAAAAGGTAAAGATGGCGGCGGCGATTTGGTTACAAATAAAGCCTACGGAGATTTTCACCTGAAGTATGATTGGAAAGTTGCTCCAAAAGCGAACAGCGGTTTAATCTTTTATGTTCACGAAGATCCTAAGTTTGGCGCAACCTATTCAACTGGTTTGGAAATGCAGGTTATCGACAACGATGGCCATCCAGATGGAAAAATTACAAAACACCGTTCAGGTGATTTATACGATTTAGTTAAAAGTTCTTCTGAGCCCGTTAAGCCAGTTGGCGAATGGAACTCTGCAGAAATCATAAGCAAAAAAGGTAATTTAACCTTGATATTGAATGGCGTTACCGTTGTAAAAACCACATTGTGGGATGACAACTGGAAAGCGCTGGTTTCAGGAAGTAAATTTGCAACCTGGAAAGATTGGGGCACTTTTAAAACAGGCAAAATCGCCCTGCAAGATCATGGCGACGAAGTTTGGTATAAAAACATTTCAATAAAAGAACTATAACAAAGACATTTAAGTGGCGGTGCTCATAAACTGAGTTGCCGCCCTTATACCTCTATTAACTTTTTCTAAACCAAATAACCAAATGAATAGCACTACTCGCTTTAAACTCTCTTTTATGATGTTCCTGGAATTTTTTATCTGGGGCGCATGGTTTGTTACTTTAGGCACTTTTCTGGGTAACAACTTAAAAGCAACCGGTGCTGAAACCGGCGCTGTATTTTCAACGCAATCCTGGGGGGCAATTATTGCGCCTTTTATTGTCGGCTTAATTGCTGATAGATATTTTAATGCAGAAAGAATTTTAGGTGTTTTACACATTATTGGTGCAATTTTGATGTATCAAATGTATAATGCCACGGAAATTAGCGTCTTTTATCCTTACGTTTTAGGTTACATGATTTTGTTTATGCCTACACTCGCACTGGTTAATTCTGTTTCATTTAATCAGATGAAAGACCCGGAAAAAGAGTTTTCTAACATTCGCATCTGGGGAACTATCGGCTGGATTGCAGCTGGATTACTTATCAGCTTTTTCTTCCACTGGGATTCGAAAGAAGGAACTGAATCGGGACTGTTGAGAAACACGTTTCTAATGGCTGGCATCGTGTCGTTGGTTTTAGGACTATTCAGCTTTACGCTGCCTAAAACACCACCAAAAGTTACTGGCGAAAAAATTACGGTTTCTGATGTGTTAGGCTTAGATGCATTGAAACTATTGAAAGACAAAAACTTTCTAATCTTCTTCATTTCATCGATATTGATTTGTATCCCGCTTGCTTTCTATTACCAAAATGCCAACCCATTCCTATCGGATATCGGTATGGATAATCCAACCGGAAAAATGACGATTGGTCAGGCGTCGGAGGTAATTTTCTTATTATTTATACCAGTGTTCTTTAAGCGGTTCGGCTTTAAAATGACCATTTTGGTTGGTATGTTGGCCTGGGCGGTACGTTATGCCTTGTTTGCCTACGGAAACGCCGGAGAATTAAGCTTTATGCTAATTTTAGGGATTGCTTTACATGGTGTTTGTTATGATTTCTTCTTTGTATCCGGCCAGATTTATACCAACTCTAAAGCCGGCGAACGCTTTAAAAGTTCTGCGCAAGGCTTAATTACGCTGGCTACATATGGTGTTGGCATGCTTATCGGATTTGCCGTGGCAGGAAAAATTTCAGATGCCTATAAATCAGCCGAAGGTGTTATCGATTGGAAAATGGTTTGGATAATCCCGGCCGGTATCGCTTTGTTAGTATTTATACTTTTCGCATTGGTTTTTAATGATAAAACTAAAGCCGAAATAGAGCCTAAAACAATTTAAAAATGCAATCGAAATTAAACAGAAGAAACGCCTTGAAAAATATCATTGCCGGTACAGCCGCAATAGGTGTTACTTCCGGTTTTTCTGCATTGGCTATGGCTGAAGAAGATTTAACTACACAATCCAGATTGAAAGGAAACATTAATCACGCTGTTTGCAGGTGGTGTTTCAGTAGTCTGGATGTGGAAACACTTTGCATTGAAGCAAAAAAGCTCGGTATAACCGGAATAGACTTGGTTGGACCTAAGGATTGGCCTACGTTGAAAAAGCATGGCTTAACATCGAGTATGTGTAATGGCGCAGAAATCAACCTTGTTGATGGTTTTAACGATAAGAAATTTCATGACCAGCTAATTGCCAGTTATACGGAGATGATCCCGTTGGTGGCGGCTGCAGGTTACAAAAATCTGATTTGCTTCAGTGGAAATCGCCGGGGCAAAGATGATGAAACGGGATGGAACAATTGCGCTGAGGGATTGAAAAAGCTAATGCCACTCGCCGAAAAACATGGTGTTATTTTAGTGATGGAGCTTTTAAATAGCAAGGTTAACCATAAAGATTATCAATGCGATACTACACCATGGGGCGTAGAACTCTGTAAACGTGTAGGTTCTGAGAACTTTAAACTGCTATACGATATCTATCACATGCAAATTGATGAAGGTAATGTTATCAGTACAATCAAAAGCAGCCATAATTACATTGCTCATTACCACACGGCCGGCGTTCCTGGCAGAAATGAAATTGATGATACCCAGGAACTTTACTACCCCGCAATAATGAAAGCCATATTCGAAACAGGCTTCAAAGGTTTCGTAGCACAAGAATTTATACCTAAAAATGCAGATAAACTGGCTTCGCTAAAAAAAGCCATTTCAATTTGCGATATTTAAAAATTATGATATCCAGAAGAAATTTTTTACTAAATAGCAGCATGGTGGCTGCAGCTGCACTTTTAGCGCCTTCATTTGCATTTGCTGCACGCGAACAGGTTGTCGGACTTCAATTGTACTCACTTCGTGATGATCTTCCAAAAGATGTAAAAGGTGTTCTGGAAAAAGTAGCTAAAGCTGGGTTTAAGGAAGTAGAAACTTACGGTTTTTCTATAAAAGATCAATTTTGGGGCTTAACGCCTCAGGAATTAAAAAAAATCCTGGACGACAACGGTCTGAAAGCTGTTAGTGGCCATTATAGTTATCTAATTAATGATAATGAAGCAGAACTTAATGCCGCGATAGCCGCTGCAAAAGTTTTAGGAAGTGAATATGTTACTGTTCCATGGTTGGATGAAAGCATTAGAAAAACGGCCGACGACTATAAAAAATTAGCAATAAAAATTAATAAAGCCGGGCAGGTTTGCAAAGATGCAGGAATTCGTTTGGCCTACCATAACCACAACTTCGAGTTTGATAAACATGGAGACACAACTGGTTATGAGATTTTATTAACCGGAACCGATAAAAGCCTTGTTGATTTTGAACTGGATTTGTACTGGGTTGTCCGCTCTGGAAAAGATCCGATAAAACTTTTTCAGGAAAACCCGGGCCGCTTTACCATGTGGCATGTTAAAGACATGGATAAAAACAAAAAAGAGTGGAACACCGAGGTTGGTCAAGGTTCTATTAACTTTAAAAGCATTTTCGCCGCAGCAAAGCTTTCCGGCATGAAGCATTTCTTTGTAGAGCACGAAACCAATTATAAGCCAAATCCAATCGAATCCGTTGCTGCCAGTTGTGCCTACATAAAAAAAGAACTGATTTAATTTAAGCCTACCATGAATTCTAGAAGAACATTTATAAAACAGGCCGGCTTAGCGGCAGGCGCAGCATTGCTGATACCATCTTTCGCATTTGATAAAGTGAAGAAAAATGTTGGCTTGCAATTATATTCTTTGCGCAAAGAGTTACCTAATGATGTACGGGGTGTAATTGAAAAAGTTGCGCAGGCTGGTTTTAAGGAAGTTGAAACCTATGGGTTTGCTAATGGAAAATTTTGGGGTTTAACACCTAAAGAGTTCAAAACTTTGTTAAAGGACAACGGTTTGAAAGCACCTAGCGGCCATTACGGTATGGATGAATTCAGCAAAACCGGCAATACAGATAAACTTAAAGCTGATATAGAATCTTCAGCTGCACTTGGTGGAAAATACTTCACCATTGCTGGTGCGCATGTAGATATGGCTAAGGGCATCGATGGTTTTAAAAAAGTAGCAGATGATTTTAACAAAGTTGCTGCCTTGGCAAAGGAATCGGGACTGAAGTTTGCATATCACAACCACGATTTTGAATTCAAAAAGCTTGGTGATACAACAGGTTATGATGTTTATTTAACCGAAACAGATAAGAATCTTGTTAATTTCGAGCTTGATTTGTACTGGGCCGTACGCTCTGGAAACGATCCGCTTGCGTTGTTTAAAAAATATCCGGGTCGCTTTACGATGTGGCACGTTAAAGATATGGACAAGGCAAAACCGGAATGGAACACTGAAATCGGTAAGGGTTCGATTGATTTTAAGGCAATCTTTGCTGAGGCAAAACTCTCGGGCATGCAACACTATTTTGTAGAGCACGAAACAAATTATAACCCAAATCCTATTGTATCAGTTGCTGCGAGCTGCGCATACATTAAAGCTAATCTAATATAATATTGATTACTTTGAGGAGTTTGCAGTTGCGTCGGCAATGCAAACTCCTTAAAAATTAATAATTTGGCTAGCTTGCAAATCTGAATGCTACTTGTTTAATTTTCCTGCCAACACACAGGTATTTTTAAAGCGATGCGTGTTCCCATTCAGATCGAAAATATCAAACAGTACAACATAAATTCCAATCGGTGCCGCCTGGCCGGTATCCGTAAAGCCATCCCATCTTAAAATGCCTTTCGTACCGATGCTTTGATTTCTCAGCAAACTTTTTACTAAGCGCCCTTTGTCTGAATAGACAGCGACAGTTGCAAAAGTAGAATTTTCGGCGACTTGATAATCGAGAACCAGTACATCTTCAAAATTATCGCCATCGGGCGAAAAGGTTTTACTCAAAAGTTTAACGAATCGCTCCTCTCCATTTGTTTTCTGTGAATTTTTGTAAGTTGGTGTACCAAACCCTGCTGATGCAGCAGCAGATGTAAAATTTCCCGGCTCATTTGCGCCTCTTGTAAACGAAATCCGTTCTAAAGACACACCGTTCGGGTCTTGCAGCAACGCAATGTGCATATTTTCTGTGTAGTCAAATCTATCGAGCTGAAGATTATTGCTTAATAAAACTACAGACCCTTTATCATTATTATAAGATGGGAGCGCATTTAACTGGACAAAATTGTCGGGGTTTTCGCAGGTGTAGCCAGCCTTAACGCTACTCGTATTCGTACTTGCAACCCAGTAGGTTTTTGGCAACATAAGTGTAGTTTTAACAGATAAATTTTTAATGTTGGCCGCCTTCCCATCGGCACCGAGATTAGCTAGTTGCACGTCTTTTAAGTCCAGGACTTGATTTGAATTATTGTAAATTTCTACAAAGTCTACACCTCCAACTTTTGGATTGAACAGCACCTCAGAAAGCAGAATATCATTTAAAGCAATCTTCTTTGCTATGAAGAGTTTTGCTGTATTTTCTGTTGCACTAATAACATTCCCGGCGCAGTCTGTAAGTTTTGTAAGCGTTAATGTATGCTCTACTCCTCTTGTGATTTGAGACGAAAATTTGAGGATTGCCACATTAAAGCCGGCTTCAATTGTGGCAGACTTTGGGTTGCCAATACCATTGTTTATTGAATAACTAGCAGGATTAGCTGCCGACAAGCTGTCGATAGCCTTGGAAAACTCTACCCTGACGGTTATACTATCGATTACGCTTGCCGACAATAATTTTGGAATTTCGCTGCTTATCTGGCTACGGTAAACCGAGTTCGGTTTTCCGGGGGTGCCACCCGAAACATCATTTGAGGCCGACCAGTTTTGCGTGCCACCACAAACATTTTTCGGGTCGACTAGCTCTAAGCTATAGCCGCCCTTTTTCTTTTGCTCATCTTTATACCAAATATCGAAGTAAGCAACTTTATCAATAAGTTTACCCGTGTTGTCAGTTAGAGTAAGTACATCTTTGTCATTATTTAAACTTGGCCATGGCGAAATTCCAATGGTTTTCCCATAAGGTTTAAATAGCAATTCATCGGCTTGTGCCGTAAGAATAAAGTGTTGATTTGGCTTAATCGTGTCGCGAAGAAAAGTATAGGTTGAGGTTTGGTCGGCGTATTTCCAACCTGCTGGCAAAATGTATTCACTTGTAGTATTCCAGATTTCAACAAATTCTTTCTGCGGCAAGGAAGGGCTTCCCGAGGGATTGGCAAATATTTCGTTAATAACTAAATCGCCATATTTTGGCGTGTAAGTTTTAATGTGAAAAAAGTTGATTAAACTATTTGCCGCAATCCCATTACCGGTTACATCTTTTACATTATTAACCCCCAACGTATAGTTGCCAGAAATTAATTCTTTCGGGAAAGTTAGCCTGTAAACATTGGCTAATGCAGTAGAACTAGCACTTGTTGGAACACCATAAGCACCAGATAAGTTATAGTTAATTGCAGCGCTGGCCGAACTTAAATCGACAGGTTTGGAGAAAGTAATATCCAGATTGAAACCATCAACAACAGATACGCTTTTAATTGTTGGCGGTGTTGTATTCGCAGTTAAATCATCGATGCTAAAATCGTCAAATATGAACTGGTTGTATCTCGATGCGGTGGCATATCTGCAAACGAGACCTGAGAAGCTCGAGGTTACGAAACTTTTGTCGACCACACTTTTATCGAGGGTGAAGTTATTGCCACCGGTTATGTCGGTGAATAAATCCCATTTACCAAACGCGTCTCTGGTCACTTTTATCCTTGCTAAAAAAACACTCGCACTCGCCCTGGTTTTTTGATTTCCTGTAAGGATACGTACGGTAGAGGTTCCCGTTTGCTTGTACAAGTGGCAGGCATCGGCCGCTCCCGTCTCCCCTATCTGAATAAAATAACCATTTAAGCTGCCCTTCAGGTTTTCTTTGTCGGAACTGAGGTAAATCCGTACAAAATTAGTTGTGCTCGGGTTAAAATTTAACCGCACTAAAAAGGTCCAGCTTGCGTTTAAACTTAATTGATTTGCCGTGGAAAGCGAAATGGATTGCGAGGCAAGCTGTTGCCCTTGCGATTGCAATTGCTTTTGAGGATTAACCTGAAAGTAACTTACATCACCGTTCCAGTGTGGATTTTGAGAGAAATTGCCGTCAGAAAATGAATCATTAACCTGGCAAAAGATAGTTTTGGAAAATAACAATAGGGATATAAGCAGAATTTTCTTCATATTTGGGCTTATATCAAATGTTTAATAAATATAATAATTAAAATCAAGAATGAAAGTAGCAGTAGTTGGTGCAACCGGTTTGGTTGGTACCGTAATGTTAAAAGTATTGGAGGAAAGAAATTTCCCTTTAACAGAGTTAATTCCCGTAGCATCAGAAAAGAGTGTTGGTAAGGAAATTACTTTTAAGGGTAAGAAGTTTCCAATCGTTAGCATGGATACTGCTATTGGCATGCGGCCAGACATCGCTTTGTTCTCTGCCGGTGGAAATACATCGTTAGAACATGCGCCACGGTTTAAAGAAGCCGGAACAACAGTTATTGATAACTCTTCTGCATGGAGAATGGACCCGGCGATTAAATTAATTGTACCGGAAGTAAATGCGCACGAGCTTTCTATCGACAATAAAATTATTGCGAACCCAAACTGTTCTACCATCCAAATGGTAGTGGTTTTAAAACCGCTGCACGACAAATACAAAATTAAACGTGTTGTGGTTTCTACCTATCAATCGGTTACCGGAACAGGAGTTAAAGCGGTTGAGCAATTGATGAACGAACGTAAAGGAATTGATGGACCTAAAGCTTACGCCTACGAAATCGACTTAAACGTACTTCCGCATATTGATGTTTTCATGGACAATGGATATACCAAAGAAGAGATGAAAATGGTTAAGGAAACGAATAAAATCATGAGCGATGACAGCATTAAAGTTACCGCAACTACTGTTCGTATTCCAGTAATGGGTGGTCACTCAGAATCGGTAAATATTGAATTTGAAAACGATTTTGACTTAGCAGAAGTGCGTAGTATTTTAGAGAAATCACCTGGTATTATCGTTGTGGATGATGTTGCAAATCTAAAATATCCTATGCCAAAAGATGCTCATGAAAAAGATGAGGTTTTTGTTGGCCGTATTCGTAGAGATGAATCTGCACCGAAAGCACTAAACCTTTGGATTGTTGCCGATAATTTACGTAAAGGAGCTGCAACCAATGCGGTTCAAATTGCAGAATATTTAATTCAGAAGGAATTAGTTTAATTTTTCTAAGCCCGAAGGTTTCGAAAATCATTAATAAGTAATTACCAAAGTGATGTGTTTGTTACACATCACTTTTTTTATTTCATTTATTTTTGCCACATGAAGTTTTTTAAGCCTGCATTATTTTTTATTTTCTTCTCTGTCACTTGCTTTGCTCAAAATAGAATTCAAAACCTGGAACGGGCTTTCAATACGTTATTGGCTGATGAACAGGCAAAACATGCCATCACATCACTTTGTGTTTTAGACGCCAACACGGGCAAAACACTGTTTGCTAAAAATGACCAAATCGGTTTAGCCACAGCATCAACCTTAAAAACCATTACCGCTGCCACTGCCTTTAGTATTCTTGGTAAAGATTTTCAGTTTCAAACAACCCTTGCGTACAGCGGAAATATCACCACCGACGGAACGTTGAAAGGAAACTTAATCATCATCGGTAGCGGCGACCCGACTTTAGGTTCGTGGCGTTACCAAAATAAAGAGAATGCAGTTTTAACGCAGTGGGTTTCCGCAATAAAAGCTGCTGGCATAAAAAAAATTGAAGGCGCTATAATTGGCGACGACAGGATTTTTGGCACACAAACTACGCCCGAGGGTTGGGTTTGGCAAGATATTGGAAATTATTATGGAGCAGGTACTTCCGGTTTAGCCTGGCGGGAAAATCAATTCGACATACACCTAAAACCAGGTGCGAGCACAGCGAACGAAGTTAAAGTGGTTAAAGCCGTGCCAGAAACTCCTTATATAAAAATTGTTAATGAGTTAAAAACTGGTTCTTCGGGCAGTGGCGACAGAACCTATGCCTTCCTCCCGCCGTATAGCAACGTTGCTTATTTACGCGGCAGTTGGGGAATGGGGATTACCAAGGCGGGTATTTCGGTAGCACTACCAGACCCTGCTTTTGACTGTGCGTACCGCCTGCAGGATACGTTGAAAAGACTGGGAATTCCCGCTGTGCAACCCGCTACAACAACGCGGTTAATGGCGTTGAATAATCAGGAAATACCTGCCATAACTCAAAAAATAAATACAATCAGTTCTCCCAATTTAAGTGAGATAAGCTATTGGTTTCTCAAGAAAAGTATCAACTTATATGGCGAAACGCTTTTGAAAACTATTGCGTTAAAAGACGGAAAGGCCGCTTCAACATCAAAAGGAGCAGAAACGGAAATAAGTTACTGGTCAGAAAAAGGAATTGATAAATCTGCACTAAATATTATCGATGGTAGCGGATTGTCGCCCGGCGACAGAATTACGACTTCGGCAATGGCTGGTATTTTATTTCAAATTCAAAAGGAAAATTGGTTTCCCTACTTCTACAAAGCCTTACCCGAATACAATGGCATGAAAATAAAGAGCGGAACCATAAACGATGTTTCTGCTTTCGCTGGCTATCATACCGATTCTGCAGGAAATAAGTATGTAATTGTTATAAACATTAACAACTACAGCGGCAGCGGCATTAATAAAAAGTTGTTCCGCGTGTTAGATGAACTGAAATAAGGAAATCGGGTTGCGCTTAATAGGGTAAGTGCTTAGCTTAACGGCCTTACCTGAAGATTAATTCCGGCTTCGCTTAAAACGCTCTTTACATCAATCATTGCCTCTGTTCGCACCTCGCCCGATACAGATAAATCGGCAACCCACAATAATGTACGTATGCCAATTGCGTATTCGCCAAAATCCTGAACAATAATCACGGGTTTTGGTAATGGGAGAATCCGCTGGTTTTTTGCCAGTTTGTCTGCGATTAAGTTCCTCACCAGTTCAATGTCAGTTTCGTAAGGGATGCCAACGATAAACTCGACGCGTTTGCTCCTGTCCTGCATGGTCCAGTTAATTAAATGTTGCGACAATAAATCTCCATTTGGAACAATGATATCCGAACCTTCAGCACTGTGTATTTTGCTGGAACGAACGCCGATTTCTTTTACAACACCAGCTTTTGTTCCAATCTCAATCTGGTCGCCAATTTGAATCGGCCGTTCAAAAGCGATGATTACACCCGAAACGAGATTATTTACGATGTTTTGCAAGCCAAAACCTATACCAACACCCAAAGCACCTAACATTATCGATAGCTTATCAATCGGGATACCAGCTGCGGCAACTGCCACTAAAAAACCAATCGTCCAGATGGCCAGTCTAATCAGCAACATCATGGAGTTTAGGCTATTCCGTTTACCGCCTGCAACTGCTTTTTCGTGTCCAAAGAAGAAGCTTATAAAGCTCGAAATGATTGATGAAAGCCAGATAATGCAAATAAATATAGCAATGCTTGCAAAGGTAAATTTGTAGCTGCCAATACTTCTGATTTCGTTAAAAAACTGCGATGTAGCGCTGGTTAATAAATCGTACAGGGTGATGTTTCTAACAAATGAGACGAAAAACACAACAGCAGCAATAAACCATAAATACCGCTGCAAACGAAACTGTAGTTCCTTATAGTTGATGAAATCAGAGAACCGGCTGGATTGATAAGCCTCTGTTTGGAGGTAAATTGCTTCTAAAACCAGTGTGCAAAAAACTTTAAGTGTTACGCCCAGCATCAAACATTGGATTGCGCTTACCCCGAAAATTTTTGCTAATGATAATCGTCCTGTCAAGTTGAAAACCAGCGACAATAAAATCTGGAAAATGGTAAAATACACCAAAGCTTTTGTTGCCGGTGACGCCTCTATTTTAACAAACAAATTGGTTTTGCTTCTGATGATTTGAACGCATATTGCCAGGAGTAACAGTGCTGCAATAAATAGCGCCCATCGTTCGCCAAATGCCGAATCGAGCAAGATATCATCTAATGCGAAAAACACCCACAGCGTGGATAAGGAAAACCAGATTAAGCGGCGGAACTTTGTTAAGAAAGGTATTAAGAGGTAAGATAGGGCTAGTAAACGGCATAGCTCTAAGGCATGGAGCATGGACATGGTGGGGTTACCGAAAAGAAACGGCACGTACGTAAAAAAAGCAAAGAGTGAAGCAATTAAGACGTTCCTTTTTAAAAATTGAACCTGAGCTAAAATGCTTTCTTTTTCATCAAGCTTTTTAACCCGCCGCATGTTTGACACCATCCACGCGGTTAAAATGGCAAGAATTAATAAACTGAGTACCACAACGCCAATTTTCCCTGCGAGGTAAATAAAAATAATTTTTCCTGAGCGCTCAAAAGCCTTTAAAATTACCTGCGAAAAAGAACTATCATATTGCCCAGGTTTTGCTTTAAATAATGGCGCCTCCTCCTGCGACCACATATTTATTTTCTTGGAAATAGACAGATAAACCATATCTGAAGAAAGGTTTTTTGTTTGCAAAAGGTTAACTGATATGTGGCTGCTTAGCAGATTAATATTTGCCAAAATTTTCTTTTGAGTAAAGTTCAGTTTATTTCCCTCTACCAAAACATCGGCTATTTGAGCTTTCAAAGTAGAATCTTCAACATCAGCCTTTAAACTCTTGTCCGTTAATATCTTGTTTAAATCGGTTTGGGTTTTATTAAGCTGTAGGCAGTATTCGGCGAGTATTGCCTTGTAAGTTGTTAAGTTATCAGCTACCTCTGCAAGCATAATCACAGAGCTGTTTAAACTGCGCAGGTTCATGTTGCTGCCGTTTTTCTCAAACCTTGCTTTAAATCCCTTTACCTTTTTTTCGATGGCAGGTAAGGCATCTTGTATTTTACTGACATCAAAACCTCGTTGTAAAATAAATTTACTTCTATCAATAGTAAAATTATAAGTCTCGATTTTTGTAACCAATAGCGGAATTTGCGCCTCATCTATCTGCTTTGCTGGTTTATTTAGTAGCGAATCTTTCTTCTGCTGACAAATGCCCCGGGCTGAACACACCAGCATGAATACGACAGAAAAAGCGATGAAACTGCTCTTCTTTAAACTTGTTAAAGACATATATCTATTTTAAAAATCTTGGAGATGTATTATGTTTATGATGACAGGGAAAGCAAAAGTAAGATTTATAACGACACAAATTTCCGATTTAACCTTTCAACACATGAAATAATTTGTAGATTGAAAAACAAATTAAACTACATGTTAAAGCACTTCTTGTTTCTCAGCCTGCTAGTACCAATCCTTTCGTCTGCTCAGATTAAAATTACACTTAAGATCAGCATTCCGAAAAAAACCACCGACAGCTTGTTCGTTGCAGGCAACTTTAACGATTGGAACCCGAAAAACGAGGCTTTCAGACTCAAACAAAAGGATAGCTTAAATTATACCATAGCACTAAATTTACCTAAGGGCAGCCATGAATTTAAAATTACGAGAGGAAGTTGGGAGAAGGTAGAATGCGAAAAAAATGGCAAAGCTATTGAAAACAGAAATTTGAATTTGAGTGTTGATACCAGTATGAGTGTTAATGTTGCAAACTGGGCGGATAACTTTAAACAAGTGAAACAAGAATATCATTACGGCGACCATGTGCAGGTGGTGGACTCGGCGTTTTTTATACCGCAGTTAAACAAGCATCGGCAAATCTGGATTTATTTACCGAAAGGTTATTCAAAATCAACAAAGAAGTATCCTGTGATCTACATGCATGATGGACAAACTTTGTTTCATGCAAACCCGCCCCGTGCTGATGAATGGGCAGCAGATTCTGTAATGGATAGCCTGATACGTGATGGTTTGAAGGAGATGATAATTGTGGGAATAGACAATGATGAGCACGACAGGCTTAGAGAATATAATCCATACGATAGCAAATATGGTAAAGGAGAAGGCAAAGGTTATGTTTCTTTTTTAGTTGAAACCCTGAAACCTTTTATAGATGCCAGGTACAGAACCTTTAAAGATGCTAAGAATACAGCCATTGCCGGAAGCTCTATGGGCGGATTAATTTCTATGTACGCCATATTGAAATATCCGGAAGTGTTCGGTTCGGCAGGCGTTTTCAGTCCTTCGTTTTGGATAGCGCCAGAGATATACGCAGACGTTAGTGCTAATTTATCCCGCTTAAAAAACAATAAAATATTTTTTGTGGCCGGCGATTTGGAAGGGTCGGAAATGATTGAGGATATGAAAAAGGTTCATTCCATTTTGAACCCTGATGGTTTAAATAAAAACATGATTTTAGTTGAAAAGGAAGACGGCAAACACAAGCAATGGTTTTGGCACCGTGAATTTGTGCCTTTTTTAAAGTTCATAGCAAAATAATTTCGTTGAATGTTGATGATGGCAACTCTATGCTAACTGGTTAGAAACATTCGCTCGCCGAAGAATTACCGTATTTAAGTTATTTAAACCCGATTGCAGTGAAAACCAAAAGCTTTTTCTGCTTTTGTTGTAACAAAAAGCGGGGCTGGATAAACCCAAAAGCTTCAGTAATTGCTTTCCAAAATATTGATGTCAACTCAAAACCTGAGCACTCGTCAGGCTTAATTTAGTATCGTAACATTAACGCCCAAAACGCTTTTATTAATTAAAAAATATACTAACTTTGGTGTTAAGCTTAGTAATTGTATTTTATACACTAAGCAGGTTAAAAATCAACAAAAAATCAAATAAAATGAGCATAATCGTTAATGTCCATGCCAGACAAATCCTCGATTCGAGAGGCAATCCAACAGTTGAAGTTGAAGTAGTTACAGAAGCAGGCGCTTTTGGCCGTGCAGCTGTACCAAGCGGTGCATCTACCGGACAATATGAGGCTGTTGAGTTACGTGACGGGGATAAATCTACATATTTAGGTAAAGGCGTTTTAAAAGCTGTTGAAAATGTGAATACCAAAATTGCTTCGGCTTTGAGAGGTATTGATGTTTTTGAGCAAAATGCAATTGATAAACTGATGTTGGAGCTTGATGGTACTGAAAACAAAGGTAACTTAGGCGCCAATGCAATTTTAGGCGTTTCTTTAGCCGTGGCTAAAGCTGCTGCGGATGAAATTGGCCAACCACTATACCGTTATATTGGTGGCGTTAACGCAAATACTTTGCCTATTCCGATGATGAATATCATTAATGGTGGTTCTCACTCTGATGCGCCTATCGCCTTCCAGGAGTTTATGATTATGCCTGTTGGCGCACCGTCTTTTTCTGAGGCATTACGTTGGGGAACAGAAGTTTTCCATAACCTGAAAAAAATTCTTCACGACAGAGGCTTATCTACTGCTGTAGGAGATGAAGGTGGTTTTGCACCAACATTTGATGGTACTGAAGATGCGATTGAAACGGTTTTAAAGGCAATAGAAACTGCTGGTTACAAGCCAGGTTCTCAAATCTGTTTAGCTTTGGATTGTGCTTCATCTGAGTTTTACAAAGATGGTAAATACGATTATACGAAGTTTGAAGGTGCTACCGGCGTAATTCGTTCAAGCGAAGAGCAGGCTCAATATTTAGCCGACCTTTCTGCAAAATATCCAATTATTTCTATTGAAGATGGTATGGATGAAAATGACTGGACTGGCTGGAAAAGCTTAACAGATAAAATTGGCGACCACGTTCAGTTGGTTGGTGATGATTTATTTGTTACGAATGTTACCCGTTTACAACGTGGAATTGATGAGGCTACTGCAAACTCAATCCTGGTAAAAGTTAACCAGATTGGTTCTTTAACTGAAACTATTAATGCTGTAACTTTGGCTCAAAACAACGGTTACACTTCGGTAATGAGTCACCGTTCTGGAGAAACTGAAGATGTTACCATTGCTGATTTAGCTGTTGCATTAAACTGCGGACAAATTAAAACCGGTTCTGCATCCCGTTCTGACAGGATTGCAAAATACAATCAACTATTACGTATTGAAGAAGAATTGGGTGAAAATGCTCGTTTCATCGGTTCAAAATTTAAATACGCTAAAAAATAAACAGATGTTATTGAGCTTTTGCGGGGACTTTTATTAAAATGTTTCTGCAGGCTTAACCTGACATATAGTTTTAATGTTAACAAGTTGAAAAACTTATTTGTGGAACATCCGGAGATTTTAAATCTTCGGATGTTTTTTTATACATTTACGCCGTCAATATCTTAATATGAAACGTTTAATAGACCTTTTCCGCAATAAGTATTTCCTGGCTACGGCTGCTTTTGCGGTGTGGATGCTGTTTTTCGATAAAAATGATATGATGTCGCAATACGAATACCGTAGCCAGGCGAACAAGTTGCAGGAAGAAAAAGAATATTTCGAAAAGGAAACCGCCCAGGTTAAAAAGGATTTAAACGAATTAAGCACAAATTTAAATACCGCCGAAAAGTTTGCCCGAGAAAAGTATTTCATGAAAAAAGATAACGAAGATGTCTTTGTTATTATTCATGAAGAGAAAAAAGACTAATCAGAATGGTTAGGAGTTCAGGATAGACTTCGAACGATTAACCCGCTCTATGCTCCACATTTTATACATCATCGCAATTACGGCCGAGGCTATGACTGCAGCGCTTTCTGCTGGCAGAAGAGATATGGATTGGGTTGGTGTGTGTATTATTGCCTGGGTTACGGCTTTGGGCGGTGGTACGGTTAGAAACGTGTTATTCGGCCACTATCCTATGAGTTGGGTTGAACATCCTGAATATTTGGTTATTACAGCCGTAGCAGCGCTATTTGCTGCTTTCATCGCATCTGTTATGACGAAACTCAAAAAACTATTTCTTTTTCTTGATGCGATGGGCCTTGTTGTTTTCACGATTATTGGTTGCCAGGTTGCACAACAAATTCACTTGCCATACTTAATTGTTTTGTTTAGCGGCATGATAACGGGTTGTGCGGGCGGGGTTTTACGTGATGTATTGTGTAATGAAGTTCCATTCTTGTTCCGCAAGGAAATTTATGCAAGTGCCGCAATTGTAACCGGAGCCGTTTATATTGGGATAGAACATTTCCATGGAAGTGAGTTTTTAGCCACTATCCTGGCTGCAGTTATTGGTTTAACGCTGCGCTTGCTGTCCATAAAATATGAATGGCACATGCCTAAGTTTGTGTATAAAGACGAATGGCATTAAAGATTAAAGGCTAATTAGCGAAGCTGGCTGTACCAAATGTAAATTAATTTCACTTTACCTCAGCTTTGCTAGAACACGACTGGATGAAGCATTTTGAAATTACAGTTCGCCGTTTCTTTTCCTTAAAAACCATTCGATGCTTAACAAAGCCACAATGAATGCGAACAACCATTTAAAATTGATAAGATCATCATATTTACGGTCTTCATAGCTGATGGTTTTTATGTTTTCATTCTTTAAAATTTCATCTGCAATCTTCAATAAATCGGCAGGCATAAAAAGCTTTCCGTTGCTCTGTTTCGATATGGTATTAAGCAACTGATGATTGGCGGTTGTCTGCTGGTATTCTGCAATTAAGGCATTTACATAAAAACTTCCGGCGGCACTAAACTTTTGTCCGCCTAGAGAAGTATTTGCTAAATAAGAATAATTCCCTGCGGGCATGGGCCCTGCATCGAGTTGATAGGCATTTTCTGTCTTCGAAAACACGTAATTGAATATTTTTCCAGCATCGCTTTTTATCTGCAAGCTAACTTCCGGTTGGTTAACCGGCTGATAACTTTCATTATAAAGTGTTGCATTAAACTGGATATTTTCATTTTCATCAAAGGCGGATTTTGAGGCGAAAACCTTGAATCTTCTTTTGTCGTCTTTTACGGAAAGGTATTGCACCGTGTTAACAATCAAATTGTTCAGGCTAGATTGTTCCGTTTCGTTCTCTGCAACTGAAAGCTTCCAGCGCCACAACCCTTCCCCCATTAAATACCCCGCTTTTAAACCATTCTCGCTGGTAAAAAACAATAATGGCTGTTGCGTACTTACTTTACCAATTCGCTGATTAAAAATTATAGATGCACTTGCACTTAAGGTTAATCTGCCAAATGGCATTAACAGAGGGTCGAAAGTGGAGACTTGCTTTTTGTCTTCTTCAGATAAATTAAAACTGGTGAAATTGTTCGCAAAATCAGGATAAACTTCCTGAATCGAGCCGTTGGTTGAACTCAAATTTACCTGATTCTGAAGTTGGTTGAAAGCATTGACGTTGCTTTGCGCACCCAAAATGTACCAAACGGGCTTCTTTAAAGTTTTAACTCTTTGTAAAAAAGAAGCCGAAAGATTTTGAACATCCGGCAACTGGTATAACACAATTAAATCAAATTTAGAAGGATCTATTGCATTCAACTCATCTGCCAGCGCAAGTTTCGCCTCATAATGTTTGTTAAGTTTAATGGCTTCTCTTAAAATCCCCAAATCGGGATGCGGGGCAGCCGCGGCCAGCAGCACTTTTTGCCGGCCATCAATCACCTCGACATAAAAAGTTTGTGAATTATTTTTCGTGGTGATTTCATTTGGTACCGTCCCTAGTTGAACGGAATACTTTTGAACACCAATTTTGTTTGCATGTAATTTTACCGGAATCGTTTTTAAAAAGGAATTTCCATTGATGGTAATGTTCTGCTGCCCGACTTTTGCACCATTCTTACTAATGGTTAAAGCCGTGTTTTCGTTATTATTTTGGAAGGCCTGAACCTGCACTTCAACGGTAAAATCATCATCAAGGTAAACAATGTCGTTGTAATTCACATTTGAAATCAAAACATCACGCTTCGGAACGCTATCGCCAAGGGCAATGCTATACACCGGCGCATTAATTTGGTTGATGTTATATAAGGGATTTCCGCCGTGGTTGAAGATACCATCGGTTGCTAAAACAACTGCACCAACGTTTCTATTGGTATATTCATCTCTAATTTTTTGAAAAAAGGCAGAAGCGTCTGTTAATTTTCCCTGGTTCTTAAAATCAAAGCCATTACTAACTGAATCGCCAAAACTGTAGGTTTTTACTTCATACTTATCCGAAAGTTTATCCTGTAAAGCCTTAAGGTTTTGTTCGTACAATTTTTGGTTGAAACCGGCCGGTCTAATCTGACCAACAGAAAGAGAATTATCATGACCGATAATGATGACAGGTTTATCTAAGGTGTAATTCAGTGTTTTAATTAATGGCGCAAATAGTAGCCAGGCAATAGCGGTTACAGCAAAAATTCTGGCGGCGGTTAAAGCATATTGTAACTTTTTATCGAGGTTTTTATTACCCCTGTAAAGTAACCATGCAGATAAAATACCTAATGCGAGGCAACCCAGAAAATACAAAATAGAAGTACCGGCAAAAAAGCTATTCATATTTTATAAAGATGCTAATTTTGATTTTAACCGCAAAGAAAGGTGCAAAAGCTTTTATTATTGGAAATTTTAGCCGTTGATTTTTGCCAGTGAAATACTTTAAGTACATAAAAACGGTTTACACCAAATTCAAATGATCATTTTCGTGGCAAGCTTTGCAAATAAATATTTAGCTTTAGCCAAAGCAAGTTTATGAAAATACTCTTTTTAACGTTTCTGCTATCACTTAGCATTATGGCCAATGCACAAAACAATTTTAAAGCAAACCAAATTAAATTCGAAAGGGTAGCAAATGCATATGGCGGGAAGTGGGAAAGTTTGAAGAAATCTATCCAACAGGCTGGTTATGGAACTGATTTTTCGATGCTGATAAATGCTTACAAAGCCGAAGGAAAATTAGAAGTTTGGCTGAAAGCTAAATCAGACAAACAATATTCACGCTTTAAAACTTACGATTTTTGCGCACATTCGGGCACTTTAGGTCCAAAAGTTATTGAAGGCGACGGACAAACGCCAGAGGGGTTTTATTACATCAACGTTTTTAATCCCATGAGTAGTTTTCACTTATCCCTTGGTGTAAATTACCCAAATTCAGTTGACTCAGCGAGAACTGGAGCAGGCCGAAAAACAGGAGGAGACATTTACATTCACGGGAATTGTGTAACGGTAGGTTGCATTCCCTTAACTGACGATAAGATAGATGAAGTTTACATTTTAGCTGTAGAGGCAAGGAATTCTGGTCAGGATAAAATTCCGGTTAATATTTATCCGTTCAAAATGACAGCCGCGAACATACAAAAGTATTCAACCCAATTTCCTGCACAGCTTAGCTTTTGGAAAAGCTTACAGCCAGGTTATTTAGCTTTTGAGAAGCACAGAAATATGGCAGATGTTAAAGAAGTAAAAGGGAAATACATTTTGAGGTAAAAGCTAAAAGGCGTAAGGCTTAGGATAAAAACCCACCTTACGCCCATCTATATTTTTAATAGCTCTGGGAAAGAAAACCCCCTTCTCATAACCATCATAGAAACTATAAAAGGTGGAAAGTAAAGCCTCCACCTAAAACCTTAAAACCCTCTACCTTTCTTTTACAGCATACCACCGCAAACGGAAAGCGTTTGCCCGGTTACGTAAGCGCTCATATCTGATGCGAGGAACACACAAACATTTGCAATATCTTCTGTTTCGCCAGCACGTTTTAATGGGATATCCTTTTCCCAGCCTGCAACAACTGCCGGGTCTAAAACCTCAGTCATCTCTGTGCGGATAAAACCTGGTGCAACCACATTAGCACGAATATTTCTTGAACCCAATTCTTTAGCTACAGATTTTGTAAAACCAATAATACCGGCTTTTGATGCCGCGTAATTCGCTTGTCCGGCGTTACCTGTAACCCCAACAACCGAACTCATGTTAATAAAAACACCTTTGCGGGCTTTCATCATCACTTTAGAAGCAGCCTTGGTTACATTGAAGATAGATTTTAGGTTGATATTGATTACATCATCCCAATTTTCTTCGCTCATACGCATGAGCAAACCATCTTTGGTAATGCCCGCATTATTTACAACGATATCAATTGTTCCAAATTCTGCAACTATATCATTTATTAATTGCTCGGCCTGGTCGAATTTTGAAGCATCTGAACGGTAACCTTTAACTTTTGTACCAAAGCTTTGTAATTCCTGCTCCAAAGCCTCGCCTTTTTCTACTGATGATAAATATGTAAATGCTACGTTTGCACCTTGCTCAGCAAATTTTTCGGCTATTTTACGACCAATACCTTTAGATGCACCTGTAATTAATGCTGTTTTTCCTTCTAGTAATTTCATTTTTTTTATTTTGTTTGTCAGTCTCTATATTGTTGTCAGTCTGAACTAGCAGAAGACCATTAAGTAATCTTCGTTAAAGACATTACCAATTTCACTTTTTTAAATTTAAGAATCTCACAATTTCTTCCTAATTCTCCTTAAGCAATGCTTCTTTATTGAGGTTACTGAATTTATTGCTCTTCACTACGCTTTCTTTGTCTTTTTGAGTTTTAAGAAATATCAATTTCCCGTCCACAAGCTCAGAAAGCAAGATAGTTAGTTTAAACCGCCGGTTCCTGCTGACTCAAACAGTGAAAGCTGCCCAGCCCCCAGATAATATCTACAGAATTAATACCAATTACTTTCCTATCCGGGAAACAACCCTGAATAATTTCCAAAGCTTTGCCGTCGTTAACATCATCAAAAACAGGAACAATTACGGCAGCGTTTGCGATGTAAAAATTGGCGTAAGATGCGGGCAAACGCGTATCATCGTAAATTACCGGCGAAGGCATTGGCAGTTCAACAATATTAAGCTTACGGCCATCTTTTAGTTTCATTGCTCTCAAAGCCACTAAATTTTCCTGCAATAACAGATAATTTTCATCCAACGGATTACTTTCAACGGCTGTTAAAACGGTATCTTCATTCACGAAGCGGGTAATATCGTCTATATGTCCATCAGTATCGTCGCCTACAATTCCATCTCCCAGCCACAAAACCTGGTCTTGCCCATAATATTCAAGCAAGTATTTTTCAATCTGCTCTTTGTTTAAATGCGGATTCCGATTTTCGTTAAGTAAACAAGCCGTTGTGGTTAAAACTGTACCGGCACCATTAAACTCTACCGAGCCGCCTTCCATAACAATATCAGGGTTAAACAATGGCAAGCTGAAGTGTTTTGCGATCTTTGTGGGTATAACATCGTCCAAATCATAGGGAGGATATTTTCCGCCCCAGGCATTATAGCCCCAATCAACTACAACCTTTTCGTTACCCTTCTTTAAAAAAGCAGGGCCATGGTCTCGGCACCATGCATCATTTGTTTCGTTAAAATAAAATTCAATCTGCGATAAGTCTGTCTCTACTTTAGAAAGTTCAGCAATGGCTGAAGCTTTCATCTCTTCATCCTTAACGTTAATGCGCACTTTTTCACCTTCGGCAATGGCTTTAATAAACTCGCAGTAAGGGCCATATATTGCCTCAATTTTCCCTGGCCAACTCGCCTCTTTATGTGGCCAGCTTAACCAGGTTGCTTCGTGTTTTTCCCACTCTGCAGGAAAAACATACCCCTGTTTTTTGGGCGAATAATCGAATTGATTGAGTTCTAAATAGTTTTTTGGAGGGAAATTTGACATTTCGTTTCGTCTTGTAAGTTTAGAGGTTTCACTTGGCGCCTGTCGAATTTTCTTCTTCGATGTGGCTTGGCTAATGACCAGATAAGCTTTTAGGTTTACCTATTTAATCTCCGTCAATATATCTTTTAGTAATTGGCTGGTAAGAGTCAATCCTTCTATCCCTTAAAAATGGCCAGTGTTTACGCATAAAATCGCTTTGATCTAAATCCAGCTCAACAACTTCCGTTTCCTCCTTATCGTGCGATGCCAGATAAAGCAGCTTGCCTTGTGCATTCGTTGCAAAACTTCCGCCCCAAAACTTCATTCTGCCTTCCTGTTCAAAACCAACGCGGTTTACACTTACAACAGGAACGCCATTTGCAACCGAATGTGAGCGTTGAATGGTTTGCCATGCGTTATATTGGTCCTGGTTTGTTTCTTCATCCTGAGTTGTATCCCAACCAATTGCGGTTGGGTAAAACATAATATCTGCCCCCATTAAAGCTGTAATGCGAGAAGCTTCAGGATACCATTGATCCCAGCAAATCAGGATACCAATTTTAGCAAACTTCGTTTCAAAAACTTTATAGCCCAAATCGCCCGGTGTAAAATAGAATTTCTCGTAATAAGCCGGGTCGTCTGGAATGTGCATTTTACGATACTTACCCAGATAGGTGCCATCAGCATCTAAAACTGCCGTTGTATTGTGGTACAAACCTTCCGCACGTTTCTCAAATAACGAAGCGATAACAACAACACCTAATTCTTTAGCCACAAGTTGCAAAGCGTTAGTAGATGGACCCGGAATCGCCTCAGCTAAGTCGAAATTGTCATAATCTTCAACATCGCAAAAATACAAAGACGTGAAGAGCTCCTGCAAACACACAATTTGTGCGCCTTTGGCAGCTGCTTCCCTAACTTTTACAATCGCTTTATCTAAATTCTCCTGCTTATCTTTAGTACAAGTCATTTGCACCAAACCAACCTTTACTTTCTTCATTTCTTTAAATTTTATGAGAGATTAATAGTATGAGTGAGTTTGCAAAGCATTCAATCATTCATAATCCGGTCATTCTAAATTAGGCTGCAAAGTTACTATTTTGTTTAAAATTAGAACGGCATATTTATGTAATTGTTTTTCCGAAAAGCAAGGGCAGCATTTCAAACCTTCGCCAGTCGGGCTATCCGTTTTAGCTATTGCTACCCTTCGGCTGCGCTCAGGAAAGCAATAGGCTGCCACTTCTATCCCGTTTAGAGATGCCCGGATACTGCCCCTATCTCAAGTTGCACGCTGTTCAATTTTGCTAAAGCCACTCTATATATTCAGGCAGCTAAAGCAGCCTGCAATAAATAATCAAACTGCATTTCATTACCGTCTGGCTTCAGCCGACGGAAATGAAAAAAGGGGCATTGATTTTCATCAAGCCCCTTTCACAATAAAAATTAAATTACGGGTTAATATTATCTCGTTTAGGCTTAGGTTTTGTTTCCACAATTTCGGCAACTGCTACAACCTCTTTTCTTTTTTGTTGCGGGTCCATCAGTTCCATTAATTTCAAGCCTAACAAGCCATCCATCGCAGAACCACCGTTGTTGGCACCATTACCACCAATCAATACATCAGGTATTAATTTCACGTTACCTTTTGATAGTTCTTCGGTGATTTTATAACGGGTAAAGTTTTCGCCACCCAAAGCTTTCACGGCCAATTCATAAGCTTCGGCGGTGGATTTACCAACTGCGAGAATTTTTCCGGCTTCGGCGTCGCCCGTTAGCGAAATTTGTTCAGCCTCTGCAGATGCCCGGAGTTTAATGGCTTCAGAATCGGCCTGCGCTCTAGCTTTTGTTGCTTCGGCTTCTGCATGGGCCCTCATTTTAGTCGCTTCAGCCTCTGCGCCAACGGCAAGTTTTACACCGGCGGCATCACCTTCAGATTTTTTAACCGTAGCACTGGCTGTACGCTCTGCTATTTCGACACTTTGCTGTGCTTTAACAATGTCTTTTTGCATATCGGCAATTGCGGTTTCTTTTTCCATTCCCTGGCGGGTTTCCTGCGCTTGCTTTTGCGTTTCGTAAGTTACCTTTTGCTCCTCAGCAATTTTACGGTCGGTTAAAGTTTTCATTAAAGATTCTGGCGGAACAATATCACCGATCAGGGTGTCAACGGCGTTTACATTATATTCATCAAGCACTTTGCGAATATGTTCTTTTGCCGATTCCTGACGTTCTTTACGTGTACTTAAAAAAGCAATAACGTCACTGCCCTGCGCTGAGTTACGGAAGTAATTACCAATGGTCGGTTCTAAAACCTGCGAAACCAAATTTACCATGTTGCCGAAGCGGGCAATAACTTTAGGCGCTTCGGTAGTTGGTACGTGGATAATTTGTGCCACATCTAAATTAAACGGGAAACCATCTCTTGAGCGCACGGTAATGGTTGATAAGTTCTTATCGAGGTTATGGGCTTCACTCCGGGCTGAAGCCCAGTTTAAAACAAGGTTAGTCGTTGGCACCAATTCAACTTTCATAATGTACTTGTTAATTGGGTACTTACCCGGACCAAGCGGCTCAAGCCATACACCTTTTGAGCCTTTAGCCACAATATTGCCATGTTTAAAATCAGCACCGGTTAAATCACTTCCCTCTGTACCAATAAAAGAAATTACAACACCTACATATCCGATTGCGATTTCAGTCATCGGGATTTCTTCCAGCTGAATTGCCCAGGGATTAAGGTTGTATGAACCTGCCAGAATTACTTGGGGCTGCAAACCGCGGTTGCCACCGTGTTTAATAAAAGCATCGAAATCCTGAAAATTGTTGTGGCCTTCAACAAGTTTACCCGCAATCTGATTGGCCTCTATTGGCAAACCATCAAGTGTGGTTACAATACCCACCATGCTTTCCTGAATGCGAATCATATCGGTAACCGAAACCTGAAAAAGCATGGTATTGATACGATAAGAGCCGGAAGTGATGTAAGAAGTTTGCCGACCCCGTTGACCACCATTCTCAAGAAACTTAACAGCATCCTGAAAATTATCAGACTCTACCCTTTGTCCGAGGATGTTTCCTGTCGGAATTTCCGAGCCATCTTTGGCCATGATGAGTCCGATTTTACCTTCCGGTATTACGGTAAATTGTTCCATGGTTACACTATATTGCCAAAACCACATTCCAAAATACAAGCCTGGCGCCAGTGATTTTCCCTGAAAACCAGCTTCGCCTTTTACCGCAATTATACGTCCATCGGGCAGTTCTCTTGCTGCGCCAAATAACACAAACTTTTTGGTAATTAAGCCAATTCTATCTTCGGGAACAATAACCATCCCGAACAAGAATCGTAAAATATATTTGTATAAAACGATGCACAACAGTGCCACTAAAACCCACCAGTAACTAGAAATGAGCGCTTCCATAATGATATGTATTTTCTATTTTTTTTATGCTGATAAACCATTTATCAAGCATTACATTGATAGCAAAACAAGTGCTTTGTTACGCTTTTTAGACCCTTTTTTGAATATATATTTTCATGGCATTTAAGGCCTTAAAGAAAGACCAAGGGAGCGTTTCGCATCCAGGCCACCTGCACTTGACAGTTATGAAGATCATCAATTAGAGCCAATAAAAAACTCATCTCCATCAATTTTGTAATTACTCTATTTAAGTAGGGAAAACTTGAAACTGTACTGTCCTTTTAGACGTAAAAAATGTCCTGTTTGCAGCATATCATCTTGACTAATAAAATAGACATTTTGTTTTTGTATGGAGCCTGGCAAAGGGACTGTTGTAATTAAACCCGATTGAACGGACGCCAATTTTTTTCTAATTGGCTGGAGAGAAAGCGGGGCAGGTGATTACTAAGTGAACAGAACCCTGCTTTCCAAAAAAAAAATTGTCTTAAGTTAGGATTAATTACACCCCTATTTCTTCCCTATATTCCTGTTGCAATTCGAACAGGCATTTGGCACACAGACAGCCATCGTAAAGTTCGGAGATGTACTGCACTTCGTTGATGCTTAGCTGAACTACGCTGCACTGGCATTTGGTGTAAGCATTTGCCTTGCACTCAATAGCGGTGCCGCATCGCTCGCAGGGAATGATTTCGTGTTTGCTATGTTTCAAAAGGTTGTTCATTGGTTCACTGCTCAGTAGTTCATTGGTATCAGGCGCATTGAAAACTAATGAACCAATGGCTAATGAACCATTAAACTAAATCAAAAGTAAGTACAAAAAATAAGGTTTTGAGCTTTTGCCCAAAACCTTATAAATTTATTGCTTTACAATGTTCAAGTTTGCTGGCGGATTGAAAACTAACGAACCAACGGCTGATGAACGATTGATTTGATTAACCTGAACAGCTGATACAGCCTTCTTCCATTGAGCAAACTGGCCCGTCTACGATTTCTTCCGCAACCTGGTCTTGCGTCATCTCAGCCGGAATAACCGCCTCGATAGCTTTACCACCCTGGTTTTCTACTGTAAACTTAACTGCCTGCGATGCCGCCTGGGTACGCAGGTAATACATACCTGTTTTCAAGCCTTTCTCCCATGCATAAAAGTGCATTGAAGTTAATTTCGACGTATTTGGAGCATTTACAAATAAGTTTAGGGATTGCGATTGACAGATGTATGCACCACGATCTGCAGCCATATCGATGATGTTACGCATCTTAATTTCCCAAACAGTTTTGTACAGTTCTTTAATATAGTCAGGAATTGATGGAATAGCCTGGATTGAACCGTTGGCCAATATGATTTGATTTTTCATATCGTTGTTCCACAAACCTAGCGCTACTAAATCTTTCAGCAAGTGTTTATTTACAACAACGAACTCTCCACTTAACACGCGACGGGTATAGATGTTTGAAGTATATGGCTCGAAACATTCGTTGTTACCTAAAATTTGAGAAGTAGAGGCTGTTGGCATTGGCGCAACTAATAAAGAGTTGTATACTCCATCTTTAACTACTTTTTTGCGTAAGGCACTCCAATCCCAACGGCCGCTGTCTGGCGTTACATTCCATAAGTCGAACTGGAATTGACCTTTTGATAATGGCGAACCTTTAAACGTTTGGTAAGGGCCATGTTTTACAGCTAAATCGTTAGAAGCTGTCATCGAAGCGAAATAAATCGTTTCGAAAATATCTTTGTTTAAGCGTTTTGCTTCATCGCTTTCGAACGGTAAACGCAACAAGATAAATGCATCAGCTAAACCCTGCACACCTAAACCAACCGGACGGTGGCGCATGTTCGAGTTCTCCGCTTCCTGAACCGGGTAATAGTTATGGTCGATGATTTTATTCAGGTTTAAAGTAGCCTGATAAGTTACATCGTATAATTTTTGGTGGTCGAAAGCACCGTTAATTACGAAACGAGGCAAAGCAAGCGACGCTAAATTACAAACCGCAACCTCATCTTTAGAAGTGTATTCTATAATTTCAGTACATAAGTTAGAACTCTTAATTGTACCTAAGTTTTGTTGGTTTGATTTACTGTTCGCTGCATCTTTAAACAACATGTAAGGCGTACCAGTTTCAATCTGCGAATCTAAAATCGCGAACCAAAGCTCCTGCGCTTTAATTGTTTTACGTCCACGGCCTTCAGCTTCGTATTTAGTATATAAATCTTCGAATTCTTTTCCAAAACAATCTGCCAAACCTGGTGCTTCGTGCGGACAGAACAAGGTCCATTCGCCGTTATCTTTAACACGCTGCATAAACAAATCGTTAATCCACAGGGCGTAAAATAAATCGCGGGCACGCATTTCTTCTTTACCGTGGTTTTTACGTAAATCTAAAAACTCGAAAACATCGGCATGCCAAGGCTCTAGATAAATTGCAAATGCGCCTTTACGCTTACCTCCACCTTGATCTACGTAACGGGCTGTATCGTTAAATACACGTAACATTGGAATGATACCATTACTTGTACCGTTTGTACCGCCAATGTAAGAACCAGTAGCACGTATGTTGTGGATGCTTAAACCAATACCGCCAGCACTTTGTGAGATTTTAGCAGTCTGTTTCAACGTATCATAAATCCCCTCGATACTATCATCTTGCATGGTTAACAAGAAACATGATGACATTTGTGGTTTTGGGGTAGCAGCATTAAATAAGGTTGGTGTAGCGTGTGTAAACCAACGCTCGCTCATTAAGTTATACGTTTTGATTGCACTTTCGATATCTTCTTTATGGATACCAACAGAAACACGCATGAACAAATGCTGAGGACGTTCTACAATTTTGTTGTTTACCTTTAAAAGGTAAGACTTTTCTAAAGTTTTGAAACCGAAATAATCGAATCCGAAATCGCGATCGTAAATGATAGAACTGTCTAAAATGTCCTTATTCTTTTCAATAATCTCATAAACATCATCAGCGATAAGCGGTGCCGCTTTCTGTGCTTTCGGGTCGAAATATTCGTACAACATTTTCATTGTACCCGAGAATGACTTAGTTGTGTTTTTATGCAGGTTGGAAACCGCGATACGCGATGCGAGCAAAGCATAATCTGGGTGTTTTGTGGTTAATGATGCAGCAGTTTCTGCGGCAAGATTATCCAACTCTGAAGTAGTTACACCATCATATAAACCTTCGATTACCTTTTTGGCAACGTCGATCGGGTCTACGAGTTCTGGATTTAAACCATAGCACAGCTTTTGAATCCTAGCCGTGATTTTGTCGAATTGCACCGCCTCTTTGCGGCCATCTCTTTTTAGTACGAACATAGTTTACGAGATTTTTAAGCCCATCCCAACCCTCCACAAGAGGAGGCCCTTTCAAGGCGAATTTTATATTTAGTAGCGGGTATCAAGCATCAACACTTGCGCTCGCGTATGTAATTTGTTTATTTTTATTTTGCATTAAGCTTACCTCGTCCCTCGCCATGACGGCGACTGGAAGCTTTCTGCTTTAACCTTTGTGCTTTAAGCTTTTCTTAAAAGTCTTCATCCAAAGAGAACGCTTGTTTATTATTATCTGCAGATGTTAACACACCGCTTTTTTGATAATCGCCAACGCGTTTCTCGAAGAAATTTGTTTTTCCCTGTAATGAAATCATTTCCATGAAATCGAACGGGTTTGTTGCATTGTATATCTTTTTGTAGCCCAATTCCTGTAACCATCTATCGGCTACGAATTCGATGTATTGGCTCATTAACTTTGCGTTCATACCAATCAGCGCAACTGGCAAGGCATCGGTTATAAATTCCTTTTCAATTTCTACTGCATCGCTGATGATTCCGTGAACGGCTTCCTCACTCAATTTGTTGCTCAACATACTGTAAAGCAGGCAGGCAAACTCGCAGTGCGAGCCTTCATCTCTTGATATTAATTCATTACTGAAAGTTAAGCCTGGCATTAGGCCACGTTTCTTTAACCAGAAAATAGAGCAGAAACTTCCACTGAAGAAAATGCCTTCAACGGCAGCAAAAGCTACTAAACGCTCTGCGAAAGTTCCGTTTTCAATCCACCGCAATGCCCATTCAGCCTTTCTTTTTACTGCCGGAACAGTATCAATAGCATGGAACAAACGGTCTTTTTCTTCAGGGTCTTTAATGTAAGTATCGATAAGTAAAGCATAGGTTTCTGCGTGGATATTCTCCATCATAATCTGGAAACCATAGAAACAGCGGGCTTCTGGCAATTGCACTTCGCTCATGAAGTTTACTGCAAGGTTTTCGTTAACAATACCATCACTAGCAGAAAAGAAAGCGAGAATGTGAGAGATGAAATGTCTTTCGCCATCATTCAGGTTATCCCAGTGTTTCTGGTCATCAGAAAGATCAATTTCTTCTGCGGTCCAAAAACTAGCCTCGGTCTTTTTATACATCTCCCATATTTTAGGGTACTTTATGGGTAAAAGCACAAATCGGTCTTTGTTTTCTTGTAGTAGTAATTCCTGTTCCATACGCTGATATTTTTTAATCTCATTATAAACAGAGCCGACAAAACCACGCATCCATCAATTTTATATGATGATTGTAACGTCTTTTATCAAAACTCTTTTAGTGAAAGTGCTAACTCCGTCGCCTTGCAAACAACTTGTTTTTTAGTTTGGGAAATTTCACATCCGCAATAGAGAAATGCATTTGTAAATTCCTAAAAATTAAGCTTTTGTAACTGTTTTAAAGGGTAAGAAGTTAAAGAACTTTGTTATAACAAATATATATACCGCAGCCCTTTTTCGATGATCAAAGTTGTTAACACTAACAAGATTTTAGTGGATAAATGCATCAGCTAAATATCATTTTCAGGCGAAAAAAAAGCTAATCATTTCTTTTTAAGGGTTTAGGAAACCTAAATGATTGTTAATAACTTAAATTGGGGGTTAAATTAAGGCCGAAATTCAGTATTACTAATACTACTCCAATGTATAACTGAGTTTAACTCTGGCAACGCCTTTGGTAAAGATACCAATCTGTTTAGCAGCACGTTCAGACAAATCGATAGCCAGCTTTTTAGAGAATGGTCCGCGGTCGTTCACCTTTACAATTACCGATTTGCCATTGTCTGGATTGGTTACAGTAATTAACGTACCTAGTGGCAAAGTACGATGTGCGGCAGTAAGTTTTTTTGCTCTGTATTTTGCGCCGCTTGTGGTTCGGCGCCCTTCAAATTTTCTGTGGTAGTAAGTTGCTAGAACTGTTTTTTTAACGCTATCTGGTTCATTTAACGACCCAGAATTTTGTGCTTTACCTTGTAAAAACAAAAAACAAAAACTTAATAACAGAAAATATTTCATAGGCTAAAATTTCATTACCGAGCCTGCAAATATAAGCATTTAGTTTATAATCAATAATTTGTGGAAAAACTGCAGCCTAATGGGCCTAAATCCCAATAGCGAAAACACCAAATTATTAATAGAAAACCAACGAATTTCTTTAACCGAAAGCTCAAAGAAATTTAATAAAAAAGGCGTACAACTTATCGCTGTACGCCCTTACCTAACCTCACTATACCCACCTTATTTTTTATCGGCAACAAAATTCATTGAGATAGAATTTACACAATGACGGGTGTCTTTATTGGTAAATCCTTCGCCCAAAAATACGTGCCCTAAATGTGCGCCGCAGTTAGCACAAACAATTTCTGTACGCGAACCATCCGGATCAGGAATTCTTTTTACAGCACCTTTAATTTCATCATCAAAAGCAGGCCACCCGCAGTGTGCATCAAACTTACTTTCCGAACGGTACAATGCAGCATTGCAACGTTTGCAGGTATAGGTGCCTTTATCTGTTGTGTGTTCGTATTTGCCGGTACCAGGATACTCGGTTCCTTTATTTACAATTACTCTTTCTTCTTCGGGTGTTAATGGATTCCAGTTCATTTTCTTCTTCGGTGTAATATTTTCTGATTGCTCGGCTTGCTTTACTTCTTTTCTGTCTTGCTTTTGAGCGCAGGCTGATAATCCCGTAATTAAGACAACAGCCGAGACCAAAAATAGTTTATTTAACAACGTTTTCATACTCCAATATACGCTACAAATTTCATTTTGGTTTGCTGGCCTTGCCGATTGCTTTAGTGTTTACAAACTGATGATAAATAATGGCACTTAAGGATTGGTAACCGCTGTTTTGTGATGCAGTAATGCTTCCAATCTGCAAATCGATCACTTTGAGAAGCGGGACAGCAGAAATTAGCCAGCGCAACAACTGTGACGGGGCGAGGCCAAAAAAAAGCGTCTCGGGATTAACCGAAACGCTTTCTCTTTATAGATGTTTTGAAATCTTATTTTGCTAATTCTTCTGCCATTGCAGCACCAATTTCTGCAGGACTTTCAACAACGCGAATTCCGCACTCACGCATGATTTTCATTTTTGCAGCAGCTGTATCATCGGCACCGCCAACAATAGCACCAGCATGGCCCATTCTACGTCCTGGAGGCGCAGTTTGCCCAGCAATAAAACCAACTACTGGTTTTGTACCATGTTCTTTAATCCAACGGGCAGCTTCAGCTTCCATACCACCGCCAATTTCACCAATCATGATGATACCATGGGTTTCCGGGTCATTCATTAATAATTTAACCGCTTCAACTGTTGGCGTGCCAATAATTGGGTCGCCGCCAATGCCAATAGCAGTGGTAATGCCCAAGCCAGCTTTAACAACCTGGTCTACAGCCTCATATGTTAACGTTCCGGATTTAGAAACTACACCAACATTACCTTTTTTGAAGATAAATCCTGGCATAATACCAATTTTAGCTTCATCAGCAGTAATAATTCCTGGACAGTTCGGACCAATCAAAGTCACATCGCGGTCTGCAATATATTCTTTCACCTGAATCATATCCTTTGTTGGGATACCTTCAGTAATACAAACAATCACTTTAATACCACCTTCGGCAGCCTCCATAATCGCATCAGCAGCAAAAGCAGGTGGAACGAAAATGATAGATACATTTGCTCCTGTTTTATCAACAGCATCTTTAACAGTATTAAAAACAGGCTTATCTAAATGTAATTGCCCACCTTTGCCAGGCGTAACACCACCAACTACGTTTGTACCGTATGCAAGCATCTGCTCAGCATGGTAAGTTCCTTCGTTTCCGGTAAAACCCTGAACGATAACCTTAGAATCTTTATTTACTAAAACGCTCATGTATCAATTTTTTTGTGCAAAGCTAATATTATTGACTGGAAAGTCAAGCCTAAAAATAGATTATTTAGCCCGTTTTTTCAGGAAAATGTAAGTAATTTATTTATGGCGACTACAGCCCTGCTTTACACTACAATACTTTTCAACCAAACAGGTTTTGCAAACCTTTTCGGTTTTGTAAAAGCATTTTCGTTGCAATCAGGTTTATTCAACAAAAGTAATTCGCTTTTGGCAACAACCATACAAAACGCTTAAATTTACTCGAGCCGAGAGCGGAATGGCTGAAGCGAAGAACTTGGAGCTCAAAGCAAAAAGGTTAAAGCAGAAAGGTTGAAGCGAAAACCTTTGCGGCTAGGCCTGTAAGGGCCCAAGAATTTTTAATTTTTAGGTGGAAAAGTTATGAAAATACAAATTACATTTATAATCATGCTTCTCTCGGCGCTTATTTGCACCGGGCTAAAAGCACAAACACCCGACACGGCAAAATACATTTTACAAAACGATGCCGAAGTGGCAAAAACAGAACCGGGAACGCATAACGGGGGTGGCGAAACCATCGGTTACAATTTCTTTGGCGAGGCTAAGAATCTCAAAACAGCTTTCCGAAAAAGGGTTTTAAAGCCTGGGTCATCCATTGGTTATCACCTCCAGAAAGAAGATGAACTTTATTACGTTCTCAGTGGCAACGGCACCATGCAAATGAACGGCAAAACCATTGCGGTAAAACCTGGCGACGCCATTTTAACAAGGCCGGGAAGTTCGCATAGCATTAAGCCGAATGATGATAATGATCTCACCATCTTAATTGTTTACGAGAAAAAGTAGCTCAATTTAAGGACTAAAAATCCTTTGTTAAGTGGTCGGCATTGCTAATCCCGAACAGCAAAAATGAAGTAAATCGACATAAAAAAAGCCGAACCAATGAAAAATTGGTTCGGCTATGGGTATATTTTTTTTATTTTAAACGGCTTTATCTTCCGTTTTTGGTTTCGGTTCCGCTTTCCAGCCTTTAGCCCACTCGGCCTGAGCAGCTTCATCGTGGAAAGTCCATGCCACAAAGCGGCTAACTTTTTGTCCCTGGCTCATTTGAACTGTTGTAACTTCGAAAGCCTTGGCCTTAATTAGCGCACTGTAAATGCTTTTTAAGTTTGCACTTTTAGACACCAGCGACGTAAACCATAAACACTGATTGGAAATTTGAGCACTTTGAATAATCATCTGCTCTACAAAAGCACGCTCACCACCAGGGCACCAAAGTTCTGCTTTGTTTCCACCGAAGTTTAAAACATGTTTTACTTCTTTTTCGTTGCCACCAAGGTTGCGCCATTTTTGTCGGGTTCCCTGCTCTGCTTCTTTTAAAGATGAGTGAAATGGTGGATTACACACCACTGCATCAAATTTTTCTCGGGCGCCTACAACACCTCTAAAAATCCCCATTTTTGAAGGCTGCAAACGAATTTCAACCGCACCTTGTAAAGATTTGTTGGCATCAACAATGCGCTTCGCTGATTCTATTGAAAGCGGATCGATATCAGAGCCAACAAAGTTCCAGCCATACTCCTGATGACCAATAATCGGGTAAATACAATTTGCGCCAACGCCAACATCAAGCACTTTAATATTGCTGCCTTTCGGAAGTTTTCCATTATTGCTCGAACCTAAAAGGTCGGCCACGTAGTGAATGTAATCTGCCCGGCCAGGTATTGGCGGACAAAGATAATCTTTTGGAATATCCCATTGCGGAATATTATAAAAGTGCTTCAACAACGCCTTGTTCAAAGCTTTTACCGCACTTTGATCTGCGAAATCTATTGAATCGTCGTCATGTTCATTCTTAAAAACAAAGCGTTTCAATTCTTTTGATGTTCCGATAAGTTGTTTAAAATTGTAACGCGAACGGTGTTTGTTGCGTGGGTGTAGCTCGCTTTTCTCCGAGCGGGCATTTTCTTTCTGAGCCAATGTGCTGTAATTTAATTAAACAAGCTGTGTGCTTATTTCTGCCTCAAAGATACAGAAAAGAGTTGGGAGTAATTCTACCGCCAAAACAGCTATACTTCTTCTGCTTTCTCTATTGATGCCGGCTGAATCGCTTTCAGGTATTTTTCATGGTCGAACTGGTTCTCGCTTTTTGCAATAACTATTGTTGCAACACCGTTACCGATAACGTTAGTAATTGCCCTGGCTTCACTCATAAATCTATCCACACCAATTAAAATTGAAATGTGTTCTATCGGCATTATCTTTAATGCGGTAAGGGTGGAAACCAGTACAATAAAACCACTCCCGGTTACGCCAGCCGCCCCTTTAGAGGTTACCATAAGCACGCCTAAAACCGTAATTTGCTGGCCGAGAGACAAATCTACATGGAAAACCTGGCAAAGAAAAATCACCGCCATCGCAAGGTAAATCGCCGTTCCATCCAGGTTAAAAGAATAACCGGTCGGGATTACCAAACCAACTACAGATTTTTCGCAACCTATGGCTTCCATTTTCTGCATCATGCTCGGCAAAGCAGATTCTGATGATGAGGTGCCAAGTACAATCAGAATCTCCTGACGGATAAATTTAAGGTATTGCCATAGGCTGAAATTATAATACCGGCAAATGCCATTCAGCACAATAAAAATGAATAAAATGCAGGTAAGGTAAACAGAGCCCATCAGCTTTGCCATACCAACAATGCTTTGTAAACCATGCGTACCAATGCTGAAAGCCATACCGCCAAAGGCACCAATTGGCGCTAAACGCATAATCACTTTCATAATTTTGAATAAAACCTTTGAGATTTTATCGAAAGCGTTTAACACAGAGGTGCCTTCGCCACCCAGCTTGTTTAAACCATAGCCAAATAAGATTGCAAAAAGCAAAATCTGTAAAATGTTTCCCTCTGCAAAGGCTGCAATAACATTATGCGGAATGATATGAAGAAAAAACTCTGCCCAATTCATGTCTTTCGCCTGTTCGGCGTAACCAGCAATCTTTGTGGTATCGCCGGCTTTGGCAATCATCCCTGCCCCTGGCTTAAGCACATTTGCAACCACAAGGCCAATAGCAATTGCAACAGTGCTAACAATTTCAAAGTACAAAAGCGCTTTCCCGCCAACACGACCAACCTTTTTCATATCACCCATGTGCGCAATGCCCAAAACGATAGTAAAAAAAATTATTGGTGCGATTAACATGCTTATCAGGTTTATAAAGCCCTGACTAATAAGTTTTGCTGTTGGCGCAAAACCAGGAAAGTAAGTACCCACAAATATGCCTATGGCTATAGCCAGGATAACCTGAAATGTGAGGTTAGAAAATACCTGCTTTATTTTTTTTATAGAAATCATTACCCGATGTAAAAGAGTGAAAATTTTTTGCGTCTAAAATGGATTATGGTAATATGTCGATAACGTCGCCAGCGGTAAAAATCCCGAAATCAGCATGGTTAAACTTAATTAAATTTTTATCCGATACTTTTAAATTTTGAGGTCTTGCCATTCGTATTACCTGACTTTCGCCCACAACAGCTGCTTTACTTTCATGAACGATTATGGCTGTACTTTCATCAATCCCAACGCATACCAAATCAGGGTGCGCTGCCAGTGCAGAAATTAGTCTGTTGTATCTGTTTCGTTTTAGAAAATGCTGATCAATTATGGTATTTTGAAGTAAGCCCAATCCCTGTTCAAACTCAATATTTTTATCCCAAAGCTTATTAAAGGTTTCTTTATAAACGGTATCTAAAAGTTGCTTTCCGGTAATCATAAACCTACTCATCACCGCCGCACCAGCGCTGGTACCGGCAATTGTGGAACCGCTTTTGTAGGCCTGGTGAATTGCATTGTAAACTGGCGTATTTAAAACAGCTTGCATGAAACGGCTTTGGTCACCGCCCAAAATGTAAATAAGTTTTGCAGATGTAAGTGAGTCAATCCATTTTTTATCATTCACATTATGCTTGCTGAAATTGAAATTTCGCACCTGATAGCTACCTATTTTCTTGAGTTGAGCGGCTATGCTTTTGAAACCCGAATCCGGAATTGTGCTGGCCATTGGCAATACAATAATATAATCACTTTGATTTAGACCTGCCGTTTTCAGCATTTCCTCCATTAAAGCATCTGAGCGGTTGCCGCCCCCAATTATGAACAAACTGCCCTTACTTTGAGCTTTAATCGTAAGGACACTGATGCATAAAAAAAGTGATACCAGAAGTATTCTCATTACTTGTAGATGTTAACCTCTATTTTTCCATCCGCGGTGATAGCCCCTCTGTACATCCCTTCAGTATTAAATGGCATAGTTATGTTTCCTTTCTTATCCAAGGCAATTAAGCCACCATCGCCACCCATTTTCCCAACTTTTTCCAATACAATTTTTGATGCCTCTGCAACACTCAAACCTTTGTACTCCATCAAATCGGAAATGGTTTTTGCAACTACGTTCCGGATGTAGTATTCTCCCCAGCCGGTACAAGAGACCCCGGCTGTTTCGTTGTTGCAATAAGTACCGGCGCCAATAATCGGAGCATCTCCAACACGTCCGTATTTTTTATTGGTCATGCCACCTGTTGAAGTTCCTGCTGCCAAATTGCCGGCCTTATCCAAAGCGACGCAACCAACGGTACCGAATTTATAATCGTGATTTTTACTTCCAAGAAGCTCTGTTTTTTTGCTGCCATGATCTAAAACTGCCTTAGTAGAATCTTCCTTAATTGCTTGTTGCAAGCCATCCCAACGCTCTTTTGTCCAAAAATAATTCGGATCAACAATTTCCAGACCCGCATCTTTAGCAAACTGATCAGCACCCGAGCCAACCATCATTACATGTTCAGATTTTTCCATAACCGCACGTGCAGCTGAAATTGGGTTCTTAACTGTCGTAACGCCCGCTACGGCACCTGCCATCAATGTTTTCCCGTCCATTATTGCGGCATCAAGTTCATTTCGGCCATCATGCGTAAAAACTGCTCCCTTCCCTGCATTAAAATGAGGGTCGTTTTCCATTACATGGATTGTAGCCTCTACAGCATCCAAACTGCTTTTTCCAGCCTGAATCTGAGCATAACCGGCTTTCAAAGCCTGGGTTAAAACCGCTATGTAAGCTGCTTCCTTTTCAGGCGTCATATTTTTCTTCAAAATAGTTCCGGCACCACCATGAATAACCATAACATACTTTTTCTGCTGGGCAGAAATATTTAGAACTAAAAGGGAAAAAAGTAGCGTTGCAAAAATTTTTAAAGACTTCATCTTCTATCGGATTTTAAAAGATGTTAAATTAAGAAATTAATCGAAATATTAGATTAGGCTTTGGCAATACCTTCAGAAGAAAACTGCAAATCGTACAACTTTTTGTAATAGCCGTTCAGTTTTAGCAATTGCTGATGCGTACCCTTTTCCTTTATTTCACCCTTATCAAGCACGATAATCTGGTCAGCTTTTTGAATTGTAGATAGGCGGTGGGCAATTACAATAGAAGTTCGACCTTCCATCAAGTTGTCGATAGCTTTTTGAATGAGCAGTTCTGTTTCCGTATCAACCGATGAAGTTGCTTCATCCAAAACTAAAATTGCGGGATTGTGAACCAAAGCCCTGATAAAAGAGATGAGCTGTGCCTGCCCAGCCGAAAGCGTAGAACCTCTTTCCATCACATTATATTGGTAGCCGCCCGGTAAACGTTCAATAAAATCGTGGGCACCCACTTTTTTCGCTGCGTTTACAACCTCTTCAATTTTTATCTGAGCATTATTTAAAGTGATGTTATTCAAAATTGTATCCGAAAAAAGAAAAACATCCTGGAGCACTGTTGCAATATGGCTTCGAAGGTAATCGAGCTTAAAATCGTGGATATCGATGCCATCGACAGTAATTTCGCCCTTTTTAACTTCGTAAAACCTGTTTAAAATATTTATTGTTGATGATTTTCCGGCACCGGTTGCCCCAACTAAAGCAACAGTTTCACCGGCCTTTACTTCGAAAGTTAAATCTTTGAGAACATAATTTTCATCGTTATAAGCAAACCAAACATTTTTAAATTTGATATCGCCTTCTAATTTTAGCGGAGCAGCTGTACCGGTATCAGGGGTTCGCTCATCGGTATCTAAAACTTTAAATACCCGCTCTGCACCCACCATACCCATTTGCAAGGTGTTAAACTTATCTGCCAGCTGGCGGATAGGTGTGTAAACCATTCCCAAATACATGATGAACTGGGTGATGGTACCCGGAGTAACATCTATCGGATTAGAAAGGATGCTCTTTGCACCAAACCAGATGAGCAGACCTAAAGACATGGCAGAGATTAACTCAACTACCGGAAAAAAAATAGAATAGTACCAGTTAGAACGGATATTCGCATCGCGATACCGCTTATTAATAGCATAGAACTTTTTGTATTCCTGACGTTCGCGGGCAAAATACTGCACAATTGAAACGCCTGTAATGTGTTCCTGCAAAAAGGTATTCAGGTTAGATACCTCGTTTCGAATTTCCTGAAATGCTACCTTGATGGCTTTCTGAAATTTGCGTGTAGCCATAATTAATAGCGGAACAGGCAAAAGTACTACTAAACTCAGTTCCCAATCGGTATAAAGCATAACGCCAATTATCACAATAACCTGCAGGGTATCGCCAATCATGGATATTAAGCCTTCTGAAAAGATATCGGCAATGGTTTCCAGGTCCGAAACGGTTCGTGTAATTAATTGACCAATAGGTGTTTTATCAAAAAACTTTAGCTTTAATTTTGTAATGTGATTGAAGACATTGATTCTTAAATCGCGAATAACCGATTGACCTAGAGTATTGGTTAACAAGGTATGGTTGTACTGAATCAGCGTTTGCAATAGCAACATCACAACCATTAAAATTGTCATATTCACCAGTCCGGAGTATTTGCCGGTGAGGATGTAATTATCTAAGGTATATTTTATTAAAAAAGGCCGTACCGGAGAAATTGCAGCGAGTAAAATTGTTAGAACAACCGACCAAACAAACACAGCACGGTAAGGCTTTACGTATTGAAAAATACGTTTCAGCAATCCTGTATTATATACTTCGCCTGTTACTGCCATGATTTTAATTTTTGAATGGTTGTTTTGAATCGGTGAATGGCTCCTCACCTCATCCAAAAAGCAATCACGCTTTACTGCTTACATTTATATATGGGTACTTAACGCTAACCAGATACAAGCCGCAAGCCGGTACAGATTGCCCTGCATTGCTCCTGTTTTTACTGTCTATTATATTTTTAAAATCTTTTATCCCAATTTCTCTTTTACCTACCCGCACCAAAGTACCCACAATGGCCCGAACCATGTTTCGAAGAAAGCGGTCGGCCTCGATCGTGAAAACGAGTCCTTCATTTTGCGTTTCGAAACCTGCTTGCATAATTTTACAATTATTGGTAAAAGTTTGCGTATTCGATTTACTAAAGCAAGAAAAATCAGTATAATTTAACAATTCTTCTGCCGCCTTATTCATTAAACCGATATCCAACCTGTCTTTCATTAGCCAGGATCGGTTTATTTTAAAAGGGTCCTTATCAAAATGAAGGTAATATTTGTAGGCTCTTGCTGTCGCATCAAACCTGGCATGTGCATCATTATGCACCGGCAAAATTCGTTTAACCGCAATTTGATAAGGAAGCATTGCATTTATACCGGCTACCGCAGCCAAAACTTTTTCTTCAGCGCAGTTTTCGACATCGAAGTGTGCAAAAAACTCAGTAGCATGCACCCCTGAATCTGTTCTTCCACAGCCCAAAGTTTCAACTGGTTGCCTAAAAAAAACCGACATGGCTTTGTCGAGCAGCTCCTGAACGGTTACGGCATTCGGTTGAGTTTGCCAGCCGTGATATAAGCTGCCATCATAAGCAATTTGTATGAAATACCTTTTTTTAGTCAAAGCGATGCAAAAATACTTTTTCCTTTTATTAGATAAGCTTGCAAAATGGAATTAAATATATATTTGTACAATTTATTAAATTAACATGATACAAAGAGTACAATCTATCTGGCTTTTATTGGCAACAATTGCTTTAGTTTTGATGCTGTTTTTACCCATTGCGGCAAAAGAAACAAATAGTTCTGAATCGGAAATTTTTACAAATGGTCTTCACCAAACATTTGCTACCAAAGGCGGTAAAACTTTAGAGACGCATACGTTTCTTCCACTTTTAATTACAAATATTGCCGTTGCCGTAATGTGTTTTGCTAACATTTTCAATTTCAGAAAAAGAAGTTTGCAGAAGAGATTAGTGATTTTTACAATTGCAGCAATTGCAGGTTTCGCTTTTTGGTGCAGCGTTTATGCCAAACAACTTCCTGGTGGCGTTGATGGTGCAATTTTCGAGGTCGGTGCCTACATGCCCGCATTGGCGATTTTGTTTTGCGTTTTGGCAATTTTTGGGATTAATAAAGACGAAAGATTGATACGCTCTGCTGAAAGGTTGCGTTAAGATGTATTCTGTTTTTGCCCTTTAAACCCGATTGTAGCGAAAATACTTTTACCCCTCAACAGCTAGTGTGAATTAAGGGGTAAAAGATTGCAGCGTAAAGCGGGGCTGCTTTAACCGATATCAAGAGGCTTTGATTTTCAAAAATTTAATGAATATCTCTTAACATTGTGACTGCCGATTTGTATCTCAGTCATCATCATTTAGCCTTGGTGCCTTTTCCATCATTCCTTTCTTCCTTATTTTCAAATATTTAGCTTAAAAAAGTATTTATTTAACGAGCAAGAAAATACGAATTATTAACCGTACCTTTGCGGCTTAAATAAATAAAAGACGAATGACAAACCCATTTCAATTATTGGGGATAAGTGATGACGTCGTTAATGCCGTAAAGGACCTTGGATTTGAAACTCCAACGCCTATTCAGGAGCAAAGTATTCCTGTACTGTTAGAAGGCACTAATGATTTTGTTGGTTTGGCCCAAACAGGAACAGGAAAAACAGCCGCATTTGGTTTGCCGCTGTTAGAACTAATCGATTTTAAAGTAACAAAACCGCAGGCATTAATTTTATGCCCAACGCGTGAGTTATGTTTACAAATCGCTAACGACCTTAAAAACTTTTCTAAAAACGTTGCTAATGCACATGTTGTTGCCGTTTACGGTGGCGCAAACATTATGCAACAGCTACGCGAAATACGCCAAGGCGTTCAAATCGTAGTGGCCACGCCCGGCCGTATGTTGGATATCATTGGCCGTAAAGCCATCGATTTTTCAAATGTTAAATATGTTGTGCTTGATGAAGCCGACGAAATGTTAAACATGGGTTTCCAGGATGACATTAACGACATTTTATCAACCACTCCTGATGACAAAAAAACCTGGTTATTCTCGGCAACAATGCCTGCAGAAGTTCGCCGTATAGCAAAAAACTATATGGATAACCCTGTAGAATTAACTATGGGCACAAAAAATACAGGTAACGTAAACATTGAACACGAATATTATATTGTTCGTGCCCGTGATAAATACGCTGCCTTGAAACGTATTGTAGATTTTAACCCTGAAATTTTTGCAGTAGTATTTTGTAAAACCAAACTGGATACACAAGATGTTGCCGAGCATTTAATAAAGGATGGCTATAATGCTGATGCTTTACACGGCGATTTATCGCAACAACAACGTGATAAAGTGATGCAACGTTTCCGTGAGCGTAACATGCAGTTGCTAATTGCTACCGATGTTGCTGCACGTGGTATAGATGTAAACAATGTAACACACGTAATTAATTACTCTCTACCTGATGAGATTGAAAGTTATACCCACCGCTCTGGCCGTACCGGCCGTGCTGGTAAAACTGGTATTTCGATCTGTATTATCAACTCAAAAGAGGTAGGTAAAATCCGTCAGCTGGAACGTATAATTGGTAAACAGTTTACTAAGGCTGAATTACCTACAGGATTTGATGTTTGCGAAAAACAATTATTCTCGTTAGTACACAAAGTACATAACGTAGAGGTTAATGTGGAGCAAATTGACCAGTACATTCCTCGTATTATGGATGAATTTAAAGATTTATCTAAAGAAGATGTAATTAAACGTTTTGCTTCATTAGAGTTTAACCGCTTTTTGGATTACTATTCTAAAGCACCAGATTTAAATGCAGCAGTTGGCGATGACCGTGGCGAAAGAGGTGAGCGTGGCGAAAGACGTGGACGTGGTAGCGATGGTTACACCCGTTTATTTATCAACTTAGGTTCGGTAGATGAATTTACCCGTGGCGATATGTTATCTTTTATCTGTAATAATGGTAAAATTGCTGGCAAAAGCGTTGGTAAAATAGATTTAAAAGGTGTTTTCTCTTTCTTTGAAGTTGAAGATGCTGTTGCTGATAAAGTATTTGAAGGCTTTAAAGCTGTTGAATTTAATGGTCGTCAGGTTCGCATTGAAAAAAGCGGAGATGGCGGTCGCGGAGAAGGTGCAGGCGAAAGACGCGGTGGCGGTGAAAGACGTAGCGGTGGTTTCGGCGGCGAACGCAGAAGCGGCGGTGGCGGTGGTTACCGTGGCGGAAGTGGAAGTGGCGAGAGAAGAAGCTCTGGTGGTAGCGGCAGACGTGAAGGTGGAAACAGCGGCGGTGGTTTCAGAGATTTCTCTGGTCGTAGCCGTGACGAAAAAGGCGGAAGCCGTGAAGGCGGAAGTGGTCGCAAAGAAGGTGGAAATCGTGAGGGTGGTAGCGGCGAACGTCGTAAAAAGTGGTAAATCACTAAAACCAAATATTTTAGGAGCCGTTCTGTTAATTCAGAGCGGCTTTTTTTATTTATGAAAGATATCCCCCGAAACTTAATTCCACGCCATCAAATTGAAATGCCTCCTGCTTTGAAAACCATCCACATTTTAATTGAAAGCTAGCAGTTATGCCCTATCTTATAAGCGACAGAATATGAAAAAATTCATCATTAACAGAATGTGAATATTATATTTAACAATTATATCTACCATCTTATGCGTTATTTAAAGCTTGCGATTCTATTGATGCCTTTCCTAATGGGAAATCGTCTTTCTGCACAACAAAATTCACGTGATCAAAAAATGCAATGGTTTGCTGATGCGAAGCTTGGTATTTTCATCCATTGGGGCATTTATTCTGTAAACGGTATTTCCGAATCGTGGGCTTTTTATAATAACTACATCAATCACGATGCTTATATGAAGCAGCTTGAAGGTTTCGACGCTTCGAAATATAATCCGCAGGAATGGGCTGATTTGATTAAAGAAAGCGGCGCAAAATACGCTGTTATTACCACAAAGCATCATGATGGCGTTTCCCTATGGGATACAAAAGCACCTAATGCAACCGCCACACTTGCGAATAGTGCGGCAAAAAAAGACTTGATTACACCATTTATAAGCAGCCTGAAAAGAACCGGCTTAAAAACCGGCTTATATTTTTCGTTACCCGATTGGAGTTATCAGGATTACAATATTTTTACCCGCGAACGAAGCCGGTACGACATTAAAAAAGAGCCAAACCGATGGAACAAATTTTTAAACTATTACCAGGCGCAGGTTAGTGAACTTTCTAATTTGTATCATCCAGATTTGCTCTGGTTTGATGGCGATTGGGAACACAGCCCGGCAGAATGGCAAACCGATAAAGTAAGAAACCTGCTAACAGCGGATAATCCTGATGTGATCATAAATTCCCGGTTAGACAGTCATGGCGATTATGCAACGCCGGAACAAGGTGTGCCCGTGGTTAAACCACAAGCCAGATTCTGGGAATTATGTTATACGATGAATGATTCCTGGGGTTATCAGCCATACGACAATCATTATAAAACTTCTAACATGATAATCCGCACGCTTGTAGACTGTATAAGCATGGGTGGAAATTTGTTGTTAGATATTGGACCGAAAGCTGACGGCACTATTGCGCCCGAACAGGTAAAAATTTTGAAAGACCTGGGCAGGTGGACCAACAAACATGCAGAAGCCATGTACGAAACACAGGCTGGAATTCCGGCTGGCCATTTCGCGGGTAAAAGCACTCTGTCGAAAAATAAGCAGGTTCTCTACCTCTATCTTGATTATAAAAGCAAAAACGGCGTTTTGCTCAGCGGCTTAAAATCTAAAATAACAAATGTGGAACTGGTTGGAAATAATGCGCCGGTAAATGTGACAAAGTTGAATGAAACTGATTACAACTTTAGCTTAAAAGAGGATGGTTTTGATAGCGATGTCACCGTTCTGAAAGTGTCACTAAATGAGCCAATCGAACTTTCAGCAGCAAAACAAAAACCGGTATCGATAAATACCTTACTTGCTGATGCCGGGAAATCAGTCAATTTAACTAGAGTCAGCATCGATTTAAATAACGGTATAAATATTTTTCAAGGTACTAATCTGGCTGCTGATGGATTAAATTTCAAATCAGGCGTTAAAAATTTTAATGCCGAGGTAAACGACTGGATAATTAAAAATGCTGAGGCTTTATATAAAACCACTGCCGGCATTCCTGAAGGGCATTATCAGGGAAGAACGGCCTTATCTGCAGATAAGCAAACTTTATATTTGTTTGTTGAAGGCGAACCTACCGGACCGATTGCGATTAAAGGGTTGAAAAATAATATCAGCAGAATCAGGGTAGTAGGTGAAGGAACTATGCTTCCGCATGAAATTTATAATAAGTTATACTGGAGCAAAATTCCTGGAATCGTGTACATCCCAATTCCGAAAGATAAGCTCGACAAAAACCTCACAGTTATTGCCGTGCTCTTAGATGGACCTGTTAGCTTATATCGCGAAGAAGTTGGGGCCATAGAAAGCAATTTGTGATTATTTAAAAATTGTAAAATAGTTATTCAGCTTTATGATTATTCTTAAATTGCATTACTTTCGCTAATTATGCAGGCAAAATACATTTCCTACCAGGAAACCGGTTCCTTTTCGAAGTTAGTTTTAGATTATATTAACAACGAAGAGGCGCTCAAAGCTTTTTACAGTTACCGGCCCGACATGGAAGGCCTGGCTGAAGCGATTGAAAAACGAAAGTTTCTGGGCGATAGAAATGTTTTGGCTGATGTACTAAAACATCAATACAGGCATATTGCAGCCAACAAATCTGTAACAAAAAATATTGAGCTTCTCGCATCAGATAACACTTTTACAGTAACTACCGGCCACCAATTAAACCTTTTTACCGGTCCGCTTTATTTTATTTATAAAATTGTAACAGCCATAAATTTGGCCATCGAACTGAAAATAGCACACCCGGATAAAAATTTTGTTCCTGTTTATTGGATGGCAACAGAAGACCATGATTTCGACGAGATTAACCATGTAAGTGTTGATGAAAAAAATATTAGTTGGATACAAAATACCAACGGCGCTACCGGCAGATTAAGCACAAAAACGGTTGCCGCAGCCGTGTTGGCTTATCAGGGTTACCTTGGCATTTCTAAAAATGGAAAACGGATTGCAAAACTCGTTCAACAAGCTTATTTACAACATGATAACCTTGCAGATGCCACCAGATATTTAGTTAATAATCTCTTCGAAAAATACGGCCTCGTTATTGTTAACGCAGATGAGCCTTCGCTAAAAAAACTGTTTTCGGGCTTTGTTACCGCCGATATTACTCAGCATAACAGTTCAAAAAACATTAGCGAAAGCTCTGCTGAACTCGAATCATTAGGTTATAAAAGCCAGGTTAACGGCCGGGATATAAATTTCTTTTACCTTAAAGACGAACTCCGCGAGCGACTGATTTTTGAAAATGGGCAATATAAGGTGAATCATACTGATATCAGTTTTTCTGAAGAGGAGTTAAAAGCTGAAATTAGTAACCATCCCGAAAGATTTAGTCCGAATGTGGTAATGCGCCCGATGTACCAGGAAGTTATTTTGCCAAACATCGCCTACATTGGTGGTGGGGCTGAAGTTGCTTACTGGATGCAATTGAAGGCTAATTTCGATTTCTATAAGGTTGATTTTCCGGTATTGCTGCTCAGAAATTCGGCGTTACTTATCGATAAACGGAGTGCCGAAAACCTGTATAATTTAGGTTTTGCACTGGAAGACATTTTCTTGCCGGTTGAAGAGTTAAAAAACATCTGGGTGAGACGCAACTCTACTGCTCAACTCGCCCTGGCGGATGAAACGAGGGCTATAAACAGCATTTTTGACCAAATAAAGCTTAATGCTTACAAAATTGACAAAACGCTTTCGGTTTCAACAGATACAGCGAAGCAAAAAACGAATCACCTTTTAGCTAATCTTGAAAAGAAATTATTCAGGGCAGAAAAGCGTAAACATGAAACTGCTTTGATGCAGATTGAAAATGTAAAGAAAAGGCTTTTTCCAAACGGAACGCTTCAAGAGAGGATTTTAAACATTGCGCCTATGTATGTAAATTATGGTGAAGATTTTCTGTCATCCTGTATAGAAAATTTCGAACCATTGGGTGGCGATTTTACGCTACTTTTACCATAAAGAAATATAACAGCTGTAATATTCAACTTTAGCCAATAACATAAAGGCGTTATATTAAAAAGCTAAGCGTTGTAATTTATGCTGTGTTCCTTAATCAACAAATAAGAATGAACTTTATAACCTTTACCGAAACCAACCTTAGGGCTTTTACCTACAGCGTTTTCAAAAAAATGGGTTGTTCTGATGAACATGCCGAGTTGGCAACCGATGTTTTGGTGCGCTCAGATTTACGTGGAATTGATTCTCATGGCGTTGCTCGCTTAAGTGGTTATGTAAGGTTATGGGAGAAAAATAGAATTAATGCAACGCCTGATATCAGAATTGTACATGAAACGCCAACAACCGCTACCGTTGATGGTGATGCCGGTTTAGGCTTGGTTGTGGCACCTTTTGCAATGAAAGTAGCAATCGAGAAGGCTGAAAAATATGGTACTGGCTGGGTTTCAGTTAAAAATTCAAACCACTTTGGCATTGCCGGTTACCATGCTTTAATGGCTGTAGAGAAAGATATGATAGGCATCAGTATGACGAACGCCAGTCCGCTGGTTGCGCCAACTTACGCCAACGAAAGGTTGTTGGGTACAAACCCAATGTGTTATGCTTTCCCGGCCGGAAAAAATCCTGCTGTAGTTGTAGATATGGCTACAGCTGCCGCCGCAAATGGTAAACTGGAAATTGCCCAGCGGGCAAATAAAAGTATTCCTGACGGCTGGGTTCAGGATAAAAATGGAGAAAACTCAAACGACCCGAATGAATTAAAAAATGGCGGTTCGCTGTTACCTTTAGGGAGTGATAAAGACCACGGCAGCCACAAAGGTTATGGATTGAGTGCAACAGTCGATATTTTATCGGCAGTGCTTTCGGGCGCAAATTATGGCCCCTGGGTACCGCCTTTTGTTGCCTTTTTAGAACCGTCGGCAAACCCTGTTGGCGAAGGGCTTGGCCACTTTTTAGGTGCAATGCGTGTAGACGGTTTCCGACCTGCGGCCGACTTTAAAGAACATTTAGACAATTGGATATATCGTTTTAAAAGTGCAAAAACAGTAGATGCCGATAAAAAAGTAATTATTCCGGGTGAGCCTGAACATAAGTTTGAAGAGGAAAGAAAGGTAAACGGAATCCCTCTAATTGATGTTGTAGTAAACGATTTAAATGAACTTGCCCAGAAATTAAAAATTGAAGGCTTAAAATAATTTTTTATTTTTCGACCGTCAGATTAGCTTTCAACTGTAAATCCTTGCTAGATGAACCGATCATTATTCTGAAGTCGCTAGGTTCAATTTCCCATTTCAATTGCTTATTGAGTATCTGAAATGCCTCAGGGCCTAGCTCGAGTGTAACTTCCTGCTCCTCTCCGGCTTTAAGGTAAACTCTTTTAAAATTTTTAAGCGCCAAAACGGGTTGTGCAACGCTCGACAAAATATCCCGGAGGTATAGCTGAACCACTTCAGTGCCGTCATAATTGCCTGTGTTTTTAAGTTTGAACTTTACATAAACCTTGTCGCCAGCCTTAATTCTTTTTTTCTCAAGCGTTAATTCGCTATACTTAAACTGAGTATAACTTAAACCGTAGCCAAACGGAAACAGTGCTTCACCACTTAAATTATTGTAATCATCGCCACGGCCAGTTGGTTTATGGTTATATACCAGCGGCAATTGCGCTTCATGTACGGGGTAAGTTATAGGAAGTTTTCCAGATGGATTGGAATTGCCGAACAAGGTTTCAGCGACGGCAGTTCCACCAGCCTCACCGGGGTACCAGACATTTAAAATCGCCGGTACATCTTCAATCCAGTTTTGCATGTTTATCGCGCTCCCGCCAACCAGTAAAACAACTATCGGCTTGCCTGTTTTTGCCATTTCCTTAATCAGTTTCTCCTGGTTTCCGGGTAAATTCAGCATTGCCCTGTCGAGAAACTCACCTTCTTTTATACCAGCTGCAATTACAACTATGTCGGCATCTTTAGCCAGATTTTTCGCTTTTTCAAGCTCAGAAAATGCTTTATCTTCAACCTCGTAGTTCCAAACCAACTTAATGTGCGCATTTCCTTTAGGTTCCCTAAATTCAATTTTAACCGGATAAGATTTGTTCCCCTCGAATGTAAAATCTGCCAACCTTGTGTGGTAAGAACGCTTATCCCACTGGTCTATAAGCAAATTGCCATTGATAAATAAGCGGTAACCATCGTTTCCTTCCAAACCGATTTTATAGGTTCCTGATTTGGGGGCCTTTAAGTCACCCTGCCATCGAACAGAATAATTGTCGCTACTCAAATGCTCATCAGGAGCATAGAGCGTCCACATAAAATCCACTCGTTTATCAATTCTTTTAAACACGGGCGCTCCCGATAAATCTGTAGAATTAAAATATTCTGCTGATAAACCCTTCTTACCGCCTGAAAACAAAAAAGTTGAATCTATTACCACATAATCTTGAATGGTGCGAAAACTTCCCTGCGTATAATTAACGACCACATTTTTTGCGTAACTTTTGATACCATCCAAAATACTGATTTTCCCTTTTCCTGTGCCACTGTATCCACCCAAACGAGCTTCAGTTGCATCTTCACCTAATACCAAAATGTTTGATTGTTGCTTTAAAGGCAAAACCTGTTTGTTGTTTTTTAGCAAAACAAAAGATTCCAAAGCCGCTTGTTTAACCAGTTTTTTATTAGAAAAATCAGTTAGCGAAGCCTTGGCATCGCTTTCAGAAACGTAAGGATTTTCAAAAAGACCTAACTCGAATTTTGCACGCAATACCCTTGAAACAGCATCGTCTATTCTTTTCTGAGGGATGCTACCATTTAGAAAGGGAGGAATGAAAAGCTTGTAATGGTCATACTCAACCTGAAAAATAACATCGAGGCCACCGTTAAACGCTTGTACCGTTGCTTCTTCATAATTAGCTGCAGTGTTGTGGAGCACATTCGCCCCTCCTACTGCGCCGGCATCCGAAATTACAAAACCCTTGAAACCCCATTGCTTTTTTAAAACATCCGTTAAAAGCCAGTGATTTGACGTAGCGGGCGTTCCATCAACGCTGTTGTAAGAAGTCATCACCGAACGAATGTTTACATTTTCAACCGCATCCTTAAATGCCGGGAAATGAATTTCCTCTAAAAATCTTTCATTCTTTTCTATTGGGTAACTGTCCCGGCCACCATCTCCAACATTAGCAATGAAATGCTTCGGCGTTACGACCACATTTTCCCTTTCTATTGCATTCATGAAAGCGTGCCCGAGTACCTTTGTTAAATATGGATCTTCGCCATAAGTTTCTTCCGTTCTCCCCCAACGCACATCATCGGCAATGTTGATAACAGGCGCTAACACATCTCGAATACCCCTTAATTTCGCTTCCTTGGCGATGGATTTGCCTATTTGGGCCATCATTAAGGTGTCAAAGGTAGCTGCAAGACCAATCGACTGAGGAAAAGCTGTTGCGCCTTGTCGTACTAAACCATGTAAAGCCTCGTCGAAAACGAGCATTGGAATGCCAAGCCTTGTCTCTTTTAAAAAATAACGCTGAAGCTGATTTACTTTTTTCGCGAGCGTAAAGGCATTCTCAGTTGAATTGTAACTCAACATTTGCTGGGCTTCGCCGCCACCGCCCGACTGTGCACTAATTTGAAGTCCAAAAATTCCGTTTTTATAGATACCATTTTTTATTCCGTTAACATCGCCCGGAACCATAAATAGCTGCCAGAATTTTTCCTCAGGCGTCATCCTCGATAAAAGATCCTTTACCCGTTCATCGATACCTATTTTTGGATTTTTATAATTTGCCTGCGTATTGATTTTGTTTTGCTGGGCAAATAAGCTACCATTTAAAGTAATTAAAATAAGGAGGATGATAACGGTTTGGGATTTCATTTTATAATTTTAATATTAGTTTTGAGGACTAAACTCAAAAGCCAGAGCAGAATTTGAATTTATATTTTTTGGAATCTCTAAACTAACAGTTCCGTTCGCTTCCTTCCATTTTACGTTTTTACCCGTCGAAATTAGTTTAACATCCGATCCTTTCTTTGGTACATTCCCGCTCCAGTTAATTTTAGCTGGCAACTTCTCATCAGCTGTTAAGCAATAGATTGCAAAAAGTTTTTTACCATCCTTAGCCTGTGTAAACCAGGTTTGCCCGCTGTGGTAGTTTTTTGCAGCCCTTGTATTGTAAATGGCCTTACCATTGATGGAGGTCCACTTTCCAATATCTTCTAGTTTTTTTGTCACCTCAGCAGGAAAAGTTCCGTCAGGTTTTGGCCCGACGCCTAGCAGCAAGCTGCCACCTTTTGCTACAATTTCCACCAACTTATTAATAACTTCCGAAGCAGATTTGTAGTTGTCGTTTGGCACAAATCCCCATGCCCCACCCAACGTCATGCAACTTTCCCAAGGATAGTCTAACTGTTTTTCGGGAATCTTTTGTTCAGGAGTTTGGTAATTTTCATAGGGCCCGTGAACGGTTCTATCCACCATAATTAAACCAGGCTGCGCTTTTCGTGCCATGTCTGCAATTTTTGGCATATCAATGTCCTGACTCCATTTTGGGATATTTGCGCCCCAGGACAAAACTTCTGCATTAACGGATTCGAGTGGACGAACCCAGCCACCATCAAGCCACAAAATATCTACGTTACCATAATTGTGCATCAGCTCGCCGATTTGGTTGTAGGTGAAATCCTTAAATTTATTCCATCTCCACGGATATTTTCTTATGTCGTAATTGTTGTTTCTGTCCGCCGTAGCGTATTTCTGCCACCAATAATATTGAGAATGCCAGTCGGGTTTAGAGAAGTAAGCACCAATCATAAAACCTTCCTTTCTAAAAGCGTCGAAAACATATTTAGCAACATCAGCTTTAGGGTTGTTGGCAAATGGGCCTTTAGCTATACTAAAATCAGATTGTTTTGTATCAAACATGGCAAAACCGTCGTGGTGCTTGGTTGTAAATACGAGGTATTTCATGCCTGCGTCCTTTCCTGCTTTTGCCCACTGGGTTGGGTCGAACTTTGTAGGATTAAACTTTTTGCTAAAATCCCAGTACCATTTCTTGTAGTCATCATAAGAGATAGTCGAGTCTCGCTCAATCCAATCTTCAGAACAAATAGACCATGATTCTATAATACCTGGAACTGCATACAATCCCCAATGAATAATCATTCCAAACTTTTTATCCTGCCAGTTATCTAATTTCTTTTTCACTAATGGATCAGCCGGCGCTTCGTAATGCGAAGATTGTGGCATAATGTCGTTTTGCTGGGCGCTTGCAAGCTTAGCTATTGCAATTAAACTTGTTAATAAAATGTATTTTACCTTCATTACATTTTTGAATTATTTTTTTTCATTTTTACATTTTGCAGCTGGTAAGCGGCTATAGCCCTACCCTGCACTTGCCCGTTTTCTATTGCAGGCCTATAATGAATGCCGCCGTACAGCCTGCTTATAGCCGCTTCATTTGCAGCATCATTAAACGAAGCAAACTTTCTTACGGGCAGGCCATAGTCGATTTCGGTATTGTCGTCAAAGTTAAAATTATCGCCAAAAATTTTGGTTAAAACCACCGCCGCAGCTGTAGATGCAACGCTATGTCCGCTTGGATATTCGGGAAAAGGTGGTGTTTGTAGAATAGGTTGCCAGCTTTCATCAATATTGGCATTTATAAAAGTTTCAGGCCTGATGTAATTACGCCTGTATTTTTCATCCCAACAACTGATAAAGGCATCGAAAAGCGAAATGCATGTAGCAGTATAAGTGTAGCTGCTTTGCGCATAGCTTAGTTTTTTCGTTCTGCAGGCAATGCCGGCAATGGATATCCAATGTGCCCCTGGCGATATCTTTTTCGTTGCATAATTCATGTGCCCGTTTACATTTAAAAAAAACGGGTTACAATCCCAAAATTTGGCAATACTTAGATTCTGACTATTTAGATTCTTAACCGTGAGGTATACCTCGTTAGCGTTTGCATAAAACGGACTGTCTTTATCTTTGCTGTAAACTGGTGGAGCGGCAGGTTTAAACTGATCAGCTGTTTTTAAAAAAAGTGGCCTGATCTTATTCCAGTAAGGTTCAACGGCAGGCATATAGCCCGGAGGCGTTGGCGCCCAGTTACCTTCTTTTTTTACAATGCTGTAGCGTCTTGATTTTCGGGTTTCCTTATAATTATCTTTATCAACCCAGAATAAAATAGAATCGGCAACTGTTTTTCCATACGCCATAGAATTTTCTACAACATCGTCCGGATAACCTTTCGTTTTATACCATTTTAATATGCTGTTTAGGCTATCGAGCGCTACCGCATCAGAAAAAACAAGCCTTTTAGCAACCTGCCAATATGCATAAGTTGATGACAATGAATAGCTTATCTGCTTGGGACTGAGATTCGGTATACCGCTAAAACCGTTTAACTGGCCGGTTAAAGACAATAACTGCTTATCTTTTTTAGCTTGAACCTCATAGGCGGCTATGTTTGCGTAAACAAAAATCCGGCTCGCAACGGGAGGTGAAAATATATCATTTACAATAACATCAGACAGCGCTTTTTGCGACCTGTGCAAAGGTGTTGGGTCGCTTTCACTACTTTGCCATTGGGCATTTACAGTTATGTGAATACAAAAAAACAAAAGGGTTAAACAGGTTTTCATGATTCAGTTTATTAGTTATTAACTTTAATTACTTGTGCTTCATCGTTGTTTTTGACTACAATGATTCGCTTTGAAGGGCCATTAATTTCGAGCATATTGCGAACATCGCCATCAATATACAGCCCCGATTCATAGGGAGAGACAGCTTTGAAGTTCCCTTTTCCATCGCCAGTTAAAAGCAAACCCAAACTTGCATCAGCCTGCCCGAGCTGAACCCTGTAAGGATAAAAATTCCCGCTCAACACGATATCTTTTATGCCGTCTTTATCAAAATCATCGATCACAATTCCCCAAACTCTCGAAAATTGAGCTTCAACAGGTAAGGGTTTTACAGAGAATTTTCCATTACCGTCATTAATCAGTATAAGTGATTGAAGCTGTTTGCAATAAAATTTTTGACTTTTATCTATTTGCTCAGGAGTGAACAGCTGATCTATAGAAACCTCAGCGTAAGACCGATAATTTAAGAATTTCTTTTTGAACTGAACCATCTGGTCGAGTAGTTCGTCTCTCGAAGCCATCGGGTAGTTTTTGCCTTGTATATAGTAGCACATGATGGGATCTAAAACGCCGTCTTTATTAAAATCGGCAGCAAAAATCGTCATTGGTTGTTCTTGCGTTGTTTTGTATTGATTATTTATGCCGCAATTGCCTACCACAAAGTCCATCTTACCATCGCCATTTACGTCCATGGCAGAAATCTTGCTCCACATCCCTTCGGTATTTTTTAACCCAGCATCTTCATCTTGTTTTAAGCTGCCCTTACTATTTTTAAATATCATCAACGGCATCCAATCGCCCCCTATTAAAAGTTCGGGGTAACCATCTTTATTTAAGTCTTGCCAGAGTGCCGTAACCACCATCCCGGGATATTCCAATTCTGGTGCAAGTTCTTTGGTTATATCTATAAATTTGACAACACCGTTTGCGGTTTCATTTTTAAGCAAGAAACTTTTGCTGCATAAGGGAAACGACCCCGGTTTACTCATACCACCGACAAAAACATCTATTTTTCCGTCGTTATCAAAATCACCGGTAGAAATTGCCTGCTTACTACTTAACATTTTAGGTAAAGCGCCTTTAGCTTTGCTAAAATTGCCTTTACCATCGTTTAAATATAGGCGGTCCTGATATTCAGGCGCACCGTCGTCATATTCATTGCCACCACTTACAACCCATAAATCAACTGACCCATCGCCATTGGCATCGAAAAAAACGGCGTTTACATCTTCGCTTTGTGCATCTTCTTCCCAACATTTGGAATCAGCAACATTGAAACTTCCATCTTTCTGCGCTATAAATAACTTTCCCGGTTGGCCGATTGCGCCGCCAATAAAGACATCTTCAAGTCCGTCCTTATTAACGTCTGCTTTAGCCATAGCCGGACCAAATTTCGACAACTGGTAAGGCAACAGGGTTTCCCCTTTAAAATCAATAAATTCATTTTCTACATGCTTGTATTGTAAATGAGATTGCACTGTTACATCAGTAAAAACAGGCTTTTTCGCAACAGCATCATTTTTTATGATTTTGGCTTCCTCGTATCTGATCGTGAGCAATTGATTGGATTTTACGTTTTGTAGCAAACTTTCCTTCCCATCTGGCCAAACAACTCTAACGCGATCTGCCTTATTTTGGCTTCCCAACCCGAAGCAGTTTATTGGATCTACGCTTGATTGGTAACCACGTACGACATATTTTTCCTGGTATTGCGAGTTCTCTGCCGACTTTATATAAATTTTGGCACCCAAAGCTTCCGTATTTAATCCAAAACCTACTAATTTGATTTTTAAATAATTGGATTTGGATTGTTCTGCGTTATTTTTATAGACCATTACAGGAGCGTTAATGGTACAAATTATCAAATCCAAATCTCCATCATTATCCAAATCTGCGTAGGCAGAACCATTAGATACAGAAGGTGCAGAAATACCCCAATCTATTGTTTTATTGGTAAAGGTTAAGTTTCGGTTATTGGAAAAAATATAATTAGAAATTTGATTCGAAGGCATTTTTTTCACCAAATCGAATGTCTGAAATTTCAAATTTCCCTGCTTTAACGACTCCTTTTGCGCATTTGAAACCGTATATTTTAGAAAATCCATATCGGTAAAATCCCTCAGATAGCCATTGGATATAAATAAATCTTTCCAACCATCATTGTCAAAATCGGCAAAAAGTGGTGCCCAGCTCCAATCGGTATTGGAAACACCAGCCAGCTGCCCGATTTCACTAAAGCGCAAATACCCATCCTCTGCGGTACCTTCATTTAAATGCAGCATATTTCGCATTTGCTGTTTATAGTAACCGCTATCTAACAATAAATGATACTGGTCGTATTCATCAGCGCCTTTGAGTAGTTTTTGCCGGCGATTATCTTCCGGCAACATATCCAAGGTAACAATATCGGGCCTCGAATCATTGTTGTAATCGGCTATATCAGCGCCCATCGAATACTTGGATATATGCTTTAATGAATGCCGGATGCGCTCGGAAAAAGTGCCGTTTTTATTATTTATGTACAGGCAATCTTGTTCGGTATAATCACTGGATGTATAAACATCAGGCCAGCCATCATTATTTATATCGCTTACGGTAACGCTTAGTCCAAAATTTAAGGCATTATTTATAATTCCCGAACTTAATGTAACGTCCAAAAAAGCAGGCTTACCATCTTTGGAATCATGTCTGAACAGGCGGTTTCCAAATTTCATATTTGGGGTTGCCCGTGTTTTTCTGGTATTTAAGAAGGGTTTATAGGTTTGATTGGAGTGATTGAGCAGAAACATGTCTAAATCGCCATCATTATCGTAATCAAAAAACGCCGCCTGGGTAGATTGAGTTCCAACGGCATCAAGGCCATAAGCGGTCGCCATTTCTTTAAAAACAGGCTGCCCGGCTTTTAAACCCAGGTTAATAAAAAGCTCATTTTTAAGCTTATCATCAGGGAACTTGCCCGAATGGCATACATAAATATCAGGCAAACCGTCGCCATTAATGTCTACCACACTAACACCCGTTGCCCAGGTGCCATTTCCCTTTACGCCAGCCTTATTCGTGATGTCGTCGAACTTAAAATTGCCTTTGTTAAGGTACAACTTATTGTCGCCTGAGTTTGATGAAAAGAATATGTCACACAGTCCATCACCATTAAAATCCGCAATACCCACCCCTGATCCATTATAAAGATATTCGTAATTCATGATATGCAATGAATCCGTTTCTATTACCTTATTTACAAAACTGATATTCGTTTCTTTAGAAAGCATCAACGTAAAAAGCGTGTTTTGTGCCTTAACCAAACCCACGGTAAATATTAAAACAGAAAACAGGGCTGGAACAAATAATTTAATTTTCATAATGTTTTAATTTGCTGGGATGTTTTCTCTGGCAATAAATTTCATCAGCAATCAGAAAGAATGCATCAAAAAATGTTTCGGGCGATAAGGTTAGTCTTCGATGTAGCTGTGCGCTATTTTAAAATAATTTCTTCGTCATGTTCTCGATACGGCAGAAACACCAGCAATAATGTCATCATTTCATCCGTCGATTTCATGTCATTGGCTGAATAAACGTTTCGTGGCGGGCTGCTCGGGTTATCTGGATTATCTTTCGAGTTATCGTAGGTACCCTCAATGGTTAACACAGAGCCCTTTGGTATTTTAATAAGCTTTTTGAACTGATAAATTTCCTGCCATCTGAAATCCCAGGAAGGGATAGAGACCAATTTCACTGTATCACGGGCAGGAGTTACCGCATAAGCCTTAAAAACCTTGCCCAGGTAATGCATGTGCGGCCAAATGTAAAGCAAAGATTGGTCTTGCGGTGTTGTAATCTTCAGCTCAAATTTTCTTATTGAATCTGCAGGGATAAAAAAATATGGGTCAATCGATTTTTCGCCGACGCCGGCAGAGCCCAGACTGATAACCTGTACCTTTCTTTCTATAGGTTCCTTTTTGAAAAAAAAGTTTATTCCTGAAACATTGCTCTCTTCTTTTGATGTTGGCGCAAAGTGGACGGTTAACAATATTACCCCGCGTTTGGGCATAATCCATCCAAAATTATTAGGATACGATTCGTATGACGTTCCTGGAATCCAGCCTCCATAGTAAGTCATGGTTTTTTTAAATGGAAAATACTGTGCGTACTTGGTTCTGTCGTCTTCAGTAAGGTTCAAAAAATCGGCTCCCTGTTTTATATCGATATCATCCGGCACCGGATGAATGGCGAAGTTGGCATGATGAACTACCTTTTTATTTGATGAAATGAATTCTATGGCTTCCACATTGCGTTCTGAACCAATATCGAAAGGAATTTTGAACACAATAAATCGCTCCTTGTTGTCGCCTAAAACCTTGAAAGCAGAGGCCGTTTTTAAAGTGAGGTCTGGAGTACGGGTGTATTGGGTTCCTTCAATATAAGTTTTAGCATCTTTTTGCTGAAATTGATTTGGATTTCCAATTGGCATTTTATCATCAACCCATTTCGCAATTAGCTGCTTTTCTCCGGCCGTTAAAGAGCGGTCGTTTTTAAAGTCTCTGTAGTGATTATCTGGTTTCCATGGTGGCATGTAGCCCGACTGAGTTACCTTTTTTACAAAGCTGCCTCGTTTTGCAACATCCTCGTAAGTTAACAACGAAAATGGCGCCGCCTCGCCCGGCCGGTGGCATGGCTGACATTTATTTTGAATAATACGGGCAACGTCTTTATAATAAGTAACCTTTTGTGCGTTTGCTTTGGCTACGCAAACACATACAATGAACATGGCTACAATGCCTTTAAAAATATAATAAAATAATTTATTCATTATATATCATTTATTAAACATCCGATAGGAGTTGTTTCTTTATAACTAATTTTTCCTTTTAACAAATCGGATATGGCATCTTCCAAATACTTTTGGGTAACCACTAATCGTGTTTTACCTAAGGATGTAGGCCAGTTATCTATCATGCCCTTGTAGGTGATGGCACCTGTTGTATTTATGAGAAAAACCTCTGGTGTAGTTGTCGCTTTTAAATATTTCGATATTTTTTTATCGCGGTCGCTTAATAATTCAAAATTAATTTGATAATCAGCTTTAAGCGCCTTAATTTCTTTTAATGAATAACTTTTACCCGGAACGATTCCATAAAAGGTAATTTGTTTATTCGAGTTTTGGAGTTTAACCAGGCCTGGTAAGTAGTTTTTGCATAAAGGGCATTCCGGACTTAAAAAAATGAGTACTACCGGTTTGCTTAAACTAATTTTGCCAGCCTTACCATCTACCCCAACTAAATTAATGGATTTAATTCCCGAAACTGATGCAAAGTTCTGTGAACTGGCAAATTCAGCATTAAAAAGTATGGCAATGAAAGTTACTACTGCAATGGATAACTTTATTAGCTTCATTGTGTTGATATTAAAAAACCCCTAATAAACTATTAGGGGTTTTAATATTAGCAATTATTTTTTGTCCCACCAAACGCGGCCGAAAGCGTCGTTCGGACCAGCGCCAAAGTCAGGGTTTTTAGCCATTTCTGCTATAGCAGCCTGTTGGTTAGCATAGTTTAAGTTTGAAGAGCTTAAAATTTCGATACCTGCCCTGCGAGCTAATGGTAAAATTGTTCCATTTGCTTTCAGTTCAGACCAAGCTAACACCGAAGTGGTATTTGGGAAACCAGTTCTTTTCCACCATGCCCATGCTTCAAGCGGTTGTCTGTAAAAATCAAGGTAAGCCTGACAAGCAATTTGTTCTGCCGCTTTAGCTGCATCAAATTTCACCCCAACCTGATTGTAATAGGCATCTACACTCGAAGTTGCAACAGCGTTGAAATTCGAAATTTTTGCGTCAACAGCTCTATCGCTGTAAAACTGAACAGATGCGTAAACACCATTTTTGTACCAGTTTTCTGCTACATCGGTTGTAACACCACGTGCCGCAAAATCTGCTCTAAGGAAGCAATACTCTGCATAGGTTAAGATAGGGAAGAAACCTTTTCCCGTACCAGCTCCTAAACCATCATTTTCGTTGTAATTTGGCGTAAACAATCTGTGCTGTAATTGCGATAGATTATTAATTGATGAATACAATGCCGCGTTTGCAGGTAATTTTGCTGCATCCGGGCTCGTAAAACTTCCTACATAATTTCCAGCCTGATTTGGACGGTAGTATATAGATAATCTTGGATCACCTTTAGCAACCATAAAATCTAACACCGGTTTACCAGCTGCAAAGTTTCCTGGGTTGTAGTTTCCTGATGCATCAGCAAAGGTAGGTCCAACTTTAAGCATCCAAGAATCGCTCGGTGCAGTCATTTGTACCGGATCTGCCAAAACTTCTGTTGCAATTGCTTTCATTTTGGCCGGGTCAACCTTCATCAAACGTGCTGCGATTTTAAGACGTAAAGCATTCGCGGCTTTTGTCCATGAAACCACATCTCCATTAAAGAATGGATCGTTACCGCCAAGGCTTATCTGCGTTGCCGCCTGATTCGATTTTAAAGTTGCAACCGATGCTTTTAATTCTTCATCAACTTTTGCAAAAACTGCTTGCTGAGTATCATAAGCCGGCGTGATGGTTCCACCATACCTGGCCTGAAATGCCTGAGTATAAGGAATGCTGCCGTTTATATCACTAACATAGAATGCATAGTACGATAAAAGGACTTGAGAAATCGCTTTCATTTTAACCCTTGCATTTCTGTCTGCATCCGGCATCGATTCTATGTTCTTCATTGCATCAACCAAAGCTGGTGCCAAACGACCATAAAATATTTTGCTGTAGCGGGTATTAAATTGAGAACCAACGTTATTAAAATTTAGTCCGTTACCCGTATTTAGCGTGCTATACTGCATCCAAAGATTTGCTGCACGATAAACATCAGCGAAATACTCAAAATCATCTTGCGAGCCACTCGCCGCTTTCAAAAATTGATCTTCTGGTTTAATCGTGTATAAAGTTTCAGGATTTAGATTTGCTTCCACAAATTTTTCCTTCTTACAGCCTGTACCTAATAACAGGGCTGTAGATATCAAGAAAAAATATTTTGATTTATTTATAATTTTCATATCTGTATTATTTAAGAATTAAAACGATGCCCTGATGTTAAAGCCTAAACTTCTCACTAGTGGCCAACCTCCGTATTCTGCGAAAGCGCCTGCTCTGTTACTGAAAATACTTTCAGGGTTAATGCCATCTTTAGCTGTTTTATATAAATATGTTAAATTTCTACCGGTTAAATTCAGGCTTAAGCTATTTAATTTAACTTTTTGCAAATATTTGCTTGGAACCGAATAACCAACAGTTACCTCACGAAGCGCTACCCAAGAGTTCTCGAACACAGAATATTCTCTGATACCGCTAGACCACTGGCTTAGGTTTTCATAATAAGCATAGGCAGGTATTGGTTTTAATAAGCCTTGTTTAACTGCTTCAGCATAACTCATTCCACCTAAATCTACACCATTAGCTTTTAATCCATCGTTTAACACGCCATCAGGAATAATACCATCATGTTGTAATACGCCGTTTGCATCGGTATATGAAATACCGCCTGATGCCTCATCTCTACCGAAAAGTGAGTTTGCGAAAGAGCCATTGGCAGATCCGTATTGATGCGTTCCTGAAGCCATTAAACCTCCGATTTTAGCATCAATCTGAAATCCTATAGTAAAGTTTTTGAAAGAGAAATCCTGTCTGGTACTCGCCAAATAATCTTCCATCATTGTACCTAAATCCTTTTTAGTCCCGTCGTAATCTTGCGAACGTACAAAAGTATAGTAACCACCTGTTGTACCATAACCGGTGTTACCCAATACTTTTTTACCATTGCTTGGGCTAGCAACTGGATTACCGCTTGCATCTTTCTTTTGATAATAAGAAAATGCCGAACCAGTAATAATTTCGCCGTAGTAGCCACCCACTTTAGCAACTGAAGTAATGTCGTTACCAAACGCTAAATCTAAATCGTATGTATCAACTCCCGGTACCAGTGAAATGATTTTGTTTCTGTTACGTGTGAAGTTCACTGATGCATTCCAGTTAAAATCTTTAGAAACAATTGGCTTGCCTGTTAGTAGAATCTCAATACCTTGATTTTGAATATTTCCAGCATTTAAAGCCTGAGAGTTAACTCCAGACTCTGCTGGTAATGAGAAACTTAAGATTTGATTTGTCGAATTTCTTTTGTAATAAGACATATCAAATGCTAAACGATTTTTAAAGAAACGGATATCAGCACCGATTTCCAATTCTTTTGTTAACTGGTTTTTTAAGTTAGCATTTTTCAAAATCGCATCAGAAAATCCATAAACCGATTGATTTCCGTTGTTGGCATTATTGAAACTTCCATTCAGGTTGTAATAGCCAGCGCTGTTTGTGTACTGTGCATCAGCATCAAGACCTGTATAAGAATACGCGGCTCTAATTTTACCAAAAGACAGAATAGAATTACCATCCTTAAAGGCTGGAAGTTCTGTAAATACAAACGAAAGCCCTACACTTGGGTAGAAGTAAGAATATGCGCCTGAACCATCTCTGTAAGTAAGCGTAGAAGACCAGTCATTTCTTGCACTAAAGTTAAATGTAAGCATGTTTCTCCACGATAAGTCACCGTATAAATAAACTGCATCTGTACGTTTACCTGCATTCGGGAATGCTCTTGTATTAGCTGGGTTTAGTGAATTTGATATTGAATAAACATCTGGTATTTTCAAGCCACCATTGGTGAACGAGGTATTGTAAAGGCCAGAATTGTTGATATTTTTTTGATATGTTTCTGCGCCAAGTGATGCATTCAATTCAAAATCGGTACCGAAAGTTTTCGTGGCGTTTAACAAACCCTGAATTCTAAATGATTTATTTACCGACTGTGTAAGTTCATAATCTCCACCTGCAAACGCGATACCCGAACCTCTGTTTTTGCGTTCATACTGCGTACCGTAATAGCTTGTGTTTGTTCTCAATAAACCAGATAACCAGGGAGTAAGTTTAATATTGAAATCTAAGTTTGCGATTAAATTATTCTCCTTTTGTGTTCTGTTATCATTTTGAAGCGTGTAAGCTACACCACCGATTCCGTAAGGATCATACAAAGCAGCGTTGCTTGAATTTAACGAGCCGCCTGTAACCGGGTTAATATTGTTGTTAACATAGCTGGCAATATCAACATTTCTCGGACGGTAGTAAGTAAAAGCAAATAAAGGATTATTACCACTTCCCTGTCTTGCCGGGTTAAGCGAATTGGAAACACTATAGTTAACACTCGCATCAATAGAGATTGCTTTCGATATATTTTGCGTTGCACGCAATGCAAAGGCGTCTCTTTTTAATCGGTTACCAGGTAAAACGCTGGAGTTGTTTAAATTGGTATAAGATAATCTGTAGGTTGTATTTTCTGATGCACCTTCAACAGATACGTTAGTATTGATGAATTTTCCCGTTTGAAAGAAATCTAAAGGGTCGTTCGCTACCCATGGACGCATCACGCCATCTAAATCTTTTACCATTCTGCCATCTAAACGCGGCCCAAATGAATATCCACCAACATAGTATCCTGCAGATTGATCTACAACATCCACACCGTTAGCATCTTTTGCAAAAGTTGGAGATATACCACCGCCATATTGATTTTGCAGGTCGACAAACTTATAAGCATCATCGAATGATGTTGTTTGCGCTACAGAAACACCAAGGCCTTTGGTTTGTCTACCTTTTTTGGTTGAAATTAACAAAACACCATTCTGCGCTTTCGAACCATATAAAGCAGAAGCAGCAGCACCTTTTAATACCGTAATATTTTCGAAATCATCTGAGTTTAAATTCTTCATTATGTTTCCAAAATCTGCATTATCTCCCCATGAATCGGCACCTGAAGTACCTTGTTCAAGAAGCACCCCATCTAACACAATCAGCGGCTGTGTATTATTACCTAAAGAGGCATTACCCCTTATTCTAATTCTTGAAGATGACTGCGGCCCACTGGCACCCTGGTTTATCATTACGCCGGCAACCTTTCCCTGTAACGCATTAATAACGTTTGCGGTATTGGCTTCGGCTAATTCTGTACCACTAACTGCAGTGGCAGAATAACTTAACTTTCTTACATCTTTCTTTACACCAAAACCGGTAACAATTACTTCGTTTAATACTTTAGAATCATCTTCCATAACAACCGTTAGGTTAGCTGAAGCGGATAGTTCACGCGTTGCCAAGCCTACTGATCTGAAGATTAGCGTTGCGCCATCTTTTACATTAAGTGTGTATTTACCCTCAGCGTTGGTAGAGGTTCCATTTTGAGTGCCTTTCTCTACAACACTTACGCCAGGTATTGAACCTCCTCTCGAGTCTTTAACTGTTCCAGTTACAGTTCTCTGTGCAAATGCAGCTATTGTTATGATAGATAACAACAGCGTACCTAAACACTTTAAGTACATTTTTTTCATAATTAGTTTTTTAGTTTGAATATTTATTTGTTTAATTTAAGGGAGTCGGGTTGTTGTTCCTTTCTTTTAATCCATAAGGTATAGGTTTTGAATTTATTTGAATAAACTATTTTCTACGATTAAGCTGGCTGCAGCAAGTAATTCTGCTTCATCAGATAAGTTCGAGATTTTAATGGTTGTTTGTTCTGCAATTCGCGGAATACAGAATTCGTTTATCGCTTGTTGAATTGAGGGAATTAACATTTTTCCTGCTTTCGCGCCTCTGCCGCTAAGAACAATACATTCCGGGTTAAGAATATGAATTAAAGTTGATAAGCCTTTGCCAATTTTAAAGGCAGCTTTCGATAAAATAGATATTGCTAACGGGTCCTGGGCATTTACTGCAGCTAAAAAATGGTCTCCGTTATGTTTGCTTTTATCTTTAAACAGTTCTTGCATACTCGATTCTGCGCCATTCAATAAAGCCTTTTCTGCATTATCAGCCATAACAAGTAAAGAAGTGTCAACTTCTAAACAGCCCCTCTTGCCGCAAGAGCAAAGATTGTCGCTATCTGAGAGTGGTATATGGCTAAACTCACCGGCGTAACCACTGCTACCTCTGTAAAGCTGCCCGTTAATTATCATTCCCAAACCTGTACCCCAGCCAATGTTTACAACCATAACATGTTTACGCCCAACTGCCTCGCCAAAATTTAGTTCTGCAAGGGCAATTAAGCTTGAATCATTATCTATAAAAACCGGAAGCTTCAACGCGTTCTTCAAGTAGCTTTGTAAGGTGCTTCCATCTTTAGTTTTCAGGTAAGAATTATTTGCCCCGGTTTCTACATTCACAAATCCGGGCATCCCAATACCAATCCCGAGTAAATATTTACGGTCTATTTTGGAAGCATTTATACTGTTTTCAATAAACTTTATTAAACCGTCAAGGTCATCCTTCTCAACGTTAAATTCAAGGTGTTGTACTGGTAATATCGCCTTGCCAGACAAATCATAAATGATTAGCCGGGTAATGAGCTGATCCATAGCTACGGCAACGAGATATTTGTTGTGGGATGGGTTTAATAGGAATGTTGATGCCCGCCTGCCGCCGGTTGAAGGCGCTAAACCCTGTTCCAGGATAAAACCTTCTGCAATTAAACTGTTAACAGAGGACGTAACCAGAGGCACGCTTTTTTGAGTAAGCTTACTCAAAGCAGTTAACGATAATACTTTTTTATAGTATAGATGCTTAATAATATTGGCCCTTAACCGCTGGTTTTTCTCAGTTATTACAGACATCTATTTGGATTTGTAAACAAACTTAATAATTTTTTAGAAAAGAAGTGTAAACTTAATAATTTTTTTTTAAAGTTTTTTACCCAAATAAAAAAGGCTTTATTTTACTTAAGCCCTTTTTTAATTTTGTGTAAATGCTAGTGGATTCCGCGAAGCAACCTACCCCATCTTATTTTTTTTAATAAAGAAGCCGTACTATCCCAGCTCATCCAAATAAACAGCGCCTTACCAACAACGTGATCTTCCGGCAGAAAGCCCCAGTATCGGGAATCAATGGAGTTATGTCGGTTATCGCCCATCATCCAGTAGTAATTCATTTTAAAAGTGTAGCTGGTTGCCACCTTATCATTAATGTACCAAACATTATTTCTTTGCTCAACCTTGTTTCCTTCGTAAGTTCTTATTGCCCGATAATACAATGGCATCGTGTTGCTATCAATTTTAACTGTCCAACCCTTGGCCGGAATTTTAACCGGACCGAAGTTATCCACATTCCATTTCCGGTTTGTATCCAATGGGAAAAGGTCGCCATCGTTTACAGACGGAGGTTTTACAAAAAGCTCAGCCGATTTTATAAAGTCCAGCTTTCTTAACTTCTGAGCCATTTCTTCAGTTCCATTTGCAACATATGTATTTGCATTAACCTGTTGCATCTCACCAATTCTGAAGCCGAGATCCTTAAATACCTCAAAGTTTATGTCAGTAGTTTTCGTTTCTATCTTATAAGGCATTTGCCCGGTGTTCTTCAACAGTTCCTGTTTGCCGTTAATGCTAACAACACCATTTTTCATACTAACTACGTCGCCGGAAATGCCGATGCATCTTTTTATTATATTTTCCCTTTTATCAACAGGGCGGCTGGTAATTGTGTATTGGCTATTAACCGCTTTCCAATCTGATTGGCGTAGCAGCGTGTAATAGCTGGTTTCCTGATTTTCAAGTGCCACGGTATCGCCAACCGGCAAATTGAAAACCACAATATCATTTCTTTTAATTTCTGATAATCCAGGCAAACGGCGATATTGCCACTGAACACCATCCCAGTAGGCTTTGGTTCCGGTTATTGGCATGGTGTGGTGTGCAAAGGGAAAAGCTACGGGTGTCATCGGAATCCTTGCGCCGTAGTTTACTTTGCTTACAAACAGAAAATCGCCGATTAACAAAGACCGCTCCATTGAACCGGAGGGAATGGTATAAGCCTCAATAAAAAAAACGCGGATTATGGTTGCAGCTACAACTGCAAAAACAATGGCATCAACCCACTCACGCGTTTTGGTTTTCTTCTTTTTATTGCCATCTGTTTCTTTTTGCCAAAATTTCCATTTCATAAAGATTAGTTTAGTTCTTTTTGGTGCATATAAACAACACAAATCTTAGATACCCGAATTAAGCCTTTGTTACAACGCCTTGTATCATTAAAATTAAGCACAAAAAAAGCGGGTGACTTTATGTCCTCCGCTTTCAAGTATCGTTTGTATTGTTAATGAATACCTCTAAGCAATCTGCTCCAGCGTATTTTATGCAGAAATGATGCTTCGCTATCCCAACTCATCCAGATAAACAATGCTTTACCCACAATGTGATCTTCTGGCACAAAACCCCAATACCGAGAATCTGCAGAATTGTGGCGATTATCGCCCATCATCCAGAAATAGTTCATTTTAAAAGTGTAGGAAGTCGCGATTTTATCATTTATATACCAATCATTCCCTTTTTGCTCTACTTTATTGCCTTCATAGGTTCTTATGGCCCGGTAATATAATGGCATAGTATTGCTGTCAATTTTAACCGTCCAGCCTTTAGCAGGAATTTTAATGGGGCCAAAGTTATCACGGTTCCAAACCCGCTTCGGATCATGCGGAAAAACACCACCGGCTTCAATCTCCGCACTGGTCGCGGCATCCATATTTACACTTTTTACAAAATCCAAGGCCCTCAACTCATCTGCCATTTCAGGAGAAATATTTACCACATAGGTATTCGGAGCTACCGCAGGATTATTTCCAAGGTCTAATTTAAACTCATCAAGGGCTGAGTAGTTAAAATCCATCGTTTTAAAAATGAGGCGGTAAGGCATCATGCCGGTGCTTTTTAGGGGCTCATCTTTGCCATTAACATTTGCAACACCGTTTTTCATGCTGATAACATCGCCGGAAATCCCAATGCACCTTTTAATAAAATTTTCACGTTTATCAACCGGGCGACTAATAATTGTAAACCGGCTATTTACAGCTTCGCGGCCAAACTGCCGTTTCAAATCATAGTAATTTGAAACCTGATCTTCAACTGCTACAGTATCACCTTCGGGGAAGTTAAATACCACCACGTCATTTCTTTTCACGTCAGATAAACCGGGCAAACGATGGTATTTCCATTGTACGCCGTCCCAATAGGCTTTTGTAGAAGTAGTAAGCGGCATGGTGTGGTGGGCGAAAGGAAATGCAACAGGCGTCATCGGAATACGGGCGCCGTAATTCACTTTGCTCACAAACAGGAAGTCGCCGATGAGCAACGAACGTTCCATAGATCCAGATGGAATGGTGTAAGCCTCAATAAAAAACACCCTGATAATTGTTGCCGCTACTACCGCAAAAACAATTGCATCAACCCATTCGCGGGTTTTGGTTTTCTTCTTCTTATTGGCATCCGTTTTCTTCTGCCAGAATTTATAATTCATATTTTATGTTTAGTTGGTTAACTGATTAATTGCTTAAACGGTTACCTGTTATCTGTTTTTTTATTCGGTATGGTTACAACAAATATGTATCTGTACCAATTTGATTTTTTTTTGCGCTTTGCGTTCTCGCTTTCAGCGTTATTCAAAGATATCAGTAATACTAAAAAATCCTTTTTTATTTTCGAGCCATTCTGCCGCTACAACGGCTCCTAAAGCAAAGCCTGCTCTGCTGTGTGCGGTGTGTTTAATTTCAATTTCATCAACTTCGCTACTGTAAATTACCGTATGGGTGCCGGGGATATTTTCAATTCTATGCGATTCGATAAGAAGTTGTTCGTTCGTTGGAAAAACCTCTACGTTTGTGCCTACAACCTCATTTAACCATTCAGATTTTCTGTCCAGATTATCCACAATGCCTTCTGCAATTGTAATTGCGGTTCCGCTTGGCGAATCTAATTTCTGCGTATGGTGAATTTCTTCGACCTGAACCTCATAAGCAGGGTAATTATTCATGAGTTTGGCCAGAGTTTGATTCAATTTAAAAAATAAATTAACCCCAATGCTAAAGTTTGAACCATAAAGCAATGTATTGTTAGATGTATTGCATTCGTTTTTTACTTCCTGCAATTTACCATACCAACCTGTTGTACCCACTACCACGGGCACATTTGCATCAAAACAGGTATAAATGTTGTTCAAAACAGAATCTGGTGTACTAAAATCGATAGCTACGTCTGCAGCCTTTAAATTCTGACGGGTTAGATCTTCCTGGTTATCAATTGAAATTTTTAAAACGATTTCGTGGCCACGTTCTAGAGCAAATTTCTCTATAATCTGCCCCATCTTGCCATATCCTAAAAGCGCAATTTTCATTAGATGATTATTTATTTATCAAGTTAAAACCTTAAAGAGACTTTCAAAGCCGGCATAGTGTTAAAACCATACATCGAATTTGGGTTAGTCATTAAGGATGGTGTAATTTTTATCGCAACTGAATCATCAATATTAAAGAAATTTAACCTTGCTGCAACATAAGCGTCTATAACCTGCACTGCATAAACTGCGAAGTACGAAAAGATAATGATTTGGGTATTTCTTTTATAAATGGCCTGAGCGTCAGTAACATTTGCATCACCATAACGCACCAAATCGGGATTAACAGGTTGCTTTTTGGTGGGATCGGTTGTTAGTTTGTTAAATGCCCTAACCTGCGCTTCTTCCAGAAATATTTTATAATTGCTTCTGTTGTCGACGTAGGAAAGCGTGAGAAGCGTAAATCCACCATAAATGATACCAACTTTACTTAAGGTATACGTTTTCTGCCAGAAATGACCCGTCTTTTCGCCCCGGGCATTTAGCTTGTCGTTTAATAACTGGTTGTTATACAGTTGCCCCCAACCGGGAATAATCAGCGATTTAAAAATAGCTTTCCGTCCGGCAATTTTACCCGGATTAATGTATTTAACTTTTGCCGTATCTTGTTTTTTGGAAGATGAATCAATCCTTACCGGCCTTTGAATAACTGCCCGCGTTGTATCTAATGGCTTTAAAACAGTATCCCTAACCTGGGCAGAAGCCAGATTTACAAACAAAAGTGCTGGTATTGAAAGAAATATTAACCGCTTAGCTTTTAGCATTACCAATCTAATAATTCTAAGATTCTGTTGAGGTCATCATCACTAACAAAAGGAATTTCTATTGCGCCTTTGCCATTCTGACTTACCTTTAGTTTTACGCGGGTAGCAAATTTTGAAGCTAAATCATCCTGAAGTTTCTGATACTGGAAAGAAGCACTTTTTGCTTTTGGCTTATCTTCTATTTTAAGCGGGGCATGCTGCAGGTTTCGAACCAGTTCTTCTACTTTCCGAACAGATAAACCTTTGTCTAAAATTTCCTGGTGAATAAACAATTGTTTGTCAACGCCATCAACACTAATTAAAGCCCTTGCGTGGCCCATAGAAATTCTTTGGTCGCGTATGGAGGCCTGAATGGCCGGCGGAAGTTTCAGTAATCGTAGATAGTTTGTAACGGTTGTCCGGTTTTTGCCAACGCGTTCGCCTAACTGCTCTTGCTTTAGGCCCACTTCGTCAATCATGCGCTGAAAACTCAAAGCAACTTCAATCGCATTCAGGTTCTCTCTCTGAATGTTTTCGATTAATGCCATTTCCAACATCTGCTGGTCGTTAGCACTACGAATGTATGCAGGAACCTGCGTTAAGCCGGCAAGTTTCGATGCTCTGAACCTTCGTTCACCAGAAATCAGCTGATATTTATTGGCACCAATTTTTCTAACTGTAATTGGCTGTATTAAACCCTGAATTTTAATTGAATCGGCAAGTTCGTTTAATGCAACCTGGTCAAACTCGGTTCGAGGCTGGTATGGGTTGGTTTCAACTTCAGTTAAACTTACATGGCTAATGTTACCAATCTGTTCAGTTTCGCTAACGGCATTTACCTGCTGTTTGGGCGGATGAGCAGATTCGCTGTCATCTAAAAGCGCACTTAACCCTCTTCCTAAACCTGTTTTTCGCTGAAAAGATGTCATCTATAATTTATAAAGTTGCTGTATCAATGTTTTCTTCCTCCTTTAGCAAGCCGTTTTTCTTAACGATTTCACGTGCAAGATTTAGGTAATTAATTGCGCCCTTGCAATTAGCATCGTGCATAATTACCGAAACGCCGTAACTCGGTGCTTCACTTAAACGGGTGTTGCGCTGAATAATTGTATCGAAAACCAATTCATGGAAATGAGTTCTTACCTCTTCTACAACCTGGTTTGATAAACGCAAACGCACGTCATACATCGTTAGCAAAATACCTTCAATTTCCAACTCAGGATTTAAACGGTTTTGAACAATTTTAATTGTATTTAACAGTTTTCCCAAACCTTCGAGAGCGAAATATTCGCACTGAACCGGAATGATAACAGAGTCTGCTGCTGTAAGTGCATTAATTGTAATTAAACCCAGCGATGGAGAACAATCTATAATGATAAAATCATATTGATCTTTGATTTTTTCCAACACCGCTTTCATCTTGTATTCGCGGTTATTTAGGTTAATCATCTCAATTTCGGCGCCAACAAGGTCTATATGAGCCGGCAATAAATCCAAATTGGGGGTATCAGTTTTCTGAATTGCCTGTAGCGGGTCAATATCATTGATGATACATTCGTAAATACTGTCTTTAATATTTCTTGGATCGAAACCAATACCTGAGGTCGAATTGGCCTGGGGGTCAGCATCTACTAATAGAGTTTTGTATTCTAGCACAGCCAGACTGGCAGCGAGGTTTATTGACGAGGTTGTTTTACCAACACCACCTTTTTGATTTGCTAATGCAATAATTTTGCTCATCTATGTATCAGAAATTTACTTAACGCTTATTTATTGGAAAATAACACATGCTTATTAATCGACAAAAAGTTCTATTTTTGCGTTGTCTACGCCCTTTTTCTCAATCAGCTAAGATACAAACTATATGGCAATTTTAGCAATTAGGGCATCTGCGTTTTAAACATCTTATTAACAATTTATCCATGATTACCATTATAGCTGCCACGAACAGACCGAATAGCAATACGTTAAAAGTTGCCAAGTATTACCGGCAGCAACTTAAAATCAAGGGCTTAGACGCTAACTTATTAAGTCTGGAACATTTACCACCTGATGTGTTAAATACAGATATGTATGGCAAACGTTCGCCGGCTTTTCAGAAAATTCAGGATTTGATAAACGATACAAACAAATTTTTATTTGTGATGCCGGAGTATAATGGCAGTTATCCTGGTGTTTTAAAGGTTTTGATTGATGCTTCGACATTCCCGGATAGCTTTTACGACAAAAAAGCTGCTCTGGTTGGCATATCATCAGGAAAATACGGAAACATTAGAGGCGTTGACCATTTTACGGGTGTTTGCCATTATGTACATTTAAATGTTTTACCCCTGCGCATACACATTCCAAACATTAAAACCGAGTTAGATGCTGAAGGAAACTTAATTAAAGAGGATACCCTTAAGTTTATAAATGAACAGATTGACAAGTTTATTCAATTCTAATTCAGGCTTTGGCCAAATTTAACTTAATGATTTCGCTAAGTGAGCGGCACCAAACCGAATAGAATCAACCTTATTTTTAGTGGCTAAGCGCCGAATCTAATCCATTTATCGCCCTCGTGGCCGAAAATGAACGAGCCCGGATGAATCATTTCTGCTATATCTTCGATTAAAGAAACTGCGTTTTCTGCAGAACGACCACGATTTACATCATCGTTTAATAAAATTATCCTATTGTTCTTTACCGCCTGCCAATCGGCATTTAAACTGGCGGGAATTTCACGCATTAAATCTGTCAAGGTCTTTCCAGGCTGGTAATAAATTACGAAAGCAGCATTAAAAACGTCAGCTTCCAACAGCCCACCGGCGAGCGTAATTTCTTCCGATAAAATATAACCTGGGTTATTATTCACATCGAGCAAGGCAACAGGCATTTTATCCATAAACTTAATTTTATGCTCAACAATGTCTAAACGTTCCTGTAAATCTTCCTGCTTGGTGCCGTCGAGGCCAATAAATAAATCGTTTAAAAAAGACATCTCCATTAAATTTATTAATTTGTGCAAAAATAACATTCCTTACCGCATGCGAGGCTCATTTAAATATATATTTTGGATTTTTTACAGCATTATTTTCATTTCATGCAAAGAACCGGCAGACAATAAAAACAAAAAGATTTTCAATATTAATTTGGATCAGGGGCTAACTTCTTTAGATCCCGCGTTTGCACGCAATCAAAATGCCATCTGGATGACGAACCAGGTTTTTAATGGCTTAGTACAGATAGATGCTAACCTGCAAACCGTGCCCGCAATTGCTAAAAGCTGGCAAATTTCAAAAGATGCCTTAACTTATACCTTTAACCTTCGAAATGATGTATACTTCCACGACGACCCAATTTTTAAAAACGGCAAAGGAAGAAAAGTTGTAGCCAGCGATTTTGCCTACAGTTTCTATCGTTTGATAGACCCAAAAATTGCCTCGTCTGGCGGGTGGATTTTTAGCGACAAAGTAAAAGATGAGCGAAATTTTATCGCCTTAAATGATTCTACTTTCCAGATTAAACTCGTTCGCCCTTTCCCACCTTTTATGAGTTTGCTTACCTCTCAGTACTGCTCTGTTGTGCCAAAAGAAGTTGTTGAGCATTATGGAAAAGATTTTCGAAGCCACCCCGTTGGAACCGGCCCTTTTAAGTTTAAATACTGGAAGGAAGGCGAAATTTTAGTGCTTTTAAAGAACGAGCACTACTGGGAAAAAGATTCCAATGGCCAACAAATGCCTTATATTGACGCACTAAAAGCTTCATTTATAACGGATAAGCAAAGTGGATTTATGAGTTTTCTGAAAAAAGATCTGGACTTTTACTATAGTGTTGATGGAAGTTATCGGGATGATATTTTAACGAAAAGTGGAAAAATGACTTCAAAATATAAAGGCAAGTTTACGCTGAGAAAAGGCCCGTATCTTTGCACCGAGTACGTTGGCATTCTGGTAGATTCCACATTAGATATCGTTAAAAATTCGCCACTGAGGTTTAAAAAAGTCAGGCAGGCAATAAATTATTCAATTGATAGAGATAAGCTGATTAAGTACCTTAGAAACGGCATTGGCATTGCGGCAACGTCTGGTTTTATTCCCAAAGGGATGCCAGGTTTTGATAGCGCCGCGGTACATGGCTATCATTACAATCCTAAACTTGCCGCAAAGCTGCTTACCGAAGCTGGTTTTCCGGAAGGCAAAGGCTTACCTGAAATCACTTTGAACACCACCACAACCTACAAAGATTTAATTGAATTTATCCAGGGCGAGTTAAGTGCAATAGGCATCAAAACTAAGATTGATGTGAGTCCAAGTGCAAGCTTAAGGGATTTGATGTCGAAAAATAATGTAAACTTCTTCCGTGGAAGCTGGATTGCGGATTATGCCGACGGAGAAAATTACCTTTCAATGTTTTATTCAAAAAATAAGGTTCCATACGGACCAAACTATACCGCCTTTTATAATAAAGCTTTCGACAGACTATTTGAAGAAAGTTATTACGAGCCTGATAACGAAAAGCGTTTTAAGTTGTATCGCCAGATGGACCAAATGGTGATGGATTATTCGCCTGTAGTTCCTGTATTTTATGATCAATCGGTAGTTATGCTGCAAAATAACATTAGCGGTTATCCGATGAATCCGCTGAGTTTAATGATTTTGAAAAGAGTAAAAAAGAAATAAAAAAAACTCCCGGTTAAAACCGGGAGTTCTTAATTTATATTCGATTGGGTTTTTAAACTTATTGTTGTACGCCACCCATTCCGCCACCTTGTTGCTGCTGGTCTTGCTTAATATCGTCGTTTTTAATTTTCTTTTTCTCCGTAAATTTAAGCTTACCAAAAGTATAACTAAAGTTTAGCGTGTAGTTACGCAGCGGGTAATAAATATTCTGGCTTTGGTAAATTGTGCCTGTTTGGTTTACCGCATTATTGATTGTTTTGATATGCAAATCGCGGGTAAACGGATTCAGGGTTCCTAAACCAATACTTCCTTTTTTCTTAAATATTTCTTTTTTGAGGGATGCACCGTAAATATAGAAAGGGTCGGTAACACCTTGATATGTACGTCTTTTAGACGTGATTACATTAAATAACTCGAAGTTAAAACCTTTACCGAAACCATAAGCCGAACGCACAAACCAGTTAAAATTGAAAAACGTACCGGTATTTACATTGGTTGTGTTATTCACTACCGAGTAGGTATTTCCGGAAAAGTTAGTCATCAAAGTCCATTTTGGTTTAGGATTGTAAGATGCGAAAACGTTGAAACCATAGACTGGTGCTGTACCAACGTTTATATATGATGTAAGCGTTTTATTTACGCCATTTTCAGTTATCGGCGAAATCGAATTTTCGATAACATCACTTGTGCGGCGGTAGAAAATCGATGCATTAATTATCGACCCTTTAATAAAAGTATTGTATCCCAACTCTAAATTATCACTTAACTCAGGGCTTAATTGTGGGTTACCCTGCATAATGTTAAACTGGTCGCTCTCATTACGGAAAGGGTTTAAATAAGATTGCGAGGGCCTTTGTACGCGGCGGTTATAGCTAAGTTTAATTGTACCGCCACCTTTTAAATTTTGAGAAATTATCGCACTTGGAAACAAGTTCAGATAATCATTTTTTTGAATTCCACTTGTTTGCGTGTTAAAGTCAATTCGGGTATATTCAGCCCTTACACCCCCTTTAAACTTTAGTTTCTTAGTTAAATCGAAACTAATTACACCGTAAGCGGCACCAACGTTTTGGTTGTACTCAAAATCTTGGGCGCTATTGTCGAACTGGCTTTGAATATCACGCAAAATTGCTTTTGCACCAACTTCTAGAGTTGTCTTTTTATTAAACGGATAGGTATAATCTGTTTGAAAAGTATACTCATTATTTTTACCTGTATTATTGCTTATCGTAAGTAAACCCGTTGGATAAACTGCCGAGGTAAGCAAGTTACTAAAGCTCGTTGGCGTGCGGCCTGTAGATAATTGTGCGGAAACAGAAAATTCTTCTCCTTCTTTTTTGCTGGTTTTTCTATAATCCACGTTCCAGTCTAAATTTCTGAACGTCATATCCATATCACCAATATTGGAAGCCGCCAAATTATTTATAAGGTAGTTGGTTTCGCTCGGACCGCCGTTGGAAAAGCTATTCAGTTTTACGGTTGTACTAATGTTGTTGTAAGCGTTAAAATCGTAATCAAGGCCGAAACTTCCATTATAACCATTGCGGCTCCATTTCGAAAACCCACTTTGAGAAATATTATTGGTTGTTCCGTTTAAATAAGTTGTATTAGTGATAAATTCTGTTTGAGATCTCTGTGCATAAGCCAGATTTGTACCGATACTCGTGTTAACACTTAAGCGCCCGGTTTTAGCAGTTAAGTTAAAAGAACCATTGTTTTGGCGTGTACCAGCTGCTGCGTTTACCGAACCACTTACTCCTTGCGCATTTGATTTTTTGGTAATGATGTTGATAATACCGCCAGAACCTTCTGCATCGTATTTTGCAGACGGGCTTGTTATTACTTCAACGGTTTTAATCTGCTCAGCAGGTATCATTTTTAATGCATCAGCAACACTACTAGCCATTGTACCAGAAGGCTTACCGTTTATTAAAACACGCACAGCCCCGCCACGAAGCTGGATATTACCTGTTGGATCAACAGATAGCATTGGCACCTTACGCATTACATCGGTAGCATCACCACCTGCATTTGTTCCATCTGCCTCAGCGTTATAAACCATTCTATCAATTTTATTTTCGATAATTGCCTTGGTTCCGGTAACCTGCACATCGGCCAGGTTATTTTCTGTTGATGAAATTAAAACGTTACCAAGGTTAACATCTGGCTTGGCCGGAGTTGTTGTTACCAAAATTGATTTCGTGCGATAGCCCATAAAGCCAATCACTAGTTTATAGGCATCAGGAGCAACGTTTTGAAGCACCAATTTTCCTTTATCATCCGTTACGCCACCATTAACAGATTTATTATCCTTAACTTTTAGTAAAGAAATGGTTGCATAATCTATTGGTTTTTTGTTGGCAGAATCTAAAATTGTAATCGAAACACGACCTGAAACAGTCGCTTTTTGAGCACCTCCCATTCCAAATTGAGCTTGAGCATTAAAAAATATTCCCAGGATGAAGGTTAGTAGTAGAATTCTTTTCATGTTAATAAATAGTATTTTGTAATTAGTCTGCGCAAATTGCAATTTGTTACATGTCAACAAAATAGTTTTTACGCAAAGCAGGTTATTTGGTCGGCAAAGGTGCGACTTTTATCGGTAAATATGATCGGAAATATCAGACTGTTAAGCGAAAAGCTCAATGAGCAGAAAGGATAATGGAAAAAAAATGGACGAAGAGCCATTTGCTCCTCATCCATTAAGTTGTTTTATGCGAAAGCAACGTAATTGTACCGCAAAATTATTTTTTTATTACCTCGAAGTATTGTTTGGCCTGGTGTAAACGAGTTGCATTACGTTAATATTTCGCATGGCGAAAGCTGCTTCGCAATAGTTCAGGTAGTAATTCCATTTACGGATAAAATTATCATCAAAACCCAAAGCCTTTACTTTATCGAGGTGTTTATTAAATTCTATGTACCAAAGGTGAAGTGTTTTAGCGTAATCTAAACCCATATCCTTTAAATCAACCAGCGTTAAATCACCGGTGTTGTTAACCGCTTTGTTTATCGCAGCAACCGATGGTAAAAGCGAGCCGGGGAAAATATGCTTTTGAATCCAATCTACTCCATTTCTTAACTTATCGTATCTGCTATCTGGCGAAGTAATTACCTGCAGAGCAAAAATACCATCTTGTTTTAAGAGGGACTGGCACTTTTCAAAATACGTTTCTAAATACTGGTGGCCAACGGCCTCAAGCATTTCGATAGAAACGATTTTATCGAAAGTACCTTCTATGTTGCGGTAATCCTGAAGAATTATAGACACTTTATCTTCCAAGTCTGCTTCTCTAACACGCTCAATGGCCAGTTTTTGCTGCTCTTTTGATATGGTTACAGAAGTTACCTGGCAGCCGTAATTTTTTGCCAGAAAAATCGCATTTCCACCCCACCCACTACCAATCTCAAGTACATGATCAGTAGGTTTAATTTTTAACTGCTTTGCCAATCTATCGTATTTGGCATATTGTGATTCTTCTAAGCCAACACTCTCATCCAAAAAATAACCGCTGGAATAGGTCATCGTTTTATCTAAAAAGGTTGAGAAGAAATCGTTGTTTAAATCGTAATGCTCCGAAATATTTTTTTGAGCGCCTGCAAGCGTGTTCGCCCGGCGTACATGCGTAAGTTTGTTTAGAACTTTAAAAACGTTAAGCGCCATAGATTTTACTTTGCTACCGGTAACCGAAGGTGCGTTTTCGATGTTTAACAGCACCCATTTCACCACATTTGTTATGTTGGTGGTATCCCAGAGTCCGGAGGTGTAGCCCTCGCCAAAACCGATATCGCCATAAAGCGCTATAGATTTAAAAAAATCGGGGTGGTTAACCTGGATATTGGCAGAAATCTTGTCTTCACCATCGCCGAAGATCAATACCTCCCCACTTGTTAAAGTAAGTTCCAGTTTTCCCAGCGTCATTTTTGAAAGTGCGTTCAGCACCACTTTTTCGAAAAAACCTGTTGATGTTTTAGTAGCAGCAAGCGTATTCATAATCTTCTAAATCTATTTTGTTTGTGGTTTGTAAGGTTTATATACGTTGCGTTGCAGTTCAGGGTTTTTTGCCTTCGGATGAAAAGATAGTTTTTTTAGCCATAAACGCAAAGCCTGCCAGTGAATCATACCCATTATTTGCAAGGGGATGAAAGGAATTGAACAGAAATACTTTATTAACGCACCATTAGTTAGTGGCTGGCGCTTCCCAAACAAAGTACTGATAAAAAACTTGTTACCGTTTTTATCAAGGTCATCGATTTTTATTTCGAGTTTGTCACCAGGTACTTTTAAACTAAAATCGAAGGAATCATCGTGGTCTATAAACGGCGATACATAAAAATATTTTGTCGTAATCTTTTTAAACACATCTCCCCTTAATTCTTCCTGTCCGAAAAAGAAAAGTTTCATCTCGCGGTAAGTATTGCTAATTTCTGCAACGCAGCAAACTGGTTTCTCGGTTTCATCGAAGCAGAAATAGAAAGAAACAGGATTAAAATTATATCCCAAAACATTCAGATTGGTCAGCAATTTTATCTTCAAGCCCTTTCCCTCAACACCGTTTTGCTTAAGGTAATCTTCCATATGTTGGCGGGTATTCTTGGTCTTATCGGGGTTTTCTGCTGGTAACTGCAAATGTTCGGCATCTTTGAAAGAGAAAAGATTAAATCTATTCCGGCTGAACCATCGAAGTTTTTCTGAAATTAAGTCTAGCTCATCCAAATCGATGTAAAACATATATACATTGTACCAAAAAGAATGCTTCTTTGGCGCAAGGCGATGGTGCATGACTTTCGCAGTATAAATGCTTGATGTGAAGTTTGGAGTTACAGACATTTAATTCTTAATCTACAATATTTTCTTATTATCCGTCGGCTTAAGTACCACGGCCCCGGATGTAGCATAGTGCGTAATTTGGAGCAAAAAATTACCTTCCTACGCTCAGAACGGCAGCAAAATCAAACTAGAGGCCTTTGCACAAATCCACTGCACTCTTGTACGCATCTTCGTGGAAACCATATTTAAAATAACTACCGCAATAATACACAGGTCCGTTTTGATTTAGCTCGTGCAACCTTTCTTGTGCCTGCATTGCCGGAACATCAAACAATGGGTGATGATAATCGATTTCTTTAATCACCTTACCAGGATCTAACGTTGCTGATGGATTTATTGAAACAAAGTAGTTGTTTTTCTTCGAAACGCCTTGTAAGTTATTCATCCAATAAATGGTACTCGGCAACAATTTTTCACCTTGTTTTTCTACCCTATAGTTCCAACTGCTCCATGCTAATTTCGCCTTTGGCATTTGCTTTTCATCGGTATGCACAACTGCTTTGTTAAGCTGGTATTTAAATTTAGAAAGCAATTCAGTTTCTAAAGCCGTTTTATCCTTTACAATTTGGAATGTCTCGTCGGCATGACTAGCCATAATAACCTTATCAAATTCAAACTTTTCGCCACTGGCATTCTCCACTTCAACTTTTCCATGTTGCAATCTTTTTACAGAAACAATTTTGTTATTAATTTTAATTCTATCTCTGAAAGGTGCAATTAATTTTTCGCGGTAAGATTGGCTGCCATTTTCCAACGTGTACCATTGGTGCTGAGTGTCGAGACCTAAAAAACCATGGTTTTTGAAAAACCTGATTAGTGTAACAGCAGGGAAATCTAAAATTTGTTCCATAGGTGCACTCCAAACCGCGGCGCTCATCGGAATTAAATATTGCCAAAGCATATCGTCGCTATAGCCAAATTCTTTAAAAAACCTGCCGATGGAGTAATTTTGATATTCAGGCTTGTCTAAAATTTCTACGCTTTGCTTGTTGAAACGGTTAATCTGCATCAACATTTTTAGGTAAGACAAATTAAATAAATTTTTGCGTTGGGCAAATAAATGGTTCAATCCCGAGCCGCTATATTCCAGTTTTTTAGGCAAAAACTGAACACTGAAAGACATATCTGTTTTAATAACAGGCGCACCAATTTCGGCGAACATTTCAGTTAAATTAGGATACGTTTGATAGTTAAAAACCATGAAACCACTATCAAGGTAGATGTTTTTTTCTGCTCCCGTCCCCGCTTCATCCGCTTCCTGGAGTGTAATTGTATTGGTATGACCGCCAATATAATCTGCCTGCTCAAAAACGGTAATATCGTACTTGTTTTGAAGCTTGTGGGCGCATCCCATGCCTGCTATTCCGGAGCCAATAATGGCGAGTTTTTGCATAATGTAAACTGTATTGAGGGTTTAAAATAGATGAATGATTTTTTAGTAAGTAGCCTCAGAAATTGAATGCTGATAATTAAGCCAGGCTCTTAAAGTGGTTCCTTCAGTTTCCGGCAACCAACCTTAACTATTAGTTATTTTTTTTCGAATAAGTAATGGCAAACCATCCATTCATTGCCTTTATTATAATTAAACAATTCTGCACAACTCATGTAAAATAAGCGCCAGTAAACCCACCATTTTACGGCCTGGTCTTTACCATACGTATCTTCCAGCAGCGGCATAATTTCCTTCTTATGCTTGTCCATATTGCTAAGCCAGGCTTCAGCTGTTTTGCCGTAATTACTTCCATTTACAACCCAGTGTTTGTCGATTTTTAAATCATCATTAAAGTAAAAAAACAAATGATTTGAGGGCATAATTCCACCAGTAAAGAAATATTTACTCATCCAATCGGTTTCGTCAATTACCTCAAATTTGTAGGCTAATGTTTTATGGGTGAAAATATGAACGAAGAGTTTACCATCAGCCTTTAAGAAACCTGCTACTTTATTAAGCAAAAATTTATAGTTGCGCATGTGCTCAAACATCTCAACCGAAACAATTCTGTCGAAACTGTCTGCAATGTTAAAGGTATTCATATCCGCGGTTAAAACCGTTAAGTTTTGAATGCCTCGTTGCCTCGCAGTTTCATCGATAAAAACTTTCTGTGTCGCTGAATTTGAAACAACCGTAAAAGTGCTTTTCGGGAATTTTGCCGACATATAAAGCGACAAAGATCCCCAGCCGCAGCCAAGTTCCAGCACATTTTGTCCGCTTTGCAAATCGGCTCGCTTGCAGGTTAAGGCTAACATATCATCTTCCGAAGTATCTATATCTTTTACGCCGGGTTTCCAGTAACCACTACTGTATTTTAGGTTTTTGCCAAGGCAATACTGAAAAAACTCGGTAGGTAATTCATAGTGTTGCTCGTTTGCTTCAGCGGTATTCACGGCAATTGGCGACTGCTTTAATTCATCAACCAAATCCATAAATTTTTCCTGTTGCAACTCTTCGTCGCCCAGCGTTTCGTCATCCAGGCGCTGTTTGCAAAGTTTCCTAATTCCCAAACGTAAGGCAGTATCGGGCAATTTGTCGTTTTCTAAAAGTTTATCGTACCACATATATTAAGGTAAAAAGGGTTGTAAGGTGAAGGGTTTAAGGTTTCTTGAACCATGGAAAAAAGGCACTGGTAGTTTTCTGGTATTCTTTGTAAGCCTGGGGTTTGCTTCTTAAATTTTGCTCCTCGTTATTCGGAACGCCGGTTACTTTGGTTAATAAATATAAAATTATCGCCGGACTGATCACCGCTAAAATTCCCCACGGCGACGCCAGGGCAAATATGAAGTATGCCATCCAGCTTAACCATTCGAAAAAGTAGTTTGGATGGCGGCTGAAGTACCACAAACCGGTGCTGCAAACCTTGCCTTTATTTTTCGGGTCTTTTTTAAATGCCGCAAGTTGTCTGTCGGCTACCATTTCGCCAACAAAAGCAATTATCCAAACCGCTAATCCGAGGTACTCTAAAGCCGAAATCCCGGTTGCCGTATTTGCTGTAATAATAAAAAAAGGTATAGCGAGCAACACGTTAGAGATGGCCTGAAACTGGAAGAAAATGAAAAAATTCCTGTCGGCTTTTTCGCCCCACTCACTGCGAAGTTGCTGATATCGACCCTCCTCTTCATGTAAATGACCAATTACCCGCTGCCACAAATGGATACCCAATCTCAGTTCAGCGATAATAAATACAGAGCAGATTAAAATTCTCCGGGCTTCAAAACCTTCGGATAGGAAGAAAGTTATCAGTGCTATTACCGGGAAATTCAGCGCCCAGAAAACATCAACAACGCCTGCATTTTTAATTCGTTTGGCCCAAAGCCAAACCAAAGCCATAATGGTGCAACAAGCGATTAAAGATATGAGGGCAATTAACAGTAAATGTTGGTAATCCATTGTAAGGTTTAGGTTTATGCTCAAGATTTGAGGTAACGGATTGCCGCCGAGGTTTTACCCGCCACCTTCAACCTTATACCTGCTACCTTTTTACGAGCAATTCTTTTATTCCCTCGCCCTCTTTTAGCTTAAATAAATGAACTAAAACATAGGCAAGAGTGGCAATACTTCCTAAACATACGAACAAAATTGTGATAGAGATTTTAAGAATAATGCTTTTTTCTTTATAAAACATCCAAAGGGTAATAATGAAGATGTTGGCATAAAAATCCCAAAGCGTTGCCCTCATCCAGGGAATACCGCCGAGAAAATCCCATTGCTCAAACAGATTACTTTCAAGGGAAGTTGAAATGACTTTGTAGCACATGAAAATCAATAGTGCAGAGAAAATAATCTTGAGAAAATTTATCATAGGATGAGATTTAATGTTCTTTTTTCGAAAAGCAAGGTATATTTCAAATCGGCTCCGAAAGCCCCGCCATCCGCTTTACTTCGCTACGCTTCGTGCCCGCTTTTGTCGGGTTTAAATAACAGGAGCCAGTGCAGGCCAAAACGAAAAGTATCCGTGCCCATCATTCAAACATCGCCAAGATTTATCCAGCTTAATAAACTAAACTTTTCTAATCTTAATAATCTTCATCCAGTGCAATACCTTCATCACCGGGTACGTAGGGTCAAATTCCCACCATTTGGTTGCAAAGTTCGGACTGTTTGGCTTTTTATGGTGATTATTCTGAAACAACTCGCCCATCAAAAGGAAATCCCAGGGTAAAGAATTTTTACTATGGTCTTCGTTATCATGGTTAGCGTAACCATATTTGTGTCCGCACCAGTTTACAATGGCACCATGTAATGGTCCCATTAAAAAGTGAACCGGCAACAAAATAAATAACCACCAATGGTTGGCAAAAATAAGGTAGAAACCGATATAAAATAAGCCGCAGCCAATTCTCCATAACCAGGAATTTCCAATTTTATCTACAATTGGCCATTCCGGATAATTGCCCTGAAAAGCAGGCTCAGGCTGAATTTTAAACTGCAAATAGTTCATGTACATGTTTTTGGTTGCAATCATCATCCCGAAAACATCTTTAAAGAAATGAGGTGAATGCGGATCTTTTTCGGTATCGCTGTATGCATGGTGCATACGGTGCAGAATTGCGTAAGCCCTTGGATTTAGAAAAGAAGAACCTTGGGAAATAAGTAAAACCAGGTAAAAGAATTTCTCCCAGAAAGGCTCCATCTTAAACATTTTATGCGATGAATAGCGGTGAAGAAAAAAGGTTTGACTAAAAAGGGATAAGAACCAATGGCAAAGAAAAAAAATGAAAATGATCATGTATTGTGTGTATACTTAATAAACGTAAAAAAGCTACGTTTAGTTTTTGATGGCCTGGAAACCATTATATTGAGCTAATGTTAAAATGCAAATAATCCTGCTCCAAGAGCTGGAACAGGATTTGAAAATATTTTTTACCTGCCGAAATCGTCCTGAACTCTAACAATGTCGCTTTCATCTGAAGGGTTTGAGGCATCAGTATGTTGCCAGATTTCTGCTACAACGCCCCAGTCATCTAAACCAATTAAACGGTGGCGTTCACCTTGCTGCAATTTTATTTGCTCTTTCGGAGCATATTTTTTTACGTCTCCTTCTTCATCCGTTTCGCTGGTTTTAATGCCAACTGTTCCGGTTACTACTTGCCAAATTTCGGCTCTGCGGTGATGGTATTGCCACGAAAGGCGTGTATTTGGTGCAACAATTAAAATTTTCGGACTCAATTTACCGCCTATTTTCAAACCTTCTACATCTAATCCGTCAAAATAAGTATCGGCGAATTGTTGGGCCTGAGCTTCATCAATTACAAAGAAACCACCCCAAGGGCGGGTTTCGTCGCGGTTTACTACATTAAAACCTTCAATTTTTAAACGTTGTGCTACGTTATCGAATATTTCTTTTTTGTCGTTTTCCATAATTGGTGTAAAAATAATGCTTTGAAATTAAAAAAGCCCTTTCGGGCTTTTTATTTTTTCACAATCAAAGCTACTTAATTTCAGTTATGGTAATATCTGTTGCCTGGCCTACAGATTGAACAATGAACGGAAAAGCAGCACTATTCATAATCCACAATTCCTGTTTCCCATCTTCACTAACCACGTGAAAAACATCAATCTCTTTTCCACTTATTTTAACAACTCCGGTATCCGGCGACTTAACTTTAAATTTTTGGCCACCATAAGTAAATGCCTTGGTTTCACTCAGCATTTTAAAAGCGGCTTTAGAGATAATCCCAAATGTTTCTGTATCTCCTAACTTGGTAACACCTAAAGCGGGCTGCGTAACTGCTGCAAGCTGAGTTCCGCTTTCTACCGCTTTTTCGCTCATTTCGAAAGCGCCATCGCCATAACCATCAACAGCCCAACCAATGCTTACCGGCGCAGTAATGCTCTTAACCGTTAATACCAAAGGAAACTCTTGCCCCTGAACAAAAGCACTGGCAGACATTACGGTACCAGCTTTAATTTCGGGAATACTTTTTTGCGCTTTCGCCCCCACAAAAATGGCGAGGCAGAAACAAACAGCGAAAATCTTTTTCATAATAAGGAAGTTTTTTTTGAAGATAGCTGTTTTTCAGGAAATTAAAAATAACGCACAAAAAAAACCTCCACGTTTTTATTTGGAGGTTTTATTATTTTTTGCCTTTAACAGGAATTAGTTTTCTAAGATGTTTTCTAAAACAGTTTCTATAAATATCAATTTGCCGTTATTCCAGGTTTTTGGCGAAGACAAATCTTCAATAATTGTTCTGATTTTATATTCGGGAATATTTCCCAGGCCTTTAAATTCAGTAACCAGGCTATATGAGTTCATATCGCCGAAACCCCTTAATTGCTTTACTTTTTGCAAAAAAGTACATAACTCGGATTTTTGTTGTGGATTTTCCATGCCGCAAATTTAAAGTTTGCCCTAAGTAATCATACATTCAAACTTGCTTTTTGAAATTATTTGTGTTGATATAGATCAACATTTTATGATTTTCCTCCCGTTCTTTAAAACATATAGACTTTAACTTCTGACAGGCCTTCGGGACCCCAGTCTTTCAAAGCTGCTGTAATGATAGCACTTAAACCTTTATTGGTTGTCGGTTTTCCTTTTGTTGGCGGTAAAAAATCTTTTTCAGGAACGGTTGTTTCAGTAACTTTTGTAGCAAACCAAGTCATATTTTCATGCGGCAAGGCTAAGCCTAAAATCATTCCGGGCAGCCCTGTAAAAGATTCCGGGCCGCCCGAAACCTCAATCTGATTGGTAAAATAAGCAACAACGTAGATAGAATCCATTATTAATGCATTCGCCCTGCGGCAATCGTAACCTGCAATTTCTCTTGTTTCATCCGTAATTTTCCAGTTTATTTTTCGCAAACTATCTTTTACCAGGTAGAGTTCTTCGTAAACATTTTTCTGACTTAAACTGGTATTGCTATCGAAGTCTGTCAAAATCGTGTTTCGTAAATCAGCAAATGCGTCTCTTGAGAGCCAGGTATTGCCTGCAGCTTCATCGGTCGGCTGCCATTTGTAAATACTTTTGTTTCTGTTAAAGCTCAGTGTACTTTTAGACACTTTGAACTGCGGATTTGTTTTTTTGTATTGGTCAAAAGCGGGTAGATAATAAGTTTCATTATCCTTATTAATCTTCTTTTTTATGATGGCATACATATTCGATCGTTTTTCGAACTCTATCGTACCGTGCTCTACAAAGTGTGCATTTTGAGCCAAAGCATTTCCGCTAAATAAAACAGCGGCAAACAGCAGTATATTTTTATATAAGTTTCTCATAATTATTTTTGTGTTTTAGCAGTACCACCCATTTTTGTAAAATCCCAGATTACTGAGAACATAAAATACCTTTTAATAGTTGTGTAACTGGTTTGCGAAATGTTGCTATTGGAAGCCGATCTGTCGAAGCCAACATTCTGATTTAAAATATCGTTGACGCTTAGCAACAATTTTAGATTTTCTGCTTTGAAAAATTTCTTTATTATTGATGCATTCCAGAGTACCCGCTCAAAAGTTTCGTTAAACCTTTGCGTTTTACCTCTAAATTCATATCGAACATCGGTGCCAATTTCCAGCTTGGCAGGCAATTTCACATTTCCATAAAAGTACCCATTTGTTCCCCAACCATCGCTGATACCGAAATTCCCCACACTGGCTCGAGATATATAATAAGTCGGACCGAAACGAAGATAAAAGTTATATTTTTTATCTTCATATTTCGACAAACTTACACTAGTCTGGTAGCTATAGTTTTTGGTATTATTTAACTCATTGTTTATATAATTATAAGATGAGCTGCCGTTTGCACCTACAGATAAGCCAATATTTAAGGCCGCAAGTTTTAATTTCTTGCTCATGTCGGCATACAAGTAAAAATTAGTCGGCGTTTTATCAGCGATGTTAACCGAACGGATAGTGCTTTTACCAGTTGATGCATCCGTAATCACATCACTTACGATTGGATTGTTAACAAACCCGTAAGAGCCGTTTAGCCAAATAGATTGGTCGCTGATTATTTTGTAAGAATTGTAACTTGCGGAAAAATTACTTCTAAAAGATGGTTTCAAATCCGGGTTTCCAAGCACAATATTTAATGGATCTGTGTTTACGCGAATAGGCTGAATCTGCTCGAGCGTTGGCTGATTGGTATTGCCATTATAACTTAGTCTAAACGATTTTTGTTGAGAGAAACGATATTGAAAAGATGCCTGCGGCATGTAATTGATAAAGTTCCTGTTGTAAGTAACGTTGTTATAAAGGTCTGCCTGCTTAAAATTTACGCCGCTTAATTTCGAACCAAAGTTGATTACGGATTTTCCCTTCTTATAATTAAATATCGCCCCACCCTGATTGATAAGTTGATCAAGTTCGTAATCGTTGCTGAACTGCGGATCTAAAATATCATAATTACCACTGGCCGATTGGTTGAAAGATTTACGGTCCGATTTGCCATTCATTACATTTAAACCGTAGTTAACAACCAGGGTCAGCGCTTTAGACAGGGGTTCTGTATACACCAGATTGGATCTGAATGCGCTATTGGTGATGTTATTTACTTTGTTCTGGTTTATCAGACTATCGCGGGTACCCGCGGCACTGTAAAATTTATTGTCAGAATTTAAAAATCCATCGCTATTGGTTTTGTTGAGGGATTCGATGAGACTTAAGGATAATGTTCGGCCTTTTTTCTTAAACCGTTTAGATAACAAGGCGCTCATGTTAAACACTTGCTCATCAACATTATTTTGTAGCGTTCTGTCTGTAGAGTTTAGCAAATCATTATTGCCATCGCGGGTAACCGTGTTAAACTTATTGTCAGTATTACTTTCTTTAAGCGTTCCATCAACACTTACCTTCAGGGTTAAAGTGGTGTCCAGTTTAACTTCGTAGGTGAAATCCAGTTTCTGGCGAAACATATCATTACTGTTGTACTGGTTGGCAATGGTATTAATTACACCATTCGATAAGTTATTCTGATTAATTGTATTCTTCTCTCCCGTAACTCTTATCGAACCGATTTTATAATTCGTGTTTAAAGATTCCTTGTCTTTATTCCATTTACTATCGAAATGTATGCCGCCAGTGCGTGCAACAGGGATGCCCTCACCATTGTACTGGCCATCATAATTATCAAAATCATCGTTACCGACACTCGAGAACGTGTAACCTTGATCACTATCCTGCATATTTGTGCCACCATATTTATCGCGATCGTCCCAACCTAAACCAACTGTTCCGGTATTACCGAAAATTCCGTAGGCAGAGAACTTCTTCTTGCCCCAAAATTTATTGAACATACCCTGACCAGTGTAAAATTTATCTGTGGCGATACCACCCTGTAGCTTTCCGAAGTATCCGTTCTTTTTGTCTTCTTTTAATTTTATGTTTAGGGTTTTGGTTTTCTCACCGTCATCAACACCTGTAAAGCTTGCCTGGTCGCTCGCTTTATCATAAAGCTGAACGGATTCTACCATATCAGCACGAAGGTTCTCGGTAACCAAGGTTGGGTCATCACCAAAAAATTCTTCGCCATCTACCAAAACCTTTGGTACACTTTTGCCTTGCGCAGTAATTTTACCATCTTTATCAACCTGAAATCCAGGAAATTGCTTAATTAAATCTTCTACTTTCGCATTAGCTTCAATGTTATAGGCTTTAGGGTCGAATTCGGTTGTGTCGCCCTTAATCTTAATCGCATTTCTATTGCCTTTAATAATTACATCGGCCAAAATTTTTGCCATCCCAGTTAAGTTGATATTCTTAAAATCTTTAACCTCACTGGTCGAATCCAATGTAAAGGCCTCAACAAAATCAGCATATTTCGGATAGGTAACTAATAATATAAACTTTCCGTTTTTTAAGCCGCCAATGGTAAATGTTCCATTCTCTGCCGAACGCGTAAATTTTACCAAAGTAGAATCTTTTGCATTTAAAACTGAAATGGAGCTTTTGTAAAGTAGCGTTGTTGATGCGGTATCAATAGTTTTGCCTTTAATGGTGTGTGGAGTTTGCGCTTTAAGGTATGAGGAAATCAGCATTAAAAGGCATAGGGAGAGCAGTCGTGTTATCATTAAGTAGTTTGGTTTTTCACCGTCTAATGTAACTAATATTCTAGTTAAAAGCACCTCATAACACTTTTTTTACGTGAACGTTAAATAATTTAACAGTTTGAAAAAACGGCGAAATTTATCGCCGAAACATGGTGTACTTTAAGCTAAAATCTGCTGAAGCAAGTTCATTTATCAGCTGGAAAATCCAAAAAATACGGCCGGCATCGTTTGAAATAATGATGCAAGAAATACTACTTTTGAATCGACTTACCCAATGCCTATGAAAACCCTGTTCCGAATTACACTAGCTTTAGCCTCCTTCCTCATGTTACACAACGCTTGCGTGGCGCAAACCGTTAGTGAGCCGGCAAATACGCCTGTTGAGTGGTCTCAACCTTATCCGCCTTTTAGGATTGCCGGGAATTTGTATTATGTTGGCACTGCCGATTTGGCTTGTTACCTAATAAATACCCCAAAAGGAAATATTTTAATAAACACCGGACTTGCAAACTCTGCTGAACTTATCGAAACGAGTATCAAAGTGCTTGGTTTTAAACTTGCGGATACAAAAATATTGCTCACTACCCAGGCACATTACGACCATATGGGCGCCATGGCGGCATTGAAGAAAAAAACTGGCGCAAAGGTTTTCGTAAACAGTCCGGATGCGCAGGTAATGATAGATGGAGGCAAGTCAGACTATGCATTGGGTAAGGGTTTAAGTACCTATTTACCGGTTAAACCCGACAAATTATTGAAGGATGGAGCAATAATCAGTATTGGCGGCACTACGCTTAAAATGCTTAGTCATCCGGGGCATACCAAGGGTTCTTGTAGTTTTATATTCGATGTGAAGGATGAGACAAGAACTTACAAAGTCCTTATCGCGAACATGCCAACAATTGTTACGGATAAGAAATTCAGCGATGTTAAACAATATCCCAACATTGCGAAGGATTACGGATTTACGCTGGCCGCGATGAAACGGTTAAAATTCGAAATATGGCTGTCTTCTCATGCAAGTCAGTTTAACCTACGAAAAAAACATAAACCCGGCGATTCTTATAATCCCTCTGCATTTTTCGACCAGGCTGGTTACGACCAGGCCTTGGCAGAATTAAAGGCGCAGTTCGATAAGAAAATGCTCGATAAATAATTTAGAAATCCGCGGTTCTTATAGTTCAGCTAAAAAATAGAATGGAGTTGAAATCGCATAGCGAAGTTTGGCTGGCAGCAGTTAGCGGGTATTAGTCCCACATGGTTCCTGCCAGGCCTAGCACTAAACTCATCCATAACCCGATGAAATAACCTACAAAACTTAAAACTAAGAACACTTTCCCAGTCCAGCCTTTTATTTTTCGAAGTGGCTCTGTAACGTCATAACACAGGCCAACAATTGCACCCAAAAAAGGTGTTAACAATAATGGTTTTATGCGCCAATAATCGCCCCAACTTGGGTTTCCGCTACCAGCACCGATTACAAAAGCACTTATAACGCCTAATGCAATTATTGCCCCTACGGCCATTCTTTTGCCTAAAGCAGGTGTAAAGATGGATTTTCTAGTTAAATTTTCTGTTTGTGTCATATCCGTTGTTGATTAAACAACACAAAAATATTAATTCACTTTGAATTTCAAAGTGCTTTTTAAATTATTTTTCCCGCCTGCTAATTGGCTATAACTTTATCACCCCAAAGAAAAGCCATCCAGGCAATTATTGCTGGCTTCTGAGAACTTTTTCCGGATAGTAAACTGTTGTTTAATAGAAACTTATATCTTAAAAAGACTTTTCGATCTTTTCGGCTAATAGCGAAATTGACCGGATGGATGGCTTTAATTAAATAGGATAATTATGCGCTGAGAAAAGCCGCATCAAAGTAAATTGAAGAAATTAACTTTCAAAAAAATTTGATTTCGTTATAATTTTAAGGCATTTAAACGTCTAGAAGATCTTCAATCGTTCGTATTAAATTTGAGGAATTAAATGGTTTTCCAATAATTGCATCGGCATCGCATTCTATTTCGCCAATTTCTTCGTGCGTTAGCGCCGTAAGCATTATTATTGGAATGTGCTTTGTAGATTCGCCGGTTTTTAATTGATTGCAGATTAACCTCCCATCACCGTCGGGTAGCCAGATGTCGAGTATAAGCAGGTGTGGGGCGAAACTTTCCATTGCATCGGCAAGCGACGTTGCCGAAGAAACGCAGCAAACCCGATAACCTTCACCTGTAAGCATCGCATCCAGACCAGTAAGTGCAAGTGGGTCGTCATCCAGAAACAAAATCTTCTTTTCCATAGGGGTAATTTAACGAGGTCTGAAAATTAAAGCAATATCAGATTTTGAATTCGATTTTCACATTAAATAAGTATTCAAAACGTCAAAATTTTATTTTTTCATTTTTAAAACCTACCTTCATGTGCGAAGGTGTAATATTTTATAATCCATTAACAATAAATCAGTTAAACAAATCCAAAACTCTCAATATGGATAATTCTGAAAAAATTGCACAGCTTAAGGTTCTGGTCGCACAAAAATCAGGACTTGATTACATCAAACCTGAAGACTGTAAAGGCCTTTCCGAACAGATTTTCATCAAAACAAACAACTATTTATCCGAAAAAACTTTGAAGATGTTTTTTGTTGAAAACAGAAAAGAGGCCACGCCATTTATTCTAAATTGTTTAGCGCAATTTGCAGGGTTTGGCAATTGGAACCAATATTTTGAACTTGAATCTTAAGTAAAATCTTTAAATCCCTCACCCGGCTACTAACCATAGCATAAATACCTTTAGGCACTGTATTTTTTTTGATTCTAGCTCCCCGCAAAAATGCCGTCAAGTTTTTAGTATGTTACTATCCAGATACTCTATCGCCTTTCTTGTTTAAATTTCCCGCTAATATTTGAGCCGGACTTCTCAAGCCATTATTTTAAAGCTGCTTTGCACGGTAATTGTTTTTGATCAGGTAATAAACCGGGATACCCACTAAAGTAATTATCAGACCTGGCCAGGTAAAACGTGGTTTATAAACGATAAGTAACAGGCAAAATGCCATGCCCATTGCAATATAAATAATTGGAAGTACCGGATAGCCGAAGGCTTTGTACGGACGCTCGGCATCCGGCCGTTTTTTGCGAAGGATAAAAATTCCAAAGATGGTGAGCATGTAGAACATTACGACAACGAAGGAAATCATATCAAGCAAATCGCCATATTTACCACTAACACACCATAGGCACGCAAATAAGCATTGAACCCACAGGCCAAAACCCGGAACTGAATTTTTATTGAGCGTGCCAACCTTTTTAAAAAACAAACCGTCTTGCGCCATAGAATAGTAAACCCTTGCGCCAGCCATAATTAAACCATTGTTGCAGCCGAAAGTAGACACCATAATCATCACAGCAATACCAATTGTACCCGCCGTACCAAATATGTGATTTGCTGCAGAAACAGCAACCCGATCTTTATCTGCATAGGCAATGTCATGCAGGGAAAGTACGCCGGTATACATTACATTAGTGAGAATGTAAAGAATGGTTACAATGATGGTTCCAAGCGCCAGACTTAAACCAATATTTCGGGCCGGATTTTTAATTTCCCCAGCAATAAACGTTACATTATGCCAGGAATCGCTACTAAAAATAGACCCGACCATAGCTGCAGCAATTGCGCCAAAAGCAGCCAGCGTAGAATATGAAGATAGCGTATTACCGGCAGACAGACGCCCAAGGTGCCACATGTTTGTCCAGTTGTTCTTCCATACCTCGCCATCTAAAAAATATAAACCAAAAATGATTAGACCGAAAAGGCTGAGGAGTTTTGTTACCGTAAAGCTTGTTTGAATAATTTTACCGGCATTAACGCCCTTGTTGTTGATGTAGGTGAGTAAAATAATTATTGCTATGGCAAGCAACTGGGCCGGCGAAATGGTTATAAATCCTAAATTGACGGCCACAATATCTTCGCTTAAAGCAGGTATCAGATATGCTGTAAATTTTGCAAAAGCCACACCAACTGCGGCGATTGTAGCAGTTTGTATAACCGTAAAAAAACTCCATCCATACAAAAAGCTAATCAACGGATTGTAAGCCTCCTTTAAATAAATGTATTGTCCGCCGGCTTTAGGGAACATTGCGCTTAATTCGCCATAGCTTAATGCTGCAGTGAGGGTCATAAAACCAGTTATCAGCCAAACAATAAGCAACCAGCCAGAACTGCCCACGTTACGGGTGATGTCTGCGCTAACAATAAAAATGCCCGAACCAATCATGCTTCCCGCAACCAACATGGTGGCATCAATTAACTTTAATGACGATTTAAATTGTGTATTTTCTGCTTTCATAGGTTTCACATTAATTTGCCGGTCAGGAAATTTACGCTTTGCCAGGTTGGTCATAAAACTTCCAGGATGTGGTAAAATCTCTGGTTAAGGGCTGATTGGTTAAAGTTGCGCGAATCATTTCTACCGGGATAAGATTTTCTTTAATTATTGAATCATGAAATTGTTTAAAGCTCATTTTACCGCTATCAACAAGCGCTTTCTTTAAGGCAAAAAGCTGCAAACCTCCGGTTAAATAAGCAATCTGGTAAAGCGGACTATAATTTCCCTGGAATGACCTACGCACTTCACCTTCGGCATTGGCACGCTCATGCCCCACTCTATCCACCAGGAAATCGACACATTGTTGTGGCGACCATTTTCCAAGATGGTAGTTGAGTGAAAAAAGTATTCTTGCACAGCGATGCATGCGCCAGAATAACATACCAATTTTTTCTTCGGGCGTTTGCGCAAAACCTTCATCGTAAAGTAAAAGCTCCCAATACAAAGGCCAGCCTTCCAAACTGAAAGGTGTTTTAAATGGGTCCCTATAACCTTTATAGCGGCTGTTCATATAATATTGAAAATGATGGCCTGGTAATAGTTCGTGTTGAACTGTGCCCCTTGAGAAATATGGATTATTGCCCCGCATGCTCATTAACTTGTCATCTTCCTGCATGCTATCCGTTGGATAAGAGATGCTGATTTCTCTCCCGCCTGTGAAAAAAGGATTTACAAGTTGCCTTTCTGCAGACATCATTACCATCCCCCAGGTTTCCTCTGCTAGAGGTGGAATGTCGATAAGGTCATTTTCTTTAATAAATTTTAATGCATCTTCCTGGAGTTTTACAATAAGTTCAGGTTGCCTACCTAAAGGCACGTAACTGTTTTTTATTTTTTCCTGTGCTTTTTTCCAGTCTTTCCCAAACCCCATCGCGGCTGATGCTTTTAACAATTCAGCATCGCAAAACTCAAACTCTTTACTGGCTATTTGCACAAGTTGTTCCGGACTATAAGGAATCATTTCAAAATCCAGTTGCCTGATAAGTTCTGTTCGTCCAACCGGAAATCCTTTTATCCCCAATTTATCGTGCTTGCTAATAAAAAGGCTATCGTTTTTAGCCACGAAACCCGCAGCATAGCTGGCTAAGGCAGAATCGGCCCGGGCATAAGGCTTTGGTACCCACCAGGTAAATGTGGGCTCATAATTCATATAAAACTGATAAAAGCCTTTTAACCGGTATTTCAAACTTAGGGCAATTTCTGCCGCCGTTTTTAACTGTTCCGAATTAAGTTTATTTGTGTTTTTAAAGTTTACAGATGATGAATCGATCAGCTTAGCGGTTGAGTTTAGCTGCGCCGCCAAAAGTGCGCCATCCTTGTAGGTTCCTCTTCTGCGAAGCGCTTCCAGGCTGTAAATAGAATCTGCAAAGGGGAAATACTTGGCCAGTGTTCGGTAATTTAGCTCCTCCTGGTTAAGGAGTGAAATTGAAGCCTCAATCTGTCGCTTTAGCAAAATGTAATCTACTTTGCCATAAATGCTGAACGAATCAAAACTCAGCGCTTTTAATTTTGAAAGATAGCTGTTATTTAAATCTTGAAGCCGCTTCCGTTGAAGAGGGCTTTTAAAAGTAGTTAGTGGCGATAGATAAAAGCCACCAGTGTAAAAAGGAAAGTAAAAGTCGTTTATGGCATCTACATCCTTCTGATAACCAATAATTGCCGTCCCCATTTCGCTCGTTTGCTCAAAAAGGCTCGGGTTTTGAGCGCAAAGTTTGGTAGAAAAAAAAGTGCATAAACCTATTGACAGTAATGCATACAAAATCAAATTATTGCGCATAAAACTAAATTTGTTAAAAGCAGACAATCGCTGTCGCATCTGATGAACAGGGTGAGACAGTTTCGTTGGAAAATAGATAGTTACATGACATAGCCTCGCCGTGCAGTATCGAATCAGGGATATTAAAAACAGCTAACCTCAGGCCATTCATTAAGGATAACCTAAGGCTTTACCGTTTAAAAAAAAATAAATCTTTCCTGTTTACAGACTAATCTGGTTTGGCATTCACAAAGCTGAAAATATGTATATTAACTTCATCATTCGAATCTTTACAGCATAATGTGAAAATATGGTTGCAACCAGATAATATTAAACAGTTATGTCTTTCAGACCTGAAATAGCGATAACTGAATGGCCAGATGATAGGTACTTATTTGTCTGGCTGTGTTCAATTGAAAGCTGTAAGCTTGCGGCATAATCCAAATTTAAACTGGATAAAAAATGCGTAGCATTTGCAAATTGTAAAGCTTATTTCCTTAAATATTTCCATTAATTTAGCTAAGGCACCGGCGAATCGTCAGCGAGCGGCGAAGTTATCCGCCAATAGTCTATAATTATAAGCCTTAAACATTTTCACCAGAGTGCAGAAAGTAAATCAAACCAAAATATCAAAATATGAGAAAAGTTATTACAACAGTTATTTTATTCTTTTTCGTGGTCAACTTTACCTACGGAAAAGATTTTCAGGTTAAGTCTCCCGATAAGCAGATAACCATAACAATAACCACAAACAATAAGCTTTATTGGAGCATTCGCTACAAGCAGGACCTAATTCTGCAACCCAGCCAAATTGCGCTAAGTCTAAAAAATAAACTTGAGCTGGGGATTAACCCCGTTCTACTAAAACAGAGTTTATACAGTGCAAATGAAACCATTTCGGCCGTTGTTCCTGTTAAGAGCCAAACGATAGCAAACAATTACAATGAACTTAAACTCGATTTTAACGGCGGCTACAGCTTATACTTCAGGGCTTACAATGATGGCGTTGCGTATCGTTTTCAAACGGATTTAAAAGATGAGGTAGAAATTGAAAAGGAAACGGCCGATTTCGATTTTGGCAGCAACAACCGTGTTTTCTGGCCTCAGGAAAGCGACCCGAATTTCTTGTCGCATTTTGAAAGTTTGTACAAGGATTCTACCATCAACGCATTTAACGAGCAACAACATGCCGCTCTGCCAATGCTGATTTATGCTAAATCGGGTGTGAAAATGCTTATCAGCGAATCGGACCTGTATGATTATCCAAACATGTTTCTTTTTGGCACTAATGGAAATAAGTTAACAGCCGGTTACCCGAAAAATATTGCCGAAAGTAAGCCTGTTGGAGATAGAGGTATCAAGATTACTAAACTGCAGAGTTATATCGCCAAAACTAAAGGGAGCAGAAAATTTCCATGGAGAAGCATTGCCATTTGCCCCGAAGAAAAAGATTTGCTCGTTAATAACCTCACTTACAAACTATCAACGCCATCTGCAATAAACGAAACCAGTTGGATAAAACCGGGCAAAGTAGCCTGGGATTGGTGGAACGACAATAACATTTACAATGTAGATTTTAAAGCAGGAATTAATACGCAGACTTACAAATATTACATTGATTTCGCCTCGAAGTTTGGCCTGGAATACATTATGCTGGATGAGGGCTGGACTAAAACAACGACAGACTTACTCCATACCACACCTGATGTAAATTTGCAGGAAATTATTGCTTACAGTAAAAGCAAAAAAGTTGGCGTGTGGCTGTGGACATTATGGGGCCCGCTCGATGCCGACATGGAAAATATTCTGGCAACCTATGCCAAATGGGGAGCAGTAGGTGTAAAAGTAGATTTTATGGCCAGAGCCGACCAATATATGGTGAATTTCTATGAACGTGTTGCCGCAACTGCGGCGAAGCACCACCTGATGGTGGATTTACACGGCGCATACAAACCAGTTGGCCTGAATCGTAAATATCCGAATGTGCTTAGCTACGAGGGTGTTCGCGGACTGGAGAATAACAAATGGAGCACAGACATTACACCGGCACATAACGTTACCCTTCCGTTTATCAGAATGGCTGCCGGACCAATGGATTATACACCTGGGGCTATGATAAATGCCAACAAAAAAGACTTTAGCATTGTATACAGCGAACCCATGAGCATGGGCACAAGGGCACATCAGGTAGCTATGTATGTAATGTATGAAAGCCCCTTGCAGATGCTGGCCGATAATCCGTCGAATTATTTAAAAGACCCCGCCTGCACGGAATTTATCTCCCGGATACCCACCACCTGGGATCAAACAGTAGCGATTGACGGCAAGGTGGGCAGCTACGCAATCATCGCCAGGAAAAAGGGCAACAACTGGTATATTTCCGGCATGACAGATTGGAATGCCCGAAGTTTTAATATTGACATGAGTTTTCTGGACGATAAAACTTACGAAATGGATGTTTTAAGTGATGGCGTGAATGCAGACAGACATGCGTCTGATTATAAAATCAGCCATTTACAAACTACTAAAGGAAAGAAAATCACAATCAACCTCGAAAAAGGCGGAGGTTGGTGCGCCATCTTATCGCCACAACCTTAGGCTAAACCAACTATTACGGCCATCAGTTAAACGAAACTGGTGGTCTTTTTTGTCGCCAGAACCGAAATCTTTTTCACAAAAAAAGGGTGCCCGGTTAAAGGCACCCAACTAATCAAACTTAACAAAAGGTTTTTAATTAACATCCCACCATAGCCTATCGCCCAGTTTAGCTTTTTGCTGTGGTTGAGGATTTGCTGTAATTTCTGCATTTGGATAAAGTACCCTTCTTGGTATTTCAGAAAGTGCATTCTTAACCTTTACCAAAGCCGGAAATCCGGTTCGGCGCCAATCGGTATAATTTTCTGGATTGAGAAAGTTGGATACGCCCTTTTCCTCGATAATTAAGCGAAGCGCATTTGTAGCGGTAAGTGTTCCTCTCGATGCCAGGTAAGTATTTATATCTGCAGTACTTACGCCTACCTTTGTCATATGTTGGCGCACACCGTCTTGATAGAAAGGTTGTGCTGCCGCAACACCAGAAACGATAAGAGTAGCTTCTGCTTTAATGAACAAAGCTTCAGTGTAATTTATAAGGTAATTATTTGCACCTGCCCCGGCGTAAAAATCACTTGGAATGGAGTAAGATTCCAAACTTCCAATGTCTTCCAAACCAATTTGCCTACCGGTATAAAGTCCCGTTTGCTTGGCCGGGCTAACCATTTTACTCAGCCTTGGATCGTTTCTCGTTGCAAAACTATTAACGAAAGTGTTGGCAAGCACATACGTTGTGCCTGGTAAAAAATTCTGTTGCCATGGGTTTTCTGCGCCCGCAGCACCACTAAATGCAATTTTAGCATCGTCGTTGTTACTCTGCATACCATTATTTAATGCAGTTAAAGCAAGTTGTGCCTGTGCAGCCGGTGTTGTACCTGGCGCTTTGCTTAAATGGAGGTAGTAACGTGCCTTTAATGTGTAGGCCAGCTTACTCCACTTTGCCATGTCGCCTGCGTAAATATAATCGTCGCTTCCTGGTGATGAACCGGTATTTCGTCCAATATCGGCTATGCCATCATCAAGCAGAGCTTGAATTTGAACGTAGATTTGTTGCTGGCTGTCGTAACTCGGGTTTGGAACTTCGACACCTAAAAAGGCTTTGCTGTATGGCAGATCGCCCCAGGCATCTGTAGCATAGCCCAATGTATATGCGGTTAATATTTTAGCGATGGCACCATATTTTGAATTGCCATTTGTAGCCGCTTTCGCTTTTAATAAAACAAGGTTGTTCAATGTTCTTACGTAAACATTATTCCAATCGCCATCCATATCTACGTTGTACATAAGGTAGGTACCCGCATTGGGCGCAACCTGGTTAAGCGCAATAACCTGAATATACTGTTGCAAAACCAAGCTTAAGTTTCCATCGCCACCTGCGTTAATATTTTGCGAAATCAGCATTTCGATAGGCGGAAGCATCAGCGATTCCTTTACGTCTATCGGCCGGTTAGGGTCGTCGTTAACATCTATGTATTTTTTGCATCCTGCAAGAACGAAGATGAAGGCAAAACCTAAAATAAAATATATCTTTTTCATGTTATTTCTTTCTAATTGTTATCACCTATAAAGTCAATTTCAAACTAAAATCAATCGACCTTGACGTTGGTGTTGAAAATGAGTAAATTCCCTGTGCGCCGTTTGAAGAACCGAAAGAACTCACCTCAGGATCTCCACCTGTAAAGTGTGGTGCATAAATCCAAAGGTTTCTGCCAGTTACCTGGAAACCCAGGCCTTTAAAAGGTGTTTTCTTTAACCAGGCAGGTTTAACGTTGTAACCCAAACTAACGTTTCTCAATTTTACATAAGTGCCGTCCTGAATAACCGACTCCAGTACGCTATTAGCCCTTTGATAATAAGCCTGACCAGAAACTGAAATTGTGTTTGGCTGCCCTGTAGTAGCATTTACGCCATCAACAATACGTGGCCCGCGATCTTCGGTTACTTTTGGCGTACCATAGAAATAGCCATAACCATCAACGTTATTTTGTATGTCGCCTCCTTTTTTCATATCAAAAGAAAAGCTCAATGAAAACTGCTTGTATTTAAAATTGTTGACAATACCTGCCATCCAATCCGGGTTAATATCGCCAACAATGCCTTGTTCATCCGCTGCAAAGGGAAGGCCTGAATCATCTGTTAACAACCTACCTGCGGCGTTTCTGGCGTAGCGGGTACCGTAAATAACGCCATAAGGCTGGTCGACAAAGATAAATGTAAAGCCATTTCCAACCTGAGTTAAATCTTTATAAATTGAAAGCACTTTATTTCTGATTCTGCTGTAATTAAATGTTAAATCCCAGCTAAAATTCTCTGTTACAACCGGTTTTGCATTTAACAAAATTTCTATACCTCTGTTGCGCATCGATGCAGAATTTACACTTGTGGAGTTGAAGCCTGTAGACGGTGCGAGTGCAACCGAAGGAATAATGCCATTTTTGGTTTTCTTATCGAAATAGGTAACTTCCAGTCCTAGCCGATTTTTGAAGAAACCAGTTTCCAACCCGACCTCAAATTCGTTTATACGCTCATTTTTCAGGTTTGGGTCGCTCAGCGTTCCGCTGATTAAGAACCCGGATTGCCCCTGATAAGGAAATGTGATGTTTCTAATCGTTTGCGATTCGTATGGCGTAAGCAGACTATACGGGCCAATACTCGCATTACCAACGGTGCTGTATGATACCCTCAATTTGCCAAAGTTCATTACATCAGCCAATCCTTTTGAAAAGAAGTTAGAGAAAATAAAACTGGTAGCAGCAGAGCCATAAGGATAGAAACGGTTATTTGTTGCCAAAACGGATGTTCCATCGTACCTGCCTGTTAGCGAGAGGATGATAAACTTCTTGTAATCAATATTCGACTGGAGGTAAAAACCAATTTTTCTTGTCAGGTAACTGGTTTCTGAGAACTTTACTGTTGAAGTTGATGCAATATTATTAAAGCCCGGAATGGTAATGCCCAAGCCATTCGCATAAGCATTTTCAGAGTAGGTAGAAATGATGTTATTTCCTAACAAGGCTTCTAAGTTAAAATCGCCAAAGCTTTTGCTTGCGTTAACGATTAAATCGTTATTGTACTGCCTGAAATTTGTATTGCTGTTTACAATTCTTCCATTTGGATTAGAAACTGACAGCAGCGACTCTGTGTATTTGCCTTGCTCTACATAAACATCGGCACCGAAACGTTCGGTAATGGTTAGCCAGTTTAGTGGTTTGTAATCGGCGGTAAAGGTCGGCAAAAAGCGATTTACAATAGATGTTTGGCTAATATTATCCGTTACCCAATAAGGATTGTTTCTTGAAAAGCGGTACAGGCGCTGCGTTCCATCTGGGTTTGTAGCAGGTTGCAAATCGTAAGAAACCGGTGCGGAGAATATGGTCCAAACCGGACTTTCGAGCGCATAGCCCTCCGGAACTTTTTTGTTCTTTGTGTTTGCGTAGTTTAGCGAGAATGTAATATTCAAATCTTTAACTACTTGTGTGCTGAATTTGCCAAAAAGCGTATTTCTATCAAATGATGTTGATGGAATTGTTCCCTCCTGGGCTAGGTTTGTGTAAGAAAGAAAGTATGAGCTGAAAGCACCACCGCCGTTTAAACTAACCGTATTGGTATAGGTTTTACCTGTTTTAAAAAACAAATCAGACTGATCATAAACCTTAGCCGGTTGGCCATTAATTTTCAGCGTATCCATTAACGCACCCCAGGATGTGCTTGTTTTTTGATTTACGCCGTCGAAATATACACCATTAGATCCTAACGAATATTTATTTTGGATTTCTGGCAGTAACGGATTTTCTATCGAAAACGATGAAGAAAAACTGATTGTGGGCTTTTTATTTTGGCTGCCAGCTTTAGTTGTGATAATGATAACGCCCTTCGCCCCATCCGAACCGTAAAGCGCTGTTGCCGCCCCACCTTTCAAAACATTAATACTTTCGATGATGTTTGGATCTAAATCGGCAATCCTATTTGTGCCCGGGCCAGAATTTAAGTTTCCGGTTTCGTCATTGTTTACCGGAATACCATCAATTACCATTAGCGCCTCATTATTTCCATAAAGTGAATTGGCGCCCCTGATTACGATTCTTGATGAACTGCCCGGCGCACCAGACGAACTGGTAATTTGTACTCCAGATACTTTTCCGGCGAGCGCATTTACAAGATTTGGCTCTTTAGACTGCGTAATCTGGTCGCCTTTTACCTCCTGCGAGCTGTAGGTTAAATTTCGTTTGTCGCGTTTTAAACCTAAAGCGGTTACCACAATCTCATTTAGGTTCTGCTGATCTTCGGTTAAAACGACCGCAATATTGCTTTGACCTCTGTTGCTAACCTCCATTGTTTTGTAGCCAATACCGCTAAACACCAAAGTGGAAGGGTTTACATTTTTTATTGAGAATACGCCCTGCGCATCAGAAGAAGCACCAGTTGATGTTCCCTTTATTTTCACCGATATGCCAGGTATTGGTTTTCCTAATTCATCGGTAATTTTACCGCTGATTAATGCCATTTGACTGTAACTCCGTATAAAACAGAGCATAGCCAGCGTGCACAGAATAATTTTTAGTTTGGTCATTGTATTCAATTTAGTTATTGGTCAGACCAAAGCTAGTCTTCTCGAAAACCAAATTAAGCGTTGATTTTAGCACGTATTAACCAGAAATTAACAGAAATGTCACAGTTGTTTTACAATTCACTTCAAGAAAAAAGATAAAAGCAAGGAGCCCGGAAGCCGGCTTTGAATTTTTCGACAGGTAATAATTTTTAAACGTAAGTCAGCATAAAACGCTGGGCCAACTCCAATGGCTATAAACCAAAAATCCACCAGCTGTTTTTGTAGCTGATGGATTTTTTATTACGGTTTCAATTTTATGACCGAAATCAGTCTGAAATTTTGAACCTGTTAATGTTTTAAATCGAACCTATCCAGATTCATTACCTTATCCCATGCATTGACAAAGTCGGTAACAAATTTTTCTGATGCATCATTACTTGCATAAACCTCCGCAATGGCACGAAGCTCTGCATGCGATCCAAAAACAAGATCTGCACGCGTAGCTGTCCACTTCGGCTGGCCTGTTTTACGATCGCTGCCGAGATAAAGCTCATTTTCAGAAGATGTTGCTTTCCACGCCGTATTCATGTCCAACAGGTTTTTAAAGAAATCATTGGTTAGCTGTCCTGGCCTTTGGGTAAACACACCGTTTTTCGACCCATCAAAATTCACATCGAGCACACGCAAGCCACCTACTAAAACTGTTAATTCTGGTGCTGTGAGGTTTAACAGATGTGCTTTATCGATAAGGATTTCTTCAGCAAAAACCGAAAGATTTGGTTTTCTATAATTTCTAAATCCATCGGCAAGAGGCTCCAGAAAACCAAATGATTCAACGTCGGTTTGTTCCTGAGATGCATCTGTGCGGCCTGGCCTGAAAGGAACTTTAACACTGTGACCGGCATCGTTCGCAGCTTTTTCTACCGCAGCTGAGCCAGCGAGTACAATTAAATCAGCAAGTGATATTTGTTTGCCAGCAACCTGCGCACCGTTAAAGTCTTTTTGTATTTGCTCCAGTACCGCTAAAACTTTTTGTAACTGAACCGGATTGTTAACTTCCCAATCTTTCTGTGGAGCTAATCTGATTCTGGCACCGTTAGCGCCGCCACGTTTGTCAGAACCTCTAAAAGAAGAAGCCGAGGCCCAGGCAACAGAAATTAACGCTGACGAAGATAAGCCTGACTGCAAAATTTTTGCTTTTAATAAGTCTGTGTCATTTTCATCGACAAGGTTATAACTTACCTTAGGCAGCGGATCCTGCCACAATAGCTCTTCCTGCGGAACATCCGGACCAAGGTAGCGCGATACGGGACCCATATCCCGGTGGGTTAATTTAAACCATGCACGGGAGAAAGCATCAGCAAAAGCTTCCGGATTTTCAAGAAAATGCCTCGATATTTTTTCATATTCAGGATCGAATCTTAAAGACAGATCGGTGGTAAGCATAGTAGGCAGATGCTTTTTATTTACATCAAAGGCATCAGGAATTATGGCTTCGGCATTTATTGCCTTCCATTGGTGTGCGCCGGCCGGACTTTTGGAGAGTTCCCATTCGAAGCCAAAAAGATTTTCGAAGAAATTGTTGCTCCATTTTGTAGGTGTCGTTGTCCAGGTAACTTCAAGTCCGCTCGTAATGGTATCGCTTCCATGTCCCGAACCAAAAGCGTTGCTCCATCCAAAACCCTGACTTTCGATTCCTGCAGCTTCAGGCTCTTTTCCAACATGATCGGCCGATGCTGCTCCATGCGTTTTACCAAATGTGTGTCCGCCGGCTATCAAAGCAACGGTTTCTTCATCATTCATGGCCATACGTCCGAAGGTATCCCTAATGTCTTTAGCGGCAGCCAAAGGATCAGGATTTCCATCAGGTCCTTCCGGATTTACATAAATTAGTCCCATTTGCACGGCAGCAAGTGGTTTTTCAAGCTTACGGGAATGTATGTCACCATCGGCATCATCATCACTTACCAAAACACCATGGCCTTCTACTACGCCTTCTGAGCCATGAGCATAACGAACATCGCCACCCAACCAGGTTTTTTCCGAGCCCCAGTAAACAGACTCATCAGCCTCCCAAACATCAGCACGGCCACCTGCAAAACCGAATGTTTTAAAACCCATAGATTCGAGCGCAATATTTCCGGCTAAAATCATTAAATCCGCCCACGAAATTTTCCGCCCGTATTTTTGTTTAATCGGCCATAGTAACCTCCTGGCTTTGTCCAGACTAACATTATCTGGCCAGCTATTTAATGGAGCAAAGCGCTGCAAACCTGCTCCGGCCCCACCGCGTCCGTCGCCAACTCGGTAAGTTCCGGCACTATGCCAGGCCATTCTGATAAACAAACCACCGTAATGGCCAAAATCTGCCGGCCACCAGTCCTGAGAATCCGTCATCAGCTTATGCAAATCAGCCTTTACAGCATCTAAATCCAGGCTATTGAATGCCTCGCGATAGTCAAAATCTTTATCGGGATTTGATAATGCAGAATTTTGCCTTAGGATATTTAGCTTTAACTGATTCGGCCACCAGTCGTTATTTCTTGTACCGCCACCGGCAACGTTCTGCTTTAGGCTTCCGTTATGAAACGGGCATTTGCTGATATCATTTTCCATTTAAATAAACTTTATAATTTGGTTATCGTTTACATTAATTCGTCAGATAAATATACTTAAAAAAGGCGTCGCGAATAATCATAAAACTTGATAGGCACATAACTAAAATCTATTTACGTGAAATAAGTGTTGGGATTTACTTTAGAAAGATAAATTGCCTGGCGCAGAGAGCAGATGCCTAAGGGCAAATGGTTTATGATTTATTTGTTTCGGCTCGGAACTAATTAACAGAAATTATTCAAAAATAAAGCGCACGAAAACTCAGGAAGTTGCTTGAATCACAGCAAAGTGGACCGAGGTGGCTTTTTTAGGAGGGAAATATTTTATTAAAGCTTTATGTGGCCTTGTAACGTTAAATGAACCTTTAATAAAAGATCACTTATATTAAAGGGTTTTGCTATAAACCCATCAGAGCTACAGGAAAGTTCGACATGTGTTTTGGATGAATTGGCGCTCATCATCAGCACAGGAATATTGGCAGTAGATGCTTGCTTTTTCAACGCATCGCACACTTCAATTCCATTCCCATCCGGAAGCATTATATCCAGTAGATAAAGATCTGCGCTTTTATCATCTCCTTTATTGAAATCTTTAACAGTGGAAAAACCATAAAATTCGTACAGTTCTTCTGTGAGTAGAATTTCTATCACGTCCCGTATCCCCTCATCATCTTCAAGCACAAATATTTTTTTCCCCATCGTTATAATACAATGATTATTAATCGCTTTTGTTTCAATTACTTCGCAAGGTTGTCGATTTTTATTTATTCCGGTTTTCATTTGTTTTGGCCAGAACCATTATCAACGTTTCCATGCGATTCATTTTCAGTGTTAGAATTAATACGCGGAACGATATGATTAATACCCAATTTTTAAGCCTTTATCCGTTAAAGGATTTTTTGAAATACACAAGATACTGATAATCAATATTTTGAAGTCGAACTAATCTTTCACAAGTAAAGCCATTCCTATTAGCTGATAAAACTATTTTTATTTAGGGCCAGTTATATCTTCGATGTCCCTGAACGATTTGGAGACCAATTAAGAACCAGATTTGAGTGCCACGAGGGCTTGTAATGCCCACCGGATTGAAAGACATGACCTGATAACTAAGCTCAGCTTAACGTTCATTCAAAAGACGGCAGTGTCATCACAATTTGTGTGTTAAAAATAAAATTAGAAATGAACGCAACCCGCCAAAATTCTGCAAAACCCGACGCGTATGCCGAGATATGATTACCTGATTGTAGGAAGCGGATTGTTCGGCTCTGTGTTTGCTCATGAAGCCACCCGCAGAGGGAAAAAATGTTTGTTGATAGACAAAAGAAACCACGCAGGGGGAAATATCTACTGCGAAAAGGTAGAAGAAATAAACGTTCATAAATATGGTGCCCATATTTTTCATACAAATGATAAAGCGGTTTGGGATTTTGTAAATTCATTTGTTGAGTTTAATCGTTATACCAATAGCCCGGTAGCAGAATATAAGGGAAAACGATACAATCTTCCATTTAACATGAATACCTTCTACCAGCTTTGGGGTGTAAAAACACCTAAAGAGGCTAAAGATAAGCTTGCAACCGAAATTGGATTGGCCAGGGTGGAAAAACCAGTTAACCTGGAACAGCAGGCCCTATCTTTGGTAGGTAAGGATATCTACGAAAAACTGATTAAAGGTTATACCGAAAAACAATGGGGACGGCCTGCCACGGAACTTCCCGCCTTTATTATCAAAAGGCTACCCGTGCGCTTTACTTACGACAATAATTACTTTAATGACCGATACCAGGGCATCCCAATCGGAGGTTATAACAAATTGACAGACGGGCTGCTCGAAGGTTGTGAAATTCAGCTTAATACAGATTATTTTTCTGACCGGGGCAAGTGGGATAACGCTGCAGATTGCGTTGTATTTACCGGCCATATCGACCAATATTATGATTACCAGTTTGGCCAGCTTGAGTATCGCAGTCTAAGGTTTGAACATCAAATTTTAAACACAGATAACCATCAGGGTAATGCCGTAGTAAATTATACCGAACGTGATGTTCCTTACACCAGAACAATTGAACACAAGCACTTTGAGTTTGGCACACAAGCAAAAACAGTTGTAACCAAAGAGTATCCTGATGAATGGACCACAGGAAAAGAAGCATATTACCCGGTTAATGATGAGCGAAACACACGCATTTACGAAAAATATAAAGCCTTATCAAAACAGGAAAAGCACGTAATATTTGGCGGCAGGCTGGCAACTTATCAATATTACGACATGCACCAAATTATTGCTTCGGCACTTAAGGCCGCGAATGTTCATTTCGCCGCCGAGCAAATCGGTAACCAAATTTAAATCTTAAAATGAAATTAGAAAAATTCGCCTTTCCTAAAAACTTACTGTGCTTTTCTCACCTTCGGTGGGATTTCGTGTTTCAAAGGCCACAACATCTCATGAGCCGCTTTGCGCAAGAAACAAATGTGTTTGTTTTGGAGGAACCGATATGGGAGACGCAGGGAAATAATCGTTTTGTAATTGATAAAAGAACAGAAAAGCTAACCATCATCACCCCGCATCTTACGCACCAGGCAAACCCTGAGCACGAAAGGCTTACCATGAGTAACTTACTTACCGAGTTTTTAAAAAACCAAAACATGGCCGATTGGATTTTTTGGTACTACACGCCAATGGCATTGATGTTTTCTGATAACCACGGTCCCGCATTAACGGTATTCGATTGCATGGATGAGCTTTCTGCCTTCGACTTTGCTCCACCTGAACTGCTACAAATGGAAAAGGCACTTTTAACAACCGCAGACATTGTATTTACCGGCGGACATTCGCTACACGAGGCAAAGAAAGGCCAACATAACAACATTCATATTTTTCCAAGCAGCATCGATAAAGAACATTTTGCGCAGGCGAGGACTGCAATTACAGAACCAGCAGACCAGGCCCGTATTGAAGGCATAAAACTGGGGTTTTTCGGGGTGATAGATGAACGTTTCGATAGCGCACTCATCAATGAAATTGCAGTGCAAAGGCCCAATTGGCAACTAATTTTGTTGGGACCGGTTGTAAAGGTGCCCTGGGAAAGCCTTCCTCATCATCCCAATGTTCATTACTTAGGCCAAAAATCATATAAAGAACTTCCTGCATATCTCTCTGGATGGGACATTGCGATGATTCCTTTTGCAATCAATGCTTCAACCCGTTTTATCAGCCCAACCAAAACACCAGAATACCTGGCTGCGGGTAAGCGTGTTGTATCCACTCCAATCAGGGATGTGGTGCAGCCCTATGGTATAAGCGGACTCGTGTCAATCTCTTCAAATGCCGAAGAATTTATAAGTGAGGCAGAAAAAAGCATTGCTTTAGTCGACAAAACCAAATGGCTTGCTTCGGTAGATTTGTTTCTTAAGGATAAATCATGGGACAATACCTTCGCAGAAATGAAACAAAAAATGCTTTCCACCTTGCATGAGAATAATAAATTACTGGCCAGCTGATGAAAAATACCTGTCCGTTCCGATCCTTTTGGATGGGTGGCTTTGAGTGTTCAGATCAGCTTAATCACTTTGGAAACCGGGTAGATCTGCTCAGTGAAACAGGACATATCGAAGGTGCCCGGACCGATTATCGCCTGCTGGCTGACTTGGGGATATACACGGTACGCGAAGGCATTCGATGGAGTTTTGTAGAAGAACGGCCATATCACTACAATTTCGACACCGTAAAGACGATGATGGAAGCCGCAGCAGTTACCGGCATACAACAAATTTGGGACATATGCCATTTTGGTTTTCCTGTGGATTTAAGTCCGCTACACCCCCATTTTTCAGACCGGTTTGTAAGCATTTGCGCTGCCTTTGCAACCTTTCAAAAAGAAAACTATCCTAATGAACGATTAATTGTCACACCTGTTAATGAAGTTGGGTTCATTTCGTGGTTGGGCGGAGAACAAGCCAGTACAACGCCTTATGCAAAAGGCATAGGTTGGGATATAAAATATGCTTTGGTGAAAGCTTATATTCAGGGGATAAAAGCAATTAAGACGATTAACCCTGAAGCCTGGATAATGACCACCGAACCATTGGTAAACATTGTACCTCCGTTAAATGCCAGTTTAGAGATGATCATGGATGCGGAAGAAAAACATGAAATCCAATATCAAACCACCGACATGCTAACTGGAAAAATCTGTCCGGAATTAGGTGGAGCTGCAGAATTAGTTGATTTCATTGGCTTAAATTTTTATTACAATAATCAATGGCTGGCCAACGAATCATCATTTCTACCCTGGGCAAACCTGGATCCAGATCCAAGGTGGAGATCGCTTTCATCTTTGCTGGAGGAGGCTTATCAACGTTATGAAATTCCAATTGTACTCTCGGAAACGAGCCACGCGGGCGAACACAGACCAAACTGGCTTGAAATGATTACGAAGGAATGTTTCAAAACATTGCAAATGGGCATTCCTTTGAAAGGCATTTGCCTGTATCCGATTATCGACCGGCCGGATTGGGACCACGGCCACTTCTGGCACCACTCCGGCCTTTGGGATGCGGATGCAAACGATCCCCATGCCCGAAACCTATACATTCCATATGCACAACAACTGGCGAAATCCATGGATATCATCAAGACGCTTTCATGTTGATTACTACCGCATTGAAGAGAAACGCTCGCAAAGACCTGAACGTAGTGTTTGTAAATGAAATAAAACACGCGGATACATTTTATTAGATTAGCCTTTGGTTGTTAAAAGCTTTAAAAATGCACCGGAATGTTTAATAATTCGCAAACCTGTAAATAAAAATCCGTGTTATTCTTACGATAAAAAAGTGTACGGTGACCTGGCATATGGGCCTTGCTCATTGCCATTTAGCCTGTTCAAAATTATAATAATCTATAACTATGGAAATTAAAGACACAAGCAACCGCCGGGAATTTCTCGCAAAATCAATTAAAACAGCTTTAGTAATTGGCGCTGGCGCCTCTATTGCTGGGGGAGTAATAAATCCAGTTGCAGCAATGGCGCAAAATGCTGACACAGCACTGCAGGCAAAGATTGCGATGCTGGGTACGGCTTCCCTTCAAACCAGTCAGCTTGCATTAACCAAAGCCTCAAATGCTGAAGTAAAAATGTTCGCAAAATTTGAAACTGCGGAACAGGAAGTGATGGGAAAAATACTTAAAGACATGGGCACAATGGTTCAGACACCAACGGCAGATGGCAAAGCGTTGCTCACCAAATTGCAATCTTTAAGCGGCGAAGCTTTCGACAGAGCCTTTATGCAGGGGCAGGTGGACACGCATAAAAAATTAAAGGATGCAGTGTCGGCATTAATGAACGCAAGTAGTAATAAGCATGTTAAAAACGTTGCCAGTTTGGCATTGGCCACCATACAGGAACATACTGAAAGAGGCCAGATGCTACTGACAAGAATTTAAAAGCTCTACGTATTCGAATTGCAAACCCTATGCTGCTAGGCGAAGAGCTATTCAGCATCGTTAATTGCTTGCCATTCTTCAAAATGAAATCAATAACCGAGTTTTTGCAAAATCAACAAGGATATTTTAGCAAAAAAAAGCCGCAGCGTAATGCTGCGGCTCAAGTTCAAAACTTTTATACTTTAATGTGAAAGTTATTTTCTTCAAATTAATCTCACTTAGCCATTATGCTGATTGCATAGCCACCACCTGGAGCACAATTTAAAGTCAACTTCGTTTTATTGGTAACTTCCATCTTACGGATGGTATAAGCTTTTGGGTTAGTTTCATAATTGGCATCTTTAGCATCCGCATAAATTGTTGCAGTATATTTTTTACCTGCATCTAAAAAGCTAAAGTCAATTTTCGAGGTGCGGGCAACTTCATCATTAGTGCGACCAACAAACCAATTCGCTTTACCTTTTGCTTTACGGGCAAATGTTATAAAATCTCCAGGCTCAGCCTCCAGAACTCTCGTCTCATCCCAGTCAACGGCTACATCTTTAATAAACTGAAAAGCATCCATATACTTGTTATAAGTTTCCGGCAAATCAGCAGCCATTTGCAGCGGACTATACATTGTTACATAGAGCGCCAACTGACGAGCCAAAGTACTGTGGACAAAAGAAGTATTCTCCGGGTTGTAAACACTAACTTTTGTTTCAAATATACCAGGTGTATAATCCATCGGCCCACCAATTAAACGGGTAAAGGGTAATATCGTGGTATGGTCGGCATTGTTACCACCAAAAGCCTCGTATTCGGTTCCACGGGCAGATTCGTTTCCGATTAAATTTGGGTAAGTACGAGCCAGACCAGTAGGCCGCACCGCTTCGTGGGCATTCACCATAATCTTATATTCGGCAGCTTTTTGAATGGCGTACAAATAATGATTATTTAACCATTGCCCATAATGATGCTCGCCGCGGGGAATCATATTGCCCACATAACCACTTTTTACCGCATCATAGCCATTCGCCTTCATAAACTTATATGCCGTGTCTAAATGTCGCTCATAGTTACGAACCGAAGAAGAAGTTTCATGATGCATAATCATCTTAATTCCCTTGCTTGCTGCGTAGCGGTGTAATTCCTGCACATCAAAATCCGGATATGGTGTTACGAAATCAAAAACATAATCTTTTGTTTTTCCGAACCAGTCTTCCCAACCTTGATTCCAACCTTCAACTAAAACGGCATCTAATCCATTCTTTGCAGCAAAATCGATGTATTCTTTTACATGAGCAGTATTAGCGGCGTGCTTTCCGTTGGGTTTAGTCTTCGAGTAATCGGTAACGCCCAGCTGCACGCTAGTTAAATCGTTATAAGCCCAGGTACTTTTTCCGGTAATCATTTCCCACCAAACGCCTACATATTTCGTTGGCTTAATCCACGAAACATCCTTAAATTTTGTTGGCTCGTTTAGGTTGTAAGTTAGCTTTGAGGTTAAAATATCGCCTGCCTTATCACTTACAATTATCGTTCTCCATGGAGATAAACAAGGAGCCTGCATATAGCCTTTGTCGCCAATTGCATCTGGTGTTAACCACGATTCTAAAACCATGTTTTTATCATCAAGATTTAGCGACATTAAGGAGTAGTTGATCAAGGCAGCCTCGTGGATGTTGATGTACAAACCATCTTTGCTTTTCATCATTAGAGGGGTTTGTAAGCCTGTTGGCGAAAAAGTAGTTTGCGATGCATTGGGCGTAACCGCTGCTTTCATCTTTCCTCGCACTTCTGACAAATTTGATGTAACTGTGCTGTATTCCTGCGTATCGTAATCGCCGGGAAGCCAGAACGCCTTATGATCGCCGGCAAGTGCGAACTGCGTTTTTTCTTCTTTTATCACAAAATAATCGAGGTTTTTTTGTTCCGGAAATTCATACCTGAAACCCAGTCCATCATTAAATAAACGAAAACGAACAATTATGAAGCGGTTGGTTTCTTTTTGCGTTAAGGTTACAGCCAACTCGTTGTAATGATTCACAATTTCCTTTACTTCACCCCAAACCGGCTTCCAGGTTTCGTTGAAAGTGCTGGTTTTGGTATCGGTTATGGCAAAGCCATTTATTAACGATTTACCTTCTTTAAGTTCTAAACCAAGTTTGCTGGTTTTAATAACATCCTTTCCCTTGTATTTTAAACTGTAGGTTGGTACGCCACCATCAGCCAAAGTAAAATTGGCAGTCAAATTTGCATCCGGCGATTTCAGTTGTTGTCCGGAAACGTTCCCGAAAAAGAACAAAATGCAAATTAATGCTAAAAATTTAGAGCGATTAAGGTATTTGTTGGTTGCTTTATTCACTTTGTATAATTTATTTGTGAGTCTTTTTTTTCTTGTTTTTGAAACCGTGTAGAACGGGCATTTTACACGGTTCTGTTTTTCCTTCGGTTATCCTGATGACGAGCTGCGATTGTAAGCTTGCTTTTAGGCAAGGTCTTCCATTTAATCCAGTAATAATTGCTCTTCATCATCATCTGTTAAACTTAACTGTATGCTATCGCTTCCGGCAATGCCTTCAATGGAGCCGCGGATGTGTGTCGCATTCAATAAAACTTTTTCAAGTTGCTTCTCGCGAGCTTTCCACAAGCGTTCCATTGCATCACGTTCGCGTTGAATGGAAAGTTTCATGCTCATAAAACCCTCACGGATAGCCTTCCATTGCTCCGAAAATTCGGCTCCGGTAAGGTAATCGTACAACATATGCATTTTATCTCCGCGGTTTTCCTGCGATTTCATTGCGCTAGATAACCGTAAAATTCCGTCTCTCAATACGTAGGCCACGGCATTCACTTCCTCAAAAGAGCAAATCCACACACCATCCCTTTGGCCAAAGCAATCCATTCCTTTAGGGTAACACTGACTTACGATTACCGCAACATCAACACCCATGCTGCGCATATCTTTCTTTAACTTTTCAATCCAGTCGCCACCAAAATCTTTTGTGCGTTTGCTTTCATAAATAATTTTGCCACACTCTTGCCCGAACTGGTTGCGCACAACCTGTACGCAATCTGCCCCCCGAACACCTTTACCAACCTCCTCAATTAAATCGAACGGAAAATTACTACGCAGCAATTCCTCTAAAATTAATTCCTGAACCTCACCCTGCAACTGCATGCTGCCTTGTTCGGCTTTTCGTTTCATTTCTTCGGCTAATTTCTTCTGGTCGTCGAGTTGCTTTTCGAGTTCCTTTAAACGCAGCTGATGTTCAGTATCTTTAATGCTATTTTTTTCGGCTTCCTGTTTACGAATTTGCTCCACCAATTCAGTTCTTTGCTCCTGCATTTTACGCTGCAGAGAAAGTTCCATTTCCTGTTCTTTTAAAAGCAAACTTTCCTCCCGTTTCAAAAACTGAAGTTCCTTTTCGCGGGCAAGCTTTAATTTTTCGGCATTATCTTTTGCCGAACCCTCCAACATCTGCAGTTTAGTTTCGTAGTCGGAAGCAATACTTTTTCGCAGATTCTCTTCTAAATCAGTCTTCAGCTTATGCTTCTCCTCAGCCATTTTGGTATCAAAGGCTTTCTGCTGCAACTGCTTTTCATTTTCGAGCGTTGCTAATTTGCGTTGAAATTCTTCATCTTTCTGCCTCGTAAAGGCGACCATTTTCTCACGCAACTCTTTCTTATAATCTTCGGCCATGGCTTCTTCCATAGGAAAAACATGAGCACAGCTAGGACATTTAATTTCGGTGGCCATAATAATTTATTCACTTCAGAAAAAACTGAAAGCCTACAAATATATTAAAGCTTTTTAGCATTGTGTAAACGAGTTTTGCACCGTTGCCTTTACAGTACTTTCGAACGAATATCATGGCCGGCAGCTAAAATTTTGCTTACCGGACACTTTGAAGCAATATCTTCAAGCCTGAGTTTCTGTTCATCCGTTAATTGGCCAGTGCAGGTAATTTCTTCTAAAAATATCGTTTCGGCATTTTCAACACTAATGTTAACTTCTACATCGATTTTATCTACCTCCCACCCTTTTCTGTCGATGTACATTCTCAAAGTAATTGCAACACAAGAAGCCAGCGATGCCATTAACAAACCTTTTGGAGCAAAACCTTTGTGTGTTCCGCCTAATTCAATCGGTTCATCTACCACAATTTCGTGCGAACCGTTCGTTACAGAACAGGCATAATGTTCTTTATTTATCGTTGCTTTTACCATTTTTTTTGAAGTTAATTGAACGATAAACTTAACAAATAATCTACTTATTAAGATTTTTATGAAACATTATAACATAGGATTTGTTCCTTTAAAAAAATGCTACGTTATGAAATACAGAAAGTTAATCGGAAAATATTTAACGAAGAAATCGGATAATAACGCACAAATCGCACTAGCTCTGGTTGCGGGTTTGGCTGCTGGGGCAATCATAAGTATTTTATTTGCTCCGGATAGCGGCGCTGGCACACGAGGCAAAATTGCCGGTGGCGCTAAAAATTTACGTTACGGATTTCAGGATAAATACAATTTGCTAAAGGAAAAAGTGTTCGGAGTTGAGGCAATTGAAAATGATATAGTGGAACATGAAGTTCCTCATTTTAAGCACACCGTTGCTAAAAAGCCAAAATCGAGCGTTAAAGAAATATTAGAAAACGCCCACGAAAACACTCAGGTTCAGGAAGGCCAGGGTTAAGGGACAAAACACAATCGAAACATTTTATTAGTTTTACAGGATAATATCAACCCATGATTTTTATCCTCTCGAAGATTCTATTGTTTCTGATTAAGCCCTTTTTCTGGTGCTGCAGCATGTTGGTTACCGCTTTTTTTATAAAAAGCCCGAAATTAAAAAGACGATTTTTTAGTTTCGGGCTAATCATTTTATTGTTGTTTTCTAACGGTTTCATCATCAGGAAAGTTTATAATTTGTACGAACCTGAATATCCCAAAGCAATAAAAAATTATGATGTAGCCATTGTGCTGGGCGGCTTTTCTGGCCTAAACAAACGTAATAACGATATCCAGTTTAACAGAACCAGCGACAGACTTTTTCAAACCATTTCCTTATACAGGAAGGGGAAAATCAGAAAGATTTTGATTGCTGGTGGCAACGCCGACCTAACTGATAACCAGGCTAAAGAAGCCGATTTGGTAAAGGTATTTCTCCATCAAATTTGTATACCTGATTCTGACGTGCTTATTGAGAATCAAAGCAGAAATACAGTAGAAAACGCCAAATTCAGCAGGGCGATAATTGATAAGTATAATCCAAGCGCAAAGGTTATTGTTGTAACCAGTGCATGGCACATTCCGCGGGCAAAACTAATATTCGACAGAACCCTTGCAAATAAGCCAGACTATTTGCCTACAAATTACAATGGCGAGGTTTCGAAAATATCTTTCGACGATTTTGTTCCGGAAGCGGGCGCAATGTCTTCCTGGGATACACTATTTAAAGAATGGATTGGACTGGCTGTTGATAAAATCAGGAGTTAACGAATTGTTTCAAGCAAGTCGTTGTATGATTATCCTTCTATAGCTTTAACCAACATATCCTTCAACTCTAAGATGTTTTTCTCAGCAACTGATGAAATAAAAATTGAAGGAATATTTGGCAAATCCTGCTTCATTTCGTCCATAAGTTCCTCATCCAGCATATCAGATTTTGTAATGGCCAAAACGTGCGGCTTTTGCATTAATTCCGGATTGTAGGATTCAAGTTCGCTTTTTAAAATTTCATATTCTTCTTTAATGCTTCGGCTAGTATCTGCGGGCACCATAAAAAGCAGTACAGAATTACGTTCGATGTGGCGTAGAAAACGGTAACCTAAACCCTTTCCTTTTGAGGCACCCTCGATGATGCCGGGAATATCTGCCATTACGAATGATTTACCGCCTCGATAACTTACAATGCCCAGGTTAGGAACAATTGTAGTGAAAGGATAATCGGCAATTTCGGGCTTAGCAGCAGAAACCACAGATAATAAAGTAGATTTTCCGGCATTTGGAAAACCAACCAGACCAACGTCGGCCAAAACCTTTAGTTCGAGAATATTCCAGATTTCTTTTCCAGGCTCACCAGGTTGCGCATAACGGGGAGTTTGTTGAACCGCATTTTTAAAATGTGCATTCCCTAATCCTCCACGGCCACCTGGCGTAAGTATTTTAGTCTCGCCATCTTTAGTTATTTCGAAAAGAACTTCTCCTGTTTCAGCATCTCTGGCAATTGTTCCAAGCGGAACTTCAAGAATTTCATCAGTACCTTGTTTCCCGAATTTATGCGAGCTTCCACCAGCACCACCATCCTCAGCAATGATGTGTTTTCGGTATTTAAGGTGTAATAAAGTCCATATGTGCACACTTCCTTTTACAATGATATGGCCTCCGCGACCGCCATCACCACCATCAGGACCGCCCATTGAAGTTAAAATATCACGATGCAAATGTGCAGAACCTGCCCCGCCTTTACCAGAACGACAACAAATTTTTACATAATCTACGAAATTTGAACCTTGTGACATATTGATTTTACATTTTAGATGGGCAATTTTTGTTGACAAAATTCGCTAAAAAACAAACATCCGCAAAAAACAACTAATGCTTTTTTTGCGGATGTTAAAACTTTAAATTCTACGGTTTAAAACTGATCGATTACAGCGCAAAGATCATTATAAACTGTTTCTATTTCTCCGATTCCGTTTACTTTTTTCAACTTTCCCTGCGCCTCATAATAAGGCAATACATGAATCGTTTTATCGAAGTATTCCGAAATTCGTTTCTTTAATTTCTCGGCATCATCATCCGGCCTGCCACTAATTTTGTGGCGCTCAGCAATGCGTTTGGTCAATTCGGTCTGGTCTACATCTAAAGCGATTACGCCGGCAATTTTACTGCCCTTGCGCTCCAAAAATAAATCGAGTTCTTTTGCCTGAGGAACAGTACGTGGAAAACCATCAAATACAAATCCCTTAGCTTCCGGATTTTTATCTACCTCTTCTTCAAGCATCGCAATCGTAATTGCATCTGGCACGAGTTCTCCATCCGCTAACAACTGACTAACTTTTTTCCCTAATTTGGTTTCTCCCTTAACATGCGCTCTGAACAAATCGCCGGTTGAAATATGTATTAATTGATATTTTGATATCAATTTTTCGGATTGGGTGCCTTTACCCGCCCCCGGAGGGCCAAAGAGAACTAAATTAAGCATCAACGTGGTTTAGGTTATCTTTAAAATTAATAAAGCCTCACCGCCATGGGGCGACAAGGCTTCATCCAAATTGTGCACTTGTAGGGATTCGAACCCCAAACCTTCTCATCCGTAGTGAGATGCTCTATCCAATTGAGCTACAAATGCAATTCCGTTTGTTAACGGACTGCAAAAGTAAGATTTGAGTTTTAAATTCGCAATTAAATTTGAAAAAAAATCCAGCTCCTACCTTGCTTTTAATGAATTTAAGCTTTCAATGAATCATTAATCGCTTTAAAATCAGGCAAATCACCAGCATTCTCCAAAACTTCAGCATAAGCAATTTTACCCTCTTCATCTATTACAAAGGCTGCTCTTTTCGAAACACCTTTTAATCCGAACACAAATTCATCGTAAAAAGCACCGTAAGCTGAAGAAACATCTTTGTTAAAATCAGACAGTAGTGGGAACTGATAGTTTTGAACTTCTTTAAATTTAGCTAACGAGAACGGAGAATCTACAGAAATACCCAGCACCTGTGCATTAATACCTTCATAGAAACTAAAATTATCTCTCATGGTGCAAAGTTGTTCGGTACATGTACCGGTAAAAGCCATCGGAAAGAAATGGATAATTACTTTTTTTCCTTTAAAGGCTGATAAAGAAACTTCAGCTAATTCTGAACTGTATAATTTAAAATCAGGGGCTTGATCGCCAATTTGTACTGACATATATTTTTTGTTTTGTTTTTTGTTTAAGTTTATTTCGTCATTGGTCATTCATTATTTCGTTTGCTAAATGACCAATAAACTAATCACTAATGAACTAATTTACCTTTTTAATTTGCTCATCCACAATCTTCAAACCTTCCTCAAAGCTATGTGGATTGTAACCTAAATCTTTAACCGTTTTATCGAGTATAAAACCAGTTTTCACGGGTCGTTTTGCCGTTTGGTTTAAGCTCTCAGAACTTATTTCTGTAATTATCGATCTATCAAGCGCCCAATTATCGGCAACTTTCCGCACTAAATCTGCAATACTCATGTAATCTTTACCCGATACATGATAAATGCCGCTCGCATTCTGTTCAACAGCCAGCAAACAGGCTTCTGCCAAATCTTCCGCCAGGGTTGGCATCCGATACTGATCATTCACCACATTAATTGGCAAACCCTTTTCTAGCGCACCTTTTGCCCAAAGCACAATATTGCTTCGGCTCATATCATTGTTAATGCCGTAAACCAATATCGTTCTTAAAATTGCCCAATCGGCTTTTGAGTTCTTTATTAATTCTTCGGCCAACACTTTCGATTCACCATAATAACTAACCGGATTGACGGCATCATCTTCTTTATAAGGCCCATCCGCGCCGTCGAAAACGAAATCGGTACTTAAATGGATGAGTTGAGTATTCTTTTCTTCGCATAGCGATACTAAAGTTTTCACAGCATCAACATTTAACTGACGGCAAAGTTCTTTATTCGCCTCGGCAGTATCAACATTCGTCATTGCAGCGGTGTGTATAATCGCATCTGGCTTATGTTTTTCAATAACTGCTCTAACCTGAGCTGGATTTAGAATATCCATTTCTGCGTATTCATAACCATTTATTATGGGGTAACGATTCGCACCTTTTGAAGTTGCTATCAATTTCACCCTTCCCTCCGCTAAAACCTTTTCAGTTATTTTTTGCCCTAATAAACCGTTGCTTCCTGTTGTTAAAATGGTTTTCATTTATATTATTATAGTAATAAGTAATAAGCTACGATACCTTTGTTACGATCATCCCTATTAAAGATTGAAATTAACACAATTATAAATATGGAACAAACAAACTATATTTCTGCTTAACAAAAATGTAAAAGTGCCAAAAGAGAAAATAATTTCTCGTCAAACAACTAGTTCTATCACTTCTGATGATGACGTTCGGAAATTTAAATTCATCCATAAACAGTAAAAAAAATAGCTCCATTTTGGCATTAGCCCAAACTGAAACAACCCCTTTTAATCATGTTGAAAAAATTTGTAATATATATTTAAAATTAAGCAAGAATAACTTAACTTTGCCAACCGAATTGGAGCCCCTACAAACAGCTTTAATTCATTGATTGTAATAAATTTACTCACAACAGATATGCCTAACTTAGGAAAAATAGCACAAATTATCGGCCCAGTGGTTGACGTTAGCTTTGCTGATGATGCCCATCTACCTAAAATTTTTGATGCGTTAGAAATAACGAAAGAAAACGGACAAAAAATTGTTTTAGAAGTTCAACAGCACTTAGGTGAAGATCGCGTTCGTGCAATCTCGATGGATTCTACAGATGGTTTAGTGCGTGGAATGAAGGTACTTGATACTGGTTCAGCAATTAAAATGCCTGTAGGCGATCAAATTAAAGGTCGTTTATTTAACGTGGTTGGTGAAGCGATTGATGGTATTACAGCTGTAGATAAAGCAGACGGTCGTCCTATCCATGCTACTCCTCCTAAGTTTGAAGATTTATCAACCGAAACTGAAGTACTTTTTACAGGTATTAAAGTAATCGATTTGTTAGAGCCTTACGCAAAAGGTGGTAAAATTGGTTTGTTTGGTGGTGCGGGTGTAGGTAAAACAGTATTAATCATGGAGTTGGTTAACAACATCGCTAAAGCTTATGCTGGTTTGTCAGTATTTGCAGGTGTTGGAGAGCGTACTCGTGAGGGTAACGATTTACTTCGTGAATTTATCGAATCTGGTGTAATCAACTATGGCGACGAATTTTTACATTCAATGGAAAAAGGTGGATGGGATTTGAAAGCTGTTGATACTGAAAAATTAAAAGAATCTAAAGCAACATTGGTTTTCGGTCAAATGAACGAGCCTCCTGGTGCACGTGCACGTGTTGCATTATCAGGATTAACTGTTGCAGAATATTTCCGTGATGGTGATGGCGAAGGCGCTGGAAAAGATATTCTTTTCTTCGTTGATAACATTTTCCGTTTTACACAGGCAGGTTCTGAGGTATCGGCTTTGTTAGGCCGTATGCCATCTGCAGTAGGTTACCAACCAACATTGGCAACCGAAATGGGTTTAATGCAAGAGCGTATTACTTCAACTAAACGCGGTTCAATTACATCTGTACAGGCTGTATATGTACCTGCAGATGATTTAACTGACCCTGCACCGGCAACAACATTTGCCCACTTAGATGCAACTACTGTACTTTCCCGTAAAATTGCCGAGCTAGGTATTTATCCTGCGGTAGATCCATTGGATTCAACTTCACGTATCCTTTCTCCAGCGGTTTTAGGTGATGAGCATTATAACACTGCACAACGTGTTAAAGAAACATTACAACGTTATAAAGAACTACAGGATATCATCGCGATTTTAGGTATGGACGAATTATCTGAAGAGGATAAATTGGTTGTATCAAGAGCTCGCCGTGTTCAGCGTTTCTTATCTCAGCCTTTCCACGTAGCCGAACAATTTACTGGCTTAAAAGGTGTATTGGTTGATATCAAAGATACCATCAAAGGTTTCAATATGATTATGGACGGAGAAGTTGATGAATATCCGGAAGCTGCATTTAACTTAGTTGGTAGCATTGAAGATGCTATTGAAAAAGGTAAAAAATTATTAGCAGAAGCTAATTAAGACGTTGTACGTAATAAGTTATACGTTATAATTATGGTGGAAACGCTTAAAACTTAAAACGTAGAACGTAAAACTTTAAAAATGAATTTAGAAATATTAACTCCAGATAAAAAAGTTTACGAAGGTGAAGTAACGGCAGTTACTGTTCCGGGTACTTTAGGTTCTTTTCAGATTTTGAAAGACCATGCCCCTATCATCTCCACTTTAGAAGATGGGGAAGTAATTATCAAAGCGAACAAAACCGATGAACAACGCTTCTTTATCAAGGGCGGTGTGGTTGAAGTTATCCACAACAAAATTGTTGTTTTGGCGGAAGGTATTGCTTAATTGAAATTCTTATTGCTGAAAGCTCAGCATTTATAAAGCCTTTCCGATTTTCGGAAAGGCTTTTTTTTTGATTAATATTTAATTAAAAAATTCAACTTTCGCTGTTTTTTATTCATTTTAAGAAGAATGTAACCTATTTTATAATGCTTGCATAATAAACATACCGTATACCGTTTCGATATTTGGTATAAGGTTGACGGCATTAAATCACTAAATCTATTATATGATAGAATAATATTCGGTAGCAACAGCGTATTATAAAATATTATTCTAAATTCACTTTTTTTTGATTTCTCTTGCATATTAATGAACCAAAAACTAAATTGGTATTTATAAATCATCAGGAAATAATGACAATTCGAAGCAACACATTTTTTAATAATAGCGCTACAACCACAGGTGGTTTTGCGCTGTTGTTGCCTGTCATTATTCTCAATCTCCTACTCCTAATTTTAGGAAAGAAGACGGGTGGCTTTTAAATAGATTATTAATAATTAATATACTTAAAGCGTCCTGACAAAAACAGGACGCTTTTTTTAAATAACAAAACGCGGTATTATGAAATACTATAATTCTAATACGATTATTTACCTTGATGGTCGGTTCGAAAAAGCTGTGGATAGCAGTACAGACTTATACGGGCAGTCGCTACATTATGGTTACGCTGCCTTCGAAGGCATTAGGGCTTATAAAACACATAATGGAAACCGCATCTTTAAGGCTGCAGCACATTTCGACCGCTTAGAACGTTCTTGTCAACTGGCAAACATTCCCTTTCCCTGGGATAAACAGGAGCTGATTAAGGAAACCTACAAGCTACTTACTTTAAATAAGTTAAAGGACGCTTATATCCGGCCCTTGGTTTTTTGCCACCCTAATATGAAGTTAAACAGTCCAGGCGGTGTTTCAATTTTCATATGCGCCTGGGACTGGGATGCCTACTCTGGAAATAAGCTTTTAAAACTAAGCATTTCAGATTATGAAAGGCCAAATCCTAAATCGACTCCAATGGAGGCTAAATTGAGTGGAAATTATGTAAACTCGATTTTAGCCACAACTGCGGCCAATGTGAAAGGTTACGATGATGCCTTGCTGTTAGATATGCACGGATTTGTAGCTGAATCGTCGGGTGCAAACATTTTTCTTGAGAAAGACGGAAAGTTATACACCCCATCATTGGGCAATATTTTACCGGGAATTACCAGGGCAACAGTGAAAGAACTTTGCACAGTTCTGGATATTGAATGCATCGAAAAAAAATTAACAGTTGAGGATTTAAGGAAGGCTGATGGTGCATTTTTATGTGGAACTGCTACAGAGATAGCAGGTATTGCCTCAATCGATGACATCGTTTTTCGTACGCTTTGGAGAGAATCAATAGGTTATACAATACAACGTGCTTATAAAAATCTTGTGCTTGAAAAAGTAAACTACGAGGTAATTATCTAGCAGAAAGCTGTTAACAGAAATTGTCTGGTAAGAAGCACCTTGTAAAATTATCTAATACCTGGCATGAATATAAATGAAAACCAATAGAACCAGAATATACATTTTAAACAATGAGCGAATTAAATAAGTACAGTAAAACATTTACACAAGACCCAACACAACCTGCGGCACAGGCCATGCTTTACGGAATCGGATTAACCGATGCAGATATGGCAAAAGCACAGGTTGGCATTGCAAGCATGGGTTACGATGGAAACACCTGCAATATGCACCTGAATGACCTTGCGAAAGATGTAAAGGCTGGGGTTTGGAAAAATGATTTAGTGGGCTTGATTTTTAATACGATTGGAGTGAGTGATGGCATGAGTAATGGCACCGATGGCATGCGGTACTCACTGGTTAGTCGCGATGTAATAGCAGACAGTATCGAAACCATTTGCGGCGGTCAATATTATGATGGAATAATTTCTATTCCTGGTTGTGATAAAAATATGCCTGGTGCAATTATGGCAATGGCTCGTTTAGATAGGCCTTCAATAATGGTTTACGGTGGAACAATTGCTCCTGGCCATTACAAGGGCGAGGAATTAAATATTGTTTCTGCTTTCGAGGCTTTGGGACAAAAAATTTGCGGAAATCTTTCTGAAGAAGATTATCAGGGCATCATTAAACACACTTGTCCGGGTGCCGGCGCTTGTGGAGGTATGTACACAGCAAATACCATGGCATCTGCTATTGAGGCTTTAGGTATGAGCTTACCTTATTCGTCTTCCAACCCTGCAATTAGTCCAGAGAAAAAGCAAGAGTGTCTAGACGCCGGAAAATACATCAAAATTTTATTGGAAAAGGATATCAAACCATCTGATATCATGACAAGAAAAGCGTTTGAAAATGCGATACGCTCGATTATTATTTTGGGTGGAAGCACCAATGCGGTATTGCATTTTATTGCAATGGGTAAGGCTATTGGTGTAGAAATTACTCAGGATGATTTTCAAAAGATGAGCGATGTTACGCCTGTTCTTGCAGACTTTAAACCAAGTGGTAAATACCTGATGCAGGATTTACACCAGTATGGCGGTATACCTGCGGTGCTAAAGTACTTGTTGAACGAAGGTTTGTTACATGGCGATTGTTTAACCGTAACCGGGAAAACTGTTGCTGAGAACCTGGCCGATGTTAAATCCATTATGGACTACGACCAAAAAATTATACAAAAATTGAGCGAACCCATCAAGCCAACGGGCCACTTGCAAATCCTTTACGGCAATCTTGCTGAAAAAGGTTCAGTTGCAAAGATTTCTGGTAAAGAAGGAGAAAAGTTTGAGGGACCTGCACGTGTTTTTGATGGGGAGCATGATTTAATTGCAGGCATTTCAAGTGGGCGAGTTCAACCTGGCGATGTAATTGTGATTAAAAACTCTGGTCCGGTTGGTGCGCCAGGCATGCCTGAAATGTTAAAACCAACTTCTGCTATTATCGGGGCGGGTTTGGGCAAATCGGTTGCTTTAATTACCGACGGCCGTTTCTCAGGCGGAACACATGGTTTCGTAGTTGGCCACATCACGCCTGAATCTTACAAGGGCGGGTTGATTGGTTTGGTAGAGGATAACGATCCAATTTTAATTGATGCTGTAAACAATATTATAAGTTTACAGGTAAGCGAAGAAATTATCGTAGAGCGAAGAAAAAAATACGTTCAGCCAGCTTTAAAAGTAACTAAAGGTGTGCTTTATAAATATGCCAGAACAGTTTCAGACGCTGCCAGTGGTTGCGTAACTGATGAATATTAAATTTTAAAGTCATCCCGACAATAAATTAATATTTAAATGAATACAATATGCAAATTATTAAAAGCATTGAAAGTAGAATTGAGCGGGCAAGTATGCGGCCGCAAATTGTGTCGGGCTGTGATGAGCCAAAATCAGCATCACAGACTATGACTTTGAGTTGGGTTGGCACCCGGAACATGCCAAAGGCGTTTGAAACTCAACGTAGAGCTATTCTTAGTGGAGGTTTGCAAAATGCACACCTAATCGATAAAAAGGAGAGATTGCTCAATTAATTTGGAAAAACCGGGGGAAGAATTCGGTTTTAGCTTAAAGAATATTACAACCGCAAAAACAAGATTATGGAAACTGCACAAGATATAATACGACAACCCGAGGTTAAAGCAGAAACCTCAAAAAATTCGTTTAAAGGAACGGGATCGCAGGTTTTATTGAATGGATTAATTGAAGAAGGCGTAACCACTATTTTTGGTTATCCAGGCGGTGCAATTATGCCAATTTACGATGCACTTTACGATTACGCAGATAAATTAGAACATATTTTGGTTCGCCACGAGCAAGGTGGCATTCACGCAGCCCAAGGTTTTGCCCGGGCAAGTGGCAAAGTTGGAGTTTGTTTCGCAACAAGCGGCCCGGGTGCAACAAATTTAGTTACCGGTTTGGCAGATGCTCAAATTGACAGCACACCGTTGGTATGTATCACGGGACAGGTTTTTGCGCATTTACTGGGTACAGATGCCTTCCAGGAAACAGACGTAATCAACATTACTACTCCAGTTACCAAATGGAATTATCAGGTTACCGATGCAAAGGAAATTCCTGAAGTTTTAGCTAAAGCATTTTACATTGCTAAAAGCGGCCGGCCTGGTCCGGTGCTAATAGACATCACAAAGAATGCACAATTACAGGTTGAGGAATTTCCTGAATATGTAAAATGCAATCATATTCGCTCCTACCGCCCCAAACCAAAAGTGAGGGTCGCCTATATTGAGCAGGCAGCAGAACTTATTAATGCTGCCAAAAAGCCTTTTGTTTTATTTGGCCAGGGTGTAATTCTAGGTGGTGCAGAACAAGAATTTAAAGCCTTTATTGAAAAAAGCGGTATTCCTGCAGCTTGGACAATCATGGGCGATGGCGCAATCCCGACAGCACATCCACTAAATGTTGGCATGTTGGGCATGCATGGAAACTATGGCCCAAATGTTTTAACTAACGAATGTGATGTGTTAATTGCCATTGGTATGCGTTTCGACGACCGCGTTACCGGTAGGTTGGATAAGTATGCGAAGCAAGCAAAAGTTATTCACATGGACATTGACCCTGCTGAAATTGATAAAAATGTTAAGGCAGAAGTTGGAATTTGGGGCGATTGTAAAGAGACCCTTCCCCTGCTTACCAATTTAGTAAATGAAAACAAACATGAAGATTGGTTGGCTAAATTCAAAGACTATAATCAGCAGGAAATAGACCAGGTTATTACGCCAGAACTTTATCCTACCGGTGATGAAATGACTATGGGTGAGGTTTTGCGCAACATCAACGAAATTTGTGGCGGCGATGCAGTAATCGTTACCGATGTTGGTCAGCACCAAATGGTTGCCTGTCGTTACGCCAAATTCAATAACACCCGCAGCAATATTACCTCTGGTGGTTTAGGAACAATGGGTTTTGGTTTGCCCGCAGCAATTGGCGCTAAATATGGTGCGCCTGCTAAAACGGTAATTGCCATCATCGGCGATGGTGGTTTCCAAATGACGCCGCAAGAACTGGGTACGATAATGCAATTCGGGGCAGCGGTAAAAATCCTGATTTTAAATAACCGTTTCTTGGGAATGGTTCGCCAGTGGCAACAATTATTTCACGATAAACGCTACTCTTTCGTAAACATTACCAGTCCGGATTTTGTCGCCTTGGCAAAAGCCTATTATATTGAGGGCGCTAAGGTTGATGAACGGGCTAATTTAAGAAAGGCATTGGAAACCATGATTAACCACGAAGGTTCTTACCTGTTGGAAGTAATGGTTGGAAGAGAAAACAACGTTTTTCCGATGGTTCCGCAGGGAATGAGCGTAAGTGAAATTAGGTTGAAATAAAGCCAGGAACGAAAGGCGGCGCAAGCGTTAACTCGACTGGAGCGCAGCCAAATGGAGAGAACTTAAAATAAAGTTTGCTCCGCACGGTTGAAATGGACGATACGGTTAAAAGAAACATCATGAGTACTGAAAATACAATAGAACATAAAATAGATAAAGCTGATTTAGACGGAAAGCAGGAATACACCATAACGGTATATGCCGAGAACCGGATTGGCTTGTTAAACAGGATTGCGATTATTTTCTCAAAAAGAAAAATCAATATCGAGAGCCTAAATAGCTCGGCATCTGAAATTGATGGGATTCATCGCTTCAACATCGTCATTACCGAAAGTTATGAGGTTGTGAGGAAACTTGCACGACAGATTGAAAAGCAAATTGAAGTTTTGAAAGTTTATTTCAATACTAACGACGAAATTATCTGGCAGGAACTAGCGCTTTATAAAGTTTCTACCGATGAAATTGCTGAAAAGGTAACTGTTGAGCGTTTGTTGAGGCAATATGGCGCAAGTGCCGTGGTTATTCGTAAAGATTATACTGTTTTCGCGGTAACTGGCCACAGAGAAGAAACTGATGCACTCGTAAAAGCACTTGAACCATATGAACTGATAGAGTTTGTGCGTTCGGCAAGGGTTGCCATTATAAAAGATAGCGCTGGTTTCCATGAAAAACTGAAAGAGTTTGAAGCTTTTGAACCCGGAGAGGAACTTGTAGAAAACGAGTTTTTAGATAAAGGAGAAAAGATTTTTACGATGTAACATTGAGCAAGAGGAAAAAGCAGAAAGCAGGGATTACAGGCATAATGCCTGGCAATCTTTAGCAAAAAGTTCCTCTTTGCGGTCAAAAACTTAAGAAAATGAAATGTAAAAGTGTTAAGCCGATTCTTAGAATATTCGATTATGATAAAGCGATTGAATTTTATGTGAATTGGCTGGGCTTTAAAATTGACTGGGAACATCGGTTTGAAGAAAATACGCCGGTTTATATTCAAATCTCCTTAGGTGGAATTGAATTACACCTGAGTGAGCATCACGGCGATAGTTCTCCGGGAGCGCACATTCACGTCGATTGTACTGGCTTACATGAATTTCATAAGCAAATAATAGATAAAAAATATAAATACAACAGGCCAGGCTTGGAAAAAACTTTCTACGGAAGCTGGGCTGTCACCGTAAACGATCCGTTCTTTAACAAGATTACTTTTAATCAGCCATTGGACGAATCAGAGATAGAAGCATAAAATGATAAACGAAGTATTTGATTTCATAATTAATTCCAGAAAAGCCTTTATCCAGCTTATCGATGACTTAACAATTGAACAGCTGAACAAAATTCCGGATGGCTATAATAACAACATCATCTGGAACTTTGGCCACATTGTAGTGAGCACACAAACACTTTGTTATGTACGCACAGGCATACTTGCAGATGCAGGCTCGGTAAAGTTTAATGAGTTTTACAAAAAAGATACCCGCCCAACTTACAGGGTAAGCCAGGAAGAGGTTGCAGAATTGAAGGCGATTGCGCTCGAAAGCATTGAAAAAATAAGAGATGATTATGCAAAGGGTGCGTTTGCAAATGCAATGGCCTTTTCAACTTCAACTTACGGGGTTGAAATGAAGAATATTGAGGAGGTACTGATTACAACAATCGGCCATGATAACCTGCACTATGGTTACGTCTGGGCACTGAAGAAGGTGATTGTTGATGTTCAGTCTGCATAAAAAGTGAACGTAAGTTTGCCGCTGATTTGTAACCATGAGGGACGCAGGAAAATTTTGAAACACAGGACCGTGGTAAAATAAACCCGATTGGCGTGGATGCCGGCTTTTCTCCGGCAGGAAAAAAAAGCGGGACTGAAATAGCCGAAAAGCACAGGATTTGCTTTTCAAAAAAATAAAAATGTTTTGTCAAGATACTAAACAGGCCATTAGATGGATTAAGCAAAAATCTTTTTACGAGCTCGGAATGACTGATAATTAGAAAATAGAACCATAAAATAAATAACAAAACGATGTCAAATTATTTTAACACATTACCTCTTAGAGAAAAATTAAACCAATTAGGTGTATGCGATTTCATGGAAAGTTCAGAGTTCCTGGACGGCATTAGTGCTTTAAAAGGCAAGAAACTGGTAATTGTTGGTTGCGGTGCCCAAGGCTTAAACCAAGGTTTAAATTTAAGAGATAGTGGTTTAGATGTAAGCTACACATTGCGCAAAGAAGCAATTGAAGGTAAGAGAGATTCATGGAAAAATGCAACTGAAAACAACTTTAAAGTTGGTACTTACGAAGAACTAATTCCTACTGCTGATGTGGTGATTAACCTTACTCCCGACAAACAACATACGGCAGTTGTAAATGCAATTATGCCTTTAATGAAAGATGGAGCCACATTATTATATTCTCACGGCTTCAACATTGTAGAAGAAGGTATGCAAATCCGTAAAGATTTAACCGTTATTATGGTTGCACCTAAATGTCCTGGAAGCGAAGTTAGAGCGGAATATGTTCGCGGTTTTGGCGTGCCGACTTTAATTGCTGTACATCCTGAAAACGATCCTCAAGGTAAAGGATTAGCACAGGCGAAGGCCTATTGTGTAGGTACTGGCGGGCACAGGGCTGGTGTTTTAAAATCGTCTTTTGTGGCTGAGGTGAAATCTGATTTAATGGGCGAGCAAACTATTCTTTGCGGCTTGTTGCAAACCGGATCCATCTTATCGTTTGATAAAATGGTAGAAAAAGGCATCGATGCTGGTTACGCATCAAAACTTGTTCAATACGGTGTTGAAGTAATTACTGAAGCTTTAAAGCAAGGTGGTATTACCGCGATGATGGACAGGTTAAGCAATGTTGCTAAAATCAAAGCCTTCGAAATTTCGGAAGAGTTGAAAGACATTATGCGTCCGCTTTTCCAAAAGCATCAGGATGATATTATGAGTGGTGAATTTAGCCGGACAATGATGGAAGATTGGGCAGCGGGTGATAAAAATTTATTGAAATGGCGGGCAGAAACTGGCGAAACAGCCTTCGAAAAAACACCTGCCGGCGATGTTAAAATTGGTGAGCAGGAATATTTCGATAACTACCTGTTAATGGTTGCTTTTGTTCGTGCCGGGGTAGAGCTCGCTTTCGAAACTATGGTTCAGGCAGGAATTAAACCGGAGTCGGCATATTACGAATCGTTACACGAAACACCACTAATTGCGAATACGATTGCCCGTAAAAAGCTGTTCGAAATGAACCGCGTAATTTCCGACACGGCTGAATATGGTTGTTACTTGTTCGACCAGGCTTGTAAACCATTGTTAGCAGATTTCATGACGAAAGTAGATACAGATTTGGTTGGTAAAAACTTTAACGAAGGTAAAGATGGCGCTGTAGATAACAGAAAGCTAATCGATGTTAACGAAGCAATTCGCTCACATGAAGTAGAACAAATTGGCGCCACACTGCGTAAAGCAATGACGGCAATGAAGGCAATTAAAACTGCATAAAAAAGAAACCAGCATTTCGCTGATTAAAAGAGTATATGCCTTTAAGAAGGTAAGCAATTTATTAACACACTTGCTACTCCCTCCCTACCCGGGAGGGTTGAGGTGGGGCTAATAACACATATGATGTCAAAAACATTAGTAGAGAAAATTTGGGACGCACACGTTGTAAAAAGTGAAGAAGGCTTTCCTGATATTTTATACATTGATACACACTTAATACACGAGGTAACCTCTCCGCAGGCGTTTGATGGTTTGCGCAAAAGAGGATTACCGGTTTTTAGACCGAAACAAACGGTGGCTACGGCAGACCATAACGTGCCAACTTTAAACCAGTTACAACCTATTAAAGAGGAACTTTCCCGCTATCAGGTAGATATGCTGACAAGAAATTGCGCAGAATTTGGGATTGAACTTTATGGCCTAGGCCATCCTTTCCAGGGAATTGTTCATGTTATCGGACCAGAACTGGGCCTTACCCTACCGGGCAAAACAATGGTTTGTGGTGACAGTCACACATCTACCCATGGCGCTTTCGGAGCAATTGCTTTCGGGATAGGAACATCGCAGGTAGAACAAGTTTTTGCAACTCAATGTTTGTTGCAATCGAAACCTAAGACGATGAAAATTGAAGTAAACGGGCAGCTTGGAAAAGGTGTGGGTGCAAAAGACATTATCCTTTACATTATTGCCCAAATTTCTGCCGCCGGTGGAACCGGATTTTTTATCGAATATGCTGGTTCGGCTATTGAAGCTTTGAGCATGGAAGCGAGAATGACAATTTGCAACATGAGCATTGAAATGGGTGCCAGAGGCGGATTAATTGCGCCAGACGAAACTACTTTCGATTATATAAAGGGTAGAGAATTTGCCCCGGCCGGCGCGGAATGGGACAAAGCGCTTGCTTACTGGAAAACATTATACAGCGATGCAGACGCGAAATTCGATAGCATTTTAACTTTTGATGCGGCTGATATCGCTCCGATGATAACTTACGGTACCAATCCTGGGATGGGGATGGGCATTCGTGAAAATATTCCGGCAACTCTATCACAACCAGAAAAAGAAAAGCTTTCATATCAAAAAGCACTGGACTACATGGGCTTTGATGACGACGCAGCTTTAATAGGCAAACCGGTAGATTATGTTTTTATTGGAAGTTGCACAAACTCACGCATTGAAGATTTACGTGAAGTTGCAGAGTTTGTTAAAGATAAACGCAAGGCGGATAACGTAACCGTTTGGATTGTTCCTGGTTCTAAACAAGTAGAACAGCAAGCTAAAAACGAAGGTTTGGATAAAATTTTTGAAGCCGCTGGTTTCCAACTCCGCGAACCAGGTTGCAGTGCCTGTTTGGGAATGAATGAGGATAAAATTCCGGCAGGGAAATACTGCGTTTCAACTTCAAACAGAAATTTTGAAGGGCGGCAAGGACAAAACGCAAGAACATTATTAGCCAGTCCGTTAACTGCAGCAGCTGCCGCCGTTACGGGCGTAATTACTGATGTAAGAGAATTTTTAGTTGAAGGCTAAAAGCAAAAAATAGTTAAAACAGCCGGTCGTTGCTGAACACAAATATTAAGAAAGATGATATTAGAAGTTGCGATATTAAATGTAAAAGCCGGCCTTACTGCCGAATTTGAAATGGCCTTTGCAGAGGCTCAGAAAATTATCTCAGCGATGGAAGGTTACCTCTCACATCAACTTAAAAAGTGTTTAGAAGATTCGGATAAGTACATTTTGCTGGTAAACTGGGAAACATTGGAGGCGCATACCGGAGGCTTTAGAGGTTCTTCAGAATACCAGGACTGGAAAAGATTGTTGCATCATTTTTATGATCCTTTTCCAACCGTTGAACATTATGTAGCAGTTTAAATTAGAGATGGAAACATTACAAATACAAAACCAGTTTAATGCGGTTTCTGAAAAATACGACAGGCAGAGGCGGTTTCTAATTCCCTGTTTTGATGATTTCTATGGCATCGCCTTAAGTTTATCTGAAGAAGTTGGAACGGTTAAAAACATTTTAGATGTTGGTGCCGGAACCGGATTGATGAGCGCATTCTTCCACGAAAAATATCCGCAAGCAAAAATAACGCTGATTGATATCTCTGAAGCAATGCTTAAAAAAGCCGAAGAGCGTTTCGATGGAAAAGAAAACATTAGCTTTTTAAACGCAGATTTTGCAACAGTCGATTTACCCGAAAATCAGTATGATTTAGTGGTTTCAGGCTTGGCTATTCATCATCTACCCAACGAGTTAAAGCGCCAGCTTTTTGAAAAAATCGCAAAAGCTTTAAGTCCGGGTGGCTGGTTCATTAACGCCGACCAGGTATTAGGCGAAACAGATTTAGCGGAAAAGATATATACCGAAAACTGGAAGAATCATGTACAACAGAACCCTAATTTAACGGAAGAAGAGAAACAAAGCGCTTTTGAACGAATTAAGGTAGACATTATGGCGCCGCTAAAAGCACAATTAGAGTGGCTGGAAAGCGCCGGATTGAAGAACGCCAACTGCTATTACCAGCATTACAATTTTGTAGTTTTTGCCGCAAACAACTAAATATTATATAGGACGGTGGAAAAATAGTGATACATATACCGGCTACTTGATACTAATAAAATGAGAAAGTTTACAAAATTAACATCGGCAGTTGTGCCGCTAAACATAGAAAATATTGATACCGACCAGATTATACCTGCGAGGTTTCTAAAAGCAACCACCCGCGAAGGATTTGGAGAAAACCTGTTTCGCGATTGGCGCTATGAAAATGATAACCAGCCAAAAGCAGATTTTGTGTTGAACAACCCAACCTACAGTGGTAAGATTTTAGTTGCGGGGAAAAACTTCGGATGTGGCAGTAGTCGCGAGCATGCCGCATGGGCAATACAAGATGCAGGTTTTGATGCCGTAATTAGTAGTTTTTTCGCTGATATTTTTAAAGGCAATGCATTAAATAACGGCTTGCTGCCAATACAGGTAAGTGAGAACTTTTTGTCGCAAATTTTTAAAGCTGTTGAGCATCATGCAGGCTCGCCTTTAGAGGTTGATTTGGAAAACCAAACGGTAACGATTATCGAAACGGGCGCACAAGAAGCTTTCGAAATTAATCCATACAAAAAATCGTGTTTAATTAACGGCTATGATGATATCGATTTCATTCTGGCGCAAAAAAATTTAATAGAAGAATTTGAGCAAAAATAATTGCGCAAAGCCAAAAACGCAAATAACACCCATTTAATCATCCGAAAGGAAAATATGAAGGAGCATTTCGTCAACATTCAGCATTTAAATTTAAAATACCAGCAAAAGCAGGTGTTACAGGATTTAAACTGGACGATAAATTACGGCGAAAACTGGGTTTTAGGAGGAATGAGCGGAAGTGGCAAAACCGCTTTGGCAAAAGTTATTGCCGGGCACTTAAGTGCCTTGGGCGATGTGAACATCAATTTTGCCTTAAATAGCCAACTGCCTGCCGAAGTCTTATTAGTTGAAAGCTGGTATCAATTTAAAAACCTGGAAGGCGTTGCAAACTTTTATTATCAGCAGCGCTACACCAGTTTGCAAGCGAAAGATACTTTAACCGTTCATGCAGAATTGGTTGCTTTTGGCAGCGAAAAGCATTTGCATTTCGATAAAGTGGAGCCGATTTTAGAAGCGTTAAATTTTTCTTCATTTGCAAGTTCTCAATTAATCGAGTTATCGAGCGGAGAACATAAAAAGCTGCAATTGATTAAAGCACTTTGGTTGAAACCACAATTGCTCATTCTCGACCAGCCTTATACAGGATTAGATTCCGCATCGCGTAAAAACTTAAATGCTTTATTAGATGAAATTTCGGCCGAAGGTGTTCAGTTAATTTTAATAAGCAGCGAGGTCGAGCTACCAAAGTCGATAACTCATTTTGCAGAAATTAAAGGCGGTAAATTGGACGAGGTGGATTCAATTGAGCTAGCCGCTGATGTTGTGAAGCAAGCGGGAGAAATTCCTGACTTTTTAAAGCAATCGCCAATTTACGCATCAGAGAATATCGTAAAAATGGTCGGTGTGAACATCAGTTACGGCGAAAAACAAGTTTTAAAAAATATTAACTGGGAAGTTAAAGCCGGCGAAAAATGGTTGTTGCAAGGACATAACGGATCTGGCAAATCAACGCTACTAAGCTTGATAAATGGCGATCACCCGCAATCTTATGCCAACGAACTTTATTTGTTTGGCAACAAACGTGGAAGTGGCGAAAGCATTTGGGATATTAAACAGCATATCGGTTTAATTTCTCCGGAGTTTCACTGGTACTTCGATGCCACTGCAACGGTTTGGCAAAGCATCGCGTCGGGCTTTTATGATACAGTTGGACTGTTTCAGCAACTTCCGTATTCAAAAAGCGCACAGGTTGATGAACTTGTAGAATACTTCGGCTTAACTGAAAGCAAAAATGAGTTGTTAAGCGCTCTTCCATTGGGCAAACAACGACTGGTTCTGCTGGCAAGAACGATTATTAAAAACCCCGGACTTTTGATACTCGACGAACCTTGCCAGGGATTGGACCGGCGACAAACAACACAATTTAACCAGCTGGTTGATGAGTTGTGTAACAACGGAATGACCTTAATTTATGTTGGCCATTTTGAATCGCAGCTGCCAACCTGCATAGAAAAAAGAATATTATTAGAAAACGGCGAGGTAAAAGTCGTCGAGAATATACTAGAAAGCGTTTAAGAATGAAGAAGAACATTTTAGTAATACCTGGAGACGGTATTGGACCCGAAGTAACCACGTGGGGCAAAGCAGCATTGGAAAAAATTGCCGAAATTTTTGGGCATGAATTTCTGTTTGATGAAGCATTGATGGGCCATGTGGCAATTGAAGCTACCGGCGAACCCTTGCCAGATGAAACTTTAGAGAAAGCAAGGAAGAGTGATGCAATCCTTTTTGGTGCAATCGGCCATGCAATGTATGATAACGACCCAAGTTTAAAAGTTAGACCAGAGCAAGGTTTATTAAAAATTAGAAAAGAACTCGGCCTTTTTGCAAACCTTCGCCCAATATTACTATTTGATGAACTTCTTCAGGCTTCGAGCATTAAACCAGAAATTTTAAGGGGAACAGATATCTTATTCTTCCGTGAATTAACGGGTGATGTATATTTTGGCGAAAAGTCTCGTTCTGAAGACAGGAATACCGCTTCAGATTTGATGATTTACCACCGTTACGAGGTTGAGCGTATTGCGCACAGAGCTTTTCAGGCAGCACAACAGCGTAGCAAAAGGCTATGTTCGGTAGATAAAGCAAACGTTTTAGAAAGCTCTCGCCTTTGGCGTGAAACCGTGCAGGAAATTGCAAAACAATACCCTGACGTAGAAACCGAACACATGTTTATCGACAATGCGGCAATGCAGCTAATTAAGAACCCGAAAAAATTCGACGTGGTTTTAACGGCGAATTTGTTTGGTGATATCTTAACAGATGAGGCTTCGCAAATTGCTGGTTCTATGGGTATGCTTGCTTCGGCATCTGTTGGCGAAAGCACAGGTTTTTTCGAACCGATACACGGCTCTGCTCACGATATTACGGGGAAAGACCTCGCAAACCCACTGGCCTCTATCCTATCGGCAGCATTAATGCTCGAAATTGGCTTCGGGTTAAAGGACGAAGCCAAATTATTGGTAGATACCGTTGATGAAGTTTTAAAAGAAGGTTTTAGAACACACGATATTGCCGACCAAACCACCAACCGCTTTAAAGTTTTAGGTACAGCTGAAATGGGTAAGTTGGTAATGAAATTCTTATCACAAAAATTAATCAATTCCTAAATAAAAGATTATGATTCACGACCCAAACAAAGTTTATATTTTCGACACGACATTACGTGATGGCGAGCAGGTTCCTGGCTGCCAGTTAGATACAAACCAAAAAGTAGAAATCGCTAAATCACTCGAACTTTTAGGAGTTGATGTAATTGAAGCTGGTTTCCCGGTGTCTAGTCCCGGCGATTTTAATAGCGTAATCGAACTCTCAAAAGCAGTTAATAATCCAATCATTTGCGCCTTAACGCGTGCAAATAAAAACGATATCGATGTTGCTGCTGATGCTTTGCGTTATGCTAAAAGGCCTCGTATACATACGGGAATCGGCGCCTCAGATTTCCACATTAAACACAAATTTAACAGCACGCGTGAAGATATTTTGGAACGGGCCGTTGATGCGGTAAAATACGCCAAAAAGTACGTTGAAGATATTGAATTTTACGCAGAAGATGCCGGCCGTGCCGATATTGAATTTTTGGCTAAAATGGTTGAAGCGGTTATTGCCGCAGGTGCTACAGTGGTAAATATTCCAGATACCAATGGCTATTGTCTTCCAGACCAATACGGCTCGAAGATTCTTTTTTTGAAAGAAAATGTTAAAAATATTGATAACGCCATTATTTCTGTTCATTGCCATAACGACTTGGGCTTAGCTACCGCAAATTCTATTGCTGGTTTGCAGAATGGTGCCCGCCAGGTAGAATGTACCATTAACGGTATTGGTGAGCGTGCCGGAAATACATCGATGGAAGAAGTGGTTATGATTTTGAAAACGCACAAAGTTTTAGGTTTGAATACCCAAATTGATACAACCCGTTTCTACGAAATGAGCCACATGGTGCGTAATAAAATGAATATGCCGGTGCAGCCGAATAAGGCTATTGTCGGCGGAAACGCATTTTCTCATAGTTCTGGTATTCACCAGGATGGTTTCTTAAAAAACCGGGAGAATTACGAAATTATTAAGCCTGAAGATGTTGGTTTCCCGGATGCAACAATTGTATTAACTGCAAGAAGTGGCCGTGCAGCCTTGAAACACCATTTAGATCGCTTAGGGCATAGAATGGAAAAAGAGCATTTGGATATTGTTTATAAGCAATTTTTAGTGTTGGCAGACAGCAAACAGGGCATAAACGATATTGATTTAAATCAGTTGGTGGCTTTGCACCTGGCTTAAAAAAGCCGAAATGTTAACGACTAAAGCCTGCAATGCCAAGCGACTTTTTGTGGTAAAATTTGCGACAACATCAATTTTTAATTTAGATTAGAATTTGGCCTGGTTTTAGTTTGATGCACGAACCGAATTTTTTAAACCTGATAGTAGTGGAAATACTTTTTGGTGCAGATCTCTCCGAATTCGGATTGACGATAGCAAAAAGATTGCAACGAATAGCAGGGCTAAGCAGCCGGGAAGCACTGATTTTACTTTTCAAAAAAAATTAAACGATAAATATTCTATTACTTATCGCGACTTGATACTATAAAAATGAATACAATAACTCCGAGTAAACTGGATTTTGATTCTGCGCTGCAGCGACTTAAAGGCGTAGTAAAACGTACGCCTTTGGAGTTTAATGCAGGCCTTTCGGCGCAATACAATGCTAATGTTTATTTAAAGCGTGAGGATTTGCAAATTGTCCGCTCCTACAAGCTAAGGGGGGCATATAATAAAATTAGTCAGTTGCCAGAAAGTGCTTTAATTAATGGCGTGGTGTGTGCCAGCGCCGGAAACCATGCCCAGGGTGTTGCTTATTCATGCAAAAAATTAGGTATTAAATGTGTGATATTTATGCCCGAAATAACGCCCAAACAAAAAATTAAGCAGGTAAACATGTTTGGCGGCGACAATGTTGAGATAATTTTAGTTGGGGATACCTTTGATGATTGCCTGAAGGAGGCGCTTGTTTTCTGCGAAGAAAAATCGTCAACCTTTATCCCGCCTTTTGATGACGAGAAGGTAATTGAAGGACAGGCGACAGTTGGGATGGAAATTTATGAGGATTTGCCTGAGCTGGATGCTATCATTGTACCCGTGGGCGGCGGCGGTTTGGCATCTGGTGTAAGTGCTTACCTGCAAACCGTAAAACCATCGGTAAAGATTTTTGGTGTAGAACCAATGGGGGCTCCATCACTAAGCGAGGCCTTAAAAAACGGCGGACCGGTAACAGTAGAAAATATTGAACGGTTTGTAGATGGGGCGGCGGTAAAACGAATGGGTTGGATTACGTATCAATATTGCCAGGAACTGCTTAGCTCCACTTATCTCATTCCGGAAGGGCAGATTTGTACAACAATACTAAAACTTTATAACGAAGACGCAATTGTTGTTGAGCCTGCCGGCGCTTTATCTGTTGCGGCGCTGGAGCAGGTGAAAGACCAAATTACCGGTAAAAATATTGTTTGCGTAATTAGCGGCGGTAACAACGACATTGAACGCATGCAGGAAATCAAAGAGAAATCTTTGTTGTTTGAAGGCTTGAAACATTACTTCATCGTTCGTTTCCCGCAACGCCCGGGTGCTTTAAAATTGTTCGTGAACGAAGTTTTAGGTCCGCACGATGATATTACCAGGTTTGAATTTATTAAAAAAACGAATAAAGAAAATGGCCCCGCACTAGTGGGTATTGAACTTTCGAACAAGAATGATTATGCGAGTTTATTGCAACGCATGGAAGATTTTAAGTTCGAGATTATTGAACTGAATCAGGACCAGACGTTGTTTGAGTATTTGGTTTAGTGCTTAAAAGCAAAAAGCCTAAGTTCATTACGAACCAGTCAAAAGAAATAATATAGAAATTGTCAACCCGAAGCTGTAGAATAATAGCACATCTGCAGCTTAGATAATATAATTTGCTAAAAGATGAATTTTAAGGATTTAACAAATAAAACGTTAATTGCTGATAACGATTTAACCTGGGAAGATTTAGGCGCTGGGGTAAAAAGAAAAGTAATGCCTTTTGATGATAACCTAATGCTTGTTAAGGTTGCATTTGAAAAAGACGCCGTTGGCGCTATCCATAACCATCCGCACCTACAGGTAAGCTATGTTGCAAAAGGAAGTTTTGAGGTTAGTATGGGCAATGAAAAGCGAGTTCTTAACGAGGGCGATGTTTTCTTCGCTCCATCAAATGTTTTTCATGGTGTTGTTTGCCTCGAGGCTGGCTTGCTAGTTGATATTTTCAATCCACACCGGGAAGATTTCCTGTAAAATCCTGTAATCGTTATTTAGCGGCTGATCAAGTGAAATCTTAATGCTTAAAACCAGAACCTTAATAACCCAGGTGCTAACTTAATTAAAAGTCAGCCTTACATTTTTATAGCCCAGGCCCTCAATAATCGGCTTCAATACGTTTGCGGCATTAGTTTTAGTTTGTGCCAGAATATCAGATTTTTTAACTTCTGCGGTAACCTGTTTTTCTGCCGCCTTGTATGCCTCATCAACCAGGCCGGCTTCGCGAAAGAAGGCCATCTTTGTGTCGTAAACCCGCGAATTTTTATGGTCGATTTTTACGTAACAAATTTCGGGCTGTGGTAAATTTACTACAGCTGTATCTGCAGAAACTTCAATATCATCGCGGGTAATTTTAGTAAGGTCGATACAACCTACAGCTTCAGCTTTTACAATTAACAGCACGCTTGCTTCAGGTAAAAAGTCGGTTTTATTTTTATGTTCTAAAACATCGCTAATTTGGTAGCGAACCAGTTCCAGTTTACCAATAGCCTCAATTTTTTCGACTAAAAGCTGGTGTTTACTTTCGACCGAGGTATTAATGCTAAACTTTTTTGAGATGAAAAAGTATCCCGCAACAGCTAAAACGAGCCATGGTAAAAGTCTAAAAAATATTCTCATTGCAAGGGTGGATTATTTCAATTTTCGAACTTGTTCTGTACTGAATTAACAATTATTAATCCACTTTGTGTGTTCAGGTATTTTTGGCAGTTGTTTTGCATTACGCAAAGTACACACAAATAAAAACTAATCAACATGAAAAAACTGACTATTCTAATGCTTTGCATTGTCACACTGGGTTTGGCATCTTGCAAAAAGGACACTATTGTTTATCCAGCATCAGCTAAAACCTACAATCGTTACATAGAGCCAAATCAATGGGTTCAAAATGCGAATGGCACTTATTCTTTTACGTGGAATAAGCCAGAATTTGACGGCGTAACGTTGGACGACGAAGGCGTACTTGTTTACTTCACACATCCAACTAATGATAATAGCGATGTTCAACTTCCATACACATTTAACTATACAGCTTACAGTTATGAGCTATTTAGCGGAGGTATCACATTTGATGTTCAGGACAGCAGAAATTTGGCGGCTTCCGTTAGACCAAGTTACCGCATTCTTGTAAAGGTTGTTGTAATTCCGTCGGAATATGTAAACTAAAAGAATTTTAAAACTCTAAGAAACGACTGATGTTCAATTGAACGTGGTCGTTTTTTTTATGCTCTCCCCTGTTCAATTGCAATGCCCGAACCGTTACGCCGTTTCTTTCCAGCAGCAGTTCATCGTAAAAACCTTTGTAGTAAACATCTTTAACTTCGAACCGCCTGCTGCTCCAGTTGCTGCTAATTTCTGCCCATTCGGGATAAAAAGCTACCGACGCCGCAAAAGTTTTAATACCTAATTTTTCTGCATCGCCACGAGATAAAACTACTGCATTGCCCAGAATTTGTGCTGTGTAGATGTGTTTTGGATGCTGATAAATTTCTGCCGGCGGACCGGTTTGCAGGAGTTCTCCGTTGCGAAGAATAAGCAATTGATCGGCAAGAAACAAACCATCGGCAGGATCGTGAGAGACCAAAATTACGGTAACGCCGGTTTCCGCGGCAACACGCTTAATATCTGCACGCAACTGGTTCTTCAACAAGGCATCCACCTGACTAAAAGGTTCGTCCAGCAACAAAACTTTAGTATCTGCAACCATGGCCTTTGCTATGGCTACACGCTGCTGCTCGCCACCACTCAATTCGATTATTTTTTTATTCTGAAGTGGAAGAATCCGAAGATGTTCCATAATCGATAGCGTTTTTTCGGCTTTGGTTTTTAAATCTGTGTTGGATAGTTGTGAAGCAATGTTGTCGTAAACCTTTGCATAAATATTGAGAGAGAAATCCTGGGTAACCATTTTCATCTGTTTATGGCCAGGAATTAGTTGCTCATCGGGCCCTTTTATCTTTTCATTTTCAAAAAAGATTTCGCCCGAATCGGTTTTTAATAAACCATAAATCGATTTTAACAGCGTTGATTTACCACTTCCACTCTCACCGATAATGGCAACCACATCGCCCCTGTTTATTTCGAAACTGATATTTTTTATACCGCCCGCCTGCTCAGCCTGATATTGCTTGGTTAAATTTTTAACGTTAATTATTTTATCGCTCACAGGGTAAATATAAAGCTTAAAGCAGAAAGACTAAAGCTTAAAGAGAAATGTTTTTACGCAAAAAATCCTGTTCCGCCTAACCGGAACAGGATTTCACTATTTTGTGTGTTGTAAATTTTTTTAGTTTAATCCGAATGTGATACCGAAACTCATATTTTTCAATCCGGCCTGAGCTGGCGTTGTAAACATATCGTTGAAATAGTATTTGGTAAACAAGCCTAAACCTCCGTATCCAAATCTAACGGTACCGCCGTAACGAACTGATTGGAAATGATAACTATCATATTGCTTTTCTTTTCCGCGTTCTTCGCTAATTTGTTTCACCTTACCGTTTAACAAGAAACTTACCTCCGGACCTACAACAAAGTAGAATCTTTTGCCTTTTTTACTCTCGCTGGTGCGAAATTCGAAGTTTAAAGGAATGTGTACGTAGCTACTGGAGAAACGGTTTTTAGAAAATTCGATTGGCTCATTGATGTAACTTAAAGTAGGTTGATTTTTTTGAATGGTGATATTGTCTCTCAAACGAATCAATGTCCAATCGAAACCGCCGGCTACGTAAACTTTGAAATTCGAGTTAAAACGATATCCAAACTGCAAAACATCAAAAGAAAATGTGCTTGTTTTACCTCCTTTATAATCTAAAAATTCATTGTTTGGAGATAGATTGAAATCGCCATTATCGATTAATCTCGAGAATCCTAAATCAACTCTGGTAAAGGTAACACCGCCAACGAAGCGGCCTTTTTTTGGGTTTTCAGCTGAATCAGCATTTTTAGTTATCAGGTTCCCACCACCAATTGTAAGCGTATACTTGCTTTTCTTTTTAATCACGGTATCCTTAACTACCGTATCTTGTTGCGCAAAAGCACTTGGAGCCATAACACCGGCAAGCCCGCTTACCAAAAGTGTTGTAAAAATTAGATGTTTCATATATTGTGTGTGTGTTTATTAATGAGTTATCTGAATTAGTGATTTTAGTGAGCGAATTATATCGATTGCTTTTTAAGTAAGCTTAGATTAACTTCCAACTTACAATCGTTGAAGGCTCAAAAAATTCTGACGCTATTTTCTATTTCTTTTACCAATTTTAAAAGGCCCTATGTTTATCGATGAAAGTGAAGAATCATCATCATCTGTACGGAATTGGATAAATTTATCTTTCCGTTTATCAACTTTGTTTACAATCAGGTTTACAACATCACCTACATTTCTAATGCCTTTATTTTCGGCCTGATTATCTTCTCCTGTCACATCATCTGCTTTAACAACCGTTGCAGCAGCTGCAAATACCGTTTCCTGATTAACTTTAGCAACAGCATTCTCAATTTTAGCTTTAATATCTTCCTTCGGCTTATCCACCTGTGCAATCATGATTTCCTGTTTCTGCATTTCGGGCGCTGTAACCACTTTCTGTTTTTCTGAAGGTTGATTGGTTACTTTAACTTTCGCAACAGCTTCAACCGGTTTTGAACTATTTCTTAGAACAGGCAGCGGTGTTTTAACCGTAATCGCTTTTGCAGAATCTGCTACAGGTTGCGTTTCAATCACCGGCTTAATTACCTTCGGCTCAACGTTGTTTGCAAACTGCTTTGGCTTAATTTCCTGCTGTTTAAAAATCAAAAAACCAACAGTGGCAATTAGTAAAACCGCAGCGGCAGATAACCAATAGATTGGAATAATCTTCTTTCTTTTCGGTTCAATTTCACTTTCTATGTTGCTCCACAAATCTCGCGATGGCGAAATTTCGGCCTCTTCGAAAGCATTTTTAAATAACTTATCAAAATCCTTATCCTGTATAGGTTGCATAACCAAATCCCTCCATTTTTATAATTTCCTCTTTTAATATTGCCCTGGCTCTCGATAACTGCGATTTACTGGCGCCTTCCGAGATACCCAATGTTTCGCCAATTTCTTTATGCGAATAGCCCTCAATTACATACATATTGAAAACCATTCGATAACCATCAGCAAGCTTTTGTATTACCTTCATCAAATCCTGCATACCCAATGTACCGAAATCAAAACCGGTAGATGGTTGCTCGTAAGCTTCATCTATTTCCACTACATTAAGGCTGCGTAGGTTTTTACGATAGCTTTCTATTGCGGTATTTACCATTACTCTTCTAATCCAACCCTCAAAAGAACCATCGCCACGGTATTCTTTAATCTTTTGAAAAACCTTAATATATCCCATTTGTAATACATCTTCAGCCTCCATCCTGTCTTTTGCGTACCGCATACAAACCGCCAACATTTTCGGTGCAGTTTGCCTATAAAGCAGCTCCTGCATCTTCCGGTCGCCGGCTTTGCAACCTTCCATCAAATCGTTTATCGTATAGCTTCGCGTCAATTTCATTGTGTGTTTGTATATAGAAGATGGCAGATTACAAACATTGGTTGCATCAATCGTAAAAAAAAGTTAAATAAATGTTAAAAGGCTATTTTATATGCTGGTTATCAAGAAGATAGCCTAAAACTAATTTTCAAGAAAGATATAGTTTTTTGTTTTGGAAATCAATTGGCCGGATTTTTTTGGAACTCTTAGTAAGGATCCATTCCTGCGCAGAATACAGGCGGGCAGCACCAAAAGGAACTTCTGTAATTCTGTTGGCTAAGGCCAGTAATAAGAAATCACATGAGTTTAACAAAGTTTGCATTCCACGGCCGTCAGCTTAGCTTAAGGATATTGAAAAGAAAATTAGCAGCAATTCGCAGTCAGAAAAATATTTAATCTTTTTTCTTGACCTTAAATAATTTAAAATCCTGCTTGTAAGTGATAAAAAATGAATGATTAAACTGCAGCTGTTTATCTGTATTGTCCAAATCGATATGAGGCTCAAATCGAACGTCGAGGTACAAATGTGGAATCAGTTCTTTCTGATAAGCATAGCGCAGGGATACAATGTTCCGGCCACTTTGCTTCAACCCGTTTGTATATAAATTACTCGAAACCGATTCATAAAGCGGCATTCCTTTTATGGAAATAAAATTATTTCCCTTCCAGTAAGATGCTACCAGGCTGCCCCATTTGCTTTCTACGCCGGCATTTAACCACATCCCGAAGCCGCCCTGGTAGGCCCTTCTTTTATCAGGAGAAAAATCTTTGTAAACGGCGAGGTAATTATCGGTGTAGATTTGTTTAATGTTAGTATTAATTGCTTTGTGTAATTTCAAGCCTGCTGCGCCATTAAACACCGTGCTGATTGGAATTTCTTTCAAAACATCAATTTGTCCGCCCTGATGAAACGCAAGAAACTGAGCCGGAAAACTAAACTTCCAGCCATTATTTTCAGCAATTGTAGTTTCGGTAGATAAACCACCAATAATTTCTTCTTTTGCGGCCTCGCCTTTATAAATCATCTTCTGCCAGGCAATCCATGCATCAAGGTTAAACTTTTTTCTTTCAACCAATAGTTGTGTTCCGTACTCAATTGGGGTGGTAATCGTTCGTTCGAAATCGTACAGTGGCTCAATGTACTTATGTTGTATTCCGCCTTCCAGGCTACCAAAAACAAGTGTTAAGTTGCGTTTATGATATTTTAAACTAAATAATGGTTTAGCATCACTTATTCCGTTTCTGCCAAAATCTTTACGGATAAAAGCACCTGCGGTTATGGCTAGATTCGGGTGGGCATAATATACGATTTGAGGTTGCAGTTGCGTTCCGTATAACGTATAACCATCATGAAAATCATTTGTATATTCATAATTCCGCACGTAGTTAAAGTTATAGAAATTGAAATGTACTTCGTTTGTTAAACTGCTATCAGGGCGGATTCTGTTTTCAATTGCTGTTTGGTTAAATTGTGCAGAGGCAATAAAAAAACTGAAAAGAAATGTTATGAGGAATAAGGCCTTCTTACGACCCGGGTTTGTAAGCATCTGTCTGGATTTTAGTGCCCAAATTTAGAATAGTTTTTTCGTAAAGTTTAAATTATCGAACAGCGGGAACTTAGAATTGATTACAAGTTTACTCAAAGCAAACAAAGTTTTATACTTTCTGGCTTCAACATTGGTGGATTCCAAATAAAATCGGGATGATGTTGAGTTTTGATATCGCTTACTCTGGCTTTTGCAAAGGGTTATTCGCCGCGTTTCTTACGGTAATTTTTATACAACTTTACGGCAATCATAATGGCCATCGCTACGCCCATAATTCCAATCAAGCCGTAAATCCAGTTTATTGCACTTTTAAGGATAACTACAAACACAATTGCAATCATAAAAATTGTTGCGAGCTCTCGCCACAGACGCAGCTGAAAACTACTTAACTTAAACTGGTTATTTTTTAGTTGCTTAACAATATTTCTACAGATGAAATGATAAACGAGCAAGCCGACCACAAAGGCCAGTTTTACCTGCATCCAATCTGCGCTTAAGAGGTCAGGATTTAAGGTTAGCATAGAAACCCCAGCCAAGACGGTAATTACCATTGCCGGCGCACAGATAATTTTCCACAGCGTGGCTTCCATTTTAACAAACTGATTTAATAAGATGGATTTCTCAGGCTCAGATTTAGCGTTAGCTTCGGTATGGTAAATAAATAAGCTTAAGATGTAAAATAAACCTGCCATCCAGCTAATTACGAATACAATGTGCATTGCAATGAAATATCGATAATATGGAAGCAGGCTCTCTATCATTTAAATAAAAACTGATTAATACCTAAATTCTTTAACCACTTCAATCGCGTATTTCACATTATCAAAAGGAATATCCGGCATAATTCCATGTCCCAAATTGAAAATGAAACCTTCCGTTCCACGCATGCGTTCGAAAAGTTTATGAATTTGTGCTTTAATTACAGGTTGGTCTGCGTATAAAATGTGTGGATCTAAGTTCCCCTGAACAGCAATTCCTGCTGGTAAAGCATTTTTAATGTTCAATAAATCAGCATTCCAGTCTACAGAAATTACATCAGGCTTTGCCTCTGCCATCATTGGCGCAAAAACCGAGCTTCCTTTGCAAAATGAAATTACAGGAATATCAGTTCTGTTTAAATTAGAGATAATTTCCTGAATATAACGATGTGAAAATTCCTGGTAGTCATTCCAGGATAATGCAAGCGCCCAGCTATCGAAAATCTGAACAGCGTTTACACCGGCAGCAATCTGAAGATTCAGGTAATCGGCCGTTACTTTAGCAATTTTTGCTAATAATTTATGGGCCAATTCTGGCTGGTTATGAATAAAAAGCTTCGTTAATTTAAAATCTTTTGAAGAACCACCTTCGATTAGGTAACTCATCACCGTAAAAGGTGCACCTGCAAAGCCAATTAAAGGAATATCGCCAGCCAAACGCTGCTGAATCACTTTAATCGCATCAGCAACATACTGCAACTCATCCAAGCAATCAACATTCAGGTTTTCAATATCCTGTGCATTACGAACAGGATTTGCAAATTTCGGCCCTACACCCTGGGTAAAGCTTAAATCGCCTCCCATGGCTTCGCCTGTCACTAAAATATCACAGAATAAAATCGCTGCATCAATACCCAACAAATCAACGGGTAACATAGTTACATCGGCGGCAATTTCAGGAGTTTTGCACATCTCTAAGAAAGAGTATTTGTTTTTAATTTCCCAGTATTGTGGCATAAAACGGCCAGCCTGGCGCATCATCCATACCGGTGGGCGTTCTGTTTGTTTCGAAAATGCAGCGTCTAAAAATAAATTATTCTTCATGATTTGTAATTGTCTTCCTTAATCAACGTCAGGCTGGTGCTTAGTCGGGTTCTTTAAAGCGAAGAAGCTGAGCCAAACCCGATAGCCCTGATGACGGGTTGGCCGCAAAGGTATAAAATAAAAAAAAACGAAGTACCTTTTTATTCCTAAAGCGGCTCTTCGTTCCTCAAAATGACAATACGAATATTATAATTTTCCTATTTCTTTCTCAATCTTTACGATTATATCTTTAGACCGGGGGGATTCTGCAAGTTCTTTGGCAACTTTAACATAGGCCTCGGCCTTTTCTTTATCTTTTTTTCGCAAAGCGAGGTTAGCTAAATGAATTAACACAAACGACTTTTGCGTTTTTCCGCCAACGGGAAAGCGGCTTGCCAGTTGAAAGTGATATTCGGCTTTATCCCAAAGTTCCTCTTTCAAGGCCATATTGCCCTGCATAAATTCGTAATATCCCCTTCTGTTTTTTGAAAGCCTTTCAGGATTAGGAACTTCAGCCAGCATCAGCTTTGCTTTCTCAAATTCGTTATTTTTAAAATATTTTGAGGCCATTAAAACAGAACTATGCCTGAAATGGCTCCAGATAACAAACAGGAACAAAAATCCCGCAACCGCGGCTAGCTCGTATTGGGTAAAAAACACGCACACTAAAGCAGCCATCAAAAAAATGGCCATTAGCGCATACCTGCCTAAACTATTGTACATTAATGACTATCGGTGAATTTGTAACCAACCCCGCGGATTGAGTGAAAATAAACAGGGTTTTTTTGATCTGGCTCAAAATACTTACGGAAAGTTAAAATGAAATTATCAATCGTTCTGGTTGATGGATAAACATCGTAATTCCAAACGGTTTCCAAAATCTGCTCTCTTGAAACGGCATCATTTTTCCGCTCAATTAACAACTTCAACAACATCGTTTCCTTTTTTGTTAACGGCGTAATCGTGCCATCATCATGTTTAAGTTCGAAAGAGTTGAAATAGATTGTTTTATCGCCAATTTTGTAAGAATTTAATTCTTTTAAATCATCAGATTTTAAACTGCGTTTAACCAAAATACCCACGCGAAGAATAAGCTCCTCAAGGTTAAAAGGTTTAACCAAATAATCATCAGCGCCTTTTTTCAAGCCTAAAACACGATCTTCAGAAGTGTTTTTGGCAGTTAAAAACATAATTGGAACTTCTGCATTTTCTAAACGAATTGTTTCACAAACCTGGAAACCATCCATTTCCGGCAACATTACATCTAAAATAATCAGATTGAAGCGTTCTTCTTTAAAAATTTTAAGAGCGGTTTTGCCATCTTTAACGGCGTGAACTTTATAACCCTCAAGTTCCAGGTTTAATTTGATAGCATCTAACAAGTGATCCTCGTCTTCTACCAATAGAATTCTAAGTTTTTGTGACATAATTGAGATTAACTAAATGTTACTTCAAAAATACTTCCCTGGGGCAAATTGTCTTTAACTGTAATATCTGCATCATGGTATTGTAAAACCTCTTTCACAATAAACAAGCCTAAACCTGTTCCTTTCGCTTTCCTGACATTCTCATTACCAACGCGGTAAAATTTATCAAATATCAACATTTTTTCGGCATCCGAAATACCGGGCCCTTTATCAATCACACTTAGCTGAATATGTCCATCCACCTTATCTAAAAGCACATTTATTTCATCACAAGGACTGGAATATTTAACCGCATTTTCTATCAAATTCGTAACTACTGACGATAAGGCAAACTTGTCACCCATTATCTGCAAATTTGGCTGAATTTGCGCATTTATCAACTGTTCATTTCCACATGAATGAACCTGCAACCTGTCGGTGATTTTGTAAACCAATTCCGAAAAATTAAACTCCTCTTTTGGAAACGTGTAAGAACGGTTCTCAATTTTGGTGGCCAGCAACATGTTCTCAACCAAATCATCCAATCGTTCGATATCTTTTAACGAATTATTTAAAAGCGAAACCTGACGAGCCTTATCCAAATCTCTTTTAACAATAGTCTGGATAGAAAGTTTTATTGCTGCCAAAGGCGATTTCAATTCGTGCGTAATAGACATGAGGAAATTCTGTTGTTGCTCTCTCAGTTTATCTTCACGTTTTAGCGATTGATGCAGGAAATAACCCCCAATGCACAGCAAAAACAGAAACACAGAACCCTCTCCCATAATCATCGTCATGCGGCTGGGCTGCAACCGCACCACCAAAGTTCCCCATGAAATGAGCTGAATTAAAGCATAAAGCAATAATGCGTAAAATATGATAATCGATTTCTTCATCTGTCTTTACCGAAATTTTCTATAATTTGAGGATTTAAAGATTATCCTTTAAGTGCAAAATGTATTTTTTGCCCTTTAGTTTTGTTTTACACCAACCATTTTTCGCAAAAAAGCGTAAACTGAGTATGGAAAGCAATTTACTGTTCATTCGGTTATTTCAGTCCCGCTTTTCGTTTCAATCTTTTTGCGATTGTTGTCTTCGTCTGTTAACAACGTGCATCAAAAAAATTTTCACTGCAATCGGGTTTAGAGAACATAAGTACGTGCAAGAAATACAAAACCAACTTTGTAGTAATATAATCGTTTTTATATGCCTTTTGAAACTGCAAAGGCAGTATAAAAAAACTATTTCTTAAACACCAAATCCAGGGATTCAAAAATCGCCCGTTTAGCTTTTTCCAACTCAATTTTTGTATGTGCTGAAGATACGAAACCAACTTCGTAACCTGATGGCCCTAAATATATGCCGCGGTTAAGTAGTTCACGGTGCATAACTTTGAATTTTTCCATCGTGCTTGCGTCAATATCATCAGCCGATTGAATTTTATCCTTATCGGTAAATGCAAACCAGAAAATAGACCCAACCGTAAAAACTTTAAACTTATAATTTCTGGCAGTGGCAAAACGTTGAATGCTTGCTACAAACTCCTGCGTTTTGTTATTCAAATCTTTGTAAAAACCAGATTTGTTCAATTCGCTTAACGTTGCAATACCTGCCGCCATAGCCACCGGATTGCCCGATAATGTACCAGCCTGGTAAACCCCACCGTCCGGAGAAATGTGGCCCATAATTTCAGCAGATGCACCATACATACCCACTGGCAAACCGCCGCCAATAATTTTTCCGTAGGTTACAATATCAGGTGTGGTGTTGTAATAAGCGGCGGCACCCTCAAAACCAACGCGGAAACCGGTGATCACTTCGTCGAAAATAAGCAATGAACGATTATCCGTACAAATTTTACGCAAGAAGTGAATATAATCTTCGTCCTGCATAATCAATCCATTGTTTGCTGGAATACCTTCAATTATTACCGCAGCAATCTGATCTTTAAACTGCGAAAATGCCTGTTCAATAGCCGTCTTATCATTCAAAGGAATTACGATTGTTTCTTCAGCGAAAGATTTTGGCACTCCGGCAGATGACGTTTCCCCGAAGGTAACCAATCCTGAACCTGCTTTAACCAAAAGTGAATCGCTGTGACCGTGGTAGCAACCTTCAAATTTTAAGATTTTATCTCTCCCTGTAAATCCTCTGGCCAAACGAATCGCCGACATTACGGCTTCTGTTCCAGAACTTGTGAACCTAATTTTCTCTACAAAACGATTATTTTTAATTATGAGCTCTGCCAATTCGTTTTCCAACGCAGTTGGCGCACCAAAACTCATCCCGTTTTGCATTACTTCGGTAACCTTTTCTCTAATTTTAGGGTTGTTATGGCCCAAAATCAGGGGACCCCAACTTCCGCAGAAATCGATAAACTGATTTCCATCTGCATCCCAGATATAACATCCATCGCCCTTTTCGATAAAAAGCGGGGTTCCGTAAACAGATTTAAAAGCCCTTACGGGAGAATTCACGCCTCCAGGAAAATACGTTTTCGATTTCTCGTACAACTCGGCAGATTTTACCCTTGAAATATCAGGTTTGCTTCCTGTATTTAACGGCACATCGGCCTCGTTGCCTGAAAAAATTTTCTTTAATGAGTCTAACATCTTGTAAAGTTTTAAGTTGTACGTATTAAGTGCTAAGTATCCGAAAGGACGCATAACTTATTGCCTACAACTTTTTATTTTTAAGGTGTAAATTTCAAGTTTTAATTAAACGCCAAAACGTAAAACATAAAACTTACGACTTTTAAATCCAGTCGTTATTTAAAATATCTTTTATGTGATAAGTTGTAATAATACTTGCACCTGCTCTCGCAAAGGCATACATTGTTTCCATTACAACCTTCTGTTCATCAATCCAGCCACGTTCTGCAGCAGCTTTTACCATTGAATATTCGCCTGAAACATTGTAAACTGCTATTGGTAAATTTGTATCCTGTTTTAACCTCTGGATAATATCTAAGTAAGCCAAACCTGGTTTCACCATTAATACGTCTGCGCCTTCCTGCTCATCAAGCTGTGCTTCGCGTAAAGCTTCGAGCGGGTTTCTAAAATCCATTTGATAAGCCTTTCTATCGCCCTTGCTAGGCGCACAGTCGGCCGCTTCTCTAAAAGGACCATAATATGCAGATGCAAACTTTGTGGCGTGGCTCATAATTGCGGCGTTTACGAAGCCGTTTTCATCTAAAAGATTGCGCATTGCCTCAATTCTGCCATCCATCATATCAGAGGGGGCAAACATATCAGCGCCAGCCTGAGCATGTGTGAGGGCCATTTTTGCAATTACATCAACCGTTTTATCATTTTGAACGTAATCGTTCTCCATAATGCCGCAGTGGCCATGGGTAGTATAAGAACAAACACAAACATCGGTAATTACATATAAATCTTCACCGAACTGATTCTTCAACTCGCGAACTGCAGTTGGAACTAAAGAATGACCATGATAGGCAGATTTAGCATCAGCAGACTTCTCATCGCCCACGCCAAAAAGCATAATTTTATTAAGGCCCTTTTTCATTCCGGCTTCAACATCTTTAATCAAAGTGTCGACAGAATAATGATTTACGCCAGGCATTGCATCAATTGCATGGGTAACATTTGTACCGGGCACTACAAAGTACGGGTACACAAACATATCTTTCGATAGTCGGGTTTCGGCTACCATCTCTCTAACCAACGGGTTCTTCCTTAATCTTCGCGGACGATGTAACATTCTTTTAGTATCAAATATTTAATCTCAAGTATCAAGACTTGAGTATCGTATTTTTTTAGAGCAGTTAGTTTTTTATGGTCGGTATTGGGAGGCATGAAGCAATGACGAGGCGGCTTTTCTTTACGCTTTTAGCTTTGTTCTTTCTGCTACCAAACTCTTCGCTTTCAGTTTTGGACTTTCATCTCCTATCTAATCTCTATTCCAAAAACGGCTTCAGATAATCCAATTTCATCAGGCGAGTACGGCAAAACGTATTTCACGCCCATTTCGTCGAATTTCTTTCCTGTAGAATTTCCGATAGCAATAACCTGTTGTCCGGGTTCGAGTAAGTTATCAGCAAAATAAGCGTCAACATTCGATGGACTGGTAAAAATTAATACATCGGCAAAACTCTGGTCGATATTTTCTTCGATTACGGTTTCGTAAATAGGTAAGTCAATTATTTTTGCGTCGGCCGGCAACGATTTCTGAATCGATTGCAGAGAATCCTGCGCTCTTGGAAATAAAACATTTTTTCCAGAAACTAATTTTGCAAAATCTCCGGCAACTTCAGCGATATCGCCACTTTCGCCAACGAAATCAGCAAAATGATTAAACTTTCTCAACGCATCTTCCGAACCTCTGCCAACAACGCCAAACTGCGTTTTTTTCGGCAATTGTGGCTTTAAGTTGAAAAAATATTCCACACTGTTTCTACTGCTAAAGAAAATCCAGTCGATGTTCTTTAAAATAAACTGATCTAAAACCGTTACAATGGGGAACGTCCGAATCAGAGAACGACCCTCAATTTCTATATTCTTGCTTTCTAAAGCTTTACGAAAGTAACTATGCTCACCTATTTCTCTCGAAATGAAGACTTTTGCCGGTTTCTTTCTTTGTTTATCAAACTTGGCAACGATTTTCTCAGCTAAACCATCAGTGGTTGCAGAGCGCAAAAACAAACGCTCGGGAAAATCATCTGCGGTGTCGGCTTTTGAAATCCACACTTCAAAAGAACCGTTTTCTTTTTTACAATAACAACCCAAAGGCATATGGCAACCACCTTCGAAAAGATTAAGCACCTTCCGTTCTACAGCAACTTCCTCAGCCGTTGCAAAATCGTGAAGCTTTTGTAATGCTTCAAACAGCTCGGTATCATTTTCCCTGATTTGTATTGCTAAAGCACCTTGTGCGGGCGCCGGCACAAATTCTGTCGGTTCTAATTCTTCAACATGAAACTCACTTACATCCAGGCCAAGGCGCTTTATTCCGGCTTTCGCCAACATAATCGCATCGTAGTTTTCGTCTCTCAATTTTTGGATACGCGTTGGAACGTTTCCCCGCAAATCTTCAATTTCCAAATCTGAGCGTAAACCGAGTAACTGGGCTTTTCTTCTGTTGGATGATGTGCCTACCATCGCACCTTTTTTTAACGAAAGTTTTTGCGAAACATCAACACAATCTTTTAAAATTAAAAGATATTCCGTTGCCTCTTCACGTGGAGGTATAGCAGCAATGGTTAATCCGGCAGGATGATTTGTAGGTAAATCTTTAAGGCAGTGTACCGCCAGATCGATTGTTCCCCCCAATAGCTCTTCCTCAAGTTCTTTGGTGAAAAACCCTTTTCCTTCTAATTTATCTAATCTCAGATTCAGGATTTTATCACCCTGCGTCTTGATTATTTTAATTTCCGCTTCAATTCCTATAGCAGCCAATTCATTTTGAATATAATTTGCTTGCCATAAAGCCAATTCGCTACCGCGTGTTCCGATGGTTAATTTCTTCACTATAAAGGTTAAATGAGCTACAAATTTAAGGGAATTTTACTTTATACCATGAATTGTTTAAAAATGCGACAGTGAGGTTACAGAATTTTCTTTTTTATTACCAGTTAGGCACAATTTCTTATATTCAGATGGAATTAACAACCTGGCTTAGAGCGCAATACCAGCAAAATGTTGATTGGGTTAAATGGATGGTAGAAAAAAATATAGATAACTTATCTATTTTAATTTGCCGCTGTGAAGAAAATCCGGTGGAAATCAGACCGTTTCGTAGGCCGAAAGAGTGAAAAATTAACTAAGATTCTTTAACCAGAATTTCCTTAGCCATAATCATTGGAACGCTGATGTACTTCTTTTCCATGTAATTCATCACACGTTCCAGAACCTCGCGGGAAGCATCGTCCATTTGACTAATCTCCTCTGCAAAAACACCATTCAATGCAGTATGCTTAATTTCCTTAATTTTGCGGGGAACTTCCTGCATCGCTAACTCGATACGGCGCTGTTTTAAAACCGTGAAAAATTCAGTGATGTTGTTGCTGATAATTTCTTCAGCGTGTACCAATTCGTTGTAGCGTTCCTGGATATTTTTACGGGCTACTTCTTTCAAAGATTCCACTTCAATGTAATGAATTGGATTATTATGAATCACCGCCGGTGCAACATCGTTCGGAATCGCCAAATCAACAATTACCTTTTTTCCGGTATCGCCGTTAAGCAACCTGGCGTAAAGTTCTTCGTTAATAATGGCTTCTGTAGAACCTGTACAGGTAATAATCACATCGAAACCTTCTGTGTAAGTTTCTAAACTTTCTAAACTAAAAGCTCTTCCATTTAGCTCCTGAGCCAAAGTTTCGGCTTTAGAAAGGGTGCGGTTGAAAATTGAAAAGTTGGAATATTTATGCTTATTAAGGTATTTAGCAATGTTTTGATTGGTATCGCCGGCGCCAATAATAAGCACACGGGAATTGCCACACATATTTAACTCTTTAAGCTTGCGATAGGCCAACGAAACTACCGATACCGGATTTTTAGAAATATTGGTATGGGTGTAAACCTCCTTTGCGGTTTTTACAACCCTGTCCATAATCATCCGCATGTAATCGCCAGTAAAACCGGCGTCGCGGCAATTTTCATATGCTTTACGAATTTGTGCAAGGATTTCTTTTTCGCCAACAACTAAACTTTCTAAAGAGCAGGAAGTTCTCAGAAGGTGATTAAAAGCCTCTTCATTTTCAAAAACCGTAACATTATCAAGAAAACGCTCCATAAATTCCGGAGGTAAACCCATATCTAAAACGGTCAAAAATCGGGTAACAAATTCTTTGTCTGTTTTTTCTTTGGTAAGAAAAACAAACTCAACACGGTTACAAGTTCCAATATAGAAAATTTCGCTAACGGGAAGTTCAGCCTGAAGATTTTTCAACCTGCTGTCTAAACTCTGGTCACAAATTACTAATTTCCCTAAAGATTTCAGGTCGATGTGGTGATGCGTAAAAGCTATTACTTTTAAATATTCCAATTGCTTCCGTTATTAACTATTGTCGGGATACAAAAGTAACATGGTTGGTGCATGTCACCGTCATTAATCTGTAATTTACATCAATTTAGAACGGTTTTAAATAAATGCATCAAGCTGACAATCGCACATTCACTTTCAAACTTTTCTTATGGATTTATGCCCTTCTTTACGTTCTGGCGGGATTAAATCATTTTATATCAACTGATGTATATTACGCAATAATGCCAGAATGGTTGCCTGCGCATTCATTATTAATTTACTTATCGGGAATAATTGAGATAGGCTTAGGCGTTTTATTGCTTTTTTCCGGCGTGAGAAAACTGGCTGCAATACTCCTGATTGTTATGTTAATTTCCTTTCTTCCTGCCCACATTTACATGATACAGAAGGCGCCTTTTATGCTTGGAAAAATTTTGATAACGCCTATTATTGCCTGGACGAGATTGCCTTTGCAGGCGCTTTTAATTTATTGGGCATTTTATTATTATAACAAATAGATGAGCAGAGCAACCCACCTATTTGCTGGGGAAACCTAGTCTTTTTTTTCCTCATCTGAGGTCAAATCTTCCCATTTTGCCTCGGCCGATTCTTTTAATTCTGTAGCTTTTTCTTTGGTATCTTCCCAAACATCAGCGGCTTTATGCTGTAGATTTTCCAAAGTATCTTCAGCCTTTTCTTTAAATTCGTTTAATTTATCACTTAAGTTATCAAAAAATCCGTTTTCTGATTCTTGCTTTGGGTTTTCGTTTTCTATCGACATTTTAATTGTTTTTAGAAGTAAAAACAAACACTATACCATTCAACTTTGTTAAAATGTTATGATTACACAGCAAGATTTCAGCCTAATCGGTTCTGATGGAAAACTAATCATCGGGGATGTTACTTTCGAAGACAAAAATCCAAACACACCGGTTGTACTTTTTATCCATGGCTTTAAGGGTTTTAAAGACTGGGGAGCACACAATCTGGTCGCCAGGTATTTTGCTGCAAACGGCTATCGATACATCAAATTTAACTTATCTCATAGCGGTGTTCCTACCGAAAATCCAAGTGACGTTACAGATTTGGAAACTTTCGCAAACAACACGGTATCGAAAGAGCTATTTGATATTAATGCCGTGTTGGATTACATCGAAAAAGCATACGGACGTTCAACCGAGGTTAATATTATAGGACATAGTCGCGGTGGTGGACTAGCAATTATTGCTGCAGCTAACGATTTAAGAGTTAACAAACTGATTAGCTGGAGTGCTGTGGCTGCCTTTAACAGCCTTTGGAAAAAAGAAGAGGAAGCGGAGTGGAAGAAAACGGGCAAAATTTTCGTTGTTAATGCCCGGACTAAGGAACAGATGCCTTTAAATGTTAGCCTACTTGAGGATTTAGAAGAGCACGCAGAAGCATTAAACATCATTGAGGCTGCGAAGCGCATCAATATTCCATGGTTAATTGTTCATGGTGATGATGATGTTAATGTCCCTTTCGAAAATGCACAGAAACTTGCGGATTCTAACCCAAACAGCAGGCTTATAAAAATAGAAGGTGCAAATCACGTGTATGGTGCATCGCACCCTTACGAAAATGAAACCTTGCCACCATTACTGTTTAAAGTGTGTGAAAAGTGTTTAACCTTTTTAGCAGAGTAATCATTGGTATTTATTTTCGCATGGAGAGAACAACCTAATTAAAAATTAAATTGAGTGCATTATTACTAGGTTAAAAATTTACTAATTCCGGCTTAATCGTTACCTCTTCCAACAAAACCCCGCATGTCACTCCCGCTAGGACTTTGAAAAATTTCCAAATCAAAATATGGAACCGCAGCGAGTAAGTGGTCGAAAATATCTGCTGCAACTTCCTCAAATTTCTTAAGGGCTTTTTCTTTTGAAAAAACATAAATCTCAATCGGCAAACCATTCTCTGTGGCTTGCAACTGCCGAACCATGAATGTTAAATCAGTATTGATATATGGATTACTTTCGAGGTATTTTTCAGCGTAAACCCTAAACGTTCCAATATTTGTAATGTGCCTTCCGTTGACTAAATTATTAGGATTTACCGTGTTTTCGGCATTGAACATTTCAATCTGGAGTTGAGTTTCCGCAAGGTAATCCTTTAAAAAATCGATGCTTTTTAAACGATTAATTAGGTCTTCATCACAAAATTTAATGCTCGAAATTTTAATGTTAATGTGCCTTTTAATTCGTCGGCCTTCACTTTCTTCCATGGCCCGCCAGTTCTTAAACGATTCGCTTACAATAGCATAACTTGGCACAATCGTTACCGTCTTATCCCAGTTACGAACTTTTATGGTCGTTAGGTTAATCTCGGTTACCTCGCCATCTGCGCCATATTTTTCTACCGTAATCCAGTCGCCCACCCGAACCAAATCAATGGCACTCATTTGCACTGACGCTACAAAACCCAAAATAGGATCGCGAAAAACGAGAATGAAAACCGCCGTTACCGCACCAAAGCCACCAAAAATATACAGGGGTGATTCATTCAAAATAATCGATAAGATAAGTACGAAACCAACAATATAAAAAACAATCTTTGCAACCTGCTTATAACTTCTTATAGGCTTGTCGGCATATTTTCGGGATGATTCCATGATGGAAACCACCGCATTAAGAAACGCATTTACCGCAAACATTACTGCGAGTACAATGTATATTTTGGCAATAATTAAGGCGTAAAAAAGCCAGCTTTTGAAATCAATGAAAACAAATGGAACAGCATTATAAATGATATAAGCTCCAAAAATTAAAGCAAAGGCCCTGAAAACCCTGAATTCGAAAAGGGCCTGTTGCCAATTGGATTTTGTTTTTGCACTTTTTATTACTGCGATAAAAACCTGGCGGGTTAAAAAGATAGTGATAAACAGAAATAGCGTAACCCCAATTAAGCCAATAAAAAAGTAAGCGTAGGTTAAATCTCCGTCAGACAGGCCTTTATTCATCAGCCAGTTTCTGAGCCCTGTAAATATGGTGTGAAACTCAGGAATGTTCATGAAGCAATATAAGTTTATTGATTAGAAATTTTAGATAAAGAAATTGCCCGGCAAAATCTTTATTTCGAAGCGTTTAGCAGTTTCTGGCAGACAACTCATCTCCAGATTTTGAAGCCGAACGATGATTTCAATTTGATCTTCTGTCAATCGGGAAGCAAACTAAGCTTTCTCTATCCAGTTTCCATCACCCTTGATGATATCAATCAGTTCATCAAGCGCAAAAGCAGTATTTACGTTTTTCTTAACAACTTCCTGTCCGCGGTAGAGCGTAATTTTATCAGGGCCGGTGCCAACATATCCATAATCCGCATCGGCCATTTCTCCAGGACCGTTAACGATACAGCCCATAATGCCAATTTTCAGCCCTTTTAAATGGTCGGTTCGCGAACGAATCAGTTGTGTAGTTTCCTGTAAATCGAAAAGCGTTCGCCCACAACTTGGGCAGGAAATGTATTCTGTTTTGCTTATTCTGGTTCTGGTTGCCTGCAAAATGCCAAAACTCGTTGCATTGAGCAGCGCCAAGTTCTGTCCTTCGGCATCAATCCAAACACCATCGCCGAAACCATCCGTTAGTAAAGCGCCCAAATCAGTTGCAGCATAAAGCATCAAATTATCTGCCGCTAAACTGTCGTAACTTCTTTTAATAATTACCGGGGTTTGAATGTTTTTCTGCTGTAAAGCAACAAACAACGCTCTCTGTTCTGCCATTCCATGGTTTGCGTTTGTTTTCAAAATAAAAACCACGTTAGTTAATTGGTGTAGAGACAGATGACTAAAACTTGATGAATCGATTTCTACAAAATTTAAATGCTCATCTTTAATTGCTGCATCATTAAATTCATCCAAAGTAAACAAAGGGTGACAATTATTCTTATCCCTTAATGCCAGCCAGGTTCTGTAATTATAGATTTGTTTTAGGTTTCCCGGAAAAGAGAACGAAGGCAGGCTATCTCCTAGAAAAACTAAATCGCAAGCCTGATCGGCCAGATTATATTTATCTAAGACAGCACTGTAATTGTAGCCAACAGCGTTCAAAAAATATGGGTCTTTCAGGTTTTCCTTTGAAACATCAATCATAACCACAGGGTGATGATGACCGCCAATGTGCTGAACAGGTTCGGTGATTCTCCTTGAATAAGCATATGGAGAATAGGTTTGCGGTTCGTGGTTTAAAACTTCAGGTTCCGGCGCATTGGCAAAGCCTTGATTTCCAGTCGCCGGGTTAGCACGTCTTGAAGAATATCTATCAGCTAATGCTTTTGCAACAGGCGCTTCAAATTCCGGGTCTTCAGTTAACGACACACGAATGGTATCACCTAAACCATCTTCAAGCAATGTGCCTATACCAACTGCAGATTTTATACGGCCATCTTCACCATCTCCCGCCTCCGTAACGCCCAGGTGCAAAGGGTAGTTCATTCCTTCTTTAACCATCGTTTCAACGAGTAAGCGATAGGCCTGAACCATAACCTGGGTATTGCTGGCTTTCATGGAAATAACCAGATTGAAATAGTTTTCGGCCTCGCACATGCGGATAAATTCCATAGCAGACTCAACCATGCCTCGAGGCGTGTCACCATAGTGACTCATAATTCTGTCGGAAAGTGAGCCATGATTGGTGCCGATACGCATTGCGGTACCGTACTCTTTACAAATTTTTATTAGCGGAATAAATTTTTTATTGATTCGTTCCAGCTCCGCCGTATAAGCTGCCTGTGTGTATTCTAAATTTTCGAACTTTTTCTTATCCGCGTAATTCCCTGGATTTACACGCACCTTTTCAACAATCCTGGCTGCCATTTCAGCTGCATTCGGTGTAAAATGAATGTCGGCGATGAGCGGCACATCATATCCGCGATAACGCAGTTCTTTTTTAATATTGGCTAGGTTTTCGGCCTCTTTAATACTAGGCGCAGTGATACGAACGTATTCGCTACCAGATTCTACCATCCGAATGGTTTGCTCAACAGTCCCTATGGTATCCATGGTATCGGTTGTGGTCATCGACTGTATACGGATTGGATTGTTGCCGCCTAAAGCGATATCTCCAATCTTTACTTCGCGGGTTAAAAACCTTGAATAAGTAGTTAAACTATTACAATAACCACCCGCTAAACCATCTTTTACCGATATATTTTCCATGCAGTTGCAAAGATATAGATAGAATTTTGAATGAGAGAATTTTGGATGAGAGAATGACTTAAAATCTATATCAACCTGTCTTTGATAACTAAGGTATCGGCCGCCACATCGTGCCAGCACTGATTTCTTTTATTTAGAAAGCTATAAAAGTAACCGAAGAAAGCAGGAATAACAGATAATATTTTTGACAGATTTCGAATTAACGAGCGACCAATAGAAACCCTCGTACCTTCCAAATCAGTTACTTTTATATTCACCAATCGCTTTCCAATAGTTGCTTGCCTTTTTGAGGCTTCTGCAAAACTGCCATAAATTAATTTTATAATAAAAATTGATGGCAGCGGAATCAGGAATGCCATGATGCGCTGGTCTTTACCATCTACAAAAATAAAACTGATCAGGATAGCGAGGCAATAAATTACGAAGATTAAAAAATGGTCGATAACCGATGCAAGCAGCCTCAAATCGAAAGCCGCGAAATACTGGGGCGCAGTTTTTTGATGGCTAAAACCAAGAAGCTCACGCAATTCTTCAATCGCATGAGCTTCTTTATAATCGTCCATTCCTGGCTTACGAACAAATGTATTGGGGGTAATATTTAAGCCACTAAGCTGGGATAATGTGTACGGACCTTGCGGCTTACCATTAATTACGACTGTGTACTCAGGATTCATTGAATTTAAGATTTAAAGGTACTGCAGCTTTAGTCTTTAAGCTTTTACCTTTTTGCTTTCTAATACCTTGACACCTCAAAGTTACTCAATCCGCCATCTAAATTAATGAAGATTTTTTTTGTTGAAGATTTATAGTTTGATGTTTCATAAACACCATCGCTTAGCTTCTCGAAACCTTCAAAATCTTTGGCTGATAAACCTGTTTTAGTTTTGATTCTGCAGCCGGAGGTTGTTGGAACTTTAATTTTAACGTCGGCGACACCAGATTTCACAATTACATCGGTAATTGGCAACAAATTACCAACTTTTATGTCTAAAGATGCGGCACCGCCATCGAAACGAAAAGTACGCACTTTATAATCTTCGAAGTTGAAGTCGGCTTCACCAGCACCAAGTTTCATAATTATATCCCAGTTTGGTGATTTGTTAAGTTTAAAATCTACATCATTACCGCCATCACCAAAATTCCATTTGTTCTTTTTATCGCCCATTTTAAAGGTAAGCAATGTAGCGGTATCAGTAGTTTGTTTCGTTAACGAGAAATCTCCGTGCCTCTTCTTAACGTCTGCTTTAATTAAATCAGTTGTTTCGCCGTCCAGGTTAAAGGAAATACCTCCACCGGAAATATTTAACACTGCTTTCTTTGTACTATCAACTGCGGCAAAAGGTTCAGATAAATTTAACTGCTTATAAGCTTTGTCGTTATTATCATTATCATCGTTGTTATCATTATCATCAATGTTTACATCGATATCTTTTTTAAAATTATGGCCCCACCATGAGCTTCTGTCTGGTTCTTGCTGGCCTTTAAAGAACAGGAAACCCAGAGTTAAAACCAACACGGCAATGGAAATCATACTACCGGTTTGCGAGTTGTTTTTGTTGAACAATATGTTTACCCCTGCAATGATTAGAAATACAGGCCAGAAATGCCATACATTTCGCCAGTAAAATTCGATTACGCCAAAGTTTTCCAGTAAGAGTACACCGCCTACAAAAAGCAGTAAAATACCCCAAATTAATCTATCTAATTTCATAATGTTTATACTTGAGGGTTGTTAGGTGTTGAATTGTTTTCGTCTTTGGTTTCCTCAACAATTACCGCGTCGGTAACGGTTTCGGTTTTCGGTTCTTCTGCCGCTTGTTGCTGGTTTTGAAACGCAGCCCATTCATTTTTCCTTTTTGATTTTGCGATAATGCTTATTCCAAGCACGATAAAAATTACAGGCCAGAAATTTCTAAGTCTGAACCAATCGGGAATGAAGTCAAATTCACGCATCAGGAAAAAACAACCAATTACGAGTAGCAATAAGCCGCCGATGGTTCTGCCGGTATCGTTCGGCTTGTTAAACTTTCCAAAATCTGCCTGCGTTTCGAAGGGGGTTTTTTGAGCATCGTTTACTGGCTGTGTCCAGTTTGTGTTGCCCATACCCGCAGCGCCGGCGAATGAATCCGGCTGCCCAAACGGAGCCGCATTTGGATTGTTCTTATTAAAATAATCGTTAAACTTTGAGAATTTTGCTGCCGGATCATTATTAACCGGAACAATAATCCACATGATAATATAGGCTATAAGGCCTCCACCTGCCATAAAAATGGTAGATAATGCAAACAATAATCTAACTATGGTTACCTCTACCTGCATGTATTCTGCAAGACCTGAAGCTACACCGGCAATCATCTTATCGTGTTCGTTTCTAAAAAGCTTCTTTTCCATAACGCTGTTCATTTTGTGTTTAAAAATCAAGCGGAGTAATTAGCACTTCATCAACATTTACCCCTTTACTTAAGTTTAAAATGGTGAACAAAGTTTCTGCAATATCTTCGGGTTGAACGAATTTTTCATCAGGAATTGTTGTCCCTTCCCAGGATGAAGTTTTGGTTGAACCCGGCAAAAAAGCAGTTACTTTAACATTGTGTGGCGCTAATTCTTGCCGCAATACATGATTAAGACTAAACATCGCTGCTTTTGTTACACTATAACTTCCACCATTTTTTACAGGTGCCTTACTGGCTACCGAACAAATGTTAAAAATATGACCACGACGTTCTGAACGCATTTTTTTTCCAAAAAACTTAGAGATATAATAAGCTGCATTGACGTTAATATTCTGCTGTTTTTCGAAAACTTCGTCGTCTTCATCGAGCATACTGCCAGGCAAAAAAGCGCCTACGTTGTTAACCAAAACGTCTGCAAAGCCAACGTCCTGCCCGGCAGCATCTAAAAAACCGTATATGCTTTCCTTAACACCAGCATCGGTAGAATAAATTAAAATTTGTCTGCCGGGTGTTAACAATTCCGCTTTAAGCCGCTCCAGTTCACTGATGTTTCTGGCTGTGAGTACTAAGTCGTAACCCTCTTGCCATAACTTAATTGCAACTGCCCTACCTATTCCCTTTGTAGCCCCGGTTATAACTGCTTTCATGCTTTTATGGTTTAATTTTTGTAAGCAAAAAACCATATTTATATTTAAAACCACGAATATTTTTGCAATTAACAAAGCCCTACAACTTTTTTATCGTTTCTTTGTAGTATTATAAATTAACATTTAAATTAAGCAACACATACGGAATGAATTTTACGAATTTCGGCAGGTACATACTGCTACTCAAATCTGTATTCAGAAAGCCGGAAAAACTGAAGATATATTTAAAGGAAATAGCCAAGCAAATGGATTATGTTGGTGTTGGTTCTCTGGGACTAATCGCCATCATTTCAACATTTATCGGTGCGGTTATGACCCTGCAAATCGCTTTCCAGCTGGTAAGTGATTTCATTCCAAAAACGATTATCGGTTCTGTTAACAGGGATTCGAGTATCCTGGAACTGAGCCCCACAATCAGTGCGATTGTTTTGGCCGGAAAAATCGGCTCCGCTATTTCTTCTGAAATAGGTTCTATGCGTGTAACCGAGCAAATCGATGCCCTGGAAATTATGGGTATTAATGCACCTGGTTATTTAATTCTGCCAAAAATTATTTCCGGCATTACCATGGTACCCATGCTGGTTATTATATCAATGTTTTTAAGTATTTCTGGTGGTTATATTGGCGGTTCTGTTTCCGGAGCTGTTACGCCTGCTGAATATCTTCAGGGTATTACAACCGATTTTAATCCATACACAATTGTTGTAGCCCTGGTTAAAGCATTTGTTTTTGGATTCATAATAACTTCAGTACCTGCTTATGAAGGTTTCTACGTACGTGGAGGCGCCCTTGAAGTATCGCAGGCAAGTACAAGAGCCGTTGTAATAAGTTGTATTTCTATTTTAGCTTGCGATTATATCGTAACCCAATTATTGTTGTAATGATAGAGATAAAAGATATTTATAAATCATTCTCCGGAAACGAAGTTTTACAAGGCATTTCGGGAAAGTTTGAAGAGGGTGTAACAAATCTTATCATCGGAGGTTCGGGTTCAGGAAAAACGACCTTACTTAAATGTATGGTTGGTTTGCATCAACCAGATTCGGGTTCAGTGTTGTATGATGGCCGCGATTTTACGCCTATGACCTATGAGCAACGCATCGAAGTTCGTAAAGAAATAGGCATGCTTTTCCAGGGTTCGGCACTTTTTGATAGTATGACTGTTCAGGACAATATCATGTTTCCTTTGAATATGTTTACCGATCAAACCCGAAGTGAAAAAATAGATCGGGTAAATTTTTGTCTTGAGCGTGTTAACCTGGCAGGTAAAAACAATTTATTCCCGGCAGAATTATCTGGCGGGATGAAAAAACGGGTTGGTATTGCCCGTGCAATTTCAATGAATCCAAAGTATCTGTTTTGTGATGAGCCAAATTCTGGCTTAGACCCAAAAACATCCATTGTAATTGACGAATTGATTCAGGAATTAACGGAGGAATATAAAACCACCACGATTGTTGTTACCCATGATATGAATTCGGTAATGGGGATTGGTGATTATATTTTATTTCTCCACGAGGGCAAGAAATTTTGGGAAGGCAGCAATAAAGAAATAGCTCACACCGAAATTAAAGAACTTAACGACTTTGTTTTTGCGAGCCGTTTCATGAAAGCCGCAAAAGACAAATTTTAAAAAATAATACAACAGCAGTCGGTTTAAGATTGCTTCGTGCCTCGCAATGACGAGTTATATATTTAATAAATGATACAATTACTTGCTCCAACACATTGGAAAGATTACGAACTAATTGATTGTGGAGATTTTGAAAAATTAGAACGTTTTGGCAACGTTACCCTTATCAGACCTGAACCGCAGGCTGTTTGGAAAAAAACAATGTCGGAACAGGAATGGAAAAAAATTGCCAACATAACTTTCAGAGGCCGCTCTGCTACTTCCGGCGAATGGGTAAAAAAAAATCCCGCCATCCCCGATCGTTGGCATGTTGAATATAAAAACAATGAAGTCGCTATAAAACTTCGTCTTGGTTTAACTTCTTTTAAACACGTTGGGGTTTTCCCTGAACAGGCCGTAAACTGGGATTTTATTTCATCATCGATTAAAAAATTTAAAACTACGCAACCCCGGGTATTAAATCTTTTTGCCTATACAGGTGCTGCATCATTAATTGCGAATGCTGCCGGCGCAGAAACCACTCACGTAGATTCGATAAAACAGGTTGTAACCTGGGCAAATGAAAACCAGGAATTATCAGGTTTAAAAAACACCCGATGGATGGTTGAAGATGCGTTGAAGTTTGTTAAAAAAGAACTTAAAAGAGGCAAAAAGTACAATGGAATTATCCTGGATCCGCCGGCATACGGCCATGGTCCAAATGGAGAAAAGTGGAAACTTGAAGATCACATTCAGGAAATGATGCAGGATGTTGTTCAATTGTTAGATGAAAAGGAACATTTCTTGATTCTTAATACATATTCACTCGGATTTTCTTCCGTAATTGTAGAGAATTTAATTCGCACATCATTCCCCGAAGTTAAAAATTTAGAAACCGGAGAATTATATCTTCAAGCCACAGCAGGCGTAAAACTTCCATTGGGCGTTTTCGGCAAATTCTGTAATGTGTAAATGTTGATTACTTTATTTTGAACTATCGGTTTTCCATCCTACTTTCATGCACAAACAGATTCGGAAAACCTGAAAAACATTAATTATCTATAAATATATCTATGAAATTTCCTCAATTAGCGGGCACTCTTATCTTGGGTTTTGCCGCAATCTCTTTATTCGCCAACTGCAATACGGATGGCAAAAGCGGTGGCATTGGCAAAATGTTCTCATCAGACAGTAGTAAAAAGAAAACAGATTCTACTGTTAATGTAATGAAGCCCGTTGATCCTAAATTGTACGATTCTCTTGTACGCAAACTAGCCAACGGCGACACGACCGGGAAATGGCCGGTTAAAAACCAGCCGATTCCGTTAGCAGGCGCAATTTTACCTTTTAAGCGAATTGTTGTTTATTATGGTAACCTACATTCAAAGAAAATGGGCGCTTTAGGAGAATATGCACCGAAAGAAATGTGGCAACGCTTAAATGCAGAAGTTAAACGCTGGGAAAAAGCAGATCCAACCACTCCTGTGCAGCCGGGTTTGCATTATATCGCTGCCGTAGCTAGTGGTACAGCAGGTAAAGATGGAAAATATATTAACAGAATGGGCAACAAACAAATCGATTCTGTTTTAAAAATTGCGAAAATGCAACCAAATACCATTGTGTTTTTGGATTTACAAGTTGCCCTAAGTACGATAAAAGCAGAACTTCCTCACATCGAAAAATATTTAGAATTGCCATATGTACACCTGGGCATCGACCCGGAATTTTCGATGAAAGACGGCTCTCTGCCAGGAAAAAAAATCGGAACATATGATGCAGCAGACATTAACTACGTAACCGGTTATTTAGCTGACATTGTTAAAAAGTACAACCTGCCTCCAAAAGTTTTCACCTTGCACCGTTTTACTAAAAAGATGGTTACAAATTCTCAAAGCATTAAATTGCGACCTGAAGTTCAGGTAGTAATGCACATGGATGGATGGGGCGAACCAGAATTAAAGAAGGGCACCTATCGCCACTTTATTTTCGGCGAACCGGTTCAGTTTACCGGCTTTAAATTGTTTTATAAAAATGATTTAAAGAAAGACCCAAAAAGACTGATGACACCTGAAGAGCTTTTAAAGCTCACGCCAAAACCAATTTACATTCAATATCAATAATATTAAAGCCCGCAATTAAATTGCGGGCTTTACTTTTACCGCATCGAATTATAGCCTCCTCATGAAAAGCCTTCTCCTTACCACCTTCATTGTTGCACTTGCAACCATTTGCACTTTTGGGCAAAAATTAAATAGTCAAAATTCGTTTTCTAAAGCTGCCGAATTAGCATCTAAAAAAAATGTGCCTATCCTTTTAATTATTACTGTACCTAATATACAACGTCCGGTAACCGTTCAAGGTGTTAAAATAGATTTCAGCACTGCGCTGGATGACAAGGAGGTTATCAAGAACATAAACGAAAATTTTATTGTCTATAAAACAGTAATAGGCGACACTTCCGTAAGATCTGTTTTATCGAAATCGTCAGTCAATACCTTTCCCGCATACGTTTTTTTACACCCAAACAAAGACGTGTTTTATAAAGACTTCGGGAACTTTGGAAATAAGGAACGATACTTTTCAATGATTAAAATGGCTTTAAGTGCAGAAAAAGAAAAATCACTTTCTGAACTGGAAAAAGACTATCTGGCAAACGAAAAGGATTATGTACTTCTAAAACAGCTGATTGATACCAGGAAAAAGGCTGGAATAAATACCAATGCAGACCTGATAGAGCAATATGTAAATTCGCGTAAAACAGGCGATTTCAATAACTATGAAAGTGTTCTATATATCCTCGAAGCCGGACCATATATTAACGGGAATGCCTACAAAATGGCATTTACGAACCGGAAAATCACCGATAGTATTTATAAAACGGAACCGCTGCAGAAACGTTTGGCTTTTAACAACCAAATGATAAACAATACCATAACCGAGGCCATTAAGAAAAAGAATATTGCAATGGCTTATTCGGTAGCCAATTTTACTAGAGGGACATGGAATAGCGACTTTACCCGTGGTGGAAAGGCTTACGATAGTCAAATGATGCGTTACTATCTAGGCATTAAGGACACCGCTAATTATATGCGTACAGCGATGTTTCATTACGACAGATATTACATGAAAATTGGCGCTGATAGCATTAAAAAGATTGAAGCTAAAGATAGAGAAGCTTCTATACAGCGAAATATGCCAACGATGATTTCGAAAGCAAACATGTTATCAAAAGAAAAGATGGATAGCCTTATGAAGTTGCCTGGCAGTGCTAAAATAACTCAATCACTTACTGCAGTGGGTTCAACTTCTACCAGCTACGCGATGGAACTGAATAACGCGGCATGGCAGTTTTACCTAACTGGTACAGACAATATTAACTACTTAACCAAAGCAATGATTTGGAGCCGCCGTTCAATAGAACTTAATCCTTTGAGTGGCTATTACGACACGCTCGCACATATTCTTTACAGGATGAAGTTTTTCGAAGAAGCAATTAAAACCGAAGAAGATGCAATTAAAAAGTCGAAGACTGAGGGAAGAACTACCGATGCACTGGAGGTTGAATTAAAAAAGATGAAAGCGAGGAAGATTTAGTCGCGATGAATAAACCCATAACGATTCTACTTCTTATTAGCGGCTTTTATTAAACAGCCTATGGTCAGCGAATGAAGCAAGTAAAAACCCGTTTGGGTTGATGCACTTTATGAAAAAAATTCTTCAAGACCGTTAAAGAGGAATTTTATGCCCATTACGCGTTCTCTATAAACAATATCTTCCAAAAAATAATGGAACAGAAGGCAAATGCAGAATACCCGGCTTTCTTCTTTTTCGACAGGCAAGGGAAAATTGTTTATCAAGACTTGGGCATTTCGGCAAAACAGGAAAAGTATGTTATGATGCTCGAAAATGCAAGAAAAGCAATAAATTGAGTGCTAGTTATATTTAAATCACTCGATAAAAGTTAAAAGTGCATGCTGACTTGCAGTGTGTATATCTCTCCAAACCCTGTTAATTTCCGACTCCTTCTTTGCAGCTTCCAATCCGCAATAAGGAAAAAGTGTATCTGCAGACTGCCTGCAAGCGTGGGCCAATTTCCGGCTAATCAAACTGACAGCGGAGCATGTTTCTTCATCAATTTTTCCCTTAGAAATTAACTCATCCCACGATTCGTCAAAAGCCTTGTAAAAGTTGTTTCTTAATTGCTGGATGTTATTTTTGCATTCGTTTAGTTCATAGTTGAAAAACTCGATCTGCTTATCTGTGTATCTTTTCAAACCTGATCGCTTATAAAACGACTCTTCCGTCAACTTTAAAAAATGATTTGCCATACCCAAACTATTTACTGCCAAGGTGGTTTCGGCCAATTGTAAAAAGGGATAGTCGAAACCATTATCAGCAACCTGAATGGTGTTGTTAATTTCAAACGTTCTATTCTTAGGTACAATTAAGTTACTAACCTCAAAAGCATGACTCCCGGTGGCAATTAACCCAAAGTAAGACCAACCAGAAAGAATTTTAACTTCATCTTTTTTAAGAATAAATGACAATACTTTCGGATTGCCTAACTCATCCAAAACATCCGTTCCATCGTTATTTTGAAGGATGCAATTTGCCGTGAAGATTGTTGCATGCAAAGCGCCGCTGGCGTATTTCCAATGCCCATTAATCACATAGCCATCTGATGTGTTTCTTGCCGTACCCCCCACAGCGCCGCTACCTGCAAAGCAAACAGTTCTTTCGGCAAAAATTTCTTTAGCCAATTCCGGATTTAAAAAACCTGCAAACCATGCAGCACCAGCACACAAGGTAACGGTCCAACCCAGACTTCCATCTGCCTCTGCGAGCTCTTCTTCAAGTCTTAATATCTCTGGAAGTTTTTTCCCAGGCCCGCCATAAATTTCAGGCACAAAAAGTTTAAACCAATTTTCATCGTAGGCAAGTTCTAAAATTTCCGGATGTAATTCGCCCATTTTTTCAGACAGGGCTGAAAATGCGCTTACTTTCTCTTGCCAGGTTTGTGTTAATATATTTTGCATGAATCTTTTTTTAAACTGAATAGGTAACATGACTTAACGGGTTCAGAATGCGTAACCTTGAAGTTTTACAGCACGCTCAATTTTCTTTTCCCGATGATCTTTTTCCACTCGATAAAACCGAAGATTGCCACGATAAAAAGAAAAGTAGTTAAACAAGCCATTAAGGGCAATTTTTTATGAAACAGCAGAGGAATTGCCACGATATTTGAAATGTTGAGAAAAATCCAGTTTTCTATTTTGCGTTTCGCCAGAAGCCACATTCCTGCCCAGGCAGTGGATGACACAAAAGCATCAAACAGTGGAACATCAGAGTCGGTATGGTTTCTCAAAACAAAATAAAAAACAAAAAATCCGACTATAGAAATTAAAATGGCAATGAGCAATTCGCTGTTTGTACTCCACGATACCTGATTCTCGCCGTCGAGTTTTCGTTTTTTCCAAATTACCCAGCCATAAACACTCATCACTAAATAGTAAATACTCAGAAGCATCTCCGCATAAAGTTTCACTTTAAACAAAAGAAACATTGATAATAGTATGGAAATAATTCCAGTCGGATATAGCCAGATGCTGTTCCTTTTGGCAAATAAAACTTCTGAAACCCCAAAACCCACCGCAAGCCACTCAATTAATGGGGTATTTAAAATCTGCTCCTGAAAAAGCCTGATCCACTCTTGAAAATACATCTACAATACGCTTGTGCCTTTCGGCCGATAAAAATTATTGAAAACTGCTTTCGGGGCGAAACAGTATTGTAATGTACCTCTTCCCTACGTCGGCATTATCCGAATCAGGTGCATTAAGTGGCGAACTTTTGATAGAAGAGTTGTAAGTGAGCACCTAAACCCTAATCCCTAAACGTAAGTCACTTAAATGGGTTTAATCTCAGCCTATTAACTGCTAAACATCGCAATGTTAATAAGCACCCCTTTGAGTATGGCAAATATAGTTTTTAAATTTGAAGATTTAGATTTTTATCAAATTAACGGTTTCCAGCCAGGCAAGTACAGCAGTCCTGAAGACCCGGAGCCGGCCTAAACGACTAAAATTCGATATAATTCAGCCGTTGCCAAACGAAATTATTAGAGATGACTTTTGCCAAAAAAAACCCGGACTGTAAAATTACAAACCGGGCTTTTATGTAAATGGCAAAAAGCAAGCATAAGGATTTAAGCTTTAGCCTTTCAGCTTTAGTGTTTAAGCTTTAATCAGTCACTTGAAACCTATTTCGCTTTAGCTTTATTTCTGTTACCGCCGAATCTGCGGTTGTTACTTGCGTTACGAGGCTTTCCACTCATATTTCCCTCAGCACCATTTCTCTTTGCGCCGCCGCCACCGCCCTTAGATTGTGCCTGTGGTTTACGTTTTACCTGATTTTTTGCCAACATACTCTCCCAGGTTAATGGGTAAGGATGGCTGTCAACAACTGGTAAAGTGATTTTTATCAGTTTCTGAATGTCTAACAAATATTCATTTTCTTCAGCATCACAAAATGAAATTGCAATTCCATTTGCACCCGCACGGCCTGTACGGCCAATTCTATGCACGTAAGATTCAGGAATATTTGGCAGTTCGTAATTAAAAACGTGCGACAACTGGTCGATATCAATACCACGGGCAGCAATATCAGTAGCCACTAAAACTCTAATTTTTCTGTCTTTAAAATCAGTTAACGCCCTTTGTCTGGCATTTTGCGACTTATTACCGTGAATAGCTGCAGCTTTAATTCCGGCATGAGCCAAATCTTTCACAATCCTATCTGCACCATGTTTAGTACGGGTAAAAACCAAAGCAGTTTCAATGGCTTTATCCTCTAAAAGATGGATTAATAACTTCTTTTTATCTGGTTTGTCTACAAAATAAATCGACTGGTTAATGGTTTCGGCCGTAGAAGAAACTGGTGTAACCTCTACTTTCGTCGGATTCGATAAAATTGTATTTGCCAGTTTCTGAATTTCATCTGGCATGGTTGCCGAGAAAAACAATGTTTGACGCTTTGCGGGTAACTTGGCAACCACTTTTTTAACATCGTGGATAAAACCCATATCCAACATCCGGTCGGCTTCATCCAACACAAAAAGTTCGATAGTATTCAGGTTAATAAAACCCTGGTTCATTAAATCCAGTAAACGGCCAGGTGTAGCAACTAAAATATCGACACCTTTTTTAAGCGCCTCTACCTGCGAGTGTTGGTTTACTCCGCCAAAAATTACCAAACGGCGTAAATTTAAATTACTTCCGTAAGCTTTAAAGCTATCTTCAATTTGAATGGCAAGCTCGCGAGTTGGCGTTAAAACCAATGCTTTAATATTTTTTGTGGCCTTGGTATTGATGTGTTTTTCGTGCAGTAACTGCAACATCGGGATGGCGAAAGCGGCGGTTTTACCCGTTCCGGTTTGAGCGCAGCCTAATAAATCTTTTCCTTTTAATATTGTTGGGATGGATTGCTCCTGTATGGGTGTAGGTTGTGTATAACCTTGGGTCTCAAGCGCCTTTAAAATTGGCTCAATGAGGTTTAATTCTTTGAATAACATGTATTTTTTTTTGTAATATTTATCGAAGAAGCTAGAACAATCATTAATTGAAGGACTAACTTGCGGAGAGAATATGCCATTAAGAATGGCAAGCCCTTATTCCTGCTTCGCTGCAAAGGTAAACAAATTTATTAAGATTAAGAATTGGAGGGAAGGCACTGTGTTTGGCGCAGCACTTCTATTTTTTTTGGAAATGTTAGTGCGTCTGTTCTGGCCGATTACAGCCCTGCCCTCCGCTACAATCTTTTAAAGCTTTGGTAACTTAAAAGTTGAACATTAATGCGCCTTTAAAAGTATTTTCGCCAGGTCAGGTTTATCATGAAAGTATTGTGCGGCTGGCACCAGAATACAATAAGCCGAGCAAGTTAACCTAAAACCTGTCGAGGTTTAGAATTCTTTTCACTCCTTATTTTCTTTAAACCGGCTGAAACAAATTAAGGCAATCAGGCACAACGCGAAGCCAACAATGCCGTTCAATCGTAAACCAAAATCGTTTCCGGGGTCTTTTCCGTAAACGGTAAGCATTGCAAAAACCGCAATACCCAGGGTTTGACCAAGTTTTACAAAAAGGTATTTAACTGCAAAAAACATTCCTTCATGGTTTTCTCCAGTTTCCAAAGTATCTTTCTGGGCAATATCTGCCAAAATCGCGTTAGGTAAAATCCCTAATGCCGCTAAAGGAAAAGACGCTGATAAAACGAGTATATACAGTTGTGTTCTTGGTAATAATGGCAACTTTCCTAAAAAGAAAATGGTAACAAAAATTAAGCATAAAACCACGAACGCGGAGAGTACAAACGGTTTTTTACCAACTTTGGCAGAACCGAAGTTAACAATAGGATAAAATATTAATGATGCCAAAACCATAACGCCCATAAATTTCCCACCTTCTGATTCATCTAAACCCAGTAGCACCGTACAAAAATACAACAGGCCACTCGAAATAATGCTCAGGGCGGTATAAAATGCAAAATCAGATACGAGATAATATTTAAAATTGCTGTTTTTGAAGGTGTTTTTAATGGCTGGCCAAAGCGGAATGTGGGTTGGCTTTGCTACAGAAAATTCCTTCTCATTGATAAAAAAAACCGGAAGCAACATAACCAGGCCAGACAGAATACATAAACCCCAAATCGCAATTTGAACGGCTTCACTACGGTTTGCAACCTGAAAATTCTGCTGCACTAAATCGGCGAAATTATTGGTACAGGCTGATAGAATAATCCCGATTACAAAGCCAACTTGCTGATAACTTGATAGCTTTACTTTTTGCCGCGGTGTGTTGGTAACTTCAGCCAATAAAGCGTTGTAAGGAATAATATAAGTGGTTACCGAAACGAAAAACAAACAAAGGGTTATGGTGAGCCACCAGGCATTATGCAAACTTTCGCCTTTTTGTAAAGGATAAAAAACTAACCCACAAAAAACCATGGCAGGGAGAATTGCCCATTTCATAAAAGGCATGCGCCTGCCATTTGGGTTGTTGCTCGCATCACTTTTCGAGGCAATAAAAGGATCGAAAACAGCATCAACCAATCTGCCGGACGCTGCAATTATTGATAGAATATTAAACAAACCTAAAAAAACAAGTTGCGGAACCAGCGGTGGTAAACCAGCGTTGCTTGGTGGCAAATAAAAGTATGGCAGCATTACGATGATAATATTGGTCATCGTGCTCCACCCTATCATACCAGCAGCATAAGCGATTTCTTGTTTTAAAGAGAGTGTTTTGTTCATTAAATTATAATCATTTTAAAATGATAGAATTACGTACTTCATTATTGGCCCTGCATTGATACGCCAAATTGAAGTACCAAATTGCCATATAAACCCGACAGCAGCGGAAATACTTTTTAGGTTAACTAACGCCAAACTTAACCGTGGCGTGTTCTAAAAAGATTGTAGCGTATGGCGGGGCCACACTAACCAAAAAGCACTGCATTTGCTTTACAAAAGCTATTTCTTGTTAAACAATCTCGAAATGAAATAGATTAACAAAAACCCCACAAAAATATACAATCCGTTCAGTGCAGCACTTGGGTCGTCGGCATAAATGCTAAAGGCTACAAAAGTATAGGCGGCAATAAATATTAGAGGCAATATAGGATATAATGGAACAGTATAAATGGTTTTTTTATCAAGATGGGCTGTACGCTTTCTTAAAATAAAAATTGTTGCTGCAGAACTTGCCATACTAATGCTTTCCAGGAATATGGTATAATTTAAAATCTTATCGAAAGTTTTGGCATAAAAGATTATAACAACCGCAACAAGGGTAAAAATAGTTAGGCTCCAGGTGATTACCTCTGTTTTCGCATTCATTTTGCTAAACAATTTGGGCAGCGCACCTTCCTCGCCCATAGCAAACATAGCCCGCGGGTTGCTAAGTAAATTTACATTTACATAACCCATTACGGAGATAAAAATAATTACCGAAAGCATTTTAAAACCTGCAGGACCAAATATTTTCGATGCTAAAATTGCGGCAATGCTTTCAGCGGTTTTTAATTCTTCGAAGCCTATAACTTTAACGTAAACATAATTGAGCAGTAGATAGAGTGCAACAATTATGGTCAACCCGATGATTATTGAGCGTGGTATTACCTTTTTTGCTTCTTTAACTTCGCCTCCAAAATTGATGGTTTGTGCATAGCCGGCGTAAGAGAATGATACCGCTATTAAACATAGACCCAACGCTTTCCCATAATCTGACCAGTTTGGCAACGCGTTGCCTGGTGTTTTAAATACCGGTGCAACAGTTTGTATTTGCCCACCAAAAAAAACCGCACAAATTAAAGTCAGAATTAAGCCTATTTTAATTATTGTTAGAACGTTCTGCGTTTTCGAACTGGCTTTTAAGCCCAAAAGGTTGATTAAGTAAAATATTAAAATGGTGGTAATTGCAATCGCGACGCGGTAGGTTTCGTTCTGCATTTCTACCGGTAAAATGATTTTGCCTAGATATTCTGCTCCGATTATCGAAATTGCAGCAACAGATGCAGCGCTCGAAATTAGCACGATGCAATTGATTGCAAAGGCTATGGAGGGATGATAGGCAATGGAAAAGATTTTATAATAACCGCCAGTTACCGGATAACGGGCACCGATTTCTGCATAAGTGAGTGCGCCACAAAAAGCAACAAAACCGCCGATAAACCATGCGAGGTAGAACAATTCGGGAATTTGAGCTTTCGCAGCCACATTTACAGGTGTACGAAAAATGCCCATACCAATTACCAAACTGACTACGATCATGGATAAATCGAAGAGCGAAAGTTGCTTTTTTTGCTGCATTAAAAAAAATTATTATTGATTGGTTGAAGATAGGGAAAATAGGGTGAATGGATGCTGGAAGATGCAGAAAACAAAATAACGCTCTCAAAAAAGGGTAATTTTATAACTGCAAATGGTTAAAAGTTCCTGCTTGGTTAGCGGTTTTATGAAGTGAAAAAATGTATAATTTTTTATACTGCGGCAAACTGGCCACACACGCTTCAATAACCCGCGGGTTAATAAATCGTTTTTTGTTGAAATTTTCTTTTGCTACCCTCAAAGAATAAATCTATTATTGTATAATAATTTTTGCTACTCGAGATTCGTGAAACCAAACAGCTAAATTTTCCGACTCCCGATATCAAATCATCCCTTAATATTTGTCATGTTGAACGTTAAAGCTTGCTCCGAACATCCCTCGGTATAGCTGCTTTGTGTGAAAACGAAGTTCATTCAACCTGGTAACACTTTACTAAATTTATGGCAGAAGTAATTTATAACGACGACAGTATTCGCTCATTAGATTGGAAAGAACACATCAGACTGCGGCCCGGTATGTATATCGGTAAGCTTGGTGATGGTTCTGCGCAAGACGATGGAATTTATGTTTTGTTAAAAGAAATTGTAGATAACTCTATTGATGAGTTTGTGATGGGTACCGGAAAAACCATCGAAATTACGGTTTCTGAGCAAAAAATAAATGTTCGCGATTATGGCCGGGGAATTCCTTTAGGAAAAGTTATAGATTGTGTAAGTAAGATAAATACCGGCGGTAAGTATGATAGTAACGCCTTCCAAAAATCAGTAGGTTTAAATGGTGTAGGTACGAAAGCGGTAAATGCGCTATCAACCAGTTTCACTGTACAATCTTACCGGGATGGAAAAACCAAAAAAGTTGAGTTCTCGAAAGGGGAAATTGTAAATGAACAACCTGTTATTGACACAACCCAGCGAAATGGTACGGCCATAACTTTCTATCCGGATGAAACCATTTTCAGAAACTACCACTACATCCCTGATTTTGTGGAGAGTATGGTTTGGAACTATGTTTTCCTGAATACTGGTTTAACAATCAATTTTAATAATCAAAAATATTTTTCAGAAAGAGGACTTTACGATCTACTTTCAAAATTTAACAAGCCAGAAGAAATACGGTATCCAATTATTCATATGATTGGTAATGATATCGAGATTGCGATGACGCACGGGCAACAATACGGCGAAGACTACCACTCGTTCGTAAATGGCCAACATACTACACAAGGCGGCACACACCAGGCTGCTTTCAGGGCCGCAGTTGTAAAAACCGTACGGGAGTTTTTTAAGAAAGAGTTTGATGCTGCCGATGTGCGTTCATCAATCATCGCGGCAATTTCCGTCCGCGTGCAGGAGCCGGTTTTCGAATCGCAAACTAAAACCAAACTTGGCTCTCAAAATATGGGACCAGAAGGACCATCTGTTGCTACTTTCATCAACGATTTTGTTAAAAAAGAACTTGATGATTATCTACACAAAAATCCTGATGTGGCTGATGCGCTTTTAAAGCGAATAAACCAATCGGAACGGGAGCGTAAAGATATTGCAGGGATTAAAAAGTTAGCCAACGATAGGGCTAAAAAGGCATCGTTGCACAATAAAAAACTTCGTGATTGTAAGGTTCATTTTAATTCTACACACGAAAAACGTTACGAGACTACCTTATTTATTACCGAGGGAGATTCTGCATCGGGTTCGATTACCAAATCTCGTGATGTAGACTGCCAGGCTGTTTTCAGCCTAAAAGGAAAACCACTAAACTGCTACGAGCTGACTAAAAAAGTGGTTTACGAGAACGAAGAATTTAACCTTTTACAGCACGCCCTAAATATTGAAGATGGATTAGACGGTTTGCATTACAACAACATTGTAATTGCTACCGATGCCGATGTAGATGGCATGCACATCAGGTTGCTGATGATGACCTTCTTTCTTCAGTTTTTTCCTGATTTAGTAAAAGCAGGACATGTGTACATTTTACAAACCCCATTATTCAGGGTTCGCAATAAAAAGGAAACCATATATTGTTATAGTGATGAAGAGCGCCGGAATGCCATCGAAAAATTAGGTAATAAACCTGAAATTACTCGTTTTAAAGGATTGGGGGAGATTTCTCCTGATGAATTTGGTTTGTTTATCGGTAAAGATATCAGGCTGGACCCTGTTATTTTGAAAGATCAGACCATTAAAAGTTTGCTTGAATACTACATGGGTAAGAACACCCCCGACAGGCAACAGCACATCATCAAAAATCTCCGGGTAGAAAAAGACGAAGTACAAGAAGAACCAAAAATAATCGATGAAGTAGCATAAATTCTGGCGTTGATTAATCGCAAAATTAAATCAACGTACATTTGAAACCCACTAAAAGTTCAGCAGGAAAGTATTTAATAGTTGTATTTTTACTCGTAGCCATTTTCGGAATAACGGCAGGATTATTCGTGAATTTCTCAAAAATACCACTGTTAAAATCGGTTAATAAAATCGTTCAGGTTCAGAGTGATTTTAGTAAGCTGGATAGCTGTATTTTTAAACTGTACAACGCGGAAAACAGCTGTAGAATGTATATTGTTAGTGGCGAAAAAAGTTTCTACACGCAATTTGCGCATGAAATTAAAGAGGTTTCTTTAATCATGGACACCATCGAAAGCCAGAATTTAAAGGAAAATGCGTTTTCTAAAGAAAGCTTTACGGCGTTAATCAGGCAAAAAAAGCTGCGCACAAGCCAGTTTATCCAGTTAAAAAGATTATCAGACAGCTTAATTAACTTTTCGATCGCCGTAGACAAGGATGTTGAAAAGATTAGTCCGAACAGCGAACTTTTTACGGCCAGGCAATTCAAAAGTATCACCAGAATTGACACCCTGAAACCTAAAGTTATCGCCCAGGCTAAGAAAAAATTCTTCGGCAGAATTATCGCTGCAATAAATGATAAAGGGAAAAAAGGTACTGATAGTACAACAGCGACACTTGTAAAAACTGTTATCACTGCGGATACATCATCTGTAAATGGTGAATACAACAAAATGCAGCTAAAAGCTATAAATACTTACTACCTTAAACTTTACAAAATAAACAAGCGCTTAAAAGACAAAGAACGAGAACTTTTAGATGTTAACCATGAGCTGATTGTAAATATTGTAAACGGCCTGAAACAGTATAAAAAAACCGAAAAAAACTATTATTCATCTGTTCAAAAATTAGTTACAGTAAACGCATTCAGCACGCTGGAGAACCTGGACAAATTCACAATCATATTGCTCCTTTTTGCTGCAGGCCTGCTTATTCTGGTCTTTTACTTTATTTATACGCTCTACAAAAACGGGCAGGCACTAATCGAGTATAGTAACAAGGCTGCCTTATATGCCCTTTCCAAAAGTCGTTTTCTGGCAAATATGAGTCATGAAATTCGTACCCCCTTAAACTCTATCGTCGGTTTTTCGGAGCAATTAACACAAGTTGATCTCGAGGCCCAGCAAAAAGAGCAAATCAGTGCTATACGAAATTCTTCGGTAATGCTGCTCGACGTTGTTAATGATATTCTCGATTTTTCAAAATATGAAACCGGAAAAGTTACGATGGAACAAATTCCGTTTTCTCCGTTTACAGCTATTCAGGATGTATTTGACGGCATGAAAATACAGGCTGAAAAAAAGAAAATTGGCTTCATACTGGAAATGTCAATCGAGAAGGATTTATTCATACTTGGCGATCCGTTACGATTAAAACAAGTGGTTATGAATCTTTTAAGCAATGCTATTAAGTTTACAACTCAGGGGGAAGTTGTTTTAAAGGCAGCTTTAAGCAAAACTAGTGGTAAGCAGGCGCTGCTAAATGTGAGTGTTTCCGACACTGGTTTGGGTATAAATCATTTAGATCAGAAAATTATTTTTGATGAATTTGCGCAAGTATATTATGCATCTACCAAAGAGAAACAGCAGGGAACTGGTTTAGGGCTTGCCATCTGCAAAAAGATTGTTGAATTTCAAAATGGTACAATCAGTGTTAGCAGCGAAGAAGGAAAAGGCTCTGTTTTTTCTTTCGAGTTGCCATATGAAATCACCGGGAACAGTAAACCGGAAGAAGCCACTAAACCAGTGCGTTTGGAAGATGCGAAAATCCTGGCTGGGAAGCGTGTGCTTTTAGCCGACGATAACATGCTTAATATCCTGTTGGCAAGTACGATTCTAAAAAAATATAAGGTAAACTTTGATACCGCTTATAATGGTCTCGAAGCTTATGATTTGTTCAATGAAAATGTATACGATCTGATTTTAACGGATATTCAGATGCCCGAAATGGGCGGGATAGAACTGACAAGAAACATCAGACACGGAGAGGATGTTGCCAAAAGAGGAATCCCTATTTTGGGTGTAACAGCAAACGTGATGCAGGAAGACAGAAAAAAATACCTGGAATCTGGCATTAACGAGCTGGTTTTAAAGCCATTTTTGGAAAAAGAACTGGTAGAAAAAATGATTTTATTCTTGAAGTAGGATTGCTTTAAACCTTTGGTGCATGGATGGTATCTTCAGGGTGTTGAGGCGGAAGCACGTCAACTTTTTTCTCTACAATCGTAATCTTAGTAAATACTGCGTACTTGCTTGGGCTAATCCCACCATCGTACTTTTCTGCATAAGCCTGGGTAAATTCGGCCCCAAAGTAAAGGATAATTGAGGTGTAATATATCCAAAGCAGTATTACAATTATCGAACTTGCTGCGCCAAACGCTGAGCCCGGATTTCCTTTTTCAATATAAATGCCAATTAAATATTTACCCAAACTAAAAAGAACCGCGGTAAATAAGGCACCAATAATCGCCGATTTCCATTTGATTACAACATCAGGAAGCACTTTAAATATCACTGTGAATACAGCTGTAACCGCAGCCAAAGTAATTACATTGTTCAAAATGTAGATGATTAAACTCATTGTATCATCTGCGACAGGAACGACCTTATCGATATTTGTTTTGGAAAGCAGTTTTATCAACTTATCTCCTAACCCAACTACAACACTATTTATAACCAGAGAAACCAGTAATAAAAAACCCATCGAAACAATTAAGGAAAACGAAAGCAACCTGTTGGTAAGCATTTTCAGCCAACCTTTCTTAGGAATTGCCTTTACTTTCCAAATCATATTGATGCTATCCTGAATCTCAATAAAAATAGCCGTAGAGCCAATGACCAAGGTAGCTATACCAATAATTAAACCCATGGTAGATTGCCCGCTTTTGTTTGCATGTTCCACAAAACCCTGGATTTGTATAGCCGCATCTTTACCGACCATTTCCGTAACCTGCGCAAAAAATTTACCTCTGGTAGAGGTATTCATTTTATCGCCAAAAAAAAGCGTTGCCGCCGATAGCACGATGATAATAAGCGGTGTAAGCGAAAAAATTGTATAGTATGCTAATGAAGCACTTAGTTTGGTAATCCTATCCTCAGCAAAGCCTTTACCCGCCGCAATGAAGAGGTGATAAAGTGCAATAAAAAACTGTTTAATCTTTTGAATTATTTTCATTGAAAAATTAAAATGGATAGCCAATCCCGATATTAAAGATTAGGTTTTGCCTTCTCCAGTCTTTATTACCGAACGCAAGATCGTCAAATACCCAGCGTTGTCCTTCTGGCAAGAAAGGTTTCCGAACCGGAAAAGCCACGTCTAACCGAATAACGAATATGGTTGCATCTACCCGAACACCCGCTCCGGTGCCTACCGCCAATTCATTTAAAGCATTTTTGAGCTTAAATTCAGACCCTGGTCTGCCAGTGTTTGTAGTTCCTGGTATTCCGGTGTCTTCTTTACGCAGCCAAACGTTACCCGCATCTACAAATAATGCGCCATAAAGAATACTGACAATTTTAAAACGCAATTCTGAATTGAGCATCAACTTTATATCCCCGCCCTGGTCGGCAAAAATAGCATCTTCAGGTACTTTGTAAGTTCCCGGACCTAACGTTCTCGCCGGAAATGCTCTTATATCATTACTTCCGCCAGCAAAAAACTGCCTTACAAAGGGCAAAGAAGTACTGTTGCCATAGGCATAACCGTACCCAAGGTTTAGCCTGTTAGCCCAAACTACGTTCCTGGTAACTTTATAATAGTCTCTTAAATCTGCCTCTAACCTAACAAACTGAGATAAGGGTACGTTAAAAAGCGAACGTTTACCTTGATCATCTTTAGGCACAAATGCACCCCAAACATTCCCACCTGTTTCCACACCGCCGAAGAAATAGGTATTATTTCTGCGATTGTCTTCCATTTGGTTTGTAAAGGTGAAATTATAATTACTCCCGATTATAAACTGATTCTCTAAAGTTGAACGGAGCAGCGGATTTTGTTCGTAAAGACGTTCCTTTGTGGTATCGGAAGGAAAAGTTGTCGAAATATAACTTACCGAGATTGGATTGAAGTTATGTTCCTTGTATTGATTTTCCTTGAAGTTATAGCCAAATTCTCCTTTAAAAGCATGTAAAGTATATTCCGAACCGCGATTTAGCATCTGGTAAGAAAGGGACGTAATCGTTTTCGGGATAAACGCTGTTGTACTGTTTGGTTTGTAAAACGGAACAATAAATCTTGGAAAGGTTAGTTTGCCTTCTGCTGTTAACGAGATTGAATTTTTCCCAAGTGCTGTTCCCTTAGTTTGCGTTTCAAAGCCACCGCTAACGCTAACGTCTAATTGTTCGGCCCCGCGGAATAAATTTCTGGTGGTTTGCGTAACTTTCACTTCTGAGCCGACAAAATTGTTCGATTTGCTGGTTCCGGTTACCGAAAATGTTAACGAATTTTTCTTAAGCGGCGTTAAGTAGATATTTAAATCCAGCTGGTTATTTTTGAAGCTGTCAAGCGGCAAAAATTCGGCCCTAACATCCTGAAAAGCCCCAACATTTACCATTCTGTTTAGCGATTGATTATGGTCTTTACGATTGTATAATTCACCCTTCTGAAAAAACACCAATCTATCAAATAACCCTGGTTTAAAGGTATTCCGGTCATCATAAATATTAAAATCGTGGTACTGCACTGGTTTAAGCCTGCGCAATACGCTGTCTCTCCTTATGGAATAAGCAGGATAAATGTTAATATTATTAATGGTATACGGTTTTAAACCCGCTTCAGGGGCAATATCTTTTACTTTTACGGTAATGTTAACGAGGTTTTTGCCTATTGTACTATCAACCTGCATAATTAAATAATCCGGACTGAAATAAAAGTATCCACTTTCTTTCAAGTCGTTGTCGATTCTTATGCGTTCATTTTTATAGACATCTAAATCGTAATAATCTCCTACTTTTAACAGTGTTTTATCTTTATTCGAATTGATAATTTTTGTCAGCACACCAGAATCTGGCGGGAAATTTATTTTATTTATTTTATACCGTTCTCCGGTAACAGCGGTGTAAATCGCTTTACCTTTTTTGTCTTTTACAACCGTATCTCCGGTAACAACCGCCTGTAGGTAGCCTTCGCTCAACAAATAACTCGTAAGTACATCATTGTTGTATTTCAGTTTAACTTCGCTTAAAAGAACTGGGGCCTCCCCTTTTTTTCTAATCCAATTCCTTAAACCCTTTGGCTTCTTAGGCTCGCCGGCAAAGTTATAAATGGCAAGCTTTAACTTATTATTAGGGCGTGGTCTGGTTTTACTTTTTAAATCTGCCTTTACCTGCTTTTCATCATCGATTTTACCTGACGAATCGGGATTAATATTTATCTCTGCGCCTGTATATAAAATCTGGCCAGGTTTTAAGGATTTCGTGCTACTACAACCCGCATAAACTAAACAGGCCAATACAAATAAAATAGGTCTAGTTAGTTGTCTCATCTTGTGCTTTCTGTTCAATGTTTCTCGTTCTTCTATTTCGTTTTTTCTGGAAAATCTCTTTGAATTTATTGTAATCAACAACTAAAGTAAATCCCAGTCCTGTTTCAATGATCTGGCCTTGTACGATTACATCGTTCTGATTTCGCCTGTAAGCCCTCAACCGGTACCTTCCATCGGCAGATAATGCATATTCTACGTTTACGTTTCCTGCAATATTAGTTGATTTTTCTCCTGGCGCCTGCGGGCCCTCAAGTGCGAAAGAACTTCCTACAGTTACGGTCAACCTGTCGTTAAGGAGTTTTTTCGATAAGCCAACCTCCAAATCCGTTTTCTGTTGCAACGAGCCTGTAGAATAATCTTCTGAAGAATTTACCCCAAAATTAAGATCAACACCTTGAATCAAATCTGATGTTAGGTTGTTTAATTGCTCTGTTAATAATTTGCTCACACTCGATCTTGCAAGTGTAGATACGCCTCCGCCTCCACCGGCTAAACTTTGAAATGGGTTATTTGCGATAAACCTGTTAAGCGCCAACAAGGCAAAAACCTGTTTATTAAGCTCGCTTTCATCACGATTTACATTTTGAAGCCTGGTATAAGCCAAACTTCCAATTTCTGTTGCTCTTTCATTTTCCGGCAGATCAATTTTGAAAGAAATGATTGGTTTAAGCAACTCCCCTTTCATCATCAAATAAACCTGAAACGGAAGCTTCGTTTTTGCCTGTACCAAATCCGGCTGGTTTAATAAATCGATAGGTGCTGCATTTACTTCGTACATTGCAGATAAGTTAACATTTGCCGTAGTAGGCTCGCCGGTCCACACGATTGTGCTTCCTTTAACTATTTTAAATTCTTTTTTACCTAACGGGCCAACCGACAAATTATAAGAGCCATCAACAACTTCATAGCGTCCGGTTAAACTAATTTTCCCACTTGGATCCATTGTTGCGTTCAAATCCGCATCGCCTTTTATATTAAGCGCATCACCGTTTGATGGGTCAACAACTACATTAAGTTCCGCTTCAGGATCTATTTTAACTGCCGCAACGAGGTTTAAGCCTTTAATTGGTGATTTACTTACGCTATCAACCTTCAATGCTTTTTGCCCGTTAAAAGGCGGCGCATCAGCATCAATAAACTGAACTATACCTTCCTGGTCAATAATAGCAGGGTCGTTTGCAGGCAAAGCAAAGAAAAACTTAGTGCCTTTGTTAACGTTCACCGTCATGTTTACATCAGGCTGGTTCAAATCTCCTCTAACCTTAATATTACTGGTTAGAAAAACAGTTCCGTAAATCATTTCATTATCCGCCGCAGTAGAATTTATTGCCCTGAAATTATTCATCCGAATGTCGAGTCCGAACTTATAATTTTTGTAGTCAGTGGTTAACACCTTTCCGTTAATTGTTGCCTTTTGATTAAGCGAATCGATAAGCGTAAAGTTGTTAAAAGCTATGCCTTCATTGGTGAATGAAATTTTCTCGTTCGGCAATCTAAAATATGAATTCACGTAAGCAACGTTTATGCCTGCATTATTGAATGTTAAATCGCCCAATATTCTTGGCGCAGTTAAAGCGCCTTTAACTGAAAGTGCTCCAGTTAATGTTCCGGTTCCATTTTTTAACTGTCCCTGCGATAAACTTTCAATGTTTTTCATTTCAATCTTATCGATATTAACCGTTAAATCGAGCTCACTTTGCGGGGCGGTGTAATAAAAGCCGTTAACCCTAAGTTCGTGTACACCTGTCAGTGCCACATTCACTTCAAAAGCATTTTTGGTATTATTGTTCACAGCCAATCTCAAGGTGCCCAACTGGTCTTTTTCATAGCGCAGCTGGTCTATCGTTAAGTTTGCTTCAAATTTAGGAGTTGATGCTAAATCTTTAACATTTGCGGTACCATTTAAGCGCCCACCAACCAAAGTTGTATCTGTTTCTGCAAATTTGGTGAGTGTTTCGAGTTGGAAATCTTTAAATTCTACAGCTAATGGTGCATTAGGCTGAGTTGGATTACTATTAATGGATAGAGACTGACCACTGTTACTAATCTGAAATTGATTTACCAGAATGCCCGATGCGCCAAATTGTATATAGTTATCTTGCGAAACTACCCATTTTTGATAATCCAGCAACAGCTTTTGTGGATCCAAAGAAAATTTAAAATCTTTATTAATCGATTGGAATGTTCCGCCTATAACGTATTTGTCCTTAAGTTTTCTATCACGAAGGAAAATGTTGACGCCGAGGTTGTTGTTCGCAGCATCGCCACTAACCTCTGTGTTAAACAACGCAATTGATGGGCTCTGTAAACTCTTTACAGTTAAAGCATAATTTAATTTATTATTGTCGTTGTTGATGTTCAAAACTGTCGTGTCAACTTTAAAATCGCCGTAAACAACCTGCGGGAAATTACCTTTAATTTGTAAGCTATCTTTCTGAGTGTCGATTAAGCCATAAAATTGAGATTGTTTAAATACTGCGAGTTCTGGCACAAACTGTTTCAACAGCTTGGAATCATAAATTTGAACAGCAAACCTCATTCTTTGGTCTGGAATTTTCGTTACAGTTCCAAAGGCATAGTACTTATTAATTTCGTTGATAATGGCATTGCTTATCTTTGTCAACTGATATTTACCATCTACCCTGGCAGATAAAATTTCCGATTTCAACGTTAATTCATTGGCTGTTTCGGTGGTTTTAGCCTTAACAGAAATTGTATCTACATTAATGCGCTGTGCATCTTTTAGCAGCTGTAAACCTGTAATGTCAACAGTACCATTTAAATAATCTGCATCAGCAGTTGCTAAATCTACTTTGACCAGGCCGGCGGCCGTTAAAATCGTCGGACTAAAATTAAGTGCCTGCAAATTCAATTGCTTTAGATTAAGATTTGCCTTTACAGCAGGATATTTGCCCGCAAGGTTAGCTTTGGCATCGAGTGTAAAGTTTGCATTATTATCTGGCATGCTTCCTTTTATTGAAACATTCTGGTTGGCGTACGTACCAGCAATATTCAGATTGCGATAGGTATATTTGTTGTAATAAGCATTTAAAACGCGGGCGTTAAATCTGGCATTTATCTTTTTCGGGTCCAAACCTGTTCCTGCAACGTTTGCCTTAACCGAAACGCGACCCAGTTTTGGCTGCATTTTTAACAAACGGCCAACGTTAAAGTTGTTGAGGGTAACATCTGCTTTGTAACTTTCTCTGCCTTTTGGTCCCTTCATTGTGGCGGCTAAAATCGCAGCACCCATATCCGTCTGGATATTCATGTTGGTGTTGAAATCCGTCATTGAGCCAGTAAACCTTCCTTTGGCATTTATTACATTTGGCAACTCGATGCTTGGTGGTAAGGATTTTCTTGGCACCGCCACCAGGATATCGCTCTTGGTTAAGTAAAGTTTTTTAATGTTTAAATCCAGAAAAGTTTTGTTAATATCCGGTAGTCCCTTTGCGGTTCCGCTTATGTCTATTTGCGTGTTCTTTAGCCCGCTAACCTGCAACCGTGGGATATTGAGATTATTCAGGTAGCCGTTTACATCAGCATTTATCTTAATTTTTTCGTTGCGGTAGTTTGCCGGAACAGCATCGCTAAAATAGCCTGCATCTTTTAATCCAATTGTGGTATTTTTTAAGCTCAAAGCCAGTTTTACCCGCTCCGGATGCTTTGTCAAATCATCCATTGAAGTAAAATTCAGTTCAGTGGCATTTTCAATGTTCGTATTTGGTGTTCTTAAAATAAAATTGCTCAGTTTAATCTGCTTGTCGTTATAAACCGCATTTCCCTTTAACTCATTCAGCTGGAAACCGCTTTTTTCCTTTAACGAACCATTTTTAACATTTGCTTTAATGCCGGCTGCACTGTAACTCACATCGCCTGCGCCAAAAGTTAATCCGGTGATTTTTAAATGATTAAAATCCATTCCCTTTGCAGCGGCCTTTGCACCTAAATTATCGAACTGAACATTATTTTCTGCTAAACTTATGTTCTTAATCATTAAGCCTAAGGTAGATTTCTGAGCGACAACAGTGTCTTTAACTTTTTTAAGGTCGTTACTCGGTGCCGGCTTAAAGGCGAAAAGGATATTTGATTTATTTAGTTTGGCATCATCAACTGTATATTTACTATTTGTTAAATCTACTTTTAGGTTTGTTAAGCCTAATTCAATTACATCCGCAATAGCCTTGGTTGTTGAAATCTGATCATCGTAATTTACTTTAACATTGTTAAAAGCAAAGTTTTCTACCTCAATTAACGGAAGTTTCCCTGTTGCTTTCTGGCTGCTATCTACCGTATTTGTAATGTGCTGCACCAATTGTGTTAGCGGCTTTTGCTGCAAGTATTTTAACGATGTGTTGTTTAATGTCAAGTCGCGGATAACATAGTGCTGATTAGCCAAATCAAAAGTTTTCAACTTAGTTTTGAATGCACCTAAGTGCAGTTTCACATCGTTTCCAGCAACGTCATCACGGTAGGTAATACCAATATCTTCAAACGACACTTTATCTACCGAAAACTTCAAAGTTGAAGTGGTGTCTTTGTCGACCTTTTCTTCAGGTTTTTTCTGGTCGCTCATGAAAGCATCTACCAAAAAAGAAAAGTTAAAAGTCGTATCGGGGTTTATCCTTTTAACATTCGCCCGTATGTTTTTTAGTTCGATATTATTAATCTCAACAGTATTTTTTAAGAGTTTGAAGAGGCTGATATCAACAGCGAGTTTTTCGGCATATAAAAGCGTATCGCCTTTTCTGTCTTCGATATAAAACTTGTTTAAAACAACATCTTTGGGAAGCGCAATTTTAATGCTTTCGAGACTAACCTCCGTTTTCGTTTTATCTTTAAGGTAGTTTATCGCTTTCCCTTTTACAAAATTTTGTACCGCAGGAATGTTTAGAGACAAAGCCACCGCGACAACCAAAATTATCACCGAGGCGATGATCCAGAGTAAAACTTTAAGACTTTTACGTACGTATTTATTCAAAGCTGATAGTGTTTGGTAATTTACTAAATGCCAAAAGCATGCCACTAAAATTAATTTAAGGCAGATCTTTGTAATTAATACAAAAAATAAACTAAATTGTTCGCCCCGCTATAAAATTTAACATTAGCGTTTTTATAAATCACTATAGATGAAATCATTAAATCTAAATATAAGTTTTGAGCAATACGCCGGCATCGATGAACTAAGTGATAGCGAGCGCAAGCTGTGTGCGCTCTCCGAAAAAGCGCTGGCGACTTCATATTCGCCTTATTCAAAATTCAGGGTTGGCACCGCCATTCGTTTGGCCACGGGCGAAGTTGTTTTAGGAAGCAACCAGGAAAACCTTGCCTATCCTTCCGGGTTATGCGCCGAACGGGTAGCACTCTTTTCAATCGGCTCTACTTACCCAAATGCGGTGATAGAAAGCATGGCGATAACCGCCCAAACGGATAATTTCGAAATCCTGACGCCCGTAACTTCTTGTGGTGGTTGTTTACAGGTAATGGCAGAATTTGAGCGCAAACAATCTACACCTATTGAGGTGATATTTTATTGCTTAAATGGCGAAATTTTGAAAGTGCCGAGTGTAAAGAATTTATTGCCTTTCGCTTTTGTGGAGGATAGACTGGAGCGATAACCTATATTTGTTTTTTTTAAGTTATGAGACGATTTTACCTTATCAGCGCTGCTATTTTAAGTTTTTTCTGTAGCCAGGCACAGCAAGTTTTAAAGGCTGATTTAAATTACAGAGTAGAATACTGGCGCTCTGCAGATGGCAAACCAAAGGAAGATAGAAACCCTTCGATAATTATTACAGGCGCAAAACAAAACCTCCTTACAAGCGAAAGCATTTTAGCTGGCAAGGCTAAATTTCCTTACGAGCAAACTGTTGTTACAAAGCCCGAAAATATTTTATTCCAGCTCGCAGATTTGGGCAAGTCCAATCAGATTTCAACTTCAGATAGCACTTCAATTGGTAAACAGACTTTTGAATTCAGTTCTGAAACGAAAGTGATTTTAGGCTATACCTGTAAAAAGGCAAAAACCGTTGTAAACTCAAATACAATAGAATTATGGTATACCACGGAAGCCGGAATTAAGGCTGCACCAACAGCTTTAGGCCAAAACCTTGGTTTGGTGCTGGAGCAAATCCGCAATGGAAACAGCTATTTAACGGCTGTAAAAATTGAAGAAGCGAAGAAAATTAAGGCAGTGGAATTAAGTACACTAAGCCTTACAGATGGTTTATCTTATAAAGATTTACTTTGGAAAAGCAGGTTTACCACCTTAAATGTGTTCACTAATGAAACCATCAATTTTGTAGATAAGCCACAATCGTCGGATTCTATTTTCAGGTTTGCCGGAGGAACGGTTATTGCCCGAAAAGTTAGTTTTCCTGCGTGGGCTTCAAACCCAAATGTTTTTGTGGATTTGACGGAACAATCTAACGGCGATGCATACGACAGAACGGGTTCCGTTTTTGTAATTCCGACGGATAAAACAGTTAGCTTGATGGATGCATTAAAGCGTTCGGTAAAAGAATTGCCGATTTACGACAATGGTAACGGAAAAACTTACCAGGGTGTTGTTGCTACACCAACTTACAATCCGGTAATAGAACTTATGCGGTTTTTTACCCCTTTCGGCGTGGGAAAATACAATAACCTGAAGCTTAAAGATAAAACCTGGGCCGATAAGGTATATTACCGTCAGGACATTTCCGAGCTTTTTCCTTTGGTAAACGGAAAGGAAGTTTGGGTAGCGGTTTTTATTGGCAATTACGATAAAGGCGGACATAAGGTATCGTTAAACATAACACTTCATAATGCGGGGAGAGAAAAGGCTGATAGAAGTTTAATTATGCCTTTATTTAACTCGACTAACGTAATGGAAATGGCCGGCCAGGAATACGCAACCATGTTTAGCAGCGAAAAAGGTTTGGAGGTTTCTTTTGTGCTGGCGAAAGATGTAAAAGATGCCAAACTGCGTTACATAACAACCGGCCATGGTGGCTGGGGCGGTGGTGATGAGTTTGTTCCAAAGAAAAACACGATCTCGCTGGATAATAAAGAGGCGTTTGCATTTATACCATGGCGGCAAGATTGCGGCTCTTATCGTTTATCAAATCCTGCTTCGGGAAATTTCGAAACCGGCCTTTCATCTTCAGATTTAAGCCGATCGAACTGGTGCCCGGGTACGGTTACCAACCCAAATATAATTAGCCTTGGCGATTTAAAAGCTGGCACTCATACCATAAAAGTTAGTATCCCGATGGGCTTGCCGCAAGGCTCTAGCTCTAGCGCCTGGAATGTTTCTGGCGTTTTACTTGCCAAAGAGTAGTTTGTACAAATTGCAACTGGGCAAAATTTGCAGAAATTACGTTCTTAAACCTAATTGCAGCGGCATCCTTTTAGCTGTAATTCTGAGCGCAGCGACGGAACAGCTAAAAGATACAGCGTAAAGCAGGAAGAAACGTTTAAAAAAGCGAAAGAACCTGCTTTTCAAATCTTCTTTAAACGAAAAACAGTCTACGGAATGTGCATAACCTCTCTGCATTCTGTGTAATCATTTTTATTATATTTACGGCTGCCAATTTTTGTAAATAGATGAGTGAAGAATTAGACCAAAACATAAACGAAGAGCACAAACATACGGTAACCCCAATTAACGGTTTATACGAAAACTGGTTCCTCGATTATGCGTCTTACGTAATTCTGGACCGTGCCGTTCCACATATTCATGATGGATTAAAGCCTGTACAAAGGCGCATTATGCATTCGTTAAAGGAAATGGACGACGGACGTTTTAATAAAGCGGCGAATGTTATTGGCAACACGATGAAGTACCACCCGCACGGTGATGCCTCTATTGGCGATGCGATGGTGCAGATTGGTCAGAAAGATTTACTTATTGACATGCAGGGAAACTGGGGCGACCCAATTACCGGTGATAGTGCCGCGGCGCCTCGTTATATTGAGGCCCGTTTATCGAAATTTGCGAACGAAGTTGTTTTTAATCCGGATACTACGGAATGGCAGTTAAGTTACGATGGGCGGAATAATGAACCGATTACTTTGCCTGTTAAATTCCCTTTGCTATTGGCGCAAGGAGCAGAAGGTATTGCCGTTGGTTTGGCTACCAAAGTAATGCCGCACAATTTTATTGAGTTGTTAGATGCTTCTATTGAAGCCCTGAAAGGCGTTCGGCCGAATATTATGCCCGATTTTTTTACGGGTGGTATGGCCGATTTTTCGAACTACAATGAGGGCCAGCGTGGCGGCAAAATCCGCGTACGTGCAAAGATTACCGAAAAAGACAAAAAAACCTTGGTAATTACGGAGGTTCCGTATAGCACCACAACAAGCTCCGTAATTGATAGCATCCTGGCCGCCAACGACAAGGGCAAAATCAAAATCAAGAAAATTGAAGACAGCACTGCTGCCCATGTTGAGATTATTGTGCACCTGGCGCCAGGCATTTCGCCCGATGTAACCATTGATGCGCTCTATGCGTTTACTGCATGCGAGGTTTCAATCTCGCCGAATACCTGTATTATTCAGGGTGATAAGCCACACTTTATGAGTGTGAATGATATTCTTATTGAAAATACAAAACACACCAAAAGCTTATTAAAAAAGGAACTGGAAATTCGGTTGCATGAATTGCAGGAGAAAATTTTCTTTAGTTCTTTACTAAAAATATTTATTCAGGAGGGCATGTACAAGAATCCTGAATATGAAAACGCCGCTAATTTTGATACTGTTGTTGACGTTTTGCATTTATTGTTCGACCCTTTTAAGCCATCTCTTTATCGCGAGATTTTACCTGAGGATTTCAAAAAGCTAATCGACAAGCCGATGAGTAGCATCACAAGGTTTGATGTTAAGAAGGCTGATGAGCAAATGAAAAACCTCGAGGATGAAATAAAAGTGGTAAAAAATCACTTAAAGCACCTAACCGACTATGCCATTGCGTGGTTTCAAAAGCTTAAGGATAAATACAGTAAAGGCCGGGAACGCAAAACTGAAATTCGCTTGTTCGACCGTGTTGAAGCATCAAAAGTAGCTTTGGCAAATGTGAAGCTTTACATGAACCGTGAAGATGGTTTTATTGGAACTGGTTTGCGGAAAGACGAATTTATTGCAGACTGTTCTGACATTGATGAAGTAATTGTTTTCCGCGAGGATGGAAAATGTATAATTACTAAAGTGGCCGACAAAACTTTTGTGGGCAAGGGCATTATACATGCGCAGGTGTTTAAGAAAAATGATGAGCGGACGATTTATAATATGATTTATAAAGATGGCTCGTCTGGAACAGCTTACATTAAACGTTTCGCCGTTGTGGGCGTAACCCGCGATAAAGAATACGACTTAACGAAGGGCTCTAAAGGCTCGAAAGTTTTATACTTTACAGCAAATCCAAACGGAGAAGCAGAGGTGGTAAATGTGGCTTTAAAACCGCATTCTAAGTTACGCAAGCTGCAGTTCGACCAGGATTTTGCCGAAGTTGCCATAAAAGGCCGGGGTTCGCAGGGAAATATTATCTCGAAATATCCCGTTAAAAAAATCATATTAAAAACTAAAGGTGTTTCTACTCTATCTGGATTAAAAATCTGGTATGATGATTTGCTGAAACGCTTAAATGTTGATGGCCGCGGGAAATACCTTGGCGAGTTTGATGGAGATGATAGAATTCTGCAGATTCATAAAGACGGTTACTATGAATTAAGCTCTTTCGAATTGAGCAACCATTTTGATGATGGCTTAATTTTAATTGAAAAGTTTGATGCTGAAAAGGTGTTCGCCGCAGTGCATTTTGAAGGAAAAGCACAAAATTATTTCATTAAACGTTTTAATTTCGAATTGCAATCTAATGGCAAAAAGGTTGTATTTATAAGTGAGGAACCGAAATCAAAGTTGTTGTTTTTAACATCAAACGCAGCAGCCAAAGTTGTTGTAGATGTTTTAAAAGGAAAAACACAAATTCCGGAAACACTAGATTTGGTGTTAGCTGATTTAATAGATGTAAAAGGATTGAAAGCAAATGGAAATCGTTTATCACCGCATGACGTACAAAAAGTTGTTTTACAAGAACCTGAAACCGCGGTTGAAGAGGTAGAAGAAACTGAGGATGGCGGCGGAAATGACATTTCTGGTGAGGTAGATGATGTTGAACAAGACGAAGCTGCAAACCTTGAAACGGAAGAACAGTTAGTACCTGAACAGGTTGCTGAAAACATCGTTTTAGATAAACCCAAAGTAAAATTTGAGCGGAAACCAAATCCGGCAGCACCGCAACAACCAGTTGTTAACGAACAGCCAATTGCGGAGGAAGTGCCCGAAATACCCCAGCCTGCGCCTGCAAAAACAGAAGAACCAAAATCAGCTGAAAAGCCAAAAGAAGAAAAACCTGTCAAAAAAGTTGATTTTGAGATTACCAATCCAGATGATATCGAAATTGACGAAAAAGGTCAGCTTGGATTGTTTTAGTCGCTACGGCAAGTTAAACAGCTAGAAAGTTTTTTCCATGCATGACTTGAATTGGATTGCAAAAGGTAAATAAGCATAAACCCCGACTTGATCTGCTCAAATCGGGGTTTATATTATTTAAGAGGTAATGGCGATGAGCCTTACAACCAACTTTTAACTTTAGGCTTAAACTACAACATTAATAATTTTTCCTTTTACGAAAATGATTTTCTTAGGTGCTTTGCCATCAAAAAACTTGAGGAACTGCTCGTTTGCCAACAGGATAGCCTCAACTTCCGGCTGCGCTAAAGTTAAGCTCAGGTTCAGGTTCATTTTCATTTTTCCATTCACAGAAACCGGATAAGCAAATTCGTCCTCTACCAGATACGCAGGATTAAAAACCGGAAACGCTGTGTATGACAAACTGCCCGCCTGATTACCCAGCTGAACCCAAAGTTCTTCGCAAATATGGGGTGCATATGGCGATAGCAAAACAACCATTTCTTGTAGTATGCTACGTTTATTGCATTTCAAATCTGTTAATTCGTTAACAGCAATCATAAAGCTGGAAACGGATGTGTTAAAAGAAAACCGTTCAATATCATCCTGAACTTTTTTAATGATTTTGTGCAGGGCTTTCAGTTCTGTTTTTGCAGGTTCTGCATCAGTAACCGTAAATTCCCAGGTTTCGTTGTGAAATAACCTCCAGAACTTACGAAGGAATTTGAACACACCCTCAATGCCATTTGTATTCCAAGGCTTGCTCTGCTCCAGCGGACCTAAAAACATCTCATACATACGCAAAGTGTCGGCGCCATAACGCTCTATCAAATCATCGGGATTAACCACATTGAACTTCGATTTCGACATTTTTTCTACTTCGACGCCGCAGATGTAATCAGCCCCCTCACGGCCTCCCTCTGATGGAGAGGAGATGGAACCGTCCTCTAAAATAAGAACAGCATCTTTGTATTCAGGAAACCAGTTTCTGAATTTTTCAATATTCAGCTTGTCATTTTCTACAATATTCACATCAACATGCAATGCTGATGTTTTGTATTCTTTCCTCAAGCTTGCAGAAACGTAGGTATTTGTTGGCTTTCCATCAACATCGTTGATACGATACACAAAATTGCTTCTTCCCTGAATCATCCCCTGGTTAATCAATTTCTTGAAAGGTTCTTCCTCTTTGGTATAGCCCAAATCTTTCAAAAATTTATTCCAGAAGCGGCTATACAATAAGTGGCCGGTAGCATGCTCGGAGCCGCCGATGTATAAATCCACGTCCTTCCAGTAATCAACGGCCTCTTTAGATGCAAACTCTTTATCATTGTTTGCATCCATGTAGCGGTACCAGTACCAGCTGCTACCCGCCCAACCAGGCATGGTGCTCAGTTCGTAAGAATACCCTGCCCCACCTAAATCCTCCCCAGTGGGGAGGACTTCCAGATCTTCCATAAGGGCAAGTTTCTGCTTAATTTGCGTAACAACTCCCTCAGGGTTCCCAATAACTTCTTCGTTTGTAAATCGGATCACTTCATAATTATAAAGCGATAAAGCTTCGGTTCTTTGCTTGTCCTGTTCTATAATTGAATCATGGTAACCGCCATCAACTTCAATAATCAAACCTTTTTTAAGGGAAATAAAATCAACAATATACTTATCTACCGGATGCTGTCTTCTAAACTTTACACCAGTTTGATTATCCCTTAAAAACTGCCATAATATATTCTCGGCCTCTGTAGGCTCAGAACGATGTTGCTTAGCATTATCTTTTAAAACACCATAAAGCGCTGGGTCAGCTTTAGCCCGGTAAGCATCATGCGACTCCCTCCCTCCCGGGGAGGGTTGGGGTGGGGCCTGATACCTCCATCCTTCCGCTCTCGCTAAAGGCGGTTCGCCGGTTTCTGTTGGTAAATATTTATCAATCTCAGGCAGGATTAATGGCAACTCTTCCTCTTTCAATAAATACGGCAAACCATCCTTAAAATAAACCGGAATGGGCTCGCCCCAATAACGCTGGCGGCCAAAAATCGCATCACGCTGACGGAAGTTGACCTTTGCTTTCCCAACTTTTTCGGTTTCTAACCAGTTATTCAAAAACGGAACAGCTTCTTTGTAAGTTAATCCATTAATGAAACCAGAGTTAATATATTTCCCTTCCTTAGTGGCATCCGCTTGTGTTTCTATATCTTTCTGTCCATCCAAAATCTGGATAATTGGCAAGTTAAAATGTGTTGCAAATAACCAATCGCGTTGGTCGCCACTTGGCACACCCATTACCGCACCGGTTCCGTAACCTGCAAGCACGTAATCGGCAATCCACAAGGGAACACGTTCGCCATTAACCGGATTAATTACATAACTACCGGTAAAAGCACCAGACACAGTTTTTGTATCCGCCATGCGGTCTAGCTCAGATTTCTTTTTGGTTTGAGCAATGTAACTATCCACCTCCTGTTTTTGTTCAGCTGTGGTTAATTCGGCAACCCATTCATGTTCTGGTGCCAAAACTAAATATGACACCCCAAAAATGGTATCTACGCGAGTGGTGAAAACTTCGATAGAGGCCTCACTGCCCTCAATTTTGAATTTTACAGACGCTCCAACGCTTTTCCCAATCCAGTTGCGCTGCATTTCTTTTATCGGCTCAGGCCAGTCGATGGTGTTCAAGCCTTGCAAAAGCCTGTCGGCATAAGCAGTGATTCTCATGCTCCACTGCATCATTTTTTTTTGCTCAACAGGGTATCCGCCACGCTCAGAAAAACCATCTTTCACTTCATCATTGGCTAAAACTGTTCCCAAAGCCGGGCACCAGTTTACAGTACTTTCGCGAAGGTAAGTCATGCGGTATTTAAGCAACTCGACTTGCTTTTCTTCGTCCGTAAACGTTGCCCAATCGCTCGGCATAAAAGATTTCACGTCTTCATCACAAACAGCCTTAACATCGGCGGTGCCGGATGAATTAAATTTTTCAATTAGGGTTGAAATGTCCTCTGCCCGGTCATTTTCAATGTTATACCACGAATTGAACAATTGCATAAAAATCCATTGCGTCCATTTGTAATAGGAAGGTTCGCTTGTGCGAACTTCACGACTCCAATCGAAAGAAAAACCAATCTGATCTAACTGGCGACGATAAGTTGCAATGTTTGCCTCTGTTGTAATGGCCGGATGCTGACCGGTTTGAATTGCATATTGCTCTGCCGGCAAACCAAAAGAATCGTAACCCATTGGATGCAAGACGTTAAAACCCTTAAGGCGTTTATATCTCGAAAAAATATCTGATGCAATGTATCCCAGTGGATGGCCAACATGTAAACCTGCTCCCGATGGGTAAGGAAACATATCTAAAACATAATATTTTGGCTTTTCAGAGTTACTTTCGACTTTAAATGTCTGATTGTCGGCCCAAAATTTCTGCCACTTTTGTTCTATTTCTTTGAATTGGTAATCCATTGCAAGTTTTAAATTTTTAAAGGGGCGAAATTACGGAAATTAAGGGGTTTAGTGAAACATAATTTTGCGCTGAAACACAAAATTATTAAGTACTGTACAGGTTGCTGATAGCGAATATTTCGCCATTGCGAGCTAAGAAGCCATCAGTTTCAAACAAACACCTTCGACTTATAAAAACAAAAAGCGCCATTGGTTTAGAACCAATGACGCAAGCAAATAATCGGGGATAAGATCTTTCTATCTTGTGAGGTAATATTTTTTAACAATATTAGTTTTGTCGATTTTAGCGGTGAATTGAAGTTGCGTACCAGAAATTGTAGAAACCGTACAATAAGACGTTCCTTCGGGGAAAATCATACCAAAGTCGTTGCCAAGCGAAACGGTATAGTTGCCGATTGTTCGTTGATTGGTTAAACTAAGTTCAACCTGATCATCTTCATTCGATTTAAAATCAAGGTAATCGTTCGCCGTGTAATTAAAGGTTCCATTTAGTGTTTGATTGCTATTACCTGAGACTTCAATTTTATTAACCGTCCATTTGCCAATCATTCTTGCCTTCAGAGAAGTTTCATCCTTTTTGCAGGAGAATAACGTGGCTGTTGCTAAAAAAAACAGGCTTAATAAGGTAATTCGTTTTTTCATTTAGGGTAGATTTAAGTTTTAGTTACGATTATTAACGTCCCTTATCCAAATTTCGTACAGATTTAGCAAAAAAAGCTAATTGCGGTTACCAAATTAGCAAGAAATAATTCCAATAGTATTGCGTTAATATTCATTTAGAAAACGTTTATATTGGTGTTTATCAGGTATAATTTATATTTTCGCAAAAACAAAATTTAAATACATGGAAGAATTCGAAGTAAGTGACGCATCTAAGAAGACCAAGACTGTTTATATCTCGACGATTATAAGCATCGCTTTGGTTTTGTTAATGCTGGGGCTGCTTGGGTTGGTACTTGTACACGCCAAAAACCTATCTAACTACGTAAAAGAAAACATCGTTTTAAATATTATTGTAGATGAAGGTGCAAAGGAAACTGATATTTTAGCTTTTCAAAAAGAACTGAATGCAAACCCTGCGGTAAAACAGACGCAATACGTTAACAAAGAACTTGCTGCCCGTAACTTAACTCAGGATTTAGGCGAAGATTTTGTAAACTTTTTGGGTTATAACCCACTTACTTCAACCTTTGATGTTTATCTGAAAGCAGATTATGCCAACAACAAGAGTATTGATGCACTGAAAGCCAACATCGCGAAAAACCCGGTTGTAAAAGAAGTCGTTTACCAGAGTTCGTTAATTGATATGGTAAACAAGAACATTAACACTATTGGGTTAATTATTCTTGCGTTCGCTGCCTTACTTCTGGTTATCTCTATCGCATTGATTAACAACACAATACGCCTGGCAATTTACTCACAACGTTTTTTAATAAAAAGTATGCAGCTTGTTGGTGCAACGAAAAATTTTATCAGACGTCCTTTCTTATTATATGCTGCGCTGCATGGTTTAATTGCGGCCTTTATTGCAATTATAATTTTACTTGCTACATTAATTTATGCACGTAAAGAGGTTCCTGAAATCATAATTTTGAATAACTACAAAGAATTTGGCTTTGTATTTATCAGTCTGGTTATCATTGGAATTTTCATTACTGGTTTAAGCACATGGTTTGCAGTTAGCAGGTATTTACGTTTAAAATCTTATCATCTTTACAGGTAATGGCAGAGAAAAAAACAAGTCCGGTTGCTAAGGACGTTAAAAGCGAACTGGTTTTCAACAAAAAAAACTACCAGTTATTATTGATAAGCATGGCGATTGTTGTAGTTGGTTTTGTACTGATGATGGGCACAACCGGCGACATTTACGATTTCCGAAGAACACTGTTGGCGCCTTTAGTTGTACTCTTCGGTTTCGCGTTTGGAATTTATGCCATCCTGAAAAAATAATTTGGCACAACCAATGCATTTTTTTTAACTTTAATTCATGACAACAACTAATTTGCAAATAGAAATAAACTCACTGCCTATGAATCTTAGGCAGGAAGTTGCAGACTTTGTTGAATTTTTAAAAACAAAAAACGCAACGCAACCCAAACCAAAATCTCGCGAGTTTGGGTATGCAAAAGGCAAAATTAAACTATCTGATGATTTCGACGAGCCTTTAGATATGTTTGCTGAATACATCTAATGGCTTTTCTTTTAGATACACATGCATTTTTGTGGTTTGTAGCCGGAGATAAGCAATTGCCCGCATCGATTAAAACCCAACTCAGCGACATCAATCAACCTTGTTTTTTAAGTATCGCGTCGTTGTGGGAAATAGCTATTAAGAAGCAAATAGGAAAGCTAGAATTGAAGATTGATTTTAACGAACTATTTCGATTTACAGAGCGAAATCAAATTGAGATTATTTCGATCAATGAGGCCCACCTTTCTACATTGCTTAATCTGGAATTCGCAAACAATGATCCATTCGACAGGATTATTGTATCACAAGCTATTGCCGAAGATTTAGTCTTGATACCAAAAGATAAAAAATTAAAAAACTACAAATTAAAATTAATCTGGGAATAATCCACAATTTCTAAAACTATGAATTCTTTTGAAGCGATTATCCTTGCAATTATTGAAGGACTAACCGAATTTTTGCCTGTATCAAGCACCGGTCATATGATTATTGGCTCATCTTTAATGGGCATAGCCAGCGAACCATTTGTGAAACTTTTCACTGTTGCCATACAACTGGGTGCCATTCTTTCTGTAGTGGTATTGTACTTCAAAAGATTTTTCAAATCCATAAATTTTTACATCAAATTATTAGTTGCATTTATTCCTGCGGCGATATTTGGCTTATTGCTCAGCAAAAAAATAGATGAGCTTTTAGAAAGCCCGATGGCGGTTGGGATATCCCTCCTAGTTGGCGGAGTGATACTTTTATTTGTTGATAATTGGTTTAACAAACCAACCATAAATGAGGAAGAAGAAATAACTTATTTAACAGCTTTAAAAATTGGTTTCTTTCAATGCATTGCTATGATTCCGGGTGTTTCACGCTCCGGGGCAACAATTGTTGGAGGAATGACTCAGAAATTAAGCAGAAAAGTAGCCGCAGAATTTTCGTTCTTTTTAGCTGTGCCAACCATGTTCGCTGCAACGGCAAAAAAACTGTACGATTTTTATAAGGAAGGTAACACAATTACCCACGAGCAAATTAACCTGTTAGTAATTGGTAATGTGGTGGCTTTTATTGTTGCACTTCTGGCCATTAAAAGTTTTATCGGCTACCTAAATAAACATGGCTTCAGAGTTTTTGGCTGGTACCGAATAGTAGCCGGATTAATAATCATAGGCTTGCTGCTAACCGGACACAACTTACAAATTATTTAATCTGTATCTTTGCACAAAAAAATTTTGTGAGTACAGAAAGTTCAAAGTTTAAAGATTTCAGTTTTGCAGAGGGAGAGCTGCTGCTTATCAACAAGCCATACAAATGGACTTCTTTTGATGTAGTTGGCAAAATACGTAACTCCTTAAAACCATTAAAGCTTAAGGTTGGCCATGCCGGCACTTTAGATCCACTGGCAACCGGGCTGCTCATCATCTGCACCGGTAAACTAACCAAACAAATAGACACCTTTCAGGCCGAGGAAAAAGAATACACAGGCACCATGATTTTGGGCGCCAGTACCCCATCCTTTGATATGGAAACGGAAATTGATGAAACGTTTGATATCAGCGCCATCACCGAGACTGAAATTACCGAAGCCTGCAAGCCTTTTATTGGCGATATAGAACAATATCCACCTGCACATTCTGCGGTAAAAGTAAATGGCGAACGCCTATATGTTAAAGCCAGGCTCGGCGAAGAGGTTGAACTCCGAAAACGTTTTGTTTCTGTGCCCGAATTTGAAATTACCAGAATAGAATTGCCCGAAATTGATTTCAGAATCGTTTGTAGCAAAGGCACTTACATCCGCTCCCTGGTTTCCGACTTTGGTAAAAAACTAAAAAATGGTGCTTATCTTTCTAAGCTCACCCGAACACGTAGCGGAAACTTTTTACTCTCTGATTCGTTTGAGGTTTTAGAGCTTGTTAATTATATTCGTAGCAAAAAAGAAGTAGCTAAAGCACAGGAGGAAGCATGAACAACATCAAAAACAAGAACGCACGCTTAATAAAAGAATTCCTTTTAATTGTTGCGGGGGTTACCTCGGCTTGTTTTGGTTTGAAAAGTTTCTTAATGCCAAGCCACTTTATAGACGGCGGTGTTACGGGTATTTCCTTATTGCTAAGCACCCTTACAGGATGGAATTTATCTTACCTGATTGTTCTAATCAACATTCCATTCGTTATTTTAGGCTACCGGCAAATTGGCAAAGGTTTTGCGTTTAGAACCGCGGTTGCCATTGCCGCACTTTCGCTGGCATTAGTTTTTCTACCATTTCAACCAATTACCCACGACAAGCTTTTAATTGCCTTTTTTGGCGGATTGTTTTTAGGGGGCGGAATTGGTTTAGCAATGCGTGGAGGCTGCGTTATTGATGGAACAGAGGTTTTAGCCCTCTACATCAGCAAAAACAGCATATTAACGGTTGGCAATATCATCCTGATTTTAAATGTAATAATTTTTGCGTTTGCAGCTTATTTCCTAAATATCGAAACTGCGCTATATGCCATATTAACTTATCTGTCAGCCTCTTACACCATCGATTTTATTGTAAATGGCATCGAACAATATACCGGTGTAACCATTATTTCCGAACATCAGGATGCTATAAAGAGCTTTATTATTGGCGAAATGAGGCGGGGCGTTACCATTTATAAAGGTGAAGGCGGTTACGGAGAAAAAAAAGACATTGATATTATTTTTACAGTTGTAACTAAACTGGAAATGAGCAAGTTGCAAACAGCAATCCGCCAGATTGATGCCGATGCATTTGTGATACAACAACAAATTGCCGACTTAAAAGGTGGCGTGGTTAAAAAACACGCTCTGCATTAAAAATATTTAAAAAAATTATGGCGTTACCCCAAGCTACGCAAGGGGTCGGGCTGTACGCTAAATCCCCGATGAAAAATCGGGGGATATCGCTTCCATCCCTAACGCAAAACCAAAAACCATAAAAAATCTACAATTGAAAATTTATAATAACCTTGCTGATTTCAATAAACTAGACAATGCCATTGTTACCATTGGCACATTTGATGGTGTACATTTTGGTCATCAAAAAATAGTAAAACAACTTGTAGAAAAAGCCAAAGCTGAAAAAGGCGAAAGTGTAATTTTAACATTCTTCCCTCACCCGAGGATGATTATCGACCCAGAAAATCAGGAATTGAAGATGATTAACACGATGGATGAAAAAGCGGAGATTTTGAAACAGCTCGGGGTAGACCACCTTATCATCACCCCTTTTACCAGAGATTTTTCCAATCAGCTCCCTGAAGATTACATCAGAAATACGCTGGTAAACAATATCGGCACTAAACATATCATTATCGGTTACGACCATCGCTTTGGCAAAGACCGTAGAGGCAACCTGGCAGATTTAAAAGCTGCCGGAATTCGTTTTGGATTTACAGTTGAAGAAATTATGGAGCAAGATATCCACGATGTAGCGGTAAGTTCAACCAAAATTCGCCAGGCACTTTTGGCCGGAGATGTTGCCTTGGCAGCTGATTATTTAGGTTATCCCTTTTCTATTTTCGGAAGGGTAATTAAAGGAGACAAAATTGGCCGTACAATTGGTTTTCCTACGGCAAATATTTTTGTGGAAGAAACCTATAAGCTCATTCCCGGCGATGGAATTTATGCTGTTACCGTGGAAATGCATACAAATCCTGAAATTCAGAATTTGGACAAAAACACAGAAGCGTTAACTGTAAATGACCAGCCGTTAACCTACAAAGGAATGGCTTACATCGGCCAGCGGCCAACCATTAACGGCATGACAAGAAATATCGAAGTTAATATCTTCGATTTTGACCAGGAAATATATGGTCAGGATATAAAAATGAATTTCTTAAAATTCTTGCGCCATGATGTAAAATTTACCGGTTTAGACGCCTTAACCATCCAACTTCAAAAAGATAAGGAGGCTACGCTGGCATACTTCGAAACGATAAACTAAGGCACCGAATTCATATTTTCCTTTCAAAAAGGGCCATTTTTTGCTACATTAGCAGCAATGAGGGTTTTTTACATCATTATTTTTCTGCTGTTTTCTATTAATTCTGCAAGCTACGCTTCGCAGTTTAAAAAGAATAATGCCGTTGACAGCGCTTCAAAAGTTGTTTCATTTTCTCCAAAACGACCGGTAAAAATTAATCCGGGTTTTTGTAGCGAAAATGAACATTTGCAGAAAGATTTTATCAGCAATAGCGCCTTAAAGCTTGCGCAATCCCCTTTCATACTCTTCTCATTTTTCTTATTTCTTTTTTTAAAGAACAAAAATATCAATGCAAAAGTTATCATTAAACGGTTAGGCTTTAAATATTGGTGTTTATTCAAAATGCTCTATCCGAAACACGTTTTCTGGTAGTTATAATCTGCAATAAAAGCGCAATGATGCCGCTCCTGCGTTAACTTACGCTTGGCAGAAGCCAGGCTTTTGTATATTTTACCATTTTTCCGAATTTTTATAAATGCATTTACCAGATTTAATTGCCGATTTAGGTTTAATTCTTGCAGCAGCAGGAATAACCACGCTTATCTTCAAAAAAATTAAACAGCCATTAGTTTTAGGTTATATATTAGCAGGCCTTTTGGTCGGCTCCCACCTTAGTTTTTTTCCATCAGTTACCGATACCAAAAGCATCAATATTTGGGGTGAAATCGGCGTTATATTCCTTTTATTTAGTCTGGGCTTAGAATTTAGTTTTAAAAAACTTGTTAAAGTAGGTGGCTCCGCATCCATAACAGCGATTGTAAAAGTGCTCTTTATTATTCTGGCCGGTTATCTGGTTGCGAAGGCAATGGGCTGGTCAAACATGGATAGTTTATTCCTCGGTGGGATTTTATCCATCTCATCAACAATGATTACCATAAAGGCCTTTGAAGAACTTGGCTTAAAGCATAAAAAATTTGCCGGGTTAGTTTTCGGCGTTTTAATTGTTGAGGATTTGGTTGCCATTTTGTTACTTGTTCTTTTTTCAACTTTAGCCGTTAGCCAGCAATCGGCAGGTACGGAAATGTTATTTTCAATCTTAAAACTTGCATTTTTCCTTGTGCTTTGGTTTCTCGGAGGCATATTTTTAGTGCCATCCTTCTTAAAAGCAACAAAAAAATTGATGAATGATGAAACGATGCTTGTTGTTTCATTGGCGCTTTGCCTGGTAATGGTTTTACTGGCTGATAAGGTTGGCTTTTCGCCCGCACTCGGTGCATTTATTATGGGTTCAATTTTGGCAGAAACCACGCAGGCAGAACGAATCGAACACCTCACTAAGTCTGTAAAAGACCTGTTCGCAGCAGTGTTTTTCGTATCAGTTGGTATGTTAATAGATCCGGCCATGTTGGTTAAATATTCCGTTCCAATTATTGTTGCCACGGCAGTAATTATTCTCGGCAAAATACTGTTCACCATTCTCGGGGCATTGCTTTCTGGTCAGCCTCTTAAAACATCGGTACAATCCGGAATGAGTTTGGCTCAAATTGGAGAGTTCTCTTTTATCATTGCATCGCTTGGCTTGACCTTAAAAGTTACAAGCGATTTTCTGTACCCAATAGCCGTTGCTGCAGCTGCCATTACTACTTTTACAACACCTTATCTGATAAAGCTTTCTGAGCCATTTTATCAGTTTTTGAAAAGAAATTTACCACAAAAATGGCTCGACGGAATTGAGAGATACAGTTCGAGCACGGAAGGAATTACGACCCTTAGCGATTGGAAAATACTTTTACGCTCGTATATTTTCAATACTATTATTCATTCGGTCATAATTATTGCCATTATTTTCCTGGCTTATCGGTATGTGCAACCATTTATCGTTAAAAATATTGCCAACAGCTTAACCTCAATTATTATAAGTGTTGTGGTTTCTTTTGTGTTAATGTCGCCATTTTTATGGGCGTTATCCATCCGCAGAATTCAAAAAACCGCATATTCGCACCTCTGGTTAAACAAAAAATATACCCGCGGACCATTAATTGCCATCGAAGCCTTCAGGATTGCTTTGGGCATTTTCTTCGTCGGATTTTTAATGTACGAGTTTTTCGATACCTGGATCGCTGCCGGAATTGCTCTGGCAATGATTGTTTTGGGTATGGTAATTTTCTCAAGAAAACTCCAGTCGTTTTACGACAAACTCGAAAAACGCTTTATGCTGAATTTAAATGCCCGGGAAAATCAAAAACCAGCAATTTTGCCCTGGGATACCCACCTTGCCGAATTAACCGTGTCGCCAGAATCGGAAGTGGTTGGCAAAACATTGGCGAGTTTAATGATTAGGGAGAAGTACGGAGTTAATATTGCCATGATCGAGCGGGGCAGAAACAACATTCCAACACCCGGCCGGGATGAGCTACTCTACCCTAATGATAAGTTATTATTAATCGGGGCTGACGACCAGCTCGCTGCCGTCAAAGCTATTTTAGAAGTAGATATTCCGGAAACAGAACAGGAAAAAAGCTTCCCCGATAAAGAAATGACGCTGCAAAAAGTTGTTGTAAATGCCGATTCTCCGGTATATGGTTTAAGCATTAGGAATGCTGGAATACGGGAAAAAGCGCAGGCTTTAATTGTTGGCATTGAACGTGGCGCCGACAGGATTTTAAATCCGTCATCCGATTTCATTTTCGATAATGGCGATGTAATTTGGATTGTTGGTAACAATAAAAAAATTAGAGAAGTTATATAGTTTGATAATGTGCTTTGAAACCAACACTTTTATCTTTACACTAATTTTATATCTTCGTATACAAACCTGGCTATGAAAGTTGATAAAGAAAAAAGCGAGTTTCTGGATGATATGATTGAGCACTGGAGAGCTGACGGTCTGATTGACGAAGAAACCGGAAAAAAACTGCGCAAAAGTTACGAGGCTAAAAATTTCGATTGGCTCCGCCTTGCACAATATGCATTTTGGGTTGCCCTGGCTTGTGGTTTTATTGCACTTGGTTCATTACTAATCGATAATTCTATTTTAAATTACCTGAAAAGGGTTTATGATACCCCGAATATTGTTATTGCAATCGTTTCTGCCGTCCTTGGCGCCTGGCTCTATATTTTAGGTTTTCGAAGAAAGAAAAGCTTATCTCATTTAAAATTCAGTAACGAAGCGATTGTTTTTTCTGCCATTTTGCTAACAGCCAACGCAATCGCTTATTTCGGAAAGGCGATAGATAACGGCTCCGGTAACTTCTCCATTCTAATTTTGATATCTGTATTTATTTATGGGGTGTTGGGCTACATTTTTAACTCAAGGTTAATCTGGATTTTCGCCTTAATTTCGTTAGGCGCCTGGTTTGGGACAGAAACCGGCTATTTAAGTCGATGGAACTACTATTTCCTTGGAATGAACTACCCATTGCGTTTCGTTTTATTTGGCGCAATCTTAACTGCCGCGTCTTTTATAATGAAAGTAAAACCAAAATTGGCGCATTTTTTTCAGGTTACCTACATCGCCGGAATGGTTTATCTCTTTGTTGCATTATGGGCTTTATCCGTATTCGGAAATTTCGCCAGCCTCGAAGAGTGGTACAGCGTAAGGCAATTGAGTCTTTTCTACTGGGCCTTAACATCGGCGGCCGTTTGCGTTGCCAGCACTTTATTTGGGCTGAAATACCATGATGATGTTGCAAGGGAATTTGGCATTACGTTTTTATTCTTAAACCTTTACACACGGTATTTTGAATACTTTTGGGATAGCTGGCACAAAGCTTTGTTTTTCGCTGTTTTAGCAGCCTCATTCTGGCTAATTGGCAGGAAGGCCGAGAAGATTTGGAATGTAGAATTTTTGACAAAAATCCGGTAACTTTGCTAATCTGATATTCCTTAAAAACTATTCTATAACAAATTGAGCCGGCTTTAAATTATGCGCTAAAATATAATAAACAATTGCTTTCCAATTAGATAAAGCGCCAATACGTACAGAAATATCGCTATAGATTTATTAATGATCAAGCTACTCAACGCAAACTTCTCCTGAATAAAAGTTGCAAAATGCGCATAAACGTACAGGGCCAGGGCTGAGCCAAAACCAGAACCAATACTAAAAATAATTAGCGATAAATAGTCGGTTTTTATCCACTCGTGTAGAATTACATAATTTCCAAAAAACAACCAGAAAGGTATCTGAACGGGATTTAAAACACCAAGTATTAATCCATACAAAACACTGCCACTGCGCTTATCTTCTTTTTTATTGCTTGTTTTAGGCGCCTTTTTGCGGTTAACCCACGTTATTGTGCCCATAACAATAAACATAACAATCATAAAGCAATCCACCAGGGTACCAAGTCTTACCTCGCTTACTGCTGCGTTTGGGTTAATGTCGCTCATTGCCCAGCGGGCAAAGCGCATCATACCGAAGGTGAAGCAAATTTCCACACACGAAAAAGAAAGGATAAAATACCAAACCTGCCGCATGCCTTTATTTATGGCCAGCTGCGCTACAGTAAGGTTAATATTCCCGGGAGGAATGTAACCCATTGCATTGAGTAAAATGCCAATGAAGAACGTTATAAGTAGCATTGCCGAAATTATGGATTTAAATTCAAATGCGATGCTAAATATTTCCCGGTGTATGAACTTTTCTCATTAACCAGGTCTTCAGGTATGCCTTCGAAAACAAGCTGCCCACCACCGTCGCCCCCTTCCGGACCGATGTCTATGACCCAATCTGCACACTTAATCATGTCCATATTGTGCTCAATAACCAGAATTGTATTTCCTTGTTCTATTAAGGTATTTAAGGCCTTAAGCAGTTTTTTAATGTCGTGAAAATGCAAACCTGTTGTCGGTTCATCAAAAATGAACAAGGTTTTGTTGGCATTGTTACCTTTAATTAGAAAAGATGCAAGTTTAATTCGCTGGGCTTCTCCGCCAGATAATGTGTTGGATGACTGCCCCAAATGAACATAGCCTAAACCTACATCAACCAATGGATTAAGCTTGTTTAAAATTTTCTGTTCATCCTTAAAAAACTCGACCGCATCATCAATGGTCATATCCAGAATTTCGGATACATTTTTCTCCTTATAAGTAACGTCCAAAACCTGCTGTTTAAAGCGTTTGCCTCCGCAGGCTTCGCAAGGCAAATAAATATCGGCCATAAACTGCATTTCAATTTTCACTTCGCCTTCGCCCTGGCAAACATCACAACGGCCACCCTCCACATTAAAAGAAAAAGCTGCCGGTTTAAGTCCCGCCGCCTTTGCTGCTGCTAAACCAGAAAATAATGCCCTTATGTCATCCCATGCTTTAACATAAGTAACCGGATTTGAGCGACTGGAGCGCCCTATAGGGTTTTGGTCGACCATTTCAACGGCGCTTACCAAATCATAATTACCGAAAATACCATCGTAAGTTCCGGTTTGTTCGCCTGCATAATTGCCTATTGCCTTTTGCAGCGCCGGATACAAAATCTTTTTAACGAGACTGGTTTTTCCAGAACCGGAAACGCCACTTACGGCAGTAAAAACCCCTAAAGGAAACTTAACATCAATGTTCTGAAGGTTATTTTCCCTTGCGCCTTTAATAAGAACATGGTCTTTCCATTTACGACGTTTTTCAGGAATGGCAATTTTTTCCTCGCCAGATAAATACCTTCCCGTTAAACTTTTTTTATCTTTTAAAATTTCTTCGTAATTGCCACTAAAAACCAGGTTACCACCATGAGTACCTGCCTCCGGACCAATATCTATAATGTAATCGGCAGCACGCATCATTTCTTCTTCATGCTCCACAACCAACACGGTATTGCCAACATTCCTGAGAGAGATAAGCACCTCAATAAGTTTATTTGTGTCGCGGGGATGCAAGCCAATGCTCGGCTCGTCCAGTACGTAAATAGAACCCACTAAGCTACTGCCTAGCGAAGTCGCCAGGTTTATTCGTTGCGATTCGCCACCTGATAAAGTATTTGATAAACGATTCAACGTTAAATAACCCAAGCCAACATTGTTTAAATAAAGAAAACGATTATCGATTTCCGCAAGCAGGCGTTTGGCAATTTTAGCATCATTTGCATTAAGCTTTAAGTCATTGAAAAAAACCAAAGCTTTAGATAGAGGCATTAAAACTACGTCGATAATGGATTTATCTGCGATTTTTACATAAGAAGCATCTTTACGCAAACGAGAACCCTTACAATCAGGGCAGGTTGTTTTACCGCGATAACGGGATAACATTACCCGGTACTGAATTTTATAGGTCTGCTCTTCCAGCTCTTTGAAAAAAGCATCCAAACCGGCGAAATATTTATTACCTGTCCAAAGCAGGCGTTGCTCTTTTTCTGTTAACGCACTGTAAGACCGATGGATCGGAAAATCAAATTTTGGCGCAACTTTTATAAAGTTTTGCAACCAAACGCTCATTTTTTCACCACGCCATGGCGCTATTGCATTATCATAAACACTCTTGCTTTTATCAGGAACAACTAAATCTTCGTCAATTCCAATTACATTGCCATATCCTTCACAACGTTTACAGGCGCCGTAAGGATTATTGAAAGAGAAGAAATTTGGGGTTGGCTCCTCGAAACGCATGCCATCAAGTTCAAACCTGTCGCTAAAATGTTTGGTTTTACCTTCGGCTTCCACATAACAATCGCCCTTACCTTCAAAAAATGCGGTTTGCACAGAATCTGCAAGGCGGCTCAAAGTCTCTTCATCGGTACTACTTACAATCCTGTCTATAAGAATCTGCACCGTTTCATCATTTGTTAGTTCAGCATCTTTAAAGTCAGCATCATCCAGCACGGATTCAATTTTTAAAATTTTGCCATCCATTAATACTCGTAAAAAGCCTTTTTGTAAAAGGATAGCAAGTTCTTCTTTAATGGTTCTGTTATTGTGTGGGTAAAGTGGGCAAAAAATAGTCACCGTGGTATCTGCCGGCAAGGCGCCAACAAAATCAACAACCGTACTAACCGAATCTTTTTTTACTTCTTTTCCTGATACAGGAGATATTGTTTTGCCAATTCTGGAAAAAAGCAGCTTTAAATAATCATAAATTTCTGTTGATGTACCTACGGTAGACCGGGGATTTGAGGTAATTACTTTTTGCTCGATTGCGATTGCCGGCGCTATACCTTTAATGTAGTCCACATCAGGTTTATTCATTCTACCCATAAACTGACGGGCGTAACTAGAAAGACTCTCTACATAACGTCGCTGTCCTTCAGCATATAAAGTATCGAAAGCAAGCGAAGATTTTCCCGAGCCCGACATACCTGTTACAACAACTAATTTATTTTTCGGAATTGCAACATCTATATTTTTAAGGTTGTGCACACGGGCACCTTTTATAATAATATTTTTATGCGGATCTTTTTCGGCTTCTTTTTTGCTCATGAAATATAACAGATATGGAATATAACCTTTTTAGGATAATTAGTGTTTTATAAATAATATACAAAAATAGCGTACTGAGGTGGTTAATTTATTTTTTAACATTTTATTTTTTGCTTTTTGATAAAAAAAACACTTTCTTTGAATATTAACAACCTCAAAACCAAACTAACACATTCAAAAAACATAGGAGAGCAGCTATAGAAATTAAACTTCTACAAATTAATTTTTAGCAAATAGTACGGGATTTAGTGTAGGTAAACCTATGAATTTACAATCATATAATGATCAGGACCTGGTAAAGTTATACGTTGCCGGGAACGAGAATGGATTGCAGGAACTTTTACGCCGACATAAAAGCAAGATTTATACTTCTATATATTTATTGGTTAAAGACCAATATCTTGCGGAAGATATTTTTCAGGATGCATTTATAAAGGTAATTAACACCCTGCGCTCCGGGCGATACAATGAAGAAGGCAAATTTTTGCCATGGGTAATGCGTATAGCCCATAATTTAGTTATCGATTACTTCAGAAAAGAAAAAAGAACGCCAATTATTACCAGTTCTGATGGCATGGACGTATTCAACATGCTGCACTTTTATGATGAAAGTGCAGAGGATAAAATGCTCCGCGACCAAACTCATAAAGATTTAAAAGCAATGATTCATTTACTACCAGATGAGCAGAAAGAAGTGCTTTTAATGCGTCACTACGCAGATTTAAGCTTTAAAGAAATAGCAGATTTAACTGATGTGAGTATCAATACAGCATTAGGTAGAATGAGGTATGCATTAAGTAACCTCCGCAAGATGCTTAAAACTAAGGAAATGACTTACAAAGGGTAACTTAAATATTACACAAAATGTTTTTTCGATTGAAATAAAGCATCTCAACTATCGTTAAGTTTATAAAACAAAAACATTTAGTTGCTTATGACAAAAACCTCTACATCAAAAACAAATGTAAATTTACCTACCCAAAACATGTTTCAGTCGATAACTGATAATGATTCTGATGCGGAAATTGACTTATTTTATGATCAAATCAAAAGTAAGTTAGATGGGCTGATTAAAAATCCTTCGGATGATTCAATCAACAGGATATTAGCCTACAGCAAAAAGAAGTAATTTTACAAGAGCCAAAAGCTGCCCCAAAAATTGAGGCAGCTTTTTTTATGTGCTTCATTTACACAATAATTACAAAAACATTATTGCAAACTCATACCTTTGCTTAGTGTAATTTTAACACTAAGCACTTTATGAACAAGAATTTAATTCCCTTAACACTTGGTGGCCTTGGCATCGGCATTACAGAGTTTGTGATGATGGGCTTATTGCCAGATATATCTAAAGATTTAAACGTTACCATTCCTCAGGCCGGCCATTTAATATCAGCGTACGCACTGGGCGTTGTAATCGGTGCGCCACTGTTAATTATGATTGCAGGTAAATATCCACCAAAGAAGATATTAATTGCTTTGATGGTTATGTTTACAGTATTTAATGCGTTTTCGGCCTTTGCCCCTACTTTTAACACACTTTTTATTGCGAGGTTACTTTCTGGCTTGCCACATGGTGCATTTTTCGGTGTAGGCTCGGTTGTAGCAAGTCGCATTGCACAAAAAGGAAAAGCTGCACAGGCAGTTTCATTAATGTTTATGGGTTTAACCATCGCAAACATTGTAGGCGTTCCGCTCGGAACTTTCATCGGACACAATTTTTCATGGCGAATCTCCTTCGCGGTGGTCGTTTTAGTAGGTCTTATTACTTTGTTAAGCCTCAAGTTATGGTTACCTGCTTTAGAGGCGACTAAAAACAGAGACTTAAAAGCAGAATTGAGCTTCTTCAAAAAACAGGAAGCCTGGATAATTATCTTCATGATTTCAATCGGAACCGGCGGATTATTTACCTGGTACAGCTACATTGCACCATTAATGACGGATGTTGCCGGCTTTTCGCCAAACGCCGTAACTTACATACTTATGCTTGCAGGCTTTGGCATGATGGTAGGTAATTATATCGGTGGCTTATTAGCCGATAAATTTTCACCCGCAAAAGCATCGGCAGCATTGCTGTTAACCATGGTGGTAACGTTAACAATTGTCCATTTTGTATCAGCAAATCAACCCCTGGCATTGATAATGACATTCATTACCGGCGCTATTTCTTTTGCCCTGGCAGCTCCGATACAAATGCTGATGATCCAGTCGGCTAAAGGATCAGAAATGCTTGCCGCATCTGCAAGTCAGGCGAGTTTTAATATTGGCAATGCTTTGGGTGCGTTTTTTGGAGGCTTACCATTGGTTTATGGTTTCGATTACACCGCTCCAGCCTATGTTGGGGCTGCAATGGCTTTGATTGGCGCATTTTTTGCCTTTTGGTTAATTAAAAGCAAACAAGAAATAACAGAAAAAGTTAAGGTTCCGGCGCCATCATTTCATTAATTATCATTTGCAAATGAACGGCCTTCGCCTCTAAGAAATGTTCGCCCTGCTGTTCGCTGTAGCCTCGCAGAAAAATGCTCGGGCTGCCGCTGCCATCAGGTTTAGAAACTACAGCTTCTGCAATTAATGCGAATAACCTAGAATAGGTTTTCGCATTTGGGCTTTAGCTGCTGATTACAGGTTTTGACTTATAAACCAGATTGAAGCGAAAATACTTTTAAACTTCTGCCGAAAAAAGAACCTGTTAACATTGCCAGCTAAAGTGCAGCAAAAGAGGCACAACAGAAGTTGAAAAGATTGAAGCAGAAAGCGGGACTGCCCGTTAAAAAGTACCCGCATTTTGATTTCCTAATAAAAATCATTGGTTATAAATCTGCTCGCTATATTTGCAGATGCTAAAAAAAGAACGGTATCAACTTTTCGTAAAACATTTCTCGGCAAAACAGCCCGATGCCGAAACCGAATTGCATTATAACAATCCCTACCAGCTTTTGGTTGCAGTAATATTATCGGCCCAGTGCACCGATAAACGTGTTAACATGGTTACGCCATCGCTTTTTTTGCGGTTCCCTAATGCAAAAAGCCTTGCAGAAGCTACGCCAGATATCGTTTTTGATTATATAAAAAGTATAAGCTATCCGAATAATAAGGCCAAACACCTGGTGGGCATGGCCAATATATTGGTAAACGAGTTTAACGAGGTTGTTCCTGCCGAGATTGATGATTTGCAGAAAATGCCGGGTGTGGGGCGCAAAACGGCAAATGTTATCGCATCTGTTATTTATAATGCGCCTGCAATGGCGGTAGATACGCACGTTTTTCGCGTAGCAAACCGCCTGGGGTTAACCAACGGAAAAACCCCGTTGGCGGTGGAAAAAGACCTGGTAAAAAATCTTCCGCAACAAGATATACATATCGCCCACCATTGGCTTATTCTACACGGCCGGTACGTTTGCGTAGCCAGGAGCCCGAAATGTGAAGTTTGTGAAATTACCTACATGTGCAGGTATTTTGAGCGTTTGCAGGCTAGAAATGAACGTGAAAAACACCTGCCTTAAATTATTTCAAATTTACTATTGACATTAGCTAAAAAACCATTAACTTAGCTAAATATTTTAGTATTGCAAGTTATAAACATAAGCAGATAATAGCCGACAATTCGATTATATTTACGAAATCAAATCATAATAAAACATGGCAAGCGCAAATCCTGATAAATTAAAAGCCCTACAGTTAACGCTGGATAAATTAGAAAAATCTTATGGTAAAGGTACCATAATGAAACTTGGCGATACCGCTATTGAACCAATTGATTTTATATCAACAGGTTCTATCAGTTTGGATATCGCTTTAGGCATTGGTGGTATTCCAAAAGGAAGAGTAATTGAGATTTATGGTCCTGAATCTTCTGGTAAAACAACCTTGGCAACACACATAATTGCGGAAGCGCAGAAAAAAGGTGGCATTGCAGCATTTATCGATGCAGAGCACGCATTCGATCAGTTCTATGCTAAGAAACTAGGTGTTGATACGGATAATTTATTGATTTCGCAGCCAGATAATGGTGAGCAGGCGCTGGAAATTGCCGATAACCTTATCCGTTCAGGCGCTATTGATGTTATTGTGATTGACTCTGTTGCTGCATTGGTTCCTAAAAGTGAAATTGAAGGTGAAATGGGCGACAGCAAAATGGGTTTACACGCCCGTTTAATGAGTCAAGCACTACGTAAATTAACAGGTACAATTTCAAAAACCGGATGTTGCTGTATTTTTATTAACCAATTGCGTGATAAAATTGGCGTAATGTTCGGTAACCCTGAAACAACAACCGGTGGTAACGCATTGAAATTTTACGCATCTGTGCGTTTAGATATTCGTCGTATTTCTCAAATTAAAGATTCTGATGAAGTTTCTGGTAACCGAGTTAAGGTTAAAATCGTTAAAAATAAAGTTGCTCCGCCTTTCCGTATTGCAGAGTTTGATGTAATGTTTGGCGAAGGAATCTCTAAAAATGGTGAAATTGTTGATTTAGGTGTTGATTTTGGCATTATTAAGAAAGCCGGCTCTTGGTATTCTTATGGTGATACAAAATTAGGACAAGGAAGAGATGCTGTTAAGCAACTTTTGAGTGATAATCCTGAATTAGCTGAGGAACTGGAAGTTAAAATTAAAGCTGAAGTAACCGGCGACAAGCTAGAAGAAAAATAGTTTCGCAATAACGAGAAAAACCCTCAAAATTAATCAGTTTGGGGGTTTTTCTATTATATAATAAGCTTCTAATTGCCATCCTGGCTAAAAATTGCATTAAAATCTTTAGTTACGTAAACAATTACCAGTATTGCGGCAATTAATAAAGCACCCAGAATAATTACGCCCCAACTGCCCTTCAGTTTATTTTTGTCTTTTCTAATCAGATAATATAAAATCCCGATTAGCGGAATTGCACAAACTATCCAAAAAACTAATGATGCTCCTGTCATATAAAAATTAATTATCAAACTAAAATATTCAGTTCAAGGTTTCTACAAATTTACCGCTAGGCAAAAATAAACTCAGTACTGAATTTTTATGCCTTTGATTCTATTGTTAAACCTTCAAACTACCTTGCGTTTTTAAAACTCCATCCTTGCCATTGGCGAAACGTTCTGTTCCACAAAATCCTGGTTTAAATATTTATGATAACCGGCAATGGCAATCATTCCGGCATTGTCGGTACAATATTGAAATGCCGGGAGGTATACATTCCAACCTAACTGAACCGCCAAATCCTGTAAAGTATTTCTCAACCCTGAGTTTGCAGAAACACCGCCAGCAATTGCAATTTCTCTTATCTCGTATTGTTTTGCAGCTTTTTTCAATTTATCCATTAAAATTTGAATAATGCTGAATTGAACCGACGCACAAATATCATTTAAATTTTCGGCAATAAAATCTGGATTCTCTTTTTCCTGCTTTCTTATAAAATATAAAATTGAGGTTTTGAAGCCACTAAAACTGAAATTCAAATCATCGATTTTTGGTTCTGCAAATTTAAAGGCTTTGGCATTACCTAGTTGCGCATGTTTATCAATAAGTGGCCCGCCCGGATAAGGCAACTGAAGAATCTTTGCAGTTTTATCAAACGCTTCACCGGCGGCATCATCCAAAGTTTCGCCAACAATTTCCATATCAAAATAGTCTTTAACAAGCACAATTTGAGTGTGGCCACCAGAAACTGTTAAACATAAAAATGGAAATTTCGGCTTCGGATCTTCAATAAAGTGTGCCAATATATGTGCATGCATATGATTGACAGAAATTAACGGTAGATTTAGGGCTAAAGCAAAAGATTTTGCGAATGATACACCCACTAAAAGTGAACCCAATAAACCTGGTCCGCGGGTAAAAGCAACAGCATTTATGTCCTGTTTTGTAACATTCGCATTTTTTAAAGCTTGGTCTACCGCAGGTACAATATTTTGCTGATGTACCCTTGAAGCTAATTCAGGGATTACGCCACCATAATTTTGATGAATTGTTTGGTTTGCAATAACATTGGCCGTAATTTTGCCGTTGTTACAAATAGCGACTGACGTATCATCGCAGGAAGACTCGATAGCAAGTATAACAGACAAATTATTTTTATTTAAGCTGCAAAATTATTAAAAAACTATTTAAAATACTCCTTTGGGTAATTGCATCAATAATTTTGCTGCTCTCGCTACTTGTTTTTTCACTGCAATTTAAGTCTGTTCAAACTTATTTTGCACAAAAAGCTGCCGCTTACCTTGCAAAGGAGCTTAATACCACCGTATCAATTAAAAGCTTGTACATTAAGCCTTTCAAATCTATCGTGCTCGAAGATTTGCTCGTGCTCGATTTGCAAAAAGACACGCTTTTAAGTACACCAGCATTCATGGTTGATATAAGCCAGTTATCCATCAAAAAAAAGATTATCGATATAAACACTGTTCAAATTAACAACGGAACCTTCTTTTTAAAAGATTTCAAAGATAATTCTTCTAACCTCGATTTTATTATAAATTACTTTGATTCTGGTAAGCCAAGTGTAAAAGATCCGAATAAAAAGCCTTACAAAATTTCCTTCGGCAGAATTATCATCAATAAGCTAAACTTTAAGTATAAAAACTTCAAGGGAAAGGATTTAAGCCAGGGTAAAAGTGTAAATTTTGACAATGTTGACGTAAAAGATTTAAGCGTAATTTTAGAAGGCTTAGACACCAAAAATCACCTCTTCAAAACCAACGTAAAAAACCTTACCCTTAAAGAACGAAGTGGTTTTTATTTAAAAAACCTTACCGCCGAAACAACAGTTGATTCTAACGCGATAGAGCTCAAAAATCTTTTGCTTGTTACCAACCAGAGCCGGTTAACGAACTACTATCAGATGAAGTTTAAAACCTTCAGAGACTTTAATCATTATATAGATAACGTTCGCATGAAGGCTATATTTAAAGATAGCCACCTCACTTCCAAAGATATTGCATTCTTCGCTCCGGAAATGAACAAGATGAAGCTTGATATCGATGTAGACGGACAAATTTCTGGATTGGTAAATAACCTTCGGGCCAAAAAACTTTCTATAAAATCGGGAAAGGCAACCTACATAAAGGGAGATTTCATCATTAAAGGTTTGCCTAAGTGGGAAGAAACGTTCATGGATTTGAAAATTGAAATGGCGGGAACGAATAAAAATGACCTCGATGAAGTACTTGCCGGAATTACAGGAAAAAACAAGAAGTTGGTTCCAAAGATAGTTAGCAAGTTCGGCAACATAAACTTTAACGGAAGTTTCACAGGATTTCAAAATGACTTCATTGCCTACGGCGAATTTAAAACGAAGCTTGGAAGAATTGTATCTGACGTGAACATGAAAATTGATAAGAACGATGTTCCTTCTTATTCTGGAAATGTAAAAACATACGATTTCAACCTGGGCAATTTAATCGATGAAAAAAGCCTCGGCAAAATAACATCATCACTATATGTTAAAGGAAGAGGTACGGAATTAAAGCAGTTAACAGAAAAATTAAATGGAAAAGTCGATTATATAGATTTTAATAATTACCGCTACCGCAATGTTAAAATTGACGGCACATTCGACAAAAAGTATTTCGATGGTAAACTAAGTATAAACGATAAAAACATTAAGCTAAATTTTGATGGCGGCGTTAATTTGAATCCTAAACTGCCAGTGTTCAATTTTAGGGCTAGTATTTTTGGCGCAAAACTGAAAGCCTTGCATTTGCTTAAAGATTCCTTACGTGTTGATGCTAAATTTACGACCAATTTCTCGGGTACCGACCTAAACAACATTGAAGGAAAGTTGCGGATTCAGGAGATAACCTTAAAAAATCCAAAAGGAACGTACAGCATCGATTCGGTAGAACTCACTGCAAACGGAGTTGGCGTTGGCCGGAATTTAACAATTAAATCAGACATCCTTGATGCAAGTATTAGTGGCAAGTACGATTTAAATTCCATCGGCTCCTATTACAAGGCGATTGCAAAGACTTATGTACCGTCTTTTCAAACAAAGATTTACAAGTATAACGACCAAATTTTTCAGTTTAATTTAAAAGTTAAAAAATTCGAACCCTTGGCGCAACTGATTTCGCCAGGCCTGGAATTAGCAGAGGGTGCTAATTTTGTTGGAAACTTCGACTCGAGAAACAATACCGCAACGCTAAATGGTTTCATTAAGAATTTAAAATACCAGGGCATCGTTGTAAATAATATAATTGTTGATGAAAATACAACACCTCAACAGTTACAGTTAAACATCACCTCTGACAGAGTTCAGCTTAACGACAGTCTTTTTATCAAAGACGTGAACATCTCTAATATTTTAAGAAGTGATAGTTTGGCCTTTAACTTGAAAATGTCGAGCGCTTTGGAAGACAATCAGCTCGATTTAAACGGCCTGGTTGAGTTTACTAAAAACCAGGATACCGCAGCCAGATTAAGTGTTTTACCCTCAATTCTAAAAATCAATAACGAGGAATGGCGCATACAGGAAAAAGTCCGCATCATTTTAAATAATGGAAGAACAGAAATTAAAAATTTCGATTTAACAAATGGGCCGCAACAGATTACCGTTGATGGCTGGCTATCAGACGACCCAAAAGATTTACTTCAGGTTGGTTTTAAAGACTTTAACCTTCGAACCTTAAATCCTTTTACAAAAGGCTTTGGCGTTAAGCTTGGTGGAAAAGTAAACGGCAAAACCGATTTATATGGCATTTTGAAAGGGCCAAGAGTTAATGACGATGTAAAAATCGATTCGCTAAACTTTAACGACATCTACATCGGAACCCTTACAGATACATCGACATTTAACAGCGCACAGAACAAAGTAAATGTTTATACCAGGATTATGGCCGACGATTCTGAAACTTTTAAACTGACCGGTAATTTAGACCTGAAAGAAAAAGACATCGATTTACAGGTGAAAATGGATGATAGCAAACTGACGATTTTTGAGCCTTTCGTAAAAACGCTGGTATCGAACCTGAAAGGTAATGTTTCATCAGATTTAACTGTGAAAGGTAAGTTAGATAATCCGAAAATTAACGGAACATTATCGCTTAACAAGGGACAACTTACTGTGAACTACCTTAAAACCACTTATGTAATTACCGATGAGGTTCAGGTGAATAATAGCGTTATCAGGCTGGAAGACTTTAAACTCGCCGATCTCGAAGGGCATGAAGCCACTGCAAACGGATCGGTGGATTTAAACAATATAGACGACCCAACATTGAACGTAACAGTTAATGCGCAAAGTTTTATGGCGTTGAATACTACTGCTAAAGACAACTCTGTTTATTACGGGCGGGCTTATGGAACCGGGGTTTTTAAGTTTATCGGGCCGACCAGTAAAATGAAAATCGAAATTAAAGCGAAAACAGAAAAGGGAACAGTATTTAATCTGCCACTTAATAGTTCTGAAACCGTTTCCGATAAAGATTTCATCAATTTTATAAGTAGAGATTCGGCAAAGGTTGTGAAAAAAACAACCAGTTTTGAAGGCTTAACACTAACCTTTAAGCTAACGATCGACCCAAATACTACCGCTAATATTTACACCACATTGGGTAATTTAAGTGGAAAAGGAAATGCCGAACTGAACTTAAACATCAATAGTCTGGGCGATTTTGAAATGTCTGGCGATTATATTATCGAGAGCGGAAGCTTTGATTTTACAGCTCAGGAGGTTATTAACAAGAAATTTGAAATACGCCAGGGCGGAACCATCAGGTGGACGGGCAACCCGACAGCGGCCCAAATAAATTTGAAAGCTGTATATGCTTTAAGAGCCAGTTTGAACGAGTTATTTAAAGCGGCGAACAGAGATGCCAGTGCGAACGCAAACCAACGGGTAAACACGGAGGTAGAGATGGGACTTACAGGCTTACTTTTACAGCCAGATATCAAACTCGACATAAATTTCCCTGCAAACCCGGCAATTAAAGAAGAGCTACAAACCTACTTAAGTGATCAGAATAATTTAAATCTCCAGGCTTTCAGTTTAATTATCAGGAGAAGTTTCGCTCCTGGGAATGGTGGCGAGTCCATCGGCAAGCAACTTGGTTCCAGTGTATCAAGCACGGCAACAGAGTTGGTATTTAATCAGTTTAACAACGTACTATCATCTTTAAACCTGAATTTTGTTGATTTAAACGTAAAGTCGTTAAGCGAAGCAAATGCGTCATTCAAATTCTTTAATGATAGATTAATTGTAAATGCAGGTATTGTTGATAGAAACAGTTTAAATGACTTTACAGTAATCGATTTCTCGAAAAACAACGTTGGTAGCGAGGTAGAGGCATTATTCCTGATTAAAAAAGACGGAAGTTTAACCGGCAAGCTTGCAAACAAGCCACCAACCCAGCAAAGTATCTTCTTAAATAGCGGCATTAGCGCAACAGCCAATGTAACCTCTGTTGGATTGGTTTACACCCAGCAGTTTGATACATTTAAAGAATTTCTTCAAAAAATTACAGGCAGCTACCGTAGAAACTTACGTAAGAAACAAGCCGAGCAACCGGTTAAAACAAACAAATCGATAAGCAAAGAAGCGATTATTAACGATAGAAAAAATAACCCAAAAAGATAAACAGAAAACGGTTTTAATGTTGAGATTACAATCATAAAAAAAGCAACCTTCCGAAAGAAAGATTGCTTTTTTGGTATGTGGCATTGCAAGAATTAACCCTTCATAATGGAGTGACCCATTTTATCTCTTTTGGTTTTAAGATAACGTTCATTATGTACATTACTCTCAATTTCTATCGGAATGTTTTCTACGATTTCTAAACCGTAACCAATTAAGCCGGCACGTTTAGTAGGATTATTGCTCATCAGGCGCATTTTAGTTACGCCTTGCGATCTGAGAATCTGTGCACCCACACCGTAATCCCGTTCATCACCTTTAAAGCCAAGCTTTATGTTCGCTTCCACCGTATCAAAACCTGCATCTTGCAGGTTATAAGAGCGCAACTTATTAATAAGTCCGATACCACGCCCTTCCTGATTCATATACACCACAACTCCCTTGCCCTCTTTTTGTATCATTTCCAAAGCTTTGTGTAGCTGTGGACCACAGTCGCATCTGCATGAGCCGAAAATATCGCCGGTTACACATGAGCTGTGCACCCGGGCAAGAATTGGTTCGCCTTCTTTCCACTCCCCTTTTGATATTGCAAGGTGGGTGGCATTGTTATCAAGCTGCGTATAGGCAGTCATTTTAAAATCGCCCCAGGCTGTCGGCAAATCTATAGTAACCTCCTGTTTAACCAGGCTATCGATGCCCAACCGGTAGGCAATTAAATCTTCAATAGAAATAATTTTGAGCTGGTGTTGCTCTGCAATTTTAAATAGATCGGGTAAACGGGCCATTTCACCATCTTCCTTTAAAATCTCTACTAACACACCTGCAGGCCTCATACCAGCCAACCTTGCCAAATCTACCGCTGCCTCGGTATGGCCGGCACGGCGGATAACACCACCAGCTTTAGCCCTTAACGGGAAAATATGGCCTGGGCGACCAAGTTCATCCGGATTGGTATCAGGATTTACTAAAGCCAACATGGTTTTGGAACGATCGCTTGCAGAAATACCGGTTGTGCAACCGTGTCCAACCAAATCAACTGAAACAGTAAAATTAGTTTCGTAAGCAGCCGTATTTTTGCCAACCATTAAATTCAGGTTTAGCTCATCGCAACGTTCTTCCGTTAATGGCGCACAGATTAAACCCCGCCCATAAGTTGCCATAAAGTTGATTACTTCGGGCGTTGCATTTTCAGCGGCCGTTAAGAAGTCGCCTTCATTTTCTCTGTCTTCGTCGTCTACAACGATTATAACTTTTCCGGCTTTGATGTCTTCAATGGCCTCTTGTATGCTATTTAGTTTTGTTTGCATTTCTGTTATTAGAATAGATTAACAGCTGAAAATTAAAAAATAATTAACGGGAAACTCGCTATTAATGAGTACAAAGGTACAATCTTCTTAAGCAAATTTTTTAAGAATATATCATCTGGAAGTAAAGGAAAAGCGCCTCCTTATTGCTGCTTAATTCTAAAAAGCTTGATAAAAAACTGCTTATACTGGTTAACATCAAACAAAGCAGAATCGGCCGTAGCTTTATAGGTTAAAAACACCGCTAAAGGCGTCAGAATTATAAATGCTATCCACATCCCGAACACTGGATTAATTGAGCCTTCGCGGGCTGATTTTTCGGCCACGGTAGTAACAATATGGTAAACCAGGAAAAACGAAATGGCAATTACAACCGGCAAACCCATGCCTCCTTTTCTGATGATGGCACCCAGCGGTGCACCTATGAAAAATAGCAGTACACACGATGCCGCAAGGGTGAATTTGCGCTGGTATTCTACACTGGTAAAGATAATTTCACCTTTTAAATCTTCCTGTCGCGGAACACTATTGGCCAAACTTTGGGTAATTACTGATATCGTGTTGGCAGCATTTTGAACGCTTAGCAATCTTGAACCATTAGGAATACTCTTTAAAATATTATCATCGATGTTTTTCGGCGAAACCTTCAGTTTGGTATAACCCAATGTGGTGTTGCTTTGCTTAAAATTATTACCTAAACTTCGGCCAGTATTCCGATACAAAGTATCCATCTGTTTTGAAAGGGAATCTCTCTTTCTAACGATACCCTTAAGGTTAAGCATTACTGTACTATTACCGAAAGCACCCTGATCCGTTTTTTGCATATCGAATGATTCCATGCTGAATTTCGGTTTCGTTTCTTTAAACCTGCTCCGGTACATGATTTGCCGGGGATTATAAATGCCACTGCTACTCGGCTGTTCTTCGTACGTTACACCATCTTTCAGGTTAAAAATTAAAAACTTACCATCACTGGATTTGGTCATTTCGCCTTCTTTGGCTAAAATCACCTTTGGGATGCCATTTGTTCCTTTATGATCGTAAATCATGATTCCGAACATTTTCCCGTCCTCGTTTTTACTATCCACACGAATAGAATAATCGGGAATACTGTTATTAAAAACGCCCGGCTTAATCAGGAATGCGAGCTTCTTATTCCGCACATCGTACATTAAGGAATAAAACTTGAGGTTTGCTTTTGGTAAAATGTAATTAGAGAAAACGAAAGAACTTACCGTAAGGCAGAGAATGAGCACAACCAATGGCTGCATTGCTTTTTGGAGTGATATACCAGCTGATTTTATGGCAACAAGTTCATAGTTTTCGCCCAGCGTGCCAAAAGTCATGATTGAGGAAAGTAATACGGAAAGCGGAAGCGCCATAGAAATTTGAACCATCGATTGATAGTACATTAATTCGAGAATGGTATACCATTCGAAACCTTTTCCTATTAAATCATCTACATATTTAAAGAGAAAAAACATCAAAAGGATAAACATGACCACAAAGAAAGTGGCAATAAATGGCCTTATAAATGTTTTAATTACTAAAAGATGTATCTTTTTCACCTTACAAAGGTAAACAAAGGAGAGAAATATTATGCACCTAAAACGCTTATCAGATAATCAATCTGGTTATCCCAGATTAATTTTTTTTCTGCAAGCAATTCATCCGTCGAGAAATCGGTTATGGAAAGTGCAACATCATTCGTTAGTTCATCCTGAACAATTTCCATTTCGAAATAGCACTGAGGCTCATCATCAAGCCATTTAAATTTAACAAGCTTATTCTCTTTTATAGAAACAAGCTTTGCTTTTTGTGTTTCATCATCCCAGGTAAAAGTATAAACCTGATCGCGAAAATTAACATCATCGGCAAACCATTGCGATAAGCCATTTGGCTCACTTATAAAACTATACAGTATTCGTGGTGACGATTTAACTTCGTACTCAAGTGTGAATTTTTTCTTATCTGCCATGTTAATTCATTACCAGAATAAAATTCCGGACTACTTTTTTTATTTTATTTTTCTAAAGAAAGGTAATTTATTCTATATTTGCAACTCCAAAAAATAACCAAGCAAATATTTGTAATATAACATAAATATTTGAACCCGGCGGGGTAGCTCAGATGGTTAGAGCGCAGGATTCATAACCCTGAGGTCGGCAGTTCGATCCTGCTCCCCGCTACCGAATCGGCGAAAGAGGCATAATTCAGATTTAATTCTGGTATGCCTCTTTCCTTTTTAAGCATAATTTGCTGAAAATGAGCAATATACAAAAAGACTAAATTTATCTCACTGGTTCGAACTTTATCGTTTTTCTTATCGTAACTCATACCACTAGGGAACAGTAATGCTTGCAGTTGTTGCTTGGTGTGATAGTCCCCAGAAAGCCAGTTTAAAGGTAGCTGAGTGGCATAATCTATCGCCAACCTAACACATTTTACTAGGTTCGAACTTTTACTTGAGAGGACAAGCAAATTCCGCTCAATTTCCTTTTTTTCTTCTGAATACTTCTCGTGATATTTTTTGTAAAGCTCCTGACTGAGATCTTCTTCAATATACCTCTCCTCTAATCGTTCTACTTTCCTCTTTATTTCCCGGTGGTTGTTTTCCAACTCTAAAAGATCCTCCTGCTTATTTTGGGTCAGCTGGTTAAATGTTGCAGCAACCTGCTCAACCAATAGTTCGATGTATTCCCTGGCAATATCAATCTTAAAGAAATCGAGGATTTCTGCAAATCTGGAATTAAGAGAGTCTGCATTCTTGTTATTACAACATGCTTTGGTTTTACACTTATAATAATAGATATTCTTTTTGCGGTTGAGATAGCCGCTCAAGGGCTTCTCACATTCGGCACATATCATAAAGCGTTTTAAAGGGATATGTACATTTTCTTCATTGAGAGAAAAACCATGAGATACCTTATCAAGTATGCCATTAACTTTTAAAAAAAGTTCCCTGCTGACCAATTTTTCATGATTACCGACAACAACCTGACCCTCTAACATATTATGCACCATTAAGCCACAATAAAAAGGATTTCTAAAAATTTCTGATATACGCTGATGAATCAATTTAAGTCCTCTCTGAGCCAACCTATCCCGAATCACCTCATTCGACACATTTTCATAGCCTTTCCACTCAAAGGCCTGGCGAATGAGCCTTCCTTTGGCATTTATAACAATCTGTCTTTTATTCTTCGACCTGTCTATTTCAAATCCCAATGGGGGACTAGTCGGCCAATCACCACGCAGTAACATTTCCTTGATACCTGCACTACATTTTTGCTTTCTCAATTGATTATCAAACTCGCCAAACAGGAACAACAACTTTTGTTGCATCTGACCCGAAGCACTCGAGGTATCAATAGGTTGTGTTACGGAAATTATTTCTATCCCTAAACGCCTCAACTCCCCGCTTAGCCAGATTGAGTTATCATTTCTTGAAAACCTTTCCAGGCTGTACACTAAAATAGAAGATATTTTTCCTTTGAATTTTTTCACAAAAGAAAGCATAGCGGTAAATTGCTTTCTCTCATCGTTTTCAGCACTTTCATAGGTTCCTCCAAACTGAGCGGCAATATTAAACCCAAATTTCTCTGCGTATAGCATACATGCCTTCAATTGGGTTCCCAGGCTTAAATTATCAGCCTGCTCTTTACTACTAACCCTTGTATAGATGACGCATTCCAAGCTTTTGGAAACTTTTTTATTTTGTTTCCCTTTTGCAAATGAGTCGAAAAAAAAGATATCTGACATAAATAATACTTCTTTGATTACACTATAAGATACTAATAATCAATTAATTTATCAAGTTTTTTGCTCCTTTTTCTCACTTGCATTAAAAATGATTATAGACATTTTTTTGATAGTAAGGATCACATCATTAGCCTGCTCCTCGGTAAAATGTGAAAACATTTGCTTTGAAAGCACCTCTTCTATGGTTAGATCATGCTGGCGCACAATAGTTTCTATATTTAAATCAAACTCCATATCCATGACGTTTATTTTGAGTAACAAATATTTTTAGAAAGGTATTTTGAAGAATAACAGGATTGGATAATCACAATTAATTACGCTCCTGTTAGAAATAGATGCAAATAGGCATAAACTGGGGTACATCTATCATTAATGTACTCACATGTTGAGATGAGCACATGAGTCTCCTGTAAATAATTTATCTTTGCAAATCTGAATGATCTATTGCCAAAGAATCAATTACGCCATCGCGGATCACCTCAAATCCACCTACACAATCTGTATTGTAAATCGCGACTGTTTTTGGTGGCCAAAGTTTTGGGTCGTTTATCTTATCCCAGTCAACCCCAATGCCTGATGGATAATAATCCCAGTTTTCCCAGGCTCTCTCTTTAATTAAAAGTCCGTCGTAACCCAGTACCCTCGTAAGATATTCATTACGGTTACCTTCCCAGTCCATCCCGTAGCAGAGCAGATCAGCAACCTTGTAAAAATCAGAGAGCTGGTCATCGTGACGGTGATTTAGGTATCGCTCGGAAACTCCTGCGCACAGCAAAATACTCCGGACGCGAGATGCGTCCAGAGCTTTGTCAGCATCCAAAATGCTGGCATCCTTGCTGAGTGTTATCTTATAGATTTTGGCATATCCAAGATTATCAAACCCCGATTCACCGTTCAATCTTGACTTCTGGAGTACGAGATGGCTAAAAAGGCAGGCGGCGTCCTCACTTATTGAAGTATAAAATGCATTTCCGAGAGTGAGAGCGTTCCAGCCAACTCCTTTACCGGACTGGATGTTTATTTTCCCACCGTCCAGTCCAAGCGAACCATGATAAAGTGCCAGCGATTCTGGGTTTATTTCCTTTACTTTCAAACTCCAAATTCCGTCTTTAGGTCTATCGGGTAGTTAGCTGTTAGCACCTCCGTCTTGCTTTTCTTCTTTCCTCCCTTTGCATTAACGGAGACCTGTTGCTTTACCGACCATTGATGCCAGCCATGTTCTTTGGCATATTTTTCCAATAGTGGAGATGGGTAGGAAGAGAGCAAAAACTTGCCTTTTATTCCGGCCAGTAAAAAAAGAAGGGCTTCAAAATCCCCTTCAGAATAACCATCATAGTGACCACAGTCAGAGTTGTAGTAGGGCGGATCACAGTAAAAGAAACTATCTGCGGTATCGCGGCTTGCGATGATGTAGAGCGCATCTGCGCATTCTATCTGGCAGTTCTGGAGCCTGATAGCCATTTCCTCAACAAATCCCTCTTTCTTGGAATTTATTTTTTTTGTGGTAGTATTACCTGATTTATCATATCCCCAGCTGCTGTCAAGCTGCGAAGAAAAGCTCTGTGATGAAGTCAACCAGACTGCCCATGCCCTTTTTATCTCCGAAAACATATCCGGATTGTTATAGATCACCGAAGCCTTTCTGTGCAGATCCCTGGAATGAAGAGAGATCCTGATCTCCTTTTCAAGTGAAGTAAAATCCTCCTTCGCTACCCTATAAAAATTCATCAGTTCTTTATTGGTATCATTAATTACCTCAACCTTTGATTGTTCTTTAGCAAAGAATACCGCCGCGCCACCAATAAAAGGCTCACAATAAAGCACATGTGGCGGAATTACCGAAACAATGCGTTTGGCTAATTTTTGTTTACCCCCATAATAGCTTATGGGGGTTCTTAATTTTAGTTTGGTCATAAATTCTAATACAAGTCGTCAATGCTTAAATCAACTTTTTCACCCTCAATCATTACCGACACCCTGCACTTGATATCGGGCGTGGCCATACTTTCTACCTGAAAGCGCTTGCCGTTTAAGTTATATAGCAGGTGATCTTCCTTAAGATCAAGGGTAACCCATCCGCTTGCGCGGATGCGGTCTATCTTAGCTAAAAGCTTTCTCATTTTTTCTTTGCTGTTACAAAAGATTATCTTCCTATTTCCTCGCTTTGGGAGGTATCACCATCCCGCTGGTTTTCCCATGGAAACCGCTCTTCTGTATTGCTGGCATCGATTTCGCTTTTTTGGGAAGTTCTTTGCTCAGCCGAGGCCGTGCTTTCTTTTTGCTCTTCTTTTTTAGGAAAGATTTCATCCTGGCGGATAATGGCCATGTTCTTATCATAAACATCAAGTCCCTTAAACTGGGGATTCGCGGTTACCATTACAGCAACGGCTTTCTTACCCACCATCATCTCGGCCGGTGCCAGATGGCCACTTCTCAGCATTTTCATCATACCATCCTTTCCAAGTTCAGTAAGACCCTTGAACGGATATTTGTCTATGGCATCAGATAGCTCAAACTTGAATTCGGGGTAGAATTTTTTCAGGGGATGATTCCCGTAGGCATCCTGAACATCAAGGTTGAGCTTAAACCAAACCTTTTTCTTTTCCGAACCCTCACTGTTTTCCAATTTGGTGTAAACATCCCGTTCAAGTGAGTTCCCAGAGAGTAGTTTATAGGCCTGTAGCGCCGTAATCCGGTTGTCCCTTTCCAGATCAAAGATTTGTCTGATAGGCAAGGCACTTCCGGCCTTATTCAGAGTTACCTCATAATCGTTCAGAAAATACATATCGCTCTGCTTGGAGCGGTTGAAATTCAGCATGAACCTGACCTGATCGGAACCAATTGCAGGATTCTTTTTGGCGTTGGCAGATGTGTAGCTTTGCGTAACTCCGAGGGTAAAAGCAGGGAGTTCCCTGGAAATTGCTGATTCAAGAACATCGTTAAGTTTTGTTCCAAAGCCCAGATAATCCAGGCTCTTTTTTAGATAATCCAAATTTTGTTCATTCATAAGAATATATTATTAATTAATCAAAATAGGCTAAGCTGTCGCTCAGGCTGGGGAGGGCTATAGCCATTTTCCCGGGCGAGGTGTTCGCCAAGGGAGATTGCCAGTTCCTCGATGGAGGCATATCCGCAATCCTTTAAAAAAGCAGAAAAGAGAAAATGTGACCGGTAGCCGGTACCGGATATAATATTGGAATCTGAGCGAAACTCCAGGTGTACAACGGTTGGCTCTTTTTCATCATTTCTTTTGCTGGGCCAGTTGTACACATAATTGACATTGACATCGAATCCAAATACCTGGATATCGAGACTTATATCCTGTTTGAAAATTTCTGGAATCATGGGAATGGATTTTACCGGATTTGCAAAGGCCTTAGATTAGTCCTAAATCCGGTGATCTTACAAAACCTATTAAGTGAAAAGAGTGATTCCGCACATGAAAATTCGCATGACTTAAAAGTGAAAATCACATGATGGGATAAAACCAGAAAAGTTGCGTCAAATCCTTTCAGCCATAGCGAAATCTTACAGGTTAATACGATTGCAGGCAGATCATCTCCGAATACAGTCACGAATTTCGCATTGGGAAATACCAAGCTGATGCGTATTATACCTTCCGGAAGAGCAAGAAAACCAAACGTTGCCAGCGCGGCATCCCGAAATTTGACTGAGGTAGCATCCGACAGAACTTTTAGACAATCCCTTTTTTCATAAAAAAGATAAACGCTACGGATACATATCTCTGGCAGCCCGTAAGGAATCAGGTATGCGAAACCATCGCACATAACCCATTCTCTGTCCATATTTATCTAGATATGCCATGACTATAGCCGCGGCTATACTCGTTTTTGAACTCATCGAGTTCTCTCTGCTGCAACATCTCGTCTGAAATTGCGCCATCGTTTTTTTTCAATTCCAGGAATGCTGATTCAAAGCCTAGTGAAAAGGGAGTCTGATGAATACTTGAATCCATTATGGGAGCGAGATCTTTTAATAAAAAACCCGCGGCTTTACCGTCTTTCAAAAAAGTTAAGATAAGTGCTGTACGGCTGGCTACGATCCCCTTGGGCTCACTGGCCCTATGTTGAATCATCGTCCCATCGATTAGCTGCACAATGCGTCCTAGGGCAAAATCCTTACTTTTCTTTACATCTAGTTTCTCTCCGTTGATCTGAAATGGAACCTCTACCCCTTTTGGATCATAGGAAATGAACTCCCTGGTTTCACTATCATATTCAAATACGATAGTCCTATTTGTGCCATCAGGAAAATTAATGGGTTTTGCAATATTCTTAACCTCTCCTGCGACCAGCGCATCAGCTTCAACATCCAATAAATCCGGAGACAGTTTCGGCTCCTTGTAAATAGGATGCAATTTTATCTCGTGGAGACTATCTTCATCCAGGTTTAAGGATAGCTTAGCATCCAGGCTATCAATAGCAAAAGCCTCGCTGACCAGATTCTTTAGGTTCACTAAAGAAGTTCTCCTGCCCGAAAGAAGTGCAGCAATGTCTGTCTCGTCCAATAAGTACCTGGTCCCGTCGTATAGCCCTAGCCTGGATAGCTCTGCAACGGGCAGGGCCTCCTCGATAATTATATTTTTCATAAATTCGTTTTATCTGTTTAAATCAAGATGTGATTGGTTCACAGCTTCGCCAATCTGGTTAGTGTGCTTATCATTTTGAAACTCAGCACCCATTTCGCGTTTGAGATATAAAAGCGCTGCGTAGAGTTTATCTTCCCGGCCCAATGTAAATGCATTGCCGTTCAGGCTTTCATGCATCTTCAGCCTTCCCTGTTTTAAATGGCCTAGAACCTCATAGACCGATCCGTTATATGGAATCTTATCTCCCGTGGTGAGATACCCAGAAGCTTTTCCGGGAGCAGGCTGCATCGCATTCAGGGAAACCTTTTCATTGGTAATCTCCTGCTTTCTTTCTATATCCAGGATATAGCCAAGAATACGCTCGGCATCCATGGAAGCAGAAAAGATCTCAAAAGGATTGTTCTCCAGAATCGATATCCAGCTTTCCACATAGGCATAATGCTGTCCCGGGTCATGGCCTATACCAAGTTCCTGTCCAATAAGCATCGAAGCGATTTCTGCCCTGAGCTCCTCCCTGGCATAGCTCGCATCCCCAAAGCCTTTACCCATTTCTCGGTTCAACCGGTCTGGATGCCCCGTCCAGTGTCCCAGTTCGTGGAGCAGTGTAGCATAATATTTGTGGCTTTCAGAAAACCAGTCCTTGTAGGGAAGCGTAATAGCATCCCTTTTTGGGTCATAAAAGGCATTTGCGGAATATTGGTGAAAAATTACTGCGCCTGAGGAGGCAACGAGATTCTCTGCCCGCTCAACCGGTGCCCACTTGGTGCCTGGCTTTTCTCTTTCCAGTTTGGGCATGCCCTCGATCTGCGCGGCATTAAACACGTAAGCATTGCGAACAATGGCATGGGGAAGTTCCCTTGTTTCCTTTATGGGCTTTCCGAGCTCATCATGCATAACCTTTCCTGAAGCGTCGCGCCTGGTTCGCTCATCACTTGTTTTAACGAACTGGATGAGCATGGATTTCTCTCCCTTTCTCACCTGCATTCCGCTTTCCTCTGCCTGCCTGTAGGTCATCCATCTTGGATCTTCCCTACCTGCCATCAAAAGTGATAGGGCATTGATTCCCTTATATCTATTGCCGCTCTGAAAATTGTAAGGCATTAGAAGAGGCATGCCCGCTGAATCCCATGGAATCTGCCAGGGTGCGGTTCCGGCGCGGAGTGCCTCAATTACTTTCTCGGCAACCTGAACGTGCAGGGGTTTATGAACATCTTTTTTATCCATCTTGCTCTTCCTCCGTATCCGCAAAACCAATTCCGTAAACCCAGGCCTCGTCCTGATTCAGTTCCACTTCCTCTACCATGGCGAGTAGTTCCAGTTTTTGCCTTAGGGTCAAATAGGCTGAATTTTCCATAAAATTTATTTGATTAATTTTGGCTACTTCATAGTAGCGAAGAATAAAGTCTACCGGATCAATGTATACTCCACTGATGCGCAAACTAAAATGCAGGTGTTCGCCAGTCACCCTACCGGTAGATCCCGTAACCGCTATAACTTCCCCAGAACGGACTTCTTCGCCCTTTTGAACCAGAATAACGGAGAGGTGGCCATATATGCTTTCAAGGCCTGAATGATCAATCCTTATAAATTTTCCCAGAATTGGATTAAAGCCTACACCGGATACCTTTCCGGCAAAAAAAGAAAATACAGGCTCATTCCTCGCGTGAAGATCAATGCCACGATGGAAATCCGCAAAATGGGTAATAGGATGTATCCTTTTACCAAAAGCGCTATTTACCTTTATTGAATTCAAAGGCAAGGAGATTTGGGAGTAGCAGGATAGAGAAGAGCAAACAAAAATGAGAAGTACGCCTGCCAAAAGCCTAACGCTCAAAAGAAACCGCTTCGCTGACATTTATATTGTGATTTCGTGAAATATAGTCCTCCAGGGAAATCATGCTCCTTTTCATCACCTCTGGATTTTCGATAGCAATCTTCATCGCAGCAGAAATGTGACCATAATCTGAATACTCCTGTTTCATATTAATATCGAGCAGGTCTTTAAAAGTATCGGCATCCATATCCTTTACCCCTGTCATAATATCCTGATAAAGCTCCCTTTTATCCTTTAGCACAAGGAGGGCATCTGAGGAATACCTGCCAAGTGGACCACCACCAAAGCCGACGCTAATGTTATCTTTTTGAAGATCCGCTATTGCAATTACACCTATCTGACCCTGTCTGGAAACAGGATCTGTTGTCAGCTGAGGATGTACCACCACAAGCCGGCCGGTTAATTCTTCCATAAAAATTGATTTTAAGATTGAAAAAAAAATAGTTTGTTTATCTCTTCATTCCGCCTGCCATGGAGGCTTTGGGACTTTCCCCATTTTTTGGGACGGTAGCCTCGGTTCTGAATTTTTTAACCAATACCTGTATTTCATCATTTATGCGCATGAAGTTTTTACGGAGAATCTCATCCTTTTTTCCTGCGAAATCATAATACAACGGCATATCAGGGTAAGCCTTTTCCTCTGTAGCTATTGCCTCCATATCAAGGTTCACCCTGCAGTTGATCGCCGAGGTATCAAATTTTCCGGTATATTCTTCTACCGCATCCGCTGCAAGCATACCAACGAGCTCTCCGGCTTTCAATGATGCGATCTTACCTGCAGGAATCAGCGATTCTAGTTTTTCCGAGAGCGACACCGATGTCTTGGTTCTATCAATGGACAAGCTCTCTGACTGTTGCTTAACTTTCCCAAAAAGCCGCTCCAGCCATTCCAGCGTTTCCTTGTTCCTTACCGAGCCAGAAAGTACATTCCCTACTACCGAGGTAATGGTGGTTGCGGTATCCTTTCCATATTGCTGCTGAAACTGTGGAAGCTCCTGGAGTCCCATGAGAACCGCTACCTTATTTGATCTGGCAGTGGCAATTAGATTTTCAATGCGGTGCACAAATAAGGTTGGCAGCTCATCGATAATCAAGGCCGAGGGCCGGTTTCCTTTAGAGTTGATAAGCCTGGTCAGCCTGTTGAGCACCACAGAATAGCAGGCGGAATTGATATTCTGTGTATTGGGGTCATTGGCAAGGACTAATATAGAGGGCTCCGCCCGGGATGAAATCTTTAAGTTGAAATCATCCGCGGAAAAAACCCAGAACGTCTCTTTAGTAGCTAAGCGGGAGATGAATACCTTTAGCGTTCCTATCTGCCCCTCTAGCTGGTTGAATGCTTTAGCCTGCCATGCAGTGGCAAATGGAGAAAGTAAGCTCCCAAGCTCAGGATTGGAAAATAGCACCGAAAAAATCTGCTCATAACTGCAGTTCAAAAATGAAAGTACGTGCGGAAAAGTAGAATACTTCCCTCCCTGGTACTGAGAAAAGAAATAAATGCAGGAAGAAAGAAAATTTACCGCACTCTGGGTAAAGAACTGATCGCTACCACCGGATTTATCCCCTTTTTTCAAGGCTTCAACCAGGGCTTCCGCTGTTTCGCCAGCATCGGCGAGCGTTACTATGTAATCTGGTCTTAATACATTTATCCTCCTGCTTCGCTCTACCTGGGTTAAGTTGATGACATGAAAATCAAAGCCTGAGAGCCTGCCCTGCTTTTTACCCAGCAGATAATGGTAATAGGCGATCTGACCCAGGTCGGGAAACTTAAAGTCATAACAGCAGATACAGAATTCCTTAAAGATAAGCTGCCGGATAAAGGGCATAACAATGCCAAAACTCTTGCCCGAGCCCGGGGTTCCGATCAAAAGCGTTCCGCGAAAGATGTTCTCTATGTTAATGAAGCCCGAATGTACTTTCTTGCGGTAATAAAAAAGTGAGGGGATGGTAACTGCAAATGGTCCGTTCACAGGCTTTCTTGCCTGCATAAAGGATTCTTCTTCGGTATTCCACTTATCCTTACCTAAGGAAGAGCTGATAATCTTGGAAACATTATCCATCGCTAGGTGCACCAGGATCGTACCTATCAACAATAAAGAGATATACCCGATATCCTGCCAGCTGGTCAGATAAAAAACCGCAGTCCCCTTTTCACCAAAAAAAAAGATACTGGCCGCCATTAAGACTAATCCCAACACGAGCGGATAAATGATCGCTGTTTTAGCATCAAGATCTTTTTCTTTTTTGCTCAGTGTCCCGATTGAAACCAGCGAGATAAGCAACAACGAGAAAAACCGGCTGTAGAGCGGGTGTTGGTAAATAATAATCCGTGACATGCGCACCAGAAACCTGGCGAGCCCAATTTTCTCTGCACCAGAATCAGTTAACAGCTTAGTTGCATAGACAAACATGAGCACATCTAGCAAAAGGGCTAGATAAATGGCAAACTGAAGGAAGCGGTGCAGGCTCTGTTGTTCCTTGCTTTCTTCCATAATGAAACATTAAAAGGTGTCGGCGTTTAGGATATCGGAGTAACTTAATGAAGCGCGAAGATTTCTTCCGGAAATCTGCTTTTCCGATAATTCAATACTGAATTCCTTGTCACCGGGAAAGGTGGTTTTTTTAATGAAATAAATATTACGATAGGATTTCGAAAATCTTTCAAAGGGATAAAGCTGAAAAACCGGCTTTAATTCTATGGACTGGACATTGGTAGATTTATTGATCTTTCTGTCTGCTATCTTAAACCTGAGCTCGTCGACATCAAAGGTGAGATTTGTCGAGTTATGGAAGCTCAGGTCAAGAAGGATGCAATCGCCAAGGGTATAAACCCGGTTTACCACCAGTGATATCCCGAAAGCTGATTCTTTTTTAATTCGGGAATCCCCTCTGCGCTTTAGCAGGGAAAGCGCATTGCTCTTCATTTCGTTCTGTGATAATCCTATCCCCGAAATATCAATGGATCTCATATAGGTTGGCAGGATATCGATTTGTGTGGAAACCAGCTCGGGACTAGCAGGCGATAAAAAGGAGAGTCTGTATTGTGCAATAAAGGTTTCTCCGACAATGGTAACCAGGCCAGCATCGCCGCTGGAGAAAAGAGCGGCAACAGAGTCTGGAATCGCCTTGATCCTGAGAATGTTCTTTTCCGGAAGGTCACCAATCAGCGAACTGCTGGATAGGTCTACATAGGAAATTTTCTCTGGCGAGATGAAGTGGATTGAAACTGAACCCGATATTCCGATTACCGGAATATCGGCAACGGTAACTGAGTGTGGCACTTGCGCGTAAAGGGCCAGTGAGCTCAGGAAAATTTGAGCTAGGAACAATATTTTTTTCATGAAATTCTAATAAGATTGTTGTTTTCTTTTAAGCTCATTGGGATCAATGAGATAAACCTGGGTATTGTATCTGACCTTGACCTTATTGGACCGGATCAACTTGTTTACCGCTGTTGTTGTAGACTGGAACATCTTGGAAAGCACCCCCATAACGAGTTGATTGTTGTTTTCCGCCATCTGCTGTATGGTAATCCCTTGCGTGCTTGAACTGCTCATGTCCCTGGTAAATTCGCGAAAGGCGGAAGATGGAACATAAATACCGGCCATTCCGTCGTTGTCATAAACCTGAAGATTTACCGGCAGAATTTCCCCGCCATGGAATACCGATGAGATCACCAAGGAAACCCTTTGGGCAGAGAAGCTTGAAATAGTTGCATAGAGGTAGGTGCCTTTAGGGATCATAAACTTGCCGGCCATGATATCATCAGTCAGCCTTATACGCAGGCGCGATCCGGAAAAGCCGGTAACATCCTGATCAATGATCGCAGAAATAGGGCGTTCGACATCTCCGGAAACTATGGTATTGAAGCCAGTCGAAACTCCATGCGATCTTTTGACCGGAATGATCTTCTTGCTTTTGGCTTCTGCTTCGGCCAGTTTCAGAACCCGTTCTTTTTCCATATTCTCCTTTACTGCGGGATCATTAGCTTTCCCCATACTGTCCACAAGAGCCATCTGTGCCCGAAAAAGTTGCATGGGATCGGATGGGTTTTTAGAGTTATCAACCTCCTTATTCACCCTGTTCTCCTCCATTTTTATCTTGGACAATGCCGAGGCGAGTGCGATGTCCTGCTCGGTTCTGGAAGGATTCCGCGACTTTACAAAGCTCTGTCCTGCCGCAGAATATGTATGGTTTACATTTTCCGGTCTGCCTGGCAGACCATATTTTGCCTTCATTACCTGGTCAATGGAATCTAGCATATGCTTTTCCCTCAAATTGTAGGATGAGCTTATCTCTGCCAGCTGTTGGTTTTCTTCACCAATACTACCAACAGCAGTGTATCCATCGGCCTGCTTGAATTTATTTCTAAAGGCATCCAGCTTTCCCGAAAGCTCCTGGTTCCTCACCTGCTCGGAAACATTTGCCACGTTGGTCTGTAGCGAATCTCTTCCCAGGACTATTTTACCTTCTTTTCCAAAACTGCTTTTATAGACATAAAAGAAGAGAAAAAGAAAAGGCAGACAGATTATGGGAAGAGCGTACCTGGGCTTTTTTAAATCTATTTTTTTCATATAATTTAATTAATTCTTCGTGTGGCCGGCACGCTCAAGCTCGGCTACCATACTGACCATGAGCAGGCTGTCCTGGCTATTTAGCGTTTCCTTGGCCAATAAAACTTTCAGCGCTTCCCTAATTTCCAGAGTTCTTTTAAGCTTACTTACAGTTGTTCCTATTTCGCTAAGCCCACTCTCAACTTTTAGCAGTGCTTTTTTTTCTAAAGGGGCTTTTTTTGAATCCATTCTCAGCAGCGTAAAGCACAAGAGAAAGGAACTGCCTAGTAGCAGCACCATAGATGAGAAGATAACCTTCGGATATTTTTTGAAAAAACCTGATATGGAGGCCAGGAGGCGTTCGATCAGATCAGAGAACTCATTTCTGAGTTCTGAAAACACAGTTGTCTTTTTCATTGGAATGCATTTTTATCTATAGTTGAAATATCCCTGTTCTCTAATGTCTTCCATCTGGTAATTAAGACCGCGTGGGGATTATTGTCAGATCTTGTTTCAAGATCGACCAGGCTTCCCTCCGTGATAAGCGAGCGGGTGACGCTTGAACTTCTCCTGTCTATTTTCTGTGTACCATAATACCGGAAATACATTCTTTTTTCATCTAAAAAAATAGAATCGGTTCGGAGCGTGAGTACAGCAGAGGAGGAGAGAATAGAGGTGAAAAAACCTTTTTCCTTCAGATTATTATACTGAAGGGCACCACTTTCATCAATAAGGTACATGGCCTGTTTCATCTGATATTCTATGAACTTATCATCTGGTACCAGCGAAAAGAAAAGAGAATGGAATTTTGCAATATGTGCGCGATATTCTGCTGCTCTGTTTAGCTGCACATTGGTCTGTTTCGCCAGGATTGGTGTTCCCGAGGGGTCAAGAATATAAATACTTTTACGAGAATCCCTAACATATCCATAGGCAAAAAAAGAAACAACAGCGACTACCGATAGACAGAGCAAAAAACTTCCCAGCGAAAGGAATGTGGCTAGACGGATTTTGGATTCGATACTTTTTATCATCATCTCTCTATCCTCCCATTATCTGTCCAGCAACCCTGGTCATGCTTGATGCACCTCTTCCCATAGAACTTGCGGCAGAAGATACACCCGATGTGGATACTATCCATGTTGAAATGCTCGGCACGGTAAGCATGGTTAGTGCACCGATGATAAAGGTTACGATTACCATTCCAAAGGAGAGAACTCCATTGCTGGCAAACCAGCCGAGCTTTTCAAGGCTTGCCCCGCCAGTCCCAACAAGCTCCTGATAACGGGTAATTTCCGCCTCAAGTGCATAATGCTGGAAAAGGGACGCTACATACATCACCAGATATGCAATCCCTGAATAAAGGTTTACCGAGATGAACCTGGCGACCCATGTCGAAAAGGAATCCCTGAAAGCTGGCAGAATAGAGACGGCTACTGAAAAGGGGCCTAAAATAATCAGTATCGTGGAAAAGATGATCTGAATGATAAAAATAATGTAGGTGCAGACCCTGAGTATCCATATAGCGAGTGTTTCCAAAAGAGAGGTAGCCAAAAGTTGCAGACCAACCTCCAGCCGGTTTCTCATTTCCACTATCGGGTTCCAGACTTCGGAAAACCCTTCCTTTACCGAAGACTTAACAGATTCCCATGCATTTTCATACCAGGTATCCGCTTCTGTTTTTGCTGTCTGCGTCTCGGCCTGAATTTTATAGAGCTGATCAGAAACCTCTACCATGAGCTTCGCCCGCTGTAGCCTGAGATCATTGATCTCTGCCTGGCTGCCATCAAACATTGCTGAGGTCTTCTGTTCTACAACATCGGTTGGATACGCAAGGACCCGGGTAAAGATGCTCCACCATAGAATCACCATGGTCAGACCGAAAGGACGGAGCAGCGGCATAATTTCAAGCTGTTTATCCCCGGAGATCATTTCATAGCTTTTGATAGCAAAAAAGATGAGCATAAAAATTGCCGCCAGTGCCTGCGCATCTGCAATAAAGGCATCATAATGAGTCCAGATCGTACTTTTCATCTCATGCAGAAAATGCATCATTCCCTCTTCATACACGCCGTTGCCCTGAAGAAAATTAAAAGTGTCCTTGAACGAATCGGGCACTGCCTGCACAAAAAAACCGGCTGTGCCGGTTATAACATTTAAAATATCCATTGCTTACAGTTTTGATTTTTTAAGAATATCATTGGCAATCTGGATATCGCTCTTTGGGGATGCTGGTCTTTGAACTTCACCGGCCCGTAACTTCTGGACAGATGAGCGGATAGAGAGATAGGTTTTTGCCCTTGATTTCTTGGTTTCCCAGCTTGCCGAGAGTTTTCTGAATTCAGATAGCATCCTGTGGTAGGCCATTATCCTTGATCCCCGGTCTAAGGTAGTCGACCTCGCGATTTCCAGCCTTTCAAGAAGTGCACGGCTTTCCTCCCTGTACCAGTCAAACAGCCCCATAGAGATTATGTATTTCTGTTCTGCAAGCGAAAGGCCTGCAAGCATATCGGCATCTGCCTGATTTAATAATCCTTCAAACTCGTTGCGATAGTACATTAGCCAAAGGGGATCGGCAAAAGAAAGTGTCGAAGAATAATTGGAGGCCTCGCTCAGCGCCGTATTGCGAATGGTATCCGCATGCAGTTTGTAGAGATTATCGGTGTTCTGCATGGCTGCTGCCAACATCAGCCGTTGCGTTTGTGGACCGAGCGGGCCAAGGGGTCTTAGATCCGTTTTGGGATAATTGGGGTGAAGCGCCCAGGTAATCCAGTAATCTGGATTAAGCCCCAAAAAACCTTGTTTGGGCGTAAACTTATCCGCATCCCATTGCTTGAAGACCATTCGTTCCTGCTGGTAGGTAATGTGTTTGTCGGTAATTTTCTTCTGTGCCCAGAGGAGCGTTGAGAGCAAACAGAGGAAAAGAAGCAAAAAAGGTTTTTTCATCGTTTTAAAAGTTTTGATTTGAATAAAATATCACTCCCGAGACGCAGATCCTGATTGATAAAGCCCTGATAGGGATTAAGCGAACGGAAGACTCCATTCATTTTTGCCCAGTACATGGATTTTTTCATGCTGAATACCAGGGCACGGATGACGCGGAGCTCCAGGGCAATTTTCTTAAGCAGCGCATCGCGCTTTTCGAAATCCATGAGGACGTTTTCGCCTTCCTTCAATACAAAAGCAGAGACTTCTGAAAATAGGTTTACCCCCCTATCTTTTACCTGGCGGGAAACCTCTTCTGCAAAAAGCAGCAGATGGGGATCTGATTTGGCGATATCAATCATCCCGGCACTTTCCGATGAAATCTCGGCAACCAGTGAGCCGATCTGTCTGACCGCGATTGCTGTTTTGAGCCCCTGATCAACTTCTCTTAAGGAAGACAGGATTAATGACTGAACCATAACGACCGCGCCCAGATTGAGATTAATATCCGAAAGGCGGTTGTTGATCGTATTTAAATAACTGTTATACGTATTTTCAGCTGCCAGTCGTACTGCTCCATTTTCATTTACGATATTAAAATGCCCGCGGTCAAAAACTAGCCTTTGAGCTTTACAACAATAATGACCAATCAGCATTAAAAAAATTAAAATAAGCAATTTCATAACATCAGTTTTTTAGGATATCTTTTTTTCGCAGGATTTCATCTACCAATTTTTTATCGGTATTGATAAATTCTGAGAAAGGGTTTAGCTGATTGAAGACCTTTTTTCTTGAAGAATATTGAAGGGTTACCGCCAGTCCTCTGGATGCCCCGGCTATCAGGTGGAGTTCAGTGAGCACATGAAAAAAAAGCATTTTGCGGTCGCTCTGCTTCATCTGGTCGATGTCTTGCATAGAAAGAGCAAGTCCGTACAAGAAATTCAGCAGTGCATGTGCCCGATCCCCCATATCCAGCTCTGCCTGTATGGCCAGAACGGAAAGTACAGGATCGTCCTTGCATAAATCAAAAATCATCCCCTGGCTTCTTCTAATATCAGCGATCAATGGATAGGCTTCGATTCCGATCTGCGCCGCATCAATAGCAAGTCCCAAAGTCTTGAACCGGGACTGGATATCCCTGTATTTATTCTTTAATCTTACCATTAGGGTTTTGTTTGCCTCCTCATTTGCAGTGGATCCCGCCTGCCTATCCCTTGCATCAGACTGTTTTCCGTGTTCTGTTTTGCTATTACCCACAAGCTGGTGCAAAAGCCCGACATTCAACTGCGCATGAGCAGCTATTGATATGAAAATCATAGCCGTGATAAATGCTGCGCTTTTCATTGCTTGAGCATCTTGGCATTCCTGATAATATCGTCCGCTATGCGTTTATCAATATTGATATATCCGGCATAAGGGTTTAGGGAATTTAAGATTCCGCGCTGCTTTGCCCAGTACATCGTACGGTACATGCCGTAGGCCACTCCCCGGAGGATGGTAAGTTCTGTGACGATCCTATTGAGAAGCTTTGCCCGTTCACCGGAATCCATCAGCGCCTCCCTCCCGTCTTTTAATACAAAAGAGCTAACCTCGGTAGCAAGGTTGATCGAACGGGTTTTGAACTCCCTAGCACCTCCTTCGGCGAACAGCAGTAATACAGGGTCACTAGAGGCTATATTAATCGCCTTATTCACATCAATGACAATATCCTGAGAAATCTCATAAATATCCTTAACAGAAAGCAGAGACCTCATTACCCCTGAAACCTCAGATAAACCTCTGTAAATAGTGGATTGAAGGTCATTTACAATTCCAAGCTGACCAGTTACCGCGAGCTGTGCCCTTTGCACCAGAGTAAGGTTGTCGCTGGTTCGGGACAGACCGCTGTTCATCACCCCTGCATGGGCGGCCGTGGCCGCAGCGGTTGTTGGGTCAACGTATATTTGTGCGGAGGCCGATTGCACGAAGATTCCAAATAAAAAATAGATGAATATTTTTCGCATAAAAATAGAATTTAACTTGTGATGGATGAATTGACTTTCTTGACAAATTCGGGAAGAGAGATTGCGCTCACTTTCATATCGGCAACGAAATGTTCCAGTCCCAGAGGATAAGAGCCGTAACGCTTGACATAAGATTCAACAGCAGTCTTTTCGGGTTTTTCGGTTGTGAAGGTTAAATACTGAAAAAGCGACACTTCAACGCCATAGACCTCCCCTATACTTCCGCGCTTAATGTAAACCTCCTTGAATTTCCCGCGGCCGGCCTTATTTTCAAGCGCATTGATGGTAAATATCTTTCGCTGCTCTACCTCACTGAGCGCCAGGAGTTTTGCTACCTCTGCATAATTCCCCCTAAACTTGGATTGATCGAGCAGGCAGATGGTGTCGGAACTGGCCAGAATGGAATCCTTTATTACAGCATTTCCGATAATATCGCCCAGTTCCTGCGTCACCACAATTGGCTCTCCCCAGAATTTCCTCATCGTTTTATAGAGGTAAAGAATGTAGTTAGCCATTAGCGGAGAGGCGATTGCCTTCCACGCTTCTTCCAAAATCATCGCTTTTCGCTGGCCTGTACGGTGCCTCATTTTCTGCAGTACCAAATCCATAATCACCAGCGTCACGATTGGAAAAAGAACCCTATTTTCCTTGATTGAATCAATTTCGTAGACAATAAAACGCTCTGTAAAATCTGAAAGATCAGCGCTTTCGTTGAGCAGCCTACCGTACTCTCCGCCAAGACAGAATTTTTTAAGTACATAACGGTACTCATCAAGATCGAAACTGATCTTCTCATTTTCCTTGATCTCCGAAATCTTAACGATCGAATAATGGTAGAAAGAATCAAAACACAGCGCATAATCAGCCTCTCCTAAAAAGAAGTCTGAATAGTAGGCCGAGAGTACATTTGAGAAAACCGTATCCTCAATCTGCGATACGCTTCCCTCTGCACCCTTTAAAAGAAGTCCGATAAGTGTTTTGAGGAAATCCTTCTTTTCGATGTTATATTCTGCTTCAGAAATAAGAAAGGGATTCATCGTGATCGGATTCTCCTCGGTATAGGTGTAATACTTTCCTCCAAAATAATTGCATAGCCCGGAATAGGAATGTCCTACATCAACGATCACGATGTCGTAATTATAAAGCATATACTGTTCAAGCAGGCTGTTCATAAAAAAGGATTTACCAGTACCAGAGCTGCCCAGAACAAATTTTGAACGGTTGGTAATCCTGCCAGATTCCATAGGAAGATCTGCTGGATCTATGCCTACAGGGATTCCTCTCCTATCGGTAAAGCGCATGAGAAACTTGGAGGGCTCATCCCGCATCAGCCGTTCCTTGTAGAACAGGCAAAGGGCCGCATCCGAAGTGGTGAGGAACCAGTCGTATTTTTTCAGTTCCACTGCATTTCCAGGCAAGGCACTCCTAAAGAGTTCCATCTGGTTATAGGCATTCTTGGAGGGGATAATCCCCTGCTGAAATAGGGAAGCTTCAATAAAGTTACAGCTGGTATCCAGAAGTGGAAGTTCGCAGCAGACCAATAAAGAATAGTGCGCATTGACGAGCAACTGGTTTTCCCTTGCCACATCTATGAGCAACTTATCAATATCCTCCACACACATCTGATTGGCTGGATCAGGAACTCCGGAATGCCGCTTGCGTTTCAGCTGCAGTTTGTTCAGGGTAATGCCCTGGGAAGGAATTTCAATTAATTGGTTATAAACAAGACTTTCAATACCCGGAACTGATGACAGGAAAGAAAGGTTGTCCATCGGAAATTCCTGTAGTCCTTTCCCGTCGTTCGCCATTAAATATGGCCCAATGGATTCAGGCATGTCAATGGAATCGATATTGACCAGGCTCATGCAGCGGATCACCTTTTTCCCAATACCTATTTCAGTATCCCCGGCCCTTAAGTTATGGAGCGAAAAATGGTCTGAGGAGAAATCCATGGCAAGCATCTGCGAAATATAGCGTTCTATCTCACCCTGGGGCAGTACTTTTGGTGATACCGATGCTCCTTTCAATAGTTCACAGACCTTGGCAATATTGGATACAAAATCCAAAAGGGCTTTCCTGTCATAAACGTACATTGTCCTTCGTTTGACCTGACGGGTTATAACCAGATAACTAGAGTGCTCAATATATTCCCTCCCTGAAAAATGCTCATCGTATTTTTGCTGAAGGGGTTCACTTTGCACTTTCGCCTGATAAGTTCTTTTAGAGAACACATCCTGTTTCTGAATGATATACCCTTCACTCAATATCTTGATCACATTGAGAAGCAGAAGATGAAAGGCCTGGTAGCCTGCCGGATCAGCGGAATAAATAAGCACCGGATTTTCGATAGAAAGAATTACTGAAAAATCGCCTGACTCACCATAAAGAACGGAAAGTCCGCCTATCTCTTCTATTCCGGCATATGGCAGTTTAAATTCCTGTTTTCCCATAACCTCGCCTTAAATAAATACGATGAATGAATATCTCCCTGGATCTGGTCTTATCATGAAGACCGGATGCCTGCTTGGAATATGTGTAGAGGAGCCCACCGGCTATTGAAAGAATGGTTAAGAGGCCACCGATATACATATTGAGGAGCGCACCGGCTAGGCCTCCGGTGACCAGCCCAAGACCTAAGGAAGAAATGCCATAAGCAATATACTTCCCCTTGAAACCCCGATAAACGAGGGGCTTTTGAAGCCCCTTGTAAACTGGATACATCCTCATGCTATACGCCAAAGAAAGCCTTGATCACTACCGATACCAGAACCAGAAAAAGGCAGGAACCTCCCCAGCCCATAATTTCTTTGTTGATGTCCTGATCTCCGGAATTCCATTTGATGTAGACACGTACCCCGCCGATAATACCTACCACGGCACCAATCGCAAGGGTGAGTGTAGAAACCGGATCTACATAAGAGGTCAGCGAGGAAGTCGCCGCATTAATTCCTGTTGTTCCTCCCCCAGTCTGGGCGGAAACTGCCTGCACTAAACCCAATAGCGCGGCCAATGACAAAAGTCTTTTGCTTTTTCTTGTCATAAAAAAATTGATTTAAATTGAATAAAATTGTATTTACAGTCCGAAAAGACCGCGGAGGAATACACCGATGAGAGATAAAAAGAGGCATGAGAAGAACCATCCCATAACCTGCGCGTCGATGTGGTGCTTGCCCATCTGCCAATTGGCATAAACCCTAAGCCCACCTAGGATTCCTGCGATTGCGCCAATAACCAATACCAGATCCGAGAGCGAAAAATACCAGCCTTTCACCTCTGCAGAGGCGGAATAAAACTCTGAGATTCCTGGTTGAGCATTAGCGGAAAAAGTAAAGAGCAAAAAAAAAGCAACTGACGCTGCCCTTAAAAAGAATAAAGAAAACCTCATGGAGTTTAGTAAGGTATTGCCCGCGTATGTTCGATGAGGTTGTCCTTCGCAAGGGAAAAAAGCTGTTTTAGTCCAATGCCTCCACTTGAGCTAATTGGACCTGTTGGCAAATAAGGGGCTGGTTTTTCCTTTTTTTCTGAATCCGTAGCAACAGCCTCCTCTGCTTTCTCTTCCAGGGTAATCAGCTCAGGGGTAAATGTTTGTGCAAAGAAAAGCTCGTCTACCGCAGTTTCATCTACAGTGCCTCTTTGAGATAGAAAAAGATCAAAAAATAAGTTCAGTAAATAATAAACCAGATATACAATAAAGATTATGGTCAAGAAATTAGTCCAGCTCATGGGTCATTTTTTTTAGGGTTTGTGAAATATATTCATTTAGCCAGGGGTGGCTTTTTAAAAACTGGTGGAGGGAAAAAACAATGACCCGCGTCATATCGATATTGGATGCGGCCTTTAATTGCCTCAGCTTGCTCATTGTACGATTATCAATCCGGATAAGGATTTTCTCCTGCCCATCCATATTAAAGTCCCGCAGGGATGAGAGAAAACTAGCTAGACGCTTGGCGTTCACGGCCGTTTCTTTGGATTCAGTTTTTTTTACACCAATCTTTTCAGCGCCATGACTGGCCTGGGATTTTTCCGGCAATCCCTTTTCTTCTTGGATCCTTGATTTCAATTGATCGGCAAGGGATTTGATTTCGCTCATGTCGATATACCTTTCTTCATAAAGCTGCCATAGATAAAGTCCATTGCCGGCATAAAAACTGGAATTAAAGAGGCCGGGATATGGATGGTTCCTACCCGCTGAAAATCGATGCGGTCAGAAATACCGGGAGAAATCTTTCCAAATCTGGATAGTACCTTGTCTACCTCTTCCCTGGTTTCATACTTTACGGTTGTTTTAATCCTATTTGGCACATACACCATGGGTGATAAATTATTGATCTCCCGACATACAAGCGAAAAGAGCACTGTACTGTCTACAGAAAATTCATCATAATTAAACGGGCAGATAATGAGTTCCGCGGAGCTGATAATGGGAATCAATAGGTCATCGTCCATTTTACCCGGAAGATCAATGAGCACAAACTCATCCTTATTTTGGTTAAGCAGTTCCAGCAGAGCCGGGAAGTACTTAAGATCAGAGGGAATAACCTCGTAGAGGGGATCGTTCTCCAGAATCTTTGCCTTTTCAAACTTGCCTGAAATCGAAGCCTGGTAGTCCATATCTAGAACGGTAACCTTCTTTTTTTTAAGCATTGAGAGGAAATAGGCCAGTAACAGGCAGAGTGTACTTTTACCGGCTCCCCCTTTCTGATTTCCAATTAATATAACCATAAGCATAAAAATTTAACGTGTATTGGTTCTTGCTTTTTTTTGCCTGCGCCTATTCCGTCCGAGGATCTGCTCATCATCAATATCATCAGAGATATCTATATCCAAAGAGAATTCGCCAATGGATATACAATCATGCATTTCAACCTCGTCAGCAGGAAATATTGACTCTGATGGATTTTCAAGGAGCATCTCTTCCTTTGGAGAAAACTGATTTTCATAAATACCCTCCGAAATGGGTATTAACGTTTTTACGTCTTCGGTTTGGCGTAAAGTCTCCATAAACTTAGTTAGAGACATAATATCGCCACCTTTAAAAACTTCCTTGGTGGAATGGTCTAAAATGGTATAGCCATATGGCGGCTTGTCACCTTTAAAATGAAATACAAACTTAAGGCCGAATGAAGAAGATAGTTTTTCGCTTAACTCAGAGGTATAGCCTATTACTTTTCCCTTCTCGCCACCTGGAAGATCTTCCCTGATCGCTTGGATTCTGGAATCGGTAATTGGCCTATATTTTTCAAAAACCTGTTTTAACTGTTCCTTTCTTTTCTGGTCAGGTGAAAACCGGGCAATTTTTTGTTCTATTTTATCTAAGCTTACACTGCCCACTTTTTCACCATATTTTGAGAGATCAAGCGTATCCTCCAGAACTTTTAATGCATATCCCTGTCTTTCAAGCAACATCATAAACTGCGCCTTATTGGAGAAGCTGTATTGAAGTGCCCTCGTCAAAGCTTTTTCAGCAGCATGTTTCTCATCTTTACCGATAAGTTTATTCAGTACCTTATAAGCCCTGATCTTCTCAAAGCTGTCCGAAATCTTTTTCCCTTCCAGGTCTATTCTTGAAGAGACCATGTGGATGTGATTATTCTGCGTGTCCTTGTGGAAAATGAGAAGATACGGCTGATTTCCATAACCCATGCCCTCTAGCCAGCCTTCGGCCAGTGTAACTAGTTCCCCCTTGTCCAAGCTTCTGCCCTTTGAAGATATCATTGCATGAAATTGCGGATATACAACCCTGCGGTTTCTGCTCGCTAGGGAAGAAAGGTAGTTTATATAATCTCCAGGCCTGATCTCAGATAGCCCTTGCAGCGCCCCAAAACCGGATACCTTTACCAGTTCTCCCTTATTTTTTTCAACTTTATTGGTATTATACCTAATTGCCCTAAAAGTCTTTGATTTCCAAAGAATTTTTACAATCATAAATTAAGCCTTTAATAACCTGAGTAATTCCCTGGTTGCTCTCTCCATTCCTCTAAATATTGAAATGTAATCAGTAAAAATCGTGTTGAACTGAAGTACAATTTCAGCAGAGAGCATTCCTCGCTTATTTAAAAAGTTCGCATGCCGGGCAAGCTGGTTAATGTTGTTTCCTGACCTACCGATCTCTGCACCGATCTGGTTCAGGTGTTTTAAAACTTCAACTGCATTGATTTTATTTGAAACCGCAGAGGAGATTAAAAGCCTTTGCCGCAAGAAATCACTTTCTTTCAATCCAAGGGAAAGCCAAAGGTTTCGGAGTAAAGCATATTCTTCCTCGGTAAATCTGGCCTTAATGAACCTGGTTCTTTTACCATCTAATTTTAAAGGCCTCCCATTCTTTTTCTTGGTCATATTCAACAATTAAGGGACATCCTCCGAAGAAGAAAAAACTAGTTGCGACGTTTTTTCCATCCCGCTACGCCCCCAAGGCGAAAAAAAGCGGGCAAGTTATAGGGTTTTTGAGCAACAAAAACACAACTTGCAGGCTAAAAAACCAAAATACACCTACAATAACGAAAGAATAAAAACCAAAAAATTTAAGCGTGGTTTATTAGGATTTTGTTAAAAAGTATTCCGGCAAAACAGAAAGCCTAAAGCTATCTTTGCCAGATGGAGCTGCAGGAATTAGAAGAGTTTTTCAAGAATTGCCAGAGACCGGAGATGCCGGTGTTTTTAAATGAGGCAACAAAAGTAACTGACTTTGATTTATTTCTAGAGAGCCATTTCGGGCCACTTAGAGCTAATCCGGAAAGTAAAATCAATAAGCCACTATTAGTAAGGCTAAAAATGATGAAACTTATCATTGAGTCTAACTAGCTAAATATATATCCACATATTTCTATATAAGAATATATCCACATATACCGATAGAGGCATATTGATATTTAAGCATACAATGATGTAAAGCCGGAAGAGGATTACGTAAAAAGTCAATGTAAACCCTGAACCGGACGAAATAACAATTGTAAAGAATACTTAGTATTAACAGCTCCCAACTGTAAAGACTTTTCCGGACGAGACATATACAGATATAATTATATCTATATAGCTCAATATTTACATAGTTATATATTCATATATCAACGTGTTATACCAAAACCATTCTCTACACTAAAAGGCATAGGCTTAACAATAGATTCTTCAATTTTCCTTAGATCAGCCACAAGCTTTTCATTATAATCCTTAAACCCTGCATATTTGAAAGAACAGTCTATACTTCCATGTACATCTCGGATAAATTCCTGCGCAGCAGATTTTCCTGCTTTATCATGGTCAAAATAAAGTTCAATAGAACCAAACTGGTTTGACCTACCCTTGGCAGCCTGTAGAAAGGAAAGGGAATTCAACACCAATATGGATGCAGGATCCTGCGGATGTTCGACTTTCCAGCTCAGAAAATCAAAGTAACCTTCAAAGACACCTAGCCTGTCAACAGCCCCCTGCAAAAAACTCATTCCCTTGTGCCCCAGGCAACCCTTAAAATATTTGTTGCGTACCTCCCAGCCACCATTCTCATTTGGCCATGCAGAAGCAAAGTAATTCCTGCGCTTATTGCTGCTGTCCATGACCGAATAATAAAGTTCATATAAATAACCACCTGCAACGCTGTGCACTCCCCTGCCTTTAAGATATGAGCTGATGACATCGTTGCCGATTGATTCATTTACGACTTCTACTTCATATCTTGGAACTTTGAAGGATAATGGCCTTCGGGAATTATCAACAGGCACATCCGCGGTTTTCTCAAGGTTTATTTTTGCATACTCTACGATTTTTTTAAGAACCTCAGGAAAGCTTGAGGGATACCAATATGCAAGGCCAAAATCGATTATGCTTCCGCTTTTTATTCCCGACACTCCTGCACCGCCATGGTCAAACCAGACCCCCAGATTATCATTTACACAAAGTGAGGCCGTATATTCTTCACGCAACATACTTAGAAAAAAATACTCTCCCCCCGATACTTTCTGGGGACTGAACCCCAAGTTCTTCAAAAGATCGAGGAGCGACACTTTCTCCTTGATCTCATTAACGTTTAAAAAAGCTGACATACCGATTTAGTTTTAGAATTTTCAGAAACAAAAAAGGGGCTTATCGCCCCTTTAAGATAGAACCCAAAAAGAAGGGCCTCTATATATTGTAACTCGGAACTACTCGCGTCGATTTCTACAAACCGGACATATCGTCTGCCAATGCGCTTTCACCTTTTTGACGTCATCTCAAAGCTTCGCAAAATTCCCTTCAATTTAAAGGGTAATGTTTCATTCCTGAATGTCAAAGACCAACTCTTTTGTTGGCTCAAAATTCAGGAAGTATGTTGCGAGCATTTGACACTTTTCAAAAAGTGGGTACGATTTTTTAATTCTTATACTTAGCTTGATTGCAGTGGTTTTCGGAATAGAAATGTTGTAGCTCACCGATATTACCGTAAAACCCTCACATAGAAGCGTAAATTCTTGACAAAACTTTAGAATTTGCTAAAATCTCTACAAATCCTGGCAATAAGATTTTGACACTTTTTCAAACTTGTGCTATACTTTCACTACCAAACATTTTTAAAAATTTCTTTCCAGACACATAGCTTTACATTGAATTTGTTAGAAAAAATCCCAGAAGAATCATCTTATCTGAAGCGTTGTTTACTGATAATATGATTGTTAATTGCACTTCTCATACCATCTAGATAAACTGTATACCCTTTGCTCTTCCTTCTGGATATATCGATGAATTTTCGGTAGGCCACACCCAGGTCTATATTCAAGCTTCGCTCAAGAATATCCACGACCTGGGAAATGTCAGCTTTTCCATTATTTAAAGAACCCATAAAGTATATGCCATAGGCGAGCTCAACCAGATTAACTTTGTCATCGGTCCATTTCAGCTCCGAATTTTTCGCAAGAAGGTGATAAAGGGAGGAATCGGGATTGTTATAAATCAAACGAATCCTGGTCAGCAAAAATTCGCGTAGCTGCTCGTATGCACGGAACTTTGCAAAGGTATAATCTACATTGGTATCAAATTCGTCGTATTTCAACGCCGGAAAAATCCCCTGCTTGTTTTTTCTGAGAAAATATTCCTGGTCCAGGGCAGTTTGATTGTTAAGGTAATATTGGTAAAGGAATTTATTTTGCTCAAAGTATCTCCTCAGGAAATCTATTTCCAGAACATAATAACTCCTAATTGCCTCGTCCGTATCAATCGGAATATTTGATAGAATATTGAATTGCTCCACAATCAAAATTTTACAGCAATAGAATTTCGGTTTGGTTTCTTTAAAGAATAGTATCTCTTCCATTTCAGAAGAGAAACCCAATTGGTTTACCAACGTGTTCAAACGAGTTATATCCTTTTCGATAATGTCTAGTGAGGATGAAAATCTGGTCAGATCACTGATGGGTTCTTGTTTTACAGCATGCAGTTTTGCGGTCATTTCTAAATAAAGCTGTTCAGAAGTTTGGATTAACATAGAGAAGGATTTAGGTAAAAAGTTGGTTGACTGAACCTGCGATAATCCTACAGGAACTTTCGCAAGTTGTGCCAATTCGCACTCTAAATCAAGTTGACTATCAGTTGCATAATTGATCAACCCCCCTTGAATACATTATTTGCAGATAAATTCTAAAGACAATATTCGTCAAATTTTACTTTTGAGAATATGTTTGTCAGCCTAATCAAACTACTGGTGTAACCACCAAAGGCCTCGGTGTAAAAATCTTTTTGACAGGTAAATTCAGTCATAAATTGTGCTAAAAATCAGCTATGAATTACCAATTTATTTTTTTTGAGGAACATCTCACAAGCCTGCAAACGAAAAAAACTTTTGCAAAAAATTTTGCAATGGAATCAAAAAAAAATCTGGAACGAGAGCATTCCCGACTGACCAGAGCCTTCAGGGATATGGCCGTTGAACTAAATAATCATGAAAAGTCAAAAGCATATTTCAATTTTCACCAACAGAACTTAACCCTTTTAATGGATAAGACTAGCACAGAAAAAAAGCTTAGGGAAAAAGATCCGGACCACAAGATTATAATAAGTACTCTGGAAGCATTGCTGGATATAATGGAAGAATTACTAATCTGGATGAAACAAATCTTTCCGAAGATCTTCGACTATAAAGGCAGGATCCCTATAAAAATGATTGAGTCCGAAATTTCCGAAATCGAGAATGATTTGGATTTAATCGTTGGAGAATTTGAAAAGAAGAAATTTGATCCTAAACTGATGCAGGTCACAAGATCGGTTTTGGATATAAGTCAGATAGTCAGTTTTAAAGATCTTAATTTTGGAAAGAATCCTGCGATAAAATCCATCAAGGTCTTATGTTGCTTGATTTGATTGATGAGTTTAGCATTATAAAAATTTTCATCGGGCTTGGAATAAATCATCCTGACTTATTTTTTTATGCCAAACGGTATATTTCAAAAGAGATTGAGCATAAGACAACTTTAGGGGAAAAAATTTCTGCAGTCTGTTCCTATCGGAAAGAGATAAGAGTGTTATACAGAGAAACCCAAATGCTCCAGTTTACAAGGAAACCCGATATTCAGCGCACTATAAAAAAATTCCTTCGAGAAGAACTCCTTTTACTCCGGGCTATGGAATTTGTGAATCATGAAGTTGAGGAAGCGGGAATTATGAACGCCAACTATAAAGTTTCCTTTTCCGTTAAACAGCTGGCCTTTTTCGTCCATCTTCAGATGGAGACCGGAATAATAATATGGCAAAGGGCAAAATTCGCGCACCAATATATTGCAAGGCACTTTAGCACGGTGGAACGAGATGCAATATCTGAAAAAAGTGCCAGAAACGCCCACTATAATCATGCTAGTGAAGATATTAAGAAAGTGATCGCAAAGCTCAGTGAAATGCTCGCATTAGCTCAGGAAAGATATTGAAATTGTGAGAATACTGCGAATCTTGCAATTTGATGAGGGGTTGCAAGACCATAAAATTTCTGCAACTTGACAAAGTTTTCAAATAGCCGTTCTTTATCCCTCAAAAGATTATGGACGTAGAAAACTATTCACAGAAACTAAATACATTTCACTCACTCTCGCCTGGACTCAAAGCATACATCTCAACCATAGCCAAAGGAACCGCATACAAGGGTGGCCAGACGGTATTCTTGACTAGAGAAGATTATAATTTTTATCCCCTGATTGAAAGCGGGTCATTACGGCTAATGGCAATCGATAAGGATAATGATGAAGAAATTGTTATCCGAACCTATAATGCTGAGGAATTCCTGTATCATTTCCCAAACGTTATGCCAAGATCAAGATTTGAACTTTACGTAGAGTTTTTAGAGGATTCGTATTTGGTAGCGTTTAGCGAAAAGCATTATTCGAACCTTATGAAATTATTCCCTGATGCGTACCTCTTGAACCTATCATATACAGCATGGCATTTAAACATTCAGTTGGAACTTCTTCTCGGCAATAATAAAATTCCTGATAGGTAATAATGTATATGACGAACCTTAAAGTTTACCCTAAATCATATTCAAATGAAACGACTCATCGAAAAACTACAAAGTCTTCAAAATGCAAGCGAAACTCTTGTAAGCCAACTGGCCGAAATTTCTGTTCAGAAAACTTTCAATAAGGGCTTACTTATTAGCACACCAGATCATTCATACCCTGAACTTTATTTTATCGAAGAGGGTCTTGCAAGAGGGTATTTTATTTTCGAGGGGCAGGAAAATACATCATGGATATTACAGCGTGGGTTTATTTTTCCGACCACTTCATTTTTTTCTTTCAGCCATACAAATGAGTACGTCAATTTTTTAAAGGACAGTTCGGGCTATTCAATAAGTCTATCCCAATGGAGTGAACTTGCCCAAGCAAATCCCAAATTTCTAATAATTCTTCTGGAAATCTACGAGGAACATTACCGTGAAATAATGCAAAGAGAACAAATGCTGAGGATCAGGCATGCGGAAACAAGATTTCTTTATTTTCAAGACCGGTATCCAGAATTAATTAATCTTCCCATTCATCAGATTCTGGCGTCCTTACTCGCAATTGAATCAAAATATCTTTTCAAAATAAAAAGGAAATATCGCAGATGACATTTAAGCAATCGCATTATTAGACAAATAGATGTGCCATTATTTCAGATACCAAGGGGTGCAAAAAGAGTAAAAATTGCCGAATTCGGGTAGTAATTATTATTCCTGTTGTTTCGAACTTTAATCTACACTCAGATGGGTTTTTATTAACAAAAACATGGAAAATATTTATTCACACAAACGGACGCATATAAGCTTTAAAAGCTTGGTATCAAATCTAAATACAATTGGAATATTCCTGCTAACATTGCTATGGTCTTATGCAGTTTTTGCAAAGCTCGCTGATCTAAAACTTTACCAGCTCCAGATGAAGGAGCAACCCTTTCCTTATTCAGTACAGCAACTACTGACATATCTTGTCCCAATTCTTGAGCTAACTGCTGCTACACTGCTGATTCTTAATAAACACAAATGGGGGCTTTGGCTGTCTTTAGCACTGATAATGGGATTTACAATATATATCACATTGATACTGACCCATATTTTTCCCAACGCTCCGTGCAGCTGCGGTGGCTTCATCTCTAAGATGAGTTGGGAAAGCCATCTTTACTTCAACATGCTTTTGTTTTTTATAAATATAGGTTGTCTTATCAGAATCATCAGACAAGAAAGGAGGTTAAACGGCAGAGAGTGAAAATAAATTATCAAGAAATTAACTCAATTAACCAGGGCATAGTGCCCAAAACTTAAACTAACTTTTTCGCTTGTTTTTTGATAGTAAAAAGCATCCTTAAATTATGTATACAACAGTAAAAAAATTAAGCAAAGGCCTAATGGCCGCCGCTTTAGGATTAGTATTGGTTTTCGGTGGATCTGCATTTAAAGCAGAAAACAAAAGAGTACAGTATAAATTCCGGTATAACAACCCGAGTGACTACAGTCAAGGGGCAGTTCAAACCGAAAGTAACTGGATTCATGACGAAAGTGCACCAGAGTGTGACGGGGTATTGGAACAGCCCTGTACAATTCTTGTTGATCAGAATTTTGTCAACACAGGAAGCACTCCAACATTAAAAACTTCACTGAATATTACGGCAAGTGCCACCAGTTCTGGATTTGTGACTGGTAGCAGCGATAATACCATGGTAATTGAAAATCGCACAGCCCAATAGTAATTGAGGAATTACCAATTTTAAAATGGCCACTATCCGTAAAGATAGTGGCCATTTCTTTTTAATTCTGAGGCATGCCCGAGGATTCAATCACGTCCGTTGGCAAGGGGAGTGCATAATATTTTGACTCAGGAAGTAACGTATAGGTTTTACCATCTACTATACGTTTGAGGATAATTCCCTCACCCTCTTTATTGTATCTTTTGATATCCGCAAAACGTAATCCACGGAGCAAAAGTTCCTTTCTTCGCTCATCCCTTATTTTCTTTAAAGCATCGTTTTTATCGACAGCTGAAAATGGTACAAAAGCAACGGTACTCTTCCAACGTGTTTTCATCAGGGTATTGAGATCTTCCATGGCACCAGTGATATCTCCTACTGCAGCTTTACTTTCGGCGCTTGTAAGGTAAAGCTCGTCTGTTGCAAAACCCGAGAAACAGACGGTTGCACTTGCCGCATAGCTACCTTTGAACTGCTGATAGGGTGCTGCAATTTTGAAAAAAGCTGTTTTCCTTAAATCATTGGTATTGTAGCTTGAATATAATACTGAATCGACTCTTGATCTGGTCAGATTCGTTATGCCAAAACTTGTATAGAGTTCTGCATACCATATCGTTTCCTTATTAAACTTTTTTACCGGCACGTTACTAGTCAGCGCGAGCAGATCGGAATCCCCGTTAAAGTTCATCAATTTGTTATTAAACTTTAGGGCATCTGTAGCATACTTTAATGCTAGATCGTACTTGCGCATATAAAGGTAACATCTTGAAAGGAGCGCTGCGGCGGCGCCTTTGGATGGCCGCAAAGGGTGCTGAGGGTAGTCCGGCAATAAATCCATTGACTGCAGTGCGTCATTGATAACCTGTTGATAACTTTCCTTTACGGTAGCCCTTTTTGATGGCACATTAAAATCAGAAGTTGTTCTAAGTGCAATACCTAGTTCACTTGCTGAGCTTGCCTCATCATATGCTAAGCCATACTGACTGGTGAGCATCAGAAAATAATATGACCTAAAAAACAGCGCACTTCCCTTTGCATTATCCCAGAGCTGTGCATTAGGACCGATTCTGTCAATGTTGTTCAATAACTCCAGGGACAAGTTGCAATTGTATACCGCAAGGTATCCTGTCTGCCAGTCGTTGCCAAACCTGTAAGGTGTAGGTCTCCAGGTATAGGCTTCCTGCCCTGTGACGCCAATGGCGTTGTATCCAGCAAGGGGTAAAAAGATGTCATCACTTGATGCATCGCCGAAAGATGGGCATGTGCGTAGATTCATCAGGTTAGCATCATCAAGCAACCCCTGCACATCGCTTAATGTTGAGGGAACGACCAATCGAGAATCAGATTTGATCTCAAGATATTTCTTGCACCCAGAGAGGAGCATGCCTAGGCAAATGATCATCATCACTGCCATATGACCTAAAGTTTTCCTTTTCATGTTGTTAAATTATTTTGTGTTAAAATGTACCCCTGATTCCAAAATTTATTTGTCTGGATGGTGGAATCACAGCAAAGTAATCAGGGTCGTAACCAGATTTATTTTCTTTCCATAATATCCCAACGTTCTGAACGCCGGAGAAAACCTCAAGACTCCGGAATGGAAATTTCCATTGAGATGTATTGAAAGAATATCCGAGCCTGATGTAATCCAGTCGGATATGATTTCCGGAAATTATATTTACTTCTGATGCAGAATAGAAAGCATCTCTCAAAGTAGATGCCGGATAAGTGAAAGAGGGAACAGTTGTAAACTCTTCATCTCCAGGCTTCTGCCACCTACTGGTAAAATCTGAGTGGCCGGCTCCATAGGCAATGAGATTAGAATATACAATTGAAGGCTTTCTAACCTTATAACCAAGCTTAAAATTCATGTTAAAGGACAGGCTCAATCCTTTGAAAGAGAATGTATTGATCAATGATCCAAAATAGACCGGACTTGATGGCCCCATATAAACCATGTTATTTCCACTACTTGAAGCCTCGGTAATTATTGCACTATAGTTTGTACTCAACTGCCCGTTAAGATATCCCTGTGGATTGCCATTCGCATCAAGCCCACCCCACTTATAGGCGGCAACAGAATACAGCGGATATCCCTCAAGAGGACTTATCACATTATTACCAGAGAGTAATGCGTATATACTTGAGGAGGCATTTCTGTAATACTTTCTGGTCTTACTCAAATTATAGCTGAAATAAAGATCTGTTCCCCAGCTAAACTTGGTCCCTTTAAAGTTTTTGCTATGCAGATCCAAATCAAAACCCTTTCCATTCATGTCCGCTACATTCATGACGATAACATCCCTGCCTCCCCATGCCGTATAATCAAAGCTTGCTGAACCGTATAGATCGGTTCCGTTTTTAATATACCAGGAAAAGGATCCGGTTAAAGCCTGTTTCCTAAGTTCAAAGTCCAGCTTTACGTTTAGCTGGGAAAGTTGTTCCCATTTCAGGTCGGGGTTATTGATCACATTAATCCTGGTAATAGGAAAGCCTGTAATAGTATTAGTGGCGTAACCTCCGATTGGCAGGGCCGTCTTGGTCAAATCTACGTTGCCACTATAGCCGAATGTTCCTGTCAGTTTCAAGGCCGGCAACCCTTCCAGATTATAAAAGGGTTCTTGCGAGATATTCCATCCCAGGCCAGCGGACCAGAGCGGTTTCCATTTATCATTTGTATTTGCCCCGAAAATATTTGAACCATCTCGTCTTATACTTCCTGAGAAAACATATTTCCCTTTATAGCTATAAGCAAGGTTTGCATAAAGGCTGATAAACCGATATTCAGTCCTTGTCAATGTATTTGCCCCTCCTATCTGACTAGAATTACCAGTTAAATATTCTGGATAATATCCAATTGGGTCTACCAGCGTAGTATAAAGTGGGTCTTCCAGGTAACCCATTCGCCGTGTCGCATTTCCGGAGGTACTTGAGGTGCGCAGTTCAGCACCAGCTATTGCAGTTATACTGTGTACACCATAAATCCTATTATAATTGAGCTGTGTTCTTCCAGTCTGGGAGTTCACGTTAGATTCCTCTGAAGATAGAATCCCACCTAAGGGAACTGGACGGGTAATAATTCCAGTTACCGCATTATACCGGGTAAATGTATTTACCAGGTCCCTGGCAGCAAAACTGTTAACATCGGACAAATGGTCCTGGGTGATTCTCTGGCGCTGGTTTTGGTAGCTAACCGTAAAATTCAGGGCATCAGAAATTTTATATTTCAAGCTTAGGTTTGCGAAAATCTCCTGTGAACTTCTTTTAAAATAGTCGTGTTTATAATCATCAAGTGGATAGTATTTCCAGTCTAGAAGCCTACCTTTCGCTAAAGTATCTGTATACGCCGAACGGTATAAGGTTGCTAAACTCGTTTGGGAACTGAGGTCCAGATAAGTCGGGTAACGTCCCCCTATGGTTAATGAATTATAGCCTGGTCTCCCAGTTTTACTATTGAGGTTTGTAAAATAAATATTTGAACTTAAATCAAGATCTTTCAGCAGTTTGAAATCATTCGACAAGTGAAGGTTAATCTTATCGCTGGTATTGTAGGTCTCTCCTTTTATCCGGTCATATGCTGCTGAAAGGACGTACGTGTTCCTTTCGCTTCCACCTCTAAAACTAAGGTTATATTGCTGGGTGATCGCATGGGTATAGAAATTATCCAGATAGGATTGCTGCGAACTGTTTTTTTGTAGGCTTTGAATCTGGTCGGCGGCATTTGCTTGAGTGATTTGTCCGTTTCGCTGAGCCAGGAACACCTCAACAGCAGGAGTAAGGGCCAGCCATGGAGTTGTAGTGATGCGATCGTTAAAATACCCTAAATCGAAAAGCTGTTTTTCTACAGCAATATAATCATTGTTGTTCATCTCCCGGAGAGATTTGAGATTGGGGATTGACTGGATGATCACCGTGGGATTAATGGAAACCTGCATGGGTTGATTTGGCTTTCCCTTTTTCGTAGTTAAAACAATCACCCCGTTTCCAGCCCTTGAGCCCCATATCGAGGCAGCAGCCGCATCTTTCAAAATTGAAATATTCTCTATGTCGTTGGGATTTATGTTTACAATGTCCCCTTCGTAAATAAAACCATCAAGAATAATTAATGGATCCAGAGGCCCATCAATGGTTCCAAGGCCTCGGATGGTAATGTTGGTACTATTTTGTGGATTGCCGTTATTTTTTCCGGTTTGCAAAAGCAGCCCACTGCTCTGTCCAATGATCCTATCTAGTATATTTGTCCCTGTGCGGGCATTTATTTGCTTTTCATTAATCACTGAAATAGTTCCATTGATTTCATTGGGTTTGGATGTCTGGTAACCAGTCTGAATTACTACTTCGTCCAATTGCTGGATTTCCTCAGTCATTTTTATAGTCATAAAGCCATTTGTTTGCTCATAAATTCTTGTGATACTTTTATAGCCAGTTGAGGTGAATCGAAGGGTATCCCCCAAGTTCAAGTTCTTGATCGAAAAAGTTCCGTCAGCGTTTGCGAGCACAGCGCCTCTTTTTGTCCTAATTGTGACCGTAATGCTTTTACCATCGAGATCGGTGACCTTGCCATGAATTTCTTTAGTTGCTTGTGCCATGGCGGTAAAGGCAGATAGGATAATTAACAATGCTGCCATTGTAAATAGGAAAAAATTCCATCTTGTATGTTCTCTGTCATTATAATTAAATTTCATTTTAATCTTTTTTAGATTGTAGATTTAATGTTAGTCCGGCAATTAAACGTTCAATATTTGGGGCCGTTACCTGATCAGCCCTAGTGATAGCTTTGACCCTTCCATCTGCTCCTATCCAGATATAGTGAGGCATACTTTTTATAGGGAAGATCTCTCTTATTAAGCTATCGCTTTTCACGATCGGCAAAACAAAATTTTTTATGCTAACCCTTTCCTGGATCAAAAAATCCTTCAAGATGTTTTCATCATCTTTAGGGTAAGCATTCATTAAAAAAATCTGAAGGTGTTTGGCATACCTTTTCTGGAATTCGTCCATCTTCGGAAATTCCTTGATGCATGCAGAACAATATGTTGCCCAAAAATCTAAAATGACTGCCTTACCCCTTAACTGAGAGAATTCAATTGCATCAACTTTATAGTTAGAAATTTTAGTGATTGTAATGTCAGGGATCTTATCACCTATCATTGGAGCTTTAGAGATATTCTTTTTCTGGGCAGATAGTGTGAATGGACATAGTAATATTGCGCATACAACACGTAGAATTACCTTTCTTTTAATGAATGCTAAGTTTAATTCCCTCAGCGACAGGGCGGCTAGTGATTTGACCAAATCTGCATGTGATTGAGTGAGCACTATGGTTTCGGAAACTTGGCGATTACCCCTTCTGCTGAACAAAAGATTCGGCAAAACATTTTTCCATAAAAAAATGCATGGCAAAGCCCTAGCGATAAAATTTATCGTTTTTTTCATTGTTGTTAGTTTGGTTAGTTGATCAGGAAATTAAATGAGGATTTCTCAATTATTAGAAAACTAAGGCAGGTCCATTATTAAAAGAACCTATTTTCATCATTAACCATTAAGGTGACCTGCCTTAGCCTGGCATCTTATTCGGGAGAACAGATAACCAGGCTAATTAGGATGATGAATGTCCATCCGAGAGTATAAAAAACAGAGATTTGAGGGCCTAAAAAGTAGGCAAGGAAATAGCACGTGTTGCTGAAATTTAAAGAAATGATGATTTCGAATGCTTTCATGGCTAATCTATGTTAACCGAAAGTTAAACGGAAAAGGGCCGCCTTTACGCTTTATTTGAAGTGAAGGTGTAGGACCACCACCGCCTTTCAGCGGCCGAACTCAAATAAAGCAGGCGACCCAAATCCGTATGCTACACAAAGATAGCATAGGAATTGAGTTTTACCTACCTCTCGTGTTCGAACGTCCTACTTTTCACCACAAGTTCTTTCAGTAATTACTCAATCCAAATTAATGGAAGTTATGTTCTATTGTTTTTCTATATCGTTAATTTTGTTAAAGCTAAGATACAAAAGATTAACCAAATCCACAAGTGGAGTTGACTTAAATCATCAAAATCAGTCACTTGCGGATGTAAATGATATCACCTGAAGATGAGTTAATTTTTATTGAAATCTCGCAGTTAGATTTCCTGTTGATTGAAAGAGTCAGGACTTTAAGAATTGCTAATGGGATGACTCAGCTTCAGCTAACTCAGAAAATGAAATTAGCTGATGGATTTATTTCAAAGGTAGAAACATTTACAGAACGTGCTAAATATAGCATTAGACATATAAACTTGTTAGCGAGCGCTCTCAATTGCACAATACAAGATATCCTCCCCTTAGAGCAGCCAAAGTATGACATGGTCATATTGACTTTAAGGAGGACAAATAAAATTAACAAAGATGGTTCCCTGTCACAAAAGAAAACTACGGATGTGATCAAAATCGAACCGAAAGAGAAAAGTTAATTTTTGGATATGCAGAGTAGTTGAGGGATCATATTTGCGATCACCCTAAACTTTGACATATGGAACAACTTCGTTGCGTCGTTATAGACGATGAAAAACATTCAATCTCAATTCTTTCAGACTACATTGAGACCAACCCAAACCTAGAACTGGTTAAGACCTATCTTGACCCATTAACTGCACTTTCTCAAATCAGTATAAAGGATAAAATAGATTTCATCTTCCTTGATATAGACATGCCCGAAATCACTGGGATTGAGTTGGCGAAAAAGTTGGTAAACAGAGCTCGCTTTATCGTTTTTACAACTGCTTTCACAAAATATGCTATTGAAGCATTCGAGGTAGACGCTTCCCGATATTTGGTAAAACCAATTTCAAAGCCAAAATTCATAAAGACTGTTTGGGATATTTTAGATGGGGAAACCAAAAAGATTGAAAAAGCTAAGCAAGCAGCCAAAAAATATTTTTTCGTCAGTATCGGCGATAGAGGTCAGCGACTGCGAATCAAAATATCTAAGATCTTATTTTTTGAAAGCGAAAAAAACTACATTAAAATCGTAACGGAGGAGACCAAGTACGTGGTATACCTGACCATGAAAGAGGTAGAAAAAGATTTTTGGGGAACACTTTTCTACAGGGTTCATCGATCTTTTTTTGTGAATGCGGAAAAAGTTGAAAAAGTTATTGGAAATACCCTGCGGTTGGGTTCATATGTAGTACCAATGGGAAACAACTATAAGGAAAGCATAAACGAATTTTTAGAAAGAAAAACATTAAGATCCGGCCGGTAGTCTTAAATTTTTTTCAGTTTTTAAAAGGGCATTAACGTGGACTAACTAGGGTCTCATTGGAAATAATGATAATACTTGAATTAGTTGGATCCGTTGACATCTTTTGCATCTTTTGCTGCGATTTAAAAACAAATACTGTTTTTTTAATCAATTTTTTAGGGGTCTGTTTCATCTTTTTTATTTTGAAACTAGGCCCATTTTAAAGCGTAAAAGAAGTTTTTACACCGCGATAAATTGAGGTTACACTAAAAGCAATTATAGCATGACAAAGAAAATTTTTGAATGGGGAAAAACCCAGAAACTGCACCTAATTGGCTGGACTTCATTTATTATTTTAGAAATAGGGTTAGTTGGTTTATCAATTGGTTTTTTTGGTAAGCCCCTCAATTATTTTCTTCACTATACCTTGAACATTATCCTGTTCTACACAAATGCTCACTTGGTGTTAATGGGAAGTTTCAAAAAGAATAATCCTTGGGCAAGAGTATTTTTTTTGATGATCATTCAGATTGGCCTTTATGTCATTGTGAGATCAATACTTAACTATATCCTGGCTGATACGCCAAAAGCCTTTGACCTGGTCACAGTGGTAAATAATTATAAAAGCTTTTTTCAGTCACTTTGGCGTGGCCTTTTCTTCATCGGTCTATCCTGCTTTTACTATCTGTTTTTAGAATATAAAGATGAGCGGGTTCGGCGCGAGCAATCTGAGAAACAAGAATATTTAAACGAACTTAAAACAAAGGAAATCCAGAACGAACTGAATATTGCCAAATATGAATATCTGCGTGCCCAGATCAACCCGCACCTCTTGTTCAATACTCTGAGTTTTTTATATGATAGCATCCGAAAGTTTAACGAAGATGCCGGCGAAGCAGTCCTCAACCTTGCGGAACTTATGCGATTTAGTTTAGACACAAGGGAATCGAGCGAAAACTTTCCAAAGTTAGAGGAAGAGCTTAACCAGATCTATAATTTAATTTCACTGAATAAAATCAGAAAAGACAAGGAACAGTATATCGATCTTTTCTTTCCTGAGGAAGTAAAGAATTTTCACTTTATCCCACTGGTAGTAATTACATTGTTGGAGAATATGCTCAAACATGGAAATTTACAAAAACCAACACAGCCGGGACGGTTAGAGATAAAACTGGGTGAAAAAGAACTTTCGATACATACTACCAATTTAATCAACACAAAAATTCACAATTCCGGATTTAATAAAGGGATGGAAAATATTGAAAAGCGACTTAGCCTTGCATACGGTGATAGATTTTCATTATCATACGGGAAAAGAGATGAAAACTATTTTGATGTCACAATGATTTTAAAAATCGATCCAGCTGTTTAACCTTTTGGATAGAATATATTTTACGGGTTTATTTCAATCCAGACCGGGCAATGATCACTTGTTCCCTGCCAACCGCGAACATGTTTGTCAACACCGCCACCAGTCAGCTTCTCCGACAAAACCGGAGACAGCAGAAAATGATCCAGTCGCAAACCGGCATCTCTTGCGAATGCATTTCGAAGATAATCATAAAAAGTATAGATAATTTCATCAGGATATAGGGTTCTTATTGCATCGGTCCAGCCCAGTGCCAAAAGCTTCTTATATGCTTTTTTAAATTCGGGGAAGAACAGTGCATTATTCCTGAACCTCTCGGGGTTATAGAGGTCGAGATTGGTTGGGATGACATTGTAATCACCAATGAGAACTGTCGGAAGGTTAAGCGAAAGCAGTTTTTTAGAATGAGCCGTCAGCCTCTTGAACCATTTTAGTTTATAGTCAAATTTAGGTCCCGGCGCAGGATTACCGTTGGGAAGGTAAATGCATCCTATAATAACACCATTAATGAAAGCTTCAATGTATCTGCTATGGTCATCATCCGGGTCACCGGGCAGGCCACGCCTTGTTTCTTTGATTTCTGTCCTGGATAGGATTGCCACTCCATTCCAGCTTTTCTGTCCCTGCCATATGGAATGGTAACCAGCATCCATCAATTTTTTAGCAGGAAAATCCTTGTCCTGGCATTTGATTTCCTGTAAACATACAACGTCCGGCGACCGCTCTTTTAACCATTTGAGCAGAATTTCGATTCTGCCATTGACACCATTAATGTTGTAAGTGCTTAGAATCATTCAAAAAGTTCTTGCGATTTGGTATAATAAGCTTTTCGCCCACCGATTTTTTCAGACAAGATCTCCTCACCCTTTGATGTCTTTTTTATTTCGGCACCATGTACCGACATAAAATCACGAAGCTCACCGTTTAGCTCATCACCATTTGCGTCTGCAATTTTCGATATCGCTTCGGTCAATACAGATTGTATGCTTTTGTATAGTTTTTTTGCTGCTTTGTCCGGAATGGCTTTGGCAACTGAAAAAGGAGAAATGCCGGCATGATAGAGTATTTCATCCGAATAGAAATTACCAATTCCACGAATCAAATGCTGATCCATTAACAAAGTTTTTATCGATGTTCTCTTTTTAGCTAGTAAATCAAAAAAATAATCCTCTTCCATCTCAAGCGCGTCTGGAACATCGGTATATTCAGGATTTAAGGTGGGTGTTGCCTGCTTTTGAAGATCGATCAATGCAAATGCATCACCCCCTTCAAAATGAAACCCTAGAATCTGGAAGCGTGGCGGCTCATCCTGATCTATGGAGATCAGTTCGCCCCTGAGCATTAAATGAAGACCGAGAACCTGTGAACCTGAGAAAATAAGTTGAAGCGTTTTTCCGGAACGCTGAACATCCAAAAGTTCTCTTCCTTCCAAAGCTCTTTTTATTTCCTTGGCCGAGACATTAATTTTTTTGGATTCCGTAATTTCCAGCGTTTCCAAAATCTGCCCTTTGAACTTTCGGGTTAGTATCTGAGCAAATACGGTTAAATCTGGTAATTCTGCCATGGCGCTACGCGGATAGATATTTCTTGATTTCGCGAATGGAATTTCCCTGCAATAGCGCTGCGGATTTTAGCTCACCCGTACTAATCTGAAACTGTTCAGCCCAATAGCGGAGTTCCCTAGGATCATCTACATTTAGCTCTCCGTCATTTGTCCCAAACTCCTGTGGTTCCAGGGAATCAAGATCGCTTTCAGTTTCATGTCTGTCGAGGCAATCATCAGAAGTGGCGAATTTTTCTAAATTACTGTCGCTATCGACTCCATTTCCAAACTTTGGCTGACTGTTTTGCTGATTATCCATAACTATATTTAGATTACTGTTTTTTTCTAACCGGGTAAAACTGATCATAAAAGGACTGAACATGATCAGGCGTTGTACTGCTTAGAATTTTTTGAACATAATCCACTACAGGATCCCCGGTGGTACTGTTGCGGAGATGAGCCTTGAGTTTTTCATCCCAGTTGTTTACAGCTTCAGCAACAGAATTCCCTCTTCCAAGTATCGATTCATGGATATCCTGAGGGAGCACACAGAGAAAACCCGGAGATTCACTAAAAATCACTGCTCCAAGTTTTCCGGCAAGCCCATCAAGTGAGACATCTACCGACTTACGCCTTGGCATTTGACTTAATATATTCGGCAATTTTCGCCCTGGAAGAACTTCCCGACGCTTTAGCCAGTTCCTTATATTGAGCAGAAGTTACTCCAGCCTGTTTTGCTGCATAAGCAACTTCGCTTGCATCGTTCAGATCAACTTTTGAATCTTCTCTGCCATCCTGTTTCTGTTTGTTATCGCTCATGATATTAATTTTTATGATATAACCGATCTCAACTGAAAATGGTTTTAAAATCTAAACGACCACCACTAAAAAGTGCTTTATGGAAGCATCCAACCGTGTTAAATCGCGTACTCGATAGCGGGTAGGTCTTCATAAATAAAGGGCGTTGATGGTTCAAGTGTCGACAAAAACTCTTTCGCAATCGTGCATGCATCCATTTGTTTGGCAGGAAACTGACTGGATGCAATCTCGGTGATTCGCTCATCGCTTAAATCTCCGAACATCCATTCATAGGCAAGTTCATCATTTAAAATGGTAGGCATACGTTTTTTGGAATTATGGACCTGTTCCATAAGCGGATTGGCCGGCGCGGTAGTGACAGCGACTGTCTCAACAATTTCCCCGGTTTCCTGATCGGTCCACTCCTGATAAATTGCCGCCATGTAGAAGTATTCCTCGTCCTTAACAGAAATGTAGTAAGGATACTTAACGGCAGTTTTTAAGGGCTCTCCTGTTTTCTTGTTCTTCGGAAATACATGGCGCCACTCATAAAATCCCGTTGAAAGCACGAGGCATCTGCGCTCGCGGGCTGCCTTTGCATAAATTGAAGGACCACCTTTTTCATTTGAAAAAAGATTTTCAGCTTTTGCATTGAGTGTTGTATATCCGATATGCCATTTACCGGCAGCATCTTTATACCCATTGCGAAAATTCTTTGCAGCCTCGCGATTTTTGAGGTAAGGAGGCAAAAAACCCCATTCCATCTGCACGATATCAAAGTTTGTCTGCTCTGCATCTCTTTTTAATACCGCCACGGGTGAATAGGCAAAGCCATTATGAATAGCCCTGTCCAGAAACTGATAATTTTTTACTGCCTTTTCAAGTTGAAGGAGTGATATAAACTCTGCCCTTGAAACGCGTTGACCATTGTAGTAACACATAATTATTTATTTTTCAAATGTTCAGCAATCTTTTTACCAAAAAATTCGGCCTCTATCTGTCTTCCCTGCGGAACAGATGTCCAGAATGGCCTGTAACCATTCGCTTCGGTTACGTTTAGTGGTGGTCTTCCATCCGAGAACTCGATCCTATATATTTCACTGCCTCCGATCAGATGCGAGGTAACGATCATCTTAATATCGGGCAGGACAATCTCAAAAGCCTCTTCTATTTTCATCATCTTAAAAATACAAAATCGTTAACCAAATAAAAAATGGTTAGTTGATGCCTATAATTACAAAATACGGATCACCAGATTTCTTAACCATCAGGTCCAGGTGCTCCTCGAAATCAACGAGGTTTAAGACCTCATCTTTTAAGAACGTAGTGAAGACCTCCATATCTATTTCCTTTGCGAGAATCACCTCAAGGGTTTCACTACTCTTCCACTGGGTAGACTCAATTTCGGGATAGGCCCCTCTTAAAAGTGACGGATATCCCTGTCTGGAAAAAGCCTCTGAGAGCTTGGATGCGATATCCCAGATATGAGGCGCTAGTTCTTCATCAAGTGTGTCCCATTGAAGACCAAGATTTTCATCACGCCACATGCTTCCAAGGTATTTACCATCCAACCTCACCCCGTAGCATTCGCCTGAAGTTTCTACAACAGCCTCTTTTATCCCGCTGTCGGTGGGGATTTCAAAAATATATCTTTCCATATTCAGTCCGATTTCCAATGGTTTTAACTGCTTAGTCAACTTAAAATGTTTTTTTGAGAAAATCAGATAAGCTGCAGTTAAGGAAAATCCGAGAATACCGCCAATTATCAGTTCACTGCGGTGTGCTTTTGCCCAGCTAACCAAATTTTCTTCTATATCACTGAATAAGCTGTTTACTTCTTTTCTGTTCATTTCATAACAACATTTTTTGAGCATTTAGGTTTTGAAAATCAGGAAGATGAAAAAAATTTACCGCCAATAAAAACCCAGCAATCAATAAAACCAAACCGTTGTTTTGATAATAACATTTCATGTACCTAAAAATTAACTTTCCACCAAAACGGTAATGTTTTCCATAATTCATTTTTTACTAACATTTTTAGCTTTATGTTTGTTGTATAATTTTATAATACTAAATATAATAGTATTTAATTCAATAAGTCATGAATGCCAAAAAAGAGTTACTTCAGAAATTGCAACAGGATATCCTGTTATGGCAGGGGCTTAAACCCCAATGCACAGGCAATGCCGAACGCATCGGACTGGGAGAGATTGAAAATTCATTTCCCGGTGGTGTTTTTCCTAAAAAGGCAATTCATGAATTTATCACAATTCAGCCGGAGCATTCGGCGGCCAGTGACGGCTTTATCGCCGGGCTACTTTCCGTCCTTATGGAAAATGGTGCGGCCTGTGTGTGGGTAAGCACGACCCGGAATCTCTTCCCCGCTTCTTTGAGCTTATTTAACGTAGAGCCTGAGCGCATTATTTTTATGGATGTTCAGAGCGAAAAGGATGTGCTATGGATTACAGAGGAGGCCATCAAATGTGAGGGGCTTGCGGCGGTTGTGGCAGAACTGAACAATGTGAGTCTTATAGAATCCCGCAGGCTGCAGCTGGCGGTTGAGACCAGTGGTGTTACGGGATTTATCCTGCGCAAGGACGGAAATAAAAAGGCGAGCACCGTGGCAACAGCAAGATGGAAAGTCAGCCCGCTTCCTTCAGTTACGCAGGACGGCTTGCCCGGGATCGGATTCCCGCGCTGGCAGGTTGAGCTGCTAAAAGTCCGTAATGGAAATCCAGGAAGCTTTATACTGGAATGGGCAGGCGAAAAATTTGAAGAAATTAAGAAAACCGGTAATCAACCGATTTGGTCTGATCTGGAGGGCAGACAAATTGGATAGCTATTATGCAAAGGCGTTTTGTTTCGATATGGTTCCGCCAATTACTGGCTGACTGGCAGCTTATCCGCCGTCCTGAACTAGCCGAGGTGCCTTTTGTTTTCGCTGCGCCCGACCATGGGAGGATGATGATAACTGCTGTAAATCCATTGGCATTGACCTTTGGCGTCGAGGTCGGCATGCGTGCAGCGGATGCGAAGGCCGTATGTCCGGGTCTCGAGGTTCTGGACGATAAACCAGGCCGTGCAAAAAACCTTCTAAGAGGACTGGGCGAATGGTGTGTGCGCTATTCGCCCATTGTTTCCATTGACGAATTTAGGATGGACGGACTGTTACTTGACGTTTCAGGCTGTCCGCATCTTTGGGGTGGAGAGCGGGAATACCTGAAAGAGATTGTCAGCAGGTTGAAAAGCAAGGGCTATACCGTACGCTTAGCGATTGCCGATACACCCGGCGCTGCATGGGCGGTGTCCCGGTTTGGTAAAGTTATGCCATTGATTCCTTCCGGCGAACATGTAGACGCTCTGCTCAGTCTGTCTCCTGAGGCGTTAAGACTGGAAGATACAATTCTTGCGAAACTTCGCAAATTGGGGTTCTACCAGATAAAAAGCTTTATAGGGATGCCCAGATCGGTACTCCGCAGGCGATTTGGTGAAGATTTTTTATTGCGGCTGGCTCAGGCTATTGGAACTGAAGCAGAAGCGCTTATTCCATTAAAGGTTCCCGTAGCATTTAGCGAAAGGCTAGCCTGCATGGAACCGATCAAAACCAAAACTGCAATTGAGATAGCGATTCAAAAGATGCTTGCGAATCTGTGTAACAGGATGCAATCTGAAGGTAAGGGATTGCGAACAGGAATATTGACAGGGTACCGTATCGATGGAAAAATTGTGCAGGTTTCCATCGGAACCAGTGGCGCTTCGCATAGTGTGAGTCATCTATTCAAACTTTTTCAGTTAAAGATCGATCAGATCCGACCAGCCCTGGGAATTGAACTATTTGTTCTTGATGCGCCAAAGGTGGAGGATGTCGATGTGCCCCAGGAAGAAATGTGGTCATCCAAGCCCGGCCTGAATGATACCAGTGTCATCAGGTTTTTGGACCGTGTTGCCGGAAAGGTTGGTGCACAGGCGATCCATCGCTTTTTGCCTGCAACCAGATATTGGCCGGAACGTGCAATATCAAAGGCAGCTTCGGTAACCGAAAAAGCCTCAACTCCATGGCGAACAGATAAGCCCCGGCCGACCGAAATGCTTAAGGTTCCAGCCCCTATTGAGGTAATGGCGCTTATTCCGGATCATCCGCCAAAGTTTTTTATTTATAAAGGCGTCCGCCACCTGGTTTCAAAGGCAGACGGTCCCGAGCGGATTGAGCGCGAATGGTGGATGGATAAGGGAGAGCATAGGGATTATTATCAGGTGGAAGATGAAGAAGGATGCCGCTACTGGCTTTTCCGTTCCGGACACTATGGTGGGGAACAACAATACAAGTGGTTTATTCATGGATTTTTTGCTTAAAGGAGATGGGTTATGGCTTACAGTGAATTACAGATTACCTCAAACTTCAGCTTTTTGCGTGGCGCTTCGCATGCGCACGAACTGGTTGAACAGGCCGAAATCTTCGGTTATAAAAAAATAGCCATAACCGACAGGAATACCCTTGCCGGAATTGTACGTGCGCATGCTGCCTGCCGTGAGAAAAACATAAAACTAATTCCCGCCTGCAGGCTGGATCTGCTGGATGGACCGAGCCTGCTCGCCTATCCGACGGATAGGGAAGCTTATGGGCGCTTATCTGCACTATTGACATTGGGTAATATGAGGGCAGAAAAGGGCAGCTGCCATATTTCCCGTGCCGATGTTTACGCCCATAGCAAAGGGATTCTTTTTGCCCTTGTAATGCCGGGCGCTTTGAACCGCCGCTTTGAATATGAGGCTAGCTTTATCGCCTCAGTTGCAGAATATCGCGACGCTCTAGGTGGTCAGCTTTACCTTGCGGCGACAAGATCTTATCTGGGAAACGATGATAAGCTGATATTTAGAACTTCACAGCTTTCCAAATTTTACGAAATACCGGTAGTCGCAACAGGCGACATCCACTATCACAATCCTTCACGAAGAGAACTTCAGGATGTACTGACCTGTGTTAGGGAGAAATGTACCATTCAGGAAGCAGGATTCCGATTGCATCAAAATGCTGAGCGGTACATGAAAGAGGTGGCAGAGATGGGCAGACTTTTCAGAAAATATCCAAGCGCAATCCACAATTCGATGGTCATTTCCGAAGCTTGCAATTTTTCTCTGGACGAGCTAAGATATGTCTACCCAGAAGAAATCAACCCAAGCGGACGCACCCCAATGGAAGAGCTCGAATTTTTGACGTGGAAAGGCGCTAATGAATTTTATGGCGAAGAGATCCCGGAAAAGGTTGTCAACATGATCCATCATGAAATGGCTTTTGTAAGGCAGATGGATTATGCGAATTATTTCCTTTTTGTTGAGGATATTGTTCGTGAGGCCAGATCCCGTGGGATTCTCTGCCAGGGACGGGGCTCTGCAGCCAACTCTGCAATTTGCTTCGTGCTTGGTATTACCTCTGTCAATCCGATGAAGTTTGATTTGCTATTTGAGCGTTTCATCTCACCGGCCAGAAACGAACCGCCGGATATTGATGTCGACTTCGAGCATGAAAGACGAGAGGAAATCATTCAGTATATCTATACCAAGTATGGACGTGACCGTGCAGCTATAGTTGCGACGGTTACCCAGCAACACCAGAAGGGAGCCATCCGGGATGTAGGAAAGGCTATGGGGCTATCTGTTGATACAATCAACCGACTGTCAACCTCGATCTGGGAATTTACCGATGAATGGTTCGAAGGAAAACGGGTGACTGAGCAGGGACTGAATCCCGATGACCCGCACTTAAAAAAGACGCTGGAGCTTACTTCTCAGATGATGGGCTTTCCCCGCCAGCTTGGGCAGCACACTGGTGGATTTGTGGTCACGCAAGGGAAGCTCACCGACTTATGCCCAATTCTGAACGCTAGAATGGCTGACAGAACCAATATCGAATGGAACAAGGATGATATTGACGCGCTCGGTTTTTTGAAAGTCGATGTGCTTGCTCTTGGGATGCTGACCTGTATCCGCAAGGCTTTTGATCTATGCAGAGATTATTATGGGGTCCAGTATACCCTGGCAAACATACCACAGGATGACCCGGAGGTGTATGACATGATCTGCCTGGCCGACACCCTTGGCGTATTCCAGATCGAAAGCCGGGCACAGATGTCCATGCTTCCAAGGCTTAAGCCAAGAGAATTTTATGATCTGGTGATAGAGGTCGCAATCGTGCGCCCAGGACCTATCCAGGGAGATATGGTTCATCCTTATTTACGCAGACGCAGCGGCGAAGAACCTGTTGTCTATCCTTCACCAGAACTAGAAAAAATTCTTGGACGCACGTTAGGCGTTCCGCTGTTTCAGGAACAGGCGATGAAAATTGCTATAGTAGCGGCAGGCTTTACCCCTGCTGAAGCTGATGGCCTTCGTCGCAGCATGGCAACATTCAAGTTTAAAGGAATGGTGAACCAGTATGAGCAAAAACTCATCGACGGAATGATGAATAAGGGGTATACAGAGGAATTTGCAAAAAGGATATTCAGGCAGCTGGAAGGATTTGGGAGTTATGGATTTCCCGAAAGCCATGCTGCCAGTTTTGCCCTGCTCGTTTATGTATCCTGTTGGCTCAAACATTATTATCCAGACGTATTCGCAGCAGCGTTGCTCAATAGTATGCCGATGGGCTTTTACCAGCCGGCGCAGATTGTAATAGATGCACAGAAACACACTGTCGAGGTTCGAGAAGTTGACGTCAACCATTCCTTTTGGGACAATAAGCTCGAGGAAAAATCAGGAAAATACTTTGCGCTCCGGTTGGGGTTCAGGCAGATCAATGGTATCAGATCGGACGATATGGATATATTGGTCAATGGTCGCGGAAGTGGCTATCAAAGTATTACCGCAATCAGGGATGCAGGAATATCGATTGCCACCCTGGAGCGGCTGGCCGATGCAGATGCATTTCGTTCGATGGGAATGGATAGGCGAAAAGCACTTTGGGAAGTTTCTGCCTTAAAAGATATGCCGGAGGAATTGTTCAAGGGGCAACCTTCTGAAAGCGTATTGGAAACGCAGGTTGAACTTCCGCTAATGGGCAAGGGAGAGCATGTCGTTCAGGATTACGCAACTACGGGACTTTCTCTGAAAGCACATCCGGTAAGTTTTGTTCGCTCGCAGCTCGATATGCTCAACATCAGAACTTGCCATCACATCAACAATGATTCGACTGACGGTCAACTTATAAAGGCAGCCGGGCTGGTATTGGTACGACAGCGTCCCGGAACAGCGGGCGGTGTATGCTTCATTACTATTGAAGACGAAAGCGGATATTGTAATTTAGTAGTATTTGAAAAATTGTTTGAAACTTACCGCAAGGAAATCCTGCATTCAAGACTGCTGATGGTCGAAGGCCGTCTGCAGCGCGAGGGACAAGTCGTACATGTAATCGTGAGCAGATGTTTTGATTTTACAAAAATGCTCGGCAAGCTGGTACAGCGGGAGGTAGAAGAACTTCCATTATTAACCTTAGCTCATGGCGATGAAAAGGCCACACCAAACACTTCCCAAAATATAAGACCCAAAGTTCGTGAGGAAACTCAAGCGAAAGCATTCCATGGCGGCAGGAACTTCAAATAGGCTTTATTCAACGATTACAAACCGTGTAAATGGTTGGGAAACTGAGGCTTGCCACAGGAGTACCGTATAAATTTTTCAAACCCGGTCTATCGAGCCAAGAAGGCTACCTGGCACATAATCAGGAAACATAACGCCCAAGATACAGGTTTTGAAACTTGCATATAACATCGAAACTTACCTAATTTAGCTTAGTGGTATGTCGTGGACAACATATTCCGAAGTGTGTTTATTGGGCTTCAAAAGATGCCCCATTCTGTTGATAATATCATGCTCAATTATCACTTCAATGACAATAAAAATGAAGAACTTTCTTATATTAACGAGTATCTTTGTACCCTTATGTTTAAAAATCTAACAAATGAAAATAGGCTTTAGTGGACACGAAACTTTCGTTTGCAGACAGTTTTGGCTAAAAAAGGGTTTTGATTATATTAAAAATGGGAATTCATTTTCACGAGAGGAGGCTGTCGTAGAATTGGGTGTAGGAAGAAATATGGTTTCAGCAATAAGATTTTGGCTCAAAGGATTTGATATTTTAGACAAAGAACATGAGGGTCTAACTGAGCTTGGAAGTTATTTATTTAAAGATGGAATAGGCAAAGACCCTTTTCTTGAAGATACTGCTTCTCTATGGTTGCTTCATTATTCAATCATAAAAAATGAAAAGGTATTTATATTCAATTCTTTCTTTAACGAATTTTCAAAAGAAAAAGTTGAATTTACCAAAGATCACCTTATCTCTTTTTTAAAACGTAAAACGGAGGAAAGTGATTTACGGCTATTCAGTGCTAAAACTTATGAGTCCGATGCAAATGTTTTTATTCGCACCTATCTAAGATCTATCGACGGGAAGGCTGACATAGAAGATGAAACATCAAACCTCCTTACAGAACTAAATCTGATAACACCGTTTACATTTAGGGATGTGGATAATAAGTTAGTTCAGTGGTATAGATTAAACCAAACAAATAGAGAAGAAGTCCCTTTGCACATAATATTATTTGCAATTATAGATAGGTATGAAAACAGTAATTCTATTGCTTTTAATGAATTATTTGAAGGTTTGAATGCGCCAGGTGTAATATTTTCTATTACAGAGTCTGGTTTGGAGAATAAATTAAAAGAGGCTGTTGAACACTGGCCAACAAATTTAATATATAATAGCACCGCAGGAAATAGGGTATTGCAAATAAGAAAGCCCTTAGATAAGTGGTCAGTTTTAAATGAGTATTATGGTTAAGCAGTTTTCACCATCAACAAATATATTGGATAATAATATTGACTTCACTCAATATATTATCACCTCAAATGTACAGGCAATTTTTGACGAAATAACTTTGAGTTATGCAGGCGGATTCCGGTCTTTTACCCTCGTTGGTGCTTACGGCACAGGTAAATCTACATTTCTGTCAGCTCTTGAAAGTCATTTGCACGGGCAAAAACTATTCTTCGATTTAAGGAAGTGGGCGACATCAGCTGACTTTATTTCGGTTAAAGTAGTTGGCTCATACGATTCAATTCTTGAAAAGATTGCTGAAGCTTTAGATATCCAAGCAAATAATCCTAGTCAGTTGCTAAGCGGCCTAGAGCGCTATGTGAAAACTCGTAACCGTGAAGGAAAGGGTGTCCTGCTTATAATTGATGAATTTGGTAAGTTTCTGGAATATGCCGCCGCGCACAATTCAGAGAAAGAATTATATCTTTTGCAACAACTGGCAGAATATGCAAACACCAAGAGCAATGAATTTTTGATTATAACTACTTTACATCAAGACTTCTCAGCTTATGCAGGAAAGTTAAGTAAAGCTCAAAAAAATGAATGGGTCAAAGTAAAAGGACGCTTTAACGAAATTGTATTTAACGAACCAGTAGAACAACTGCTTTTTTTAGCGGGTAAAAGATTAAATGGATCAATCCCTAAAGGTAAGAAAAAGCAATTCCAAAGTATATATGAAGTAATTAATGAATCGAATGCTTTTCCTTTACGGGATTTTTTCAGTGAAACATTTGCAGAACAATTATACCCGCTTGATATATTGTCAGCAGCTACCTTGGCTTTGTCTTTACAGGAATATGGACAAAATGAACGTTCTCTCTTTACATTTTTGGATAGTGATATTCAGAAAGGGATTAATGGCTTCGACCATCAGAAATATAGTTTCTACTCATTGTCGCATGTCTATGACTATTTAAATCACAGCTTACACTCTGTTATAAAATCTAAGCTTAATCCAGATTATTCGAAATGGGCAGCGATCCGCATAGCTTTAGAGCGGGTAGAGGGAGAATTCACCTTTAAAAAACATAACTTATATTTTAGGATAATCAAAACAATAGGGCTGTTGAATATTTTTTCAAGTTCAGGGGCAAAATTAGATGAAGCATTTCTGAAAACATATGTTTCCAATGCGGATGGGGAGAACGTTGAGGATGCTATTCAAAAATTAAGCGAAAAACAGATTGTTCGATATAATCCATATGCTCACCGTTATAACTTTACTGAGGGAACTAGTGTAGATATAGACGAGGCTATTCAAAAAGCGGCGGCAGATGTCACCAAAAATGCGGATTTAATAGGTTATCTCACCAAGTATTTTTCATTATCGACCGTCTCTGCTAAGAGAGCATATTTTGAGTTTGGAACCCCTAGGATATTTGAATACAGAATTACACAGGAATTGTATAATAAGTATCCGGAAGATGAGATTGATGGCTTTATTAATCTGATATTTAACGATAGCTTGTCTAATGAAGATGTTCAAGCTGAATCTGAAAAGACTGATGCGGCAATTCTCTATGGCAATTTCAAAAATTCAGCAGACATAAAACACCTTGTTGAGGACATACAAAAAGCGGAAATTGTTACATCAAAATATCCTAAAGACCGCGTTGTACAACAAGAAATGGGGCAGATAATAGATTTGCAAAAGAGTTTGCTTACACATTTGGTTTTGGGGAGTTTTTTCAATGAAGATATAGTACAATGGTTCTTTAGGGGAGAGAAAATTACAGTAAATAATAGTCGGGCTTTTAATGCTGAGCTTTCAAATATTTGCCAATCTGTCTATTGGAAAACACCAGTGCTGAAAAGCGAGCTGATTAACAAATCAAAACTTTCTCCAGCAGTTGGTACAGCAAGAAAAGAACTGTTAAAGGTAGTCGTTGAGAATCCTGAAAAGGAATATTTGGGGATTGAGGGTTTTCCGCCAGAAAAAAGTATTTACTTGTCTCTATTAAAGGAAACAAGCATCCATACTTTTAAGGATGGAGAATGGCAATTCGAAGAGAATATAACGGGCAGTTTCAAAAATCTTTTCGATGAATGCAATAGATTTATAGAAGGTTCCAAGGGGGCTGAAAGAGCTATTGATGAATTATATGCTATGTTAAGTAAGCAGCCATTTAAAATGAAAAAAGGTTTTCTTGATTTTTGGATTCCAATATATGTCTTTATTAGAAACGAAAGTTTTGCCTTGTACGGAAAGAATGGTTTTGTCCCAGATATAGATTTTAATGTCTTGGAGCTGCTAATAAAAAACCCAAAAGATTATCATATTAAAGCTTTTGATTCCGATGGTATAAGAGTCCAGTTATTTAATAAATATAGAGAGTTTCTCAGTTTGGAAGAACTAAAACAGACTTCCAACGATAGTTTTATAAAAACTGTTGTTCCATTCATTAAGTTTTATAAAGATCTAAAGGAATATAGTAAACACACAAAAAAAATATCTAAGAAAGCCATAAAGATTAGATCTGCATTGGCTAATTCTGTAGATCCAGAAAAGCTGTTTTTTGAGCAATTTCCTGAAGCATTAGGTTATGATATTGTTCAGTTGAATAAGGAACCTGAACTGCTTAAAGGATTTATCGACGACCTTCAAGGATCAGTTAGGGAGTTGAGAGGTGCTTATGATGGCTTACTGAACAGATTTGAATCAATAATTAATTCATTGTGGGGGGACACCCTTGATTTTAATAGTTATAAATCACAGCTTCGGGCTAGATATAACAGTTCATTAAAACATAATCTATTGTTGCCTTCTCAAAAGACTTTTTATGATAGGCTACTTTCACCGTTGGACGATCGTAACGCATGGTTGTCATCGGTTTCACAATCAGTCATTGGTAAAACCTTAGATAGGATTAACGATGATGAAGAGCATATACTTTATGATAAATTTTTGAATGCAATTCATGAATTGGACAACTTAAACGATATCTATCTTCAAAATGTGGATTTGGACACTGAAGATGTATTTAAGTTAGAGATTACGCAGCCTCAAAACGGGCTAAGAAATAAGATAATCAGGTTGCCAAAACAAAGGACCGAAAGCATTCTAGCTTTTGAAAAAAAACTTGAGGAAATATTTTCTAAAGAACAAGGTTTAACTAAAATCGCTATATTGGCTAATCTTCTAAAAAAAGAATTGGATAATGATGAAAAATAGTGTTGTGAAGCATGTTTTAGGAATTTCGGGGGGCAAAGACAGTGCTGCCCTTGCTATTTATATGCGAAGCCTATATCCTCAAATGGATATTGAGTTTTACACTTGTGATACTGGCAAGGAACTGGAAGAAACCTACCAGCTTATTTCTAACTTGGAAACGTATCTTGGAGTTAAAATTAATACCTTGTATGCCAATACTGCTGACCACGATAACCCATTTGATTTTTATCACCAGCTATTTGGCGGTTATTTGCCATCATCGAATGCTCGTTGGTGTACTAGAAAGTTAAAAATAGAACCGTTCGAAAATTACATAGGAGATACTCCAACCATATCTTATGTCGGTATTAGGGGAGATGAGGATAGAGAAGGCTATATTTCAACAAAGTCAACTGTTCAATCGATATTTCCCTTTCGTAGAAATATGTGGAGCGAGGAAGTTGTTGGGATGGTGCTGAAAAATGAAAACAATGATAGGCTGAACTCCCTATATAAGGACCTACTTACAGCTTCTCTATATAATCGTGCAAAAGATGTTATAGAAACTCCTGTTTCTTCTTCATTCAATCAAAATCAAAAGATGAATGCCTTGATGGGGTTAGGCATTAAAGAATTTAATCATGCGGTGTTCCACTCTTTACAAGGCACAAATTTACCTATTGGCTCGTTAGACTCATTTCCCCTAATTGAAAATGAAGATATCCTAATAAGAGAGGATATATTTAAAATATTACGTGAAAGTGGCGTTGGAGTTCCTGGTTATTATGAGGAAATTCCTTATGAAGTGAATGGGCAGATTGGGAAATATAACCGCAGTCGTTCAGGTTGTTTTTTCTGTTTTTTTCAACGCAAAATCGAATGGGTTTGGTTATACGAACAAAATCCAGCGAAATTCTTTTTGGCAATGGAATATGAAAAAGATGGTTATACTTGGATGCAAAATGAACGTTTGGAAGAACTGATTAATCCAGAACGTATAAAACAAATTAAACAAGAATTTTTAACCAAACAACAAAACGCTGCTCAAAATTTCCGCTCGAACAAACTCATTGATATACTTGATGCAGAAGAAGAAGGATGTGCAGCATGTTTTATATAAATCATGAAATATACCGTAACCAAATGGACCATCCAGAATTTATTGGATGCCTACAATACAGGTAAACTTATACTTAATCCTCCGTATCAAAGAAATTTTATATGGTCGATTACTGACCAGCAAAATCTTGTCGACTCTATAATCAAAAATAATCCTATCCCTAATTTTTTCATACTAAATAAAAAAGATGGTAGTATGGAAATGGTCGATGGACAACAAAGAAGCAGGACAATTCTTTCTTTTATTAAAGGGCAATTTGCTGATAGTAAGAATTTAATTTATTCAAAAGCGACACATCGTACTTTTTTGGCGTATGAATTTCCAGTAACAATTATTACAGATATTGGAAAAGAATCAATTGAAAAATTTTATGCCCTTGTAAACAAAACAGGTATCCATCTTAACAAACCAGAAGTAAGAAAAGCCGAATTCTACAACACCAATCTACTTAAAATGGTAGAGGATATAACATCATCTGCAGATTTTAAGAAATTAAAAATTTTTACTTCCGGATCTCTTAAAAGAATGAATGATATAGAATTTATATCTGAACTCATTGTCTTAATTAAGCTAGGAAATGTAGACAAGAAAAATCATTTGGATGAATATTTCAAGAAAGATTTAACAGTGCAAGAGTGCATTGATACCAAGCTAAGTTTTACAACAATTCTAGCAAAAATAGTTGAGATTAATAAGACATTTGAATTGAGTAAAACAAGGTTTAAACAAAAAAACGATTTCTATACCTTATTTAACTTTATTCTGAACAATGATTCTATTGATAATCTGACATTAAAATATCTTTATCAAATCCTAGTTCTTATATCCAGCGATATCAAACCAACACAAGAGAAGTGTGAACCTTTAAAAGAGTATGCCAGGAATTGTGTCACTCAGTCAAATTCAAAAAATGCCAGAGAAAAGAGGCTCGGCTTCTTTAATGAACTTCTTTTAAATACAAGTAAAACTCCAAATAAGACTCAAAAGCAAATTTTATCATTTTACGGACTGAGTAAAGTTCCGTTGGTAAAAATCGGTATATATTATCAAATTGACAATAAAGCCCTTATCAAAATTAAACCCTTAAATTTTGTATGACAGTCGATCATAATTCTGGTATTATAAATTTATCCAAAATTGAGGAGGAAAATTACATCCAAATTGATAACGAGGATTTTTTACTGAAACAGCTTACAAAAAAGGGTGCTAGTTCTAACTTGTTTATTTTACATGACCCAAATGATGAAACAGAGGATCGGGTTATAAAAATTTGTAAATCTTGGCATTCGGACTATAGATCACGTAATGACACTAGGCTGAGAAGATTTAACAGAGAAATAAGAGCTTTTAACATTGCTAAAAGGGCAAGATGCCGGAATGTTATAAACTTTTATAGGTCGGGTAAATTACCTATTGATGGTAAGTTATATCCATTTATTATTATGGAGAAGGGGAATGGTGATTTAGCAAACCATCTTGAGCAGAATAATTTTGATTTTACTATGAACCAAAAGCTCCTCATATGTGTTGAAATTTTACAAGGTGTGCAACAACTTCATGATTTGAGGATCTATCATAGAGATATTAAGCATGATAATATCTTAAAGGTAGATCAGCAATTTAAAATTGGTGATTTAGGCTTAGTAGATTTTCAAGATGTTGACGCAGATTTAGACTGGATTAATGAAAAAATTGGACCTTATGGCTGGTTATCTCCAGAAGCCATAAATAAAGTATTTACTAAAGATAAAAATATAGGGAATGTATTTGATTGTGAAATCAACTCGACATCTGATATTTTTCAAATGGGAAAATTATTTTGGTATGTATTTCAAGGAAATCTACCGCTAGGACAAATAACATACGCTGATGCAAAATTTGCAGATCAAGAAATATTTAACATAATCTTTTTGATGTTGAAACATAATCAAGCGGAAAGGCCTAATATTGCCCAGATTAATGCTATGCTAGACCCCATTAAAATGAGGCTTGTAGTTTAGTTTTTTTACTATTCATTGAGCGATTGTAAAAGATCGTTCATTCCAAAGTTCAAAAGAAACTCAGAATAGTAATTGTCAAAAATATCTCTAATGTATTCATCAATAGTTACATCTTCATCAATACCATTTTTTTCAAGTTGTAATTTATAATTACGCTTCTTCGTAATCATGTAAATAAAAAGGCTATGAAAGTAAACCGCGCTTAAGTATCGCTTTTCTGACGCCTCAATTTGGCTTTCTGTTTTCAGCTTTGAACGGGTATCTAAGAAAACTTTACTATCCATATTGATATAGATTTTTTCAAGCATATTTCCTTCACCTACTGGATACATAACGGTAAGGTGGGACATCTCGATACCAGCGGTTTGCAAACCCTCCCATTGGTCTTTTTTAATCTTGACCAACTCAGGCAGGCCAATATTTTCAAATTCTTGTTCGTCCTCACTTGGCATTTTGATTTTTGGAGCTTCTTTATCTTTAATTTTTATCCACAGCATTTCCTCAAAGGTCTCACCAGGGCTTGATAAAGAAATCTTTATTTCTAGCTCATCGTTTACATTTAATTCTTTAGTAGGGTTAATTATAATTTTGATATTCCCATCAATTGGACTGCTCTTTGTGACATTCAAGAAAGCGCCAACTTCTAGTGAAGTTCCTTTGTCATCACCACCATTCTTCTCGTTTCTTTTGATGTTTAATAATGAGATTTCCAATTCACCAGGCTCTTCTATGCGATCAAAATATTCATTCTCTACATCTGTTTCGAATCTTATTGCTTTCTCGCCATCCTTTGGTAAGGAAATAGCTGGAGTTTTGCCCCCTCGCAATTTAAAAAAACTAGGAAAACGTTTCGGATTAAATGGTAACTTTTCCTTTATATTATTAGTATCTTTTTTATTGTTTGTTTTTGGGTCAATCCTATTATTCTTATCTTCTAGCTTCAAAGTGCTTTGAAGGAATTTGAAAAGATCAGAGTCTTTATTCAAATTTTTAGCAAACGATTTTAATAACTCACTTGTGTTTTCTCCATCTAGGCCTATGAGGTCTTTTCTTCTTCTATTTATCTCATCAAGCCTACTGTTCCTTAACTTTCTACCTAAGTATTCACGAAGATCTTTGGAATTGCTTCCCCCTTTTAAGCGATCACGACTTGCCATAAACAGTTCTTTTTTAAAACTGTATTTCATTTTTGTACAATCCACATGAACCAGTAGATAGTCTTTTAATAGGTTGAATTTTAATTGTTGAGTGATAAACTCAGTTGTATAATGGCCATGTGTTTGTCCATTGATAGAAAACATAACACTCATATTATTTTTAAAGAATGAACGTCTTATGTTTTCTCGGGTTTTTTTAAGGTCATTTTCTCCCACTTTCGGCTTGAACACATAGCATGTGACCTTTATTTCACCAAACATCTCATCTATATATATTTCGGAAAAAGATTCGTCAATATAGTTGTTATCAAGCTCAAGCCTTCTTTTTAGACCAAAAAGGTCTAGTTGAAGTACATTGTTATTGGGATATCTAATCGGGTTGTCAATGGTGTAAATTGGCAAAAGTGGTTCAAATAAAAATTCGTTCAAGCTTTGATTTAAATCTTGGGCAAAACCTGAATAACCTGTTGGAAATTGATAGGAGTACATTTTTATTATCGAACCAGTCTTGAATTTCCTATTCAATAGGTTCAAATCAAGTTCGCCTTTTAGGTCAAATGATGGAATTTGGCCGTCTATTGATAAATACTCATACCACGTGTTTTTATTTAACTCCGCGTCCTTCTCACTAAATGGGTGTTCTCTAATAAGAGTAAATCCAAAATCTCCAGAATTATCAAATTTCTTGGAAGCGATTAACTGGTATCTTAATTTACCACAGAACACTATGGCTCCAGATCCTCCCATATTGTATTTGCCCTGTACAAACATGACCTTATTCTTATTTCCTTTTACTAAAGAAAGAAATGTGGCAAGAAAGTCTTTTGGATGCTGACCCTCTCCATCATCGTATATAATTACAGAAGTATTTCTAGTTGGGCCATCTGCTATGACTTGTATGTTTTCCGCCTGCTTTTTCCTTTGAGTGGTTAAATCCCAATTTTTATGCTCTGGAAAGAAAAGTTGAACGGCTTCATTCATTGTTTTTGGCGCATTGGCTGACGCTGGGTCAATACCTAGTTCCAAGCACTTTTTTGTTAGAATCGCATCAATAGAGTTTGTCAATTTTTCAACCAACGCGGCAATTGGATTTGATTGTTGGTTTTCAATTATTCCATAATTGCTGGGATTATTATCGATAGGTGCCCAGTTTTCCTGCCTAAAATAATAGTTTTCCTTGATAACGAGCTTCTCGACATCATCTTCCGTTTGACATTCAAAGAGCTTATGGAATAGTTCTTTATACGCGAGAGTGCTTTGATTTGACATTTTATTTATTTAGATATTGTAAATTATTAATTAATAATTGTTTATCCTAACAAAGCTTATGATAGTTGTTTTTTAAAGCAAGTCATCCATTCATCCAGAATTTCAAATGTGTTATTTGGATTCAGAGAGCTTGTTGAATTCAGAGTAATAATTGGGACTTGTAGAAATTTGTGTTGTTTGGATTTTTTCAGAAATTTAAAAGCTAGACCACCGTTACAAATTATTGTGTTTATAGCAAATTTATCAACGAAAGATAGGATATCGTTAAATTCCTCATCCTTTATTTTCTTGTCGTTGCTCCCAACCCTAGTGCAACTTGAAACAATATCCCAAATTGCAATTGAATTTGATGTGATCAGTGAATATCTGTTTTCTCTTGAAATTGACGAATCAAAGACTTTATAATGAGGGTAGTCCGGGACTAGAATTCTGTAAACAAAGTCCCAAAAGTGGTTTTTAGTACTTGCGTAATACATGCTTTCCTCTAAGGATGTAACACTTGGCATTGTGCCCAATATCAATATTTTGGGTTTTAAAGCGACTATAGGCTCAAAGCAAAATATTCTTTGTGTTTTTTTATTCATAAGTGTATTATAAGGTCAAAAACTTATCTAAGATTTGCTTTAGTTCGAGCAATCTTGGCTTTAGCTTTCTCTCATGTAATTTATAATAATCTAAGATTTCCGATACCCGATTTGTGTCGATTATCTCTTCTCTCAAAGATGATTGTGAATAATTTGAGTTAATGTCTGTCATTAATGATGCTAAAAATAGAATACTTAGATCAAGGTTTCTATGTATGGGAAGTTCTTCACTTTGCCTACTCCACTTTCCGCCAACAATTCGAAAAACCTTTAAGGATATTTCGTCTTCATCGTACTGTGCTTGCCCTATTGACAATGCTCTAGCATCTGTCCTATTCGCGTACAGTGCATCTATTTTATCATAGTCGTTTACTGCTATAATTGGCCTATGGCTTAAATGTTTGGGAACGTTCATGCTTTCAATTATTTTGCTTTGAAGCTACTTTATTAATTTTAAATTAATTTAGTTTTGGAGAAAATTAATGCAAAGTCCTTCATCAAACAATAGCCTTTTTTGTTGCAAATTGATTTGCTTAGGTCTTAGCGAGATGCTACTACCAGATTGATTGCCGTCTAATAGCTTTGGTTCTCCAAAATGATTCAGTCAAAGCATTATATCTTGCTAAAGTGGGACTAAAAATGTTTCTTTGGTTAAACAGGCGCTAAGACCGTACTTGGTTCAATTGTTTTATAATAATCATTTAATCCAAATAACATGCCCTCAAGCCTTAATATGTCGCTGTTAATCACAGCATCTCATATCTTTCCTGGAGAAGAAATCAATCCGCGCAACCTTTTGAATCCTTATGGCAAAAAAATGGTACTGAAAATGGTAGCTTTTGTAAATTCCATGATCCAACAAAAAGTCGAAGAGATACCTCGACAGATGGCCATGTGGTTTGGTGTACCAAATGAAATGGGCGATCGGGCAATGAAGGAGATATTTTATGGCTATCGACAACAAATAGCAGATAAAACTAAATTGCATATGGTTAATGCCTACGCTAATCTTCGCCTTAACCTACTTGCATTGGAACTTGAGGAACTTGCTGCGGGTGTAGAGATTGACCAGAACCAGGCGCACTGGGATTTTTTTAAAGCATATTTGAGAATAAATGCGGATTACACCCTGATGCAGGAAAACATTACTGCAACCCTTCCAGAAAATATCACAGGCCTCGAAAAGGCAAATTGGATGGCCACGGCTACAATAATCAGTTACTTTGATTTTGCGTATACCGATAAGGTAGATATGCTCTGTCAGCTGATTAAGGCTTATTATTGCTTTCAGTTTATGGAAGGCTATAACCCTGTATTGTATAATTTATATCTAGATTCGAAAAACGTAACCTCTTTTGTAGGTTATGCAGGGCATATCATGGGACTAGCGAGCTTATGTTTCACCGATGTGGTTGCCTTCGATGGCAGAACGCGGCAGGATCAGGATTTTTTAAATCTTTTCAGTCATTTTGCACCTATTGGCGCATCAGAAGAAAATATTGTTGGAAATGATTTTTTGGAGATCCGGAATAAACCACTTTACCAGGTCGATAACAATGAGTATTTATTTTTAAACCGGGCTATGATCATCAACAAGATTTATAGTTCAGTTTATTGGGACTGTAAAGCGATTCTGGCAACCCACCCAGAACTTAACATCTCTCAGGGCAAGTTCAGAAAAGAATATACTTCCGATTTTTCGGAAGGTTTTTTGGTTTATCAACTGATGAAAAAAGCTTATGGCAATAAAAGTTATAAGCGGTTTTCCGGCACAGAGATGAAAGAATTTATGGGTGATACTGAACCTGACTATTACCTCCGAAACGGAAATAAGGTATTTATTTTTGAAGTCAAAGACAGTTTTATTGCCGGTGTATCTAAACAATCTTTCAATGTAAAGACGATTGCCGATGATATCCGATCGAAATACCATTCTGATGGTCATCATGAGAAGGCTGTCAAGCAGCTCATTACCCGTTTAAGATTTAGTTTGAAAAAAGAATATCCGTTTGACACTAATTATAATGTGCGAAACTTAAAGCTTTTCCCAGTACTTATCGTCTATGATATGAATCTTTCCGTTCCAGGTATTGAATCTTTGCTGCAAGGCTGGTTCGAGGAAGAAAAGACGCTTTTAATTGAAGAAATGACTCACACAGGCATTACTGGTTTCACCATACATAACCTTGTCATTCTGACCGTTGATGATCTTATCCTGCTATCGGAATATATTAGCTCTAATAGAATTTCACTTGAAGACTTGATTTTAGCGTACCAGAAAAAGAGACGACAGTTGCTTAAAATTACTGATGGAATGAGCTTTGAAGAGCTCAGATCAAATGTGTTACAGAGCTATTTGAATTTTCACAACTACATCAGGGATACTCTTGATGCCATACCACCACATAGGAAGTTAATGCCTGCAGAAATCCAGGAAATCCTGAAGAGTTATCGATTGTTTGAGCCTGAAAATATAGCCTAAGTTACACTGAGTGAAATGATGAAGCGGATTGTCGTCCATCGATCTACATTTTTTTACCTTTTAGTCTAAATTGATTTCAACAGGCGTCGACCAATTTTGACGTCATTCTATATTGGATTTCGATCTCAGTTGTTTATTCTGTAAATTAATTGCGTTATCAAGTTGCCAATTTATAAATTGGAAACCTAATTTTTTATTGATTTCTGCTATCCTCTTCGAGAAAACACTCCCGCAAACTATCTAGCATTATTTTTTAAATTCTTCTTTTCTCAGATACTGTCCTTCGACCTTATTTTTCAATATTTTTTTAAAATTAACTATCAGTTCACAAAGCTCAAAAAAGGTCGAACTTCCATGGATTTACTCTAGGGAAAGGGCGGAATTTTCAGTCCAAATTTTGTGCAATAGTTTAGATGATTTGAAATCAACCTACAATCTAAGGGCAATGTAATAGTTTATTTCTGTAATGTATGTGTTTACCCTCTGCCTAAAGGAAATCGGGCCAGGTATTACAAATTCAGTTTCCCGAAGGTCGTCGCTCCAGTTTGGTGAACCGCCAAGAGGGCGTATTTGATATTCTTGTAGTCGATAATTTTATGTAAAAAGCATACAGCGCCAGCCTTCTTTGCCTCCTCTATGTAAAAGTTTTCTATCTCTGAAGTTATTACAATCACTTTCGCGTGGGGCCATTTCTTCAAAATTTCTTTTGTCAACTCAAGACCATTCAATTTGGGCATGCGCAGGTCCGTTAAAAACAAATCAGGCAAAGTCGAGCAATTTTCTGAGAAAGTAAGAAGCTCTCTGCCATCACTAAAAGCGCCAATGACATCAAAGCCACTTTCGACCAACATTTCTACCATTGGTTCCCGAAACCAGCGCTCATCTTCCGCATAGGCGAGAGTTATTTTATTTGCACTCATAACATTATTTTCCTACCACTATATTTCCTCGGAAAGCTTTTCTCAATATACAAAAATAAAATTATAGAGTTGAAAAGAAAGCTTTTATTGGCTCAAGAATATATTTTGGCTAGCGCAAAGCTTCTCTCAGAATATTTTCGTCAAAAGTATTGGTGTTCTCTGCAGTTAGGGAAATACAATTATCGCCTGCGGTCTCTGCGTCTAACCTTTTTACTAAAATCAGGATAAATTATTACCACTTCTGATAAAAATAGCTATTCCAATACCCCCACCTGCCGAGAAAATATTGATGTTACATGCCAATCTTCAACCAGAAGTCTTTAGTTAAGGAAACTTTTAAGAAGCCTGCTTCTAAAGTTTGTAAGTCTCACCTTTTTGATAAGGTTTCAAAGTCGACCAATTAAAAAGTGAGCTAACATTGGTGATGAGGATTTTGATTCCATATAATGGAATGCTATCTTAGCCTTGAGAGCGTTAATTTAGATATCGGGGATATGGACACCGTTCAGTCCCCGTGTCTATTTCTAAACTCATTGCACATCTTGCCTTAGTGAACGCTAGTTTCATTTAGTTCAATTACTATTTTTCTGAAAAATGATAATCCCCACGGTATGGCGGCTATCGTGAATTGTTCACAAGAAAATGACTGGAACTTTTTTCCGTTTTGCACCAGTTACCTTTCTCCCAGATTAAATAAAAAGCCCTCGTTTTCGCTTTCAATTACAAATACTATTTTATCTTTTAGAAATGCCTTTCTCGTATAGCGCTTTCACCCAACACGGTCAGATGGAAATCGGTTTCTAATTTCCAAAACGAAACGATTCGAAGCATTCTGCACCAGGCGTAAAAGTACTGCGAAGATATAATGTTCTTTAATCTGGTTCGGTTGAAATGATCATCGCCTAAACACTTAAGCGTGAGACAGTGACAGAACGAAACAAAAAAAAACGGCAGCCCTAAAATATATTTTAGATAAACCTAAATTTATTTTTAGTCTTTTCTGTTTTTATTATTAGATTTACAAAAATCAGATAACATGCAGAAAAGATTACCCATTGTCCTGCTTTCACTTATGAGCCTGGTTGCTATAATGGTGTCCTGTGAGAAGATAATCTCTTCTTCTCCAAAAGAGGATGAAATTCTTGATGGCCCGGTAGAAGGACTCAGCTATGACCAGCTCAGACGTTTCGCTTTGGGAGATGCGGCCTTTAACAATGAGATATTTACTCCTGCGAATGGCCTTGGTCCTGGCTTTGTTGCAACCAGCTGTGGAAGCTGCCATGCGGGTGACGGCAAAGGCCATCCTTTTACTACGTTGGTCCGTTTCGGGCAGACCGATGAAACAGGCAATAATTTTTTGGACCAGGGAGGCCCACAACTGCAGAACAGGGCTATTCCCGGATACAAACCTGAGCAAATCCCAGCAGGGGCCACCTTTTCAAAATTTACACCGCCTGCCAATACCGGCCTTGGCTTTCTCGAACTGGTAGCTGATGCAGATATACTAGCTATGGCTGACCCCCAGGATCTGGATAATGACGGCATTTCTGGTATCCCGAATTACGCAGTGCTTCCCTCATATGTTCAGGCCCTCAACAATGCTATTGCACTGAAGGGAAAATATATCCATCGTTTTGGGAAAAAGGCGGCAGCATATAACCTGCTCCACCAGACCGTGAATGCCTACAACCAGGATATCGGGATCACTTCAAGCTTTGATCCTGTGGATGCCTATACGCGGATGGTGATTGATCCTGAAATTTCCATGCTTACAGTGAATAACGTGGTGTTTTATCTACAGACTCTAAAAGCGCCCATACAGCGCGATGCGGGGAATGCGGAAGTTGAAACCGGCAGGAAACTGTTCGAAAAGATCAACTGTTCAGGCTGTCACAAGCCTACCCTAAAAACAGGTTTTTCCCCAGTGACTGCTCTATCTAACAAAGAATTTCACCCCTATACCGACCTGTTGCTTCACGATATGGGACCTGGGCTGGACGATGGTTATACGGAAGGATCAGCTAAGACCTCCGAATGGAGAACCCCGCCCCTATGGGGACTGGGACTTTCGATGAATTCACAGGGGGGATCTTATCATCTGCTGCATGACGGAAGGGCAAAAAGTATCGAAGAGGCGGTAACCCTTCATGGAGGAGAGGCATCTGCAAGCCGCAACAGGTTCAACCAGCTGTCTGGGGCAGAAAAAAATGCCATGCTGAGATTTTTAGAATCACTATAGAAATGAAAAGAAAAGATTTTATAAAAGGCTGTGGAATGGCCTGCCTTGGAGGCCTTGGGATCACCACGTTGACCAGTGGATGCAGCAGCCTGGTACCGGCGACGGGCGAGATTGCAGGGGATAACCTGGTTGTAGAAATGAAGGACTTTGAGCTCAGACAGGGAAAAAATGTCCAGTTCAAAAGATACATTGTAGTCAGCAATGACCTGCTCCGATATCCCATCTGTATCTACCGGCATGATGAACTGAATTATTCTGCACTGTGGATGCAGTGCACCCACCAGGGAACCGAGCTCCAGGCTTTCGGAGACAGGCTTCAATGTCCGGCCCATGGAAGTGAATTTGACAATAAGGGCAGAATGACCAATGGTCCGGCAGAAGCAAACTTAAGAACCTTCCCCATCACCATAGAAAAAACCAGGATCAAAATTTCACTGAAGGCAGTATGAAAAAACTCTTTACGCTAATTATATCTATTGGTATCGGTCAGATGGCTTTTGCCCAGATCGACCCGAAACTTTTAAGGGCCAAACCCGGTGATACCGCAAAAAACTCGCTCAATATGGATGCAGTTTATGAACGGCCTTTTATTGCCGTGGGAAAACTTCCGGTGTCGGTGGGCGGATACATGGAAGCCAACTGGCAGTATCAGGGTACAGACGGGATCTCTGAAGGACAGCAGTTCCAGTTCAGAAGGATGACGCTATTTGTAGCCTCAACCATTTCCAAGCGCATCAAGTTCCTTTCCGAGATCGAATTTGAACCTGCTGAAAAAGAAATAGCGGTTGAATTTGCTGCGCTGGATCTGGAACTGCACCCCTTGCTTAATTTAAGGGGTGGAATGATATTGAATCCCATTGGTGCATTCAACCAGAACCATGACGGTCCAAAATGGGAATTCACCGACCGTCCGATCGCCATGACACAGATGCTGCCTGCAACCTGGAGCAGTGCAGGATTCGGGATTTATGGCAAGAACTATAGTGGTGACTGGATGCTGGGCTACGAGTTATATGCCACAAGCAGCTTTGACGATTCCATTATTGCAAACCCTGAAAACAGAACCTCCCTGGCTGCTTCAAAAAGAAATCCGGAAAGGTTTGAAGAAATTGCAAGCGGGCAGCCACTTCTAACTGGAAAAGTTGCGGTACGCAGGAACAATATAGGCGAACTCGGCGTATCCTATATGGGAGGGGTTTACAATAAATGGCAGTCGGACGGAATCGTGATCGATGATAAACGCAGGCTAAATGTTTTTGCCATAGACTTTAATACCACACTGCCAAAGCTTAAGACCTTTATCACAGCTGAGTGGGCATGGATCAGGGTAGATGTTCCCGACACCTATTCCCAGCAGTTCGGGAGCCGTCAGATGGGCGGATATATCGATATTGTTCAACCTGTGATCAAAAAAACGATCCTGGGCTGGCAGCATTCTGTTGTAAGTTTAGCCTGCAGGGTAGAGTATGTGGACTGGAATGTGGGGAAGTTCAGGGAGACCGGTGGGAATATTGGTGATGAGCTTTTCAGCGTAATGCCCGGCATCAGTTTCAGGCCGAGGCAACAGACTGTACTGAGGTTTTCCTACCGAAAACAGTGGCAGAAGGATATTCTTGGAAACCCGGCTGCCAGAACCGGAGCATTCCAGTTAGGTGTATCAACCTATTTTTAATTCTGTCATCTATTTTAGCCGGAATCTAAAGAGGATTTCCCGATGTATATCTGAGAGGCCACAGCAGGCAGCATTTATCAACAAACCCCAGGGAATGGACGGTTTGTGTCCCAAAAACACAATTTCGTGGATGAGTAGCAAAATTGAAAAACCATCCTGCGCCAATAGCGGGTGCAGCCGCTGCCGTGTACCTAGAGACAGGCTAACAAACCGACTGCGAACTTTTCTTATCTTCCTAGGAATTTTTAACCTAAACGAATAAATGGATGCCAATGAGGATGCAATAAAGTAATTTGAGTATTGGGAATGCTCCAATTAGAGCTATATTTCTTGACCCTGCCCACCATTTGTTAGAAGGTCCCAAAGAAACCTATCTACGGATTCCATTTCTGGAGGCGACTGACCTGGCAATTTGTTTCCTTTGATCCGCACTTTGGGAAACTTTTAGATCGACGCAAATTTTTTGGACTGTAAAATCAGTGGCGTACTGTTTGGTATGCATTGGCAGTACTCTCAATCAGGCGCCAAAATAATGTTATCGATGCTCTGTTTGGATTCACAATAGGACTCTGCATGATAATAAGTGCCGCATGAGCTGCTCTACATCGTATGCGTTACAGGTTTTTACTGCCCAATCTCTTTACGCTGTATTCTTACTGCATTGAGAATAGCTAAGAAAGCTACACCCACATCTGCAATTACAGCCTCCCAGAGATTCGCAACACCGAAGGCCCCAAGAGAGAGCACGGCGATCTTCACTGCCATTGCCAAAATAATGTTCTGCCAGACGATGTTACGGGTCAGCTTGCCTATCTTCAAAGCTAAAACAATCTTTGTTATTTGGTCATTTTGTATTACGATATCAGCCGTTTCAATGGCTGCATCACTTCCAAGCCCACCCATGGCAATACCCGCATCGGCCAGGGCTATTACAGGGGCATCATTTACCCCGTCGCCCACAAAAGCAATATGGCGTCCCTCCTTTATCAAAGCCTCCACCTTTTCTACTTTTCCTTCAGGCAAAAGATCGCCAAAAGCATAGTCAATATTAAGTCTGTTTGCAACCTGATCTACTACAGCTTGTTTGTCGCCGGACAACATAACAGTCCTTATATTTAAGGCCTGCATCTGCTTAACACCTTCTCCCGCATCTTCTTTTATTTCATCTGCTATAGTAATATAACCGGCATATTTTTCATCCACCGCGATCACAACAATGGTATCTAAGATCTCCTCAACATCCTTTGGAAAATCCACCTTATATTTTTTCAGTAGCTTAAGGTTCCCTGCGAGCACATGCTTTTCATCTACTACTCCTTTAAGTCCGTGTCCGGATATTTCTTCAATTGAAGTTGCGGTGCCCTCGCTTGCGTCCTTTCCTGCATATTCAATAATTGCCTGTCCAACGGGATGGGTTGAATTCTTTTCCAGAATTGCTGCCAGTCTGATTAAATCTTTTTCGGGAAGCCCTGAGGGCACTATTTTTTGAACTTTGAAAACCCCTTTGGTCAATGTTCCCGTCTTATCCATTACTATGGTATCTATCTTGGTCATTACGTCCAAAAAGTTACCTCCCTTGAATAGAATCCCATTTTTCGATGCCAGGCCAATCCCGCCAAAATATCCTAAAGGAATAGATACGACAAGTGCGCATGGGCAGCTGATCACCAGAAATACCAGCGCGCGATAAAGCCAGTCATTAAAGACATAATTTTCCACTACCAGATACGGAACCAGCGCTAGCGCTAAGGCCAAAAAGAAAACTATGGGCGTATATATCTTTGCAAATTTTGAAATAAAAAGCTGCGTCTGCGACTTTCTTGAGGATGCATCCTGTACCATTTCCAGAATCCTGCTAAGCTTACTGTCCCTGAACAGTGCAGTTACCTTGATCTCTGAGACGGTGTTTATATTGATCATTCCTGCCAGCACAGTTTCACCTTTATATTTACTGTCAGGACGACTCTCTCCAGTTAATGCAGCGGTATTAAAGGATCCTTTTTCTGAGAGTAGCTCGCCGTCCAATCCAACTTTTTCACCAGCTTTCACCTGTATGGTATCTCCGAGCTCTACATCAGCAGAGCCAGCGAGCTCAGCTTTCCCATCTCTGATTACGGTAACCTTATCGGGCCTTATGTCCAGCAAGGCTTTTATGCTTGCTTTCGCACGGTCCACTGCTGCATCCTGGAACCATTCACCAATTGAGTAAAAGACCATTACAGCAACACCTTCGGAATATTCCCCTATAAAGAATGCGCCTAACGTTGCCACACTCATCAGCACAAACTCATTGAAGATATCCCCCCTTATCGCTTTTCTAAAAGCTAAAACAAGTACTCCCCATCCAGCGAGAAGATAGGCGATACTGTTGACGGCTAATGAAACCCATCTAGAAAGTTTAATATTAAATCCATAGTCCATCACCAGAACGCATATTAATATCGCCAGGCCCGATAGCAGTCCAAGATGCTGTTGCCATTGTGGCTTATCACCGGCACCCGTTTTGCGATCATGATCCGCAACGCTATCTTTGTTAATATGAAGCTCTCCGGCTTCCGCCTTATAAGCTGGAGCAGTTTGCCGAATATTATTTTTCGGTGCTTCTGCCTTAATATCATCGTTTTCGCAACAGTCCTTCATAATATGATTTTTTATTGTACTTTTTCAGTGATAAACCTCTCCATGTATCATGCCAAATATTACTCTGATAACAAGGTGCTGTGCATTGTCTATCTTCAGTTTCAACCTATCCGATTCGCAGCCTTGGTGCTGAGAAGCGTACGGCAAAGGTATTGTCAAACAGCGTCTTTGGCCTACAATGGCTTACTTCATTCCAGGAATTGAAAATGTAAGTCTGTGGCGATCTATTTTATCGGAGTTTTTTATTTTACTTCTATCTTTTACCCTGCCCGGAATAACTTTAGTGTAACCAGACAAAAATCAAAATAACTTTCGAACATAGGTTTCAAAATACTGATAAAAGAAACATTCACACAAAAATAAAATAAAAGGCCGGAGAATAATAATCAATATTAACAGAAAGTCTTTACAGCTATACCGATATTATCAAACTTGACGCTCACCATACATAAATAGCTGCCGGCGCTCCTATATAAGTCATGATAAAAGGTGAGTAACAATGCCTCACAGATTGGAAGACACACTTTTTCGTTGCACTATTTTGGTTATAGATTAAGTACCAAGGGTCAGCAGCAGTCTTCCCATTCGCACGAAAATACATCAACATTTTTTAAACTAATTCGCTTCACTGTTGTTTTTATAATAACAAAACATCAGTTTATAATGAAAAATGTGGAAACTGTTATTCCGGCTGCCCTATACCTTCATACTATACGATTTTGCTACAGGGATTATATTAATTTGGCTATAGCCCTGGAAACCGGGCTTTCGGCCTCTGATGTACTACTGGCAAACACAATTCAAAAATTAAAAAGCTGGAAAGGGTTTTCTTTATTCGATGATGACGGTCATCCAACAAACAAAGTCTTCGTGGCTGGCCGATGGAGGTTAGAATTACCAATAAATAAAGGTATACGTAAGCTCAACGCAATAAACTTATCAACAAAAAGCCATCACTTTCCTACCATCCAGTTAGATAGGGTGATGAAAGCATTTGCTGACACTTTTTTTCTCAAAAACACCTCTAAAATCAAGCGCTCTGGTAAATAATTTTTAATCACTAAAATTTAAAGTCATGAACACAGAAAATTCAAAAAAAGAGAGTCAAAAGCATCCGGAACACCATGAACATCAGGAGCATCACCCCCACAAAGAGCATCATGAAGGGCCTGAGCATGCGGATGAAATGGAACATCACAAAGAGAAAGAACACCATTCTGAGGCTGAACACCATAACGATGATGAACATAAGAACACAAAAAAAAGTTAATTATGGCAGTTTGGAAAGGAATGTGCGAGCCGATATTCCTTTCCACTTATTAACTATCAAAGTAATAGGTTTGTAAAGATCAACCTCATCTATTATCAGTATCCCTGTCTGAATAGGGGCCTTGGCAGTTTTGTATCCAATAAAATATACCATCTAATATCTGTAGAAAATTCCTGATATTGCCATTACATAATAAAGTATGTGTTATCAGCTTTTGGCTGCGCCATCGGTGGGTGTTCTATCATCTCCATCAGATTCCGCTCTATGGTCATGCAGATTGCTGTCATCGGCGTATCGGTGGGAACATTTTCGAATGGATCCTGCATAATGATTGCTGTTTTTTCGATCATAATAAAGAGAATCGGAACAAGAAATATCAACATTATTTCTACAACTGGTGTTTCATCTTCCAGTCCAAAAGGCATAATAGTCATTAGGACATAGATCAGAAAATGAATGAGTACACTATATGAGCGTGGAAAGATCGTGTTTTTAATTCGTTCGCATTTTCCCATTGAATCGCACAGGCGGGCAATGGTGGAATCGATTTGTACAACTTTGTTGGGATCCATCTGACCACGTTCACTGGCCGAGGCCAGCGCTGAGCTGTGGCGGATGAGTAATAAATTTGCTTGGTTTTCACTGTTGAGATTATGCTTGATAAAATAATTCTTCACTTTTGTAGAAGGAGCAGTCTTCCTCAGCGACTCTGAGAGCGCAAAACACCAAATCACCTGAACGAGTCGCAAATGATTCAAGTAAATCAGCTCTATCCTTGTGTTTTGGAAGGAATAGGGTCAATTGCCTTATCAGTGTCCTGCTATCGTTCACTATTGCGCCCCAAACCACTCTTGCTTCCCACCAGCGTTCATAAGACTGCGAGGTCCTGAAAGCAAGCAAGAGCGAAAGGGTCGTACCCACAAAGGCAGAAAGCGCCAAAGGGATTTTAATTTGTTCGAAGAAACCATAATGATCGAGCGTTCCAGCAACTATGGCATATATTCCAATTGTTATGATATCCCATTTTATTAACCTAATGAAGTATAGCACTGATATTTTTTTATTTATAAGCATGTTCTTATTTTGTCTATTTAGCATGAAATGCACGTTGTGCAGTGATTGATATTTTGTTATTATCCAAATAAATATATAGTTTCCGCTTTCACTTTGCAAATTCATTTTATGGTTGTTTCGTTTTGCAAAAAGAATTTTAATTGGTGTTTGGCATTTGATCTAGCCGACTCTTCAAGGGATATAATTCTGGCAGAAATAGACCAGAAATTTTCTTACCGGTCTTCCGTTTCTGAAAATTACAATTGGCCGGAGCTGCCTGACACTTGTAAAATGGCCATTTATTGCAGGTGGATCTCCAGCTTTCCTTGCCAGGTTTTTAAACGATGGCTCTGAATCCAGAAATATTGCGTTTTTACCTTTTAGCTTGGAAAGATCCGTTCCAATGTAGCTGAAATGTAGTGCGTGCTCGCCGATCACGTTTTGCCCATATATAAATTCCCGGCTTAAGAGATTGAGTTCAGCTGATGTTTTATAACTGTCAGCAGAAAAGATGAAGTCGGCTTTATATTGTGTTTTAAGGATTTGTGATTTCCTATGGAGTTCTTCCCATCCTACCCATGTATCATCTGAACGAACCGGTACGGGATAGAATACTATCTCCACGAAAAGCCCTGCATGGATAATCAGTGAAATGATAAGCTGAATCTTTATCCAACGGTCCGGGATTATCCCACCTACCAGAATAATGCCTGTGATATAAGCCGGCATCATCCAGTTAATCTTTACCCAGTAAAAAGGCGAGAGCGAGAGAAAAATCATGAAAATGGGCAGAAAGAAAGCGAGCAAAAAGATCTGCCCTGCAGAAAGCTTGAATCTACCTTTTTCTTTCAGGCTGAACATCAGATAAGTAGCGCGAAACAAAAAGGCAAAAGCGACAGGGATAAGCAGCGCGAGTTGATGGCCAAAGAGACCAAAGATAAACCTTGGGCTAAACTGAAGTTCAGAAACAGAATTCATGCGTTTTGTACCCTGAAAAGCGAAAGATGCAAAGTTGTTATTCCAGTTCCATATAATCACCGGTGAAGAAACCATTATCATCAGCAACACTGATAGCCAGGGCCATATGGTCAGAAGTTGTTTCCTGTTTGAGGAGGAAAACAATAAGAAAATGAACATTCCTGCAGGAAGGAAGACGGCTGTATATTTGCTATCAAAAGCGAGTCCCATAAGTATACCGGCATAAATCCAGTCTATTTTTCTTTTTCTGAACACTGCATCATGGATTTTGCAAAGGGCAAGTGCCCAGAAGAAAAGCAGCGGGGTATCCGGGGTGGAAATCAAGGAAAGGATGCTTACCATTAAGGTGGATAAAAATAGCACAATTACTTTTTTTGACTGACCTGAAGGATAGAACCGAAGTGACAGATTGAAAACGGCAATGGAGGTAAGAACGGTGAGTACCGAATCCCCGAGCTTAATGGCAGTTGGATTTTTGCCAAAAATTTCTGTAAAAATCCTGATTAACCAGGAAATGGCCGGAGGGTGGTCAAAATAGGAAAGACTGGGGTGGCTGGCATAAAAAAAGTAATACGCATCCTGCGGCATTGGTCCCATTGAAAACACAGCAATAACACGAATGACCAGGATAGCACATAGCATATAAAAAACAGCTGGAGATAGGCCGGCAGTTAGGTTTTTTCGCATGACATGTAAAAAAGATTTAGACGGCAGGCAACATTAGGCCTGCTGTTCGGGTAAACAGTTATGTAAAAAGTAATATTGGCCAGTAACGCCGCGGCAAGGGGTTTGAAAGTTCTCCTTAAGACATGCTTTGCAAGTCAGAGAGGCTGGCCAAAGTATTATAAACGGATTTCGGTGGTCCTCGAAAACAGGGAGATTTAAGAAAATAAGGACGTATTGAGGAATTTTGGAGAACCGGTTTCGCCTGCAACAGGTGGGAGGTCAGAAAAAAATACGGATGGTTGAGTGTTCTGAAAGTGTCGAAACTAAATTTATCTTTTTCCTGATTAACTTCCTGATGGCTTGAAGATAAAATGATGGCATGCAGGACAGTTTCAAACTCCCCGGCACCGTGTTTAGCATGCTGATTATACTGTGAAATTTTATTGTGTGGATTCTCGAGCACGAGGCACTGATCCAGCAGGAAACTGAATGCAAGTAAAAGAACGGTGTAGACCAGGCGGAAGTTCATAATGAATTTATTTACATTGCTTTCAACCGCGATCGATTTGAACCTGGAACTGACTTACTTTCAATACGACCCTTATGCCCATGTCCTTTAGGGGATATCAAGGCCATGAACCATAAAAGTATTGTAAAGAGTGTCACTGCCGCTATAATCAACACCCTGAGTAGCATTTTTCTTCGGCCAGAGACATGGGGAGGGACTGCTTGGGTATATGGGTTCTTTTTATTTTTTCTCATGAATTCCTTAATCTATTTTTACTGGAAATCTCCTGTGCTTATCACCTTTTTTTGGTAACTTTATAGCCTAACAAGTACTATAAGAAGATGTCCTACTTTTAATTTATTTTGTTTATTGCTTGATGTTTTCAGCATCCTGTGCATTATTGCGATTCTACGTTTGACTTTACGCGCAGCGGTGCAACCTATTTTGAAATTGCAGCGGTAACGAAATTATATTCTAACCGCACTGTTTTTAAAAGTAACTGAACATACCGGCTCCAATTGCTCCGTGACTGTAGCTAGGCATTACTACTGAACGCCCGATTTCCTTTCGTGTAAAGATTTTTTTAATCTTTGGATATAGCCAGTAAGATGCCCGCGTGGAAAGAAAACCTATCCCTGCTCCTGCTACAACATCACTGAGCCAGTGCTTATTATTATACATCCGGTAATATGCGGTTGCCACTGCGGCAGCATAGCCTGAAATGGGGTAAATAACTGATCTTTCCTTATATTCCTGACTGAGCAGTTCTGCCGATGCGAATGCCTCTGCGGTATGCCCTGAAGGAAATGCGTTGCTGGATCCGTCCGGCCTGGTCACCTGGGTGATCCTTTTAAGGGATTGGCAGGTGGCGGTAAGTATGATATTGCTCAGCAGATAGACCCCGGCCTGGTCAATGGTTTTATTTCTTCCTTGTATGCCAGCCGTGCTCAGGCCTAGCGCCAATACCCCGGGGGCGAACTGCAGATAGTCATCTATCCTAAACTTATTGTGCGGATGCTCAAGTGCAAACTCCTGCCTGGCGGCAATATCAAGGTCTGTGAGTTCGTGGCTTCCCAGCTTTACAAATCCGTAAACTATACTTGCTGAGGCTGCAGCTCCCACTATTGGTGACATCCGAATCTTAAAGTCGCCGTGTTCTGTTTTGCCGTCCGCAAGGGTCTGTTTTTTCATCAGCAACGTATCCCCTGGTTTTTGTGAAAAGGATGCAAAGGGATGCAGGAATGTGAACAGCAACCAAAATAATATTCTAAAAAAACTCATCTTATATATATTTTAATCATCAGCGGTATGCGAGTCATTCTCATGTTTAAATTTCTTTTTCCATTTTACGTACCATTTCTGGTGATGAAGACTCAGCAGGAAATAGATTCCCAGGGCAGCAGCTACTGCGATGAGGAACATGTTAAGTCCTACGGCCACACCGATTCCCGCGGTACACCACAGGGTAGCTGCGGTAGTGAGGCCTTGTGAAGTGTTGGTTTGATCATTCTTGTAAATGATTCCTGCACCCAAAAAACCAATGCCCACCAGAACGTTGGCAATGATTCTAGAGGCTGCCGCTGTGTCCCCCATATGCTCGCCAATGGCGGTGAAGAGTGCGGCGCCGAGACACACCGCGGCATAAGTACGTATTCCGGCACTCCTGCCATGTTTTTCACGGTCAAGACCGATGATGCATCCAAGAATGAAAGCTACAAGAAGCCTTAGGATTATATCCCATTCGTTTTCCATTTCCATTTTTTAGTGTTGTTTTTTCTTTATCCGCGCTTTGACCGTTTCAATATTTGCTTGTTTTCCTGTTGCCAGTAAAGACCTGCAGTATGGAGTAAAAAAACGATGTGCAGTTAAGAAGTTGAGTGTTTTATTATCCCATTCTGTCAAATCCATTCCGCTTCTTTTATTGACCTCTCTTGCCACCTTCTCATCAGTTATCAGGAATTCCTCGTTTCCAAGGTTATAGGTGTCCGCATCACAGATGATCTCCTGGATCGTATTCCTGGGATCATGAGGTATTGTAGTTGCCCGAATGCAAGCCGCTATATCGAAAATAACATCTAGTTCAATTCCTCTATCGAGCATAAACTCTTGCATTAAAATCACGCTTCTCTCTTCATGACCAGCGGGGCTGCCCAAAAGCTGCCCGGTGTCGTGAAACCAAGCTGCGGCGAAGAGTACAAACTCACGGAGCTTGTCCAGGCGGTAGTTCGAAGCAATTTCGCGTGTTCGGCTAACTACAAGCTTTGTGTGTTCGAGGTCATGGTATACCAGATCGGTATGCCAGTGCTGTTGAAAGAGTTGACTAACGTAAGCCTCGGTCTCCTCCAAAAGCAGATCAAATACATTTTTCCTTCTTAACTTGAAAAAATAGTTTCCTATTAAGAGCGCCAGTAGCCCTAAAAACAAACCAATTAGCAATAAAAAATAGTTGTTCATATGATTGTTATTGTTTTAATCCACCATTTTTAAAAAGATGATAGGCGCTCTGGTATAGCGAGATGGCTTCCAGACTTATCTTTTTTGGCGTCTTTACGGGCGTTTGTACGTTTGTAGTGAAATCGTACCTATAACTCTGGGGGGCTTTTCGTGGGCTGAGTACCACAAGCGTGTCATTGCGGAGATAGCCAAGTTTTTGATAGGTCCCCAGCATGATCCTTGGGCGATAGGCTACTGAGCGTACATCCATTCCGTAGTTATTGCCCTGGAAATCCCATTTGAGCAATCCAAACAAGGTTGGGTAGAGGTCGATCTGAGAACAGAGGGTTGAAATTGTCAAAGGGACCTGTCCTTTAAGATTATAGATCATAGCGGGAATATGGTACCGGGAGATATCGATTTCATTTTTCCCTGCACTTTCAGCGCAGTGATCAGCAATGAATATAAATATCGTATTGTCGAACCAAGGTTTTTTCCGGGCTTTTTCTAAAAATTCACCGATGGCAAAGTCAGTGTACTTCACGGCCCCCTCCCTCCCCGTTCCCGGGGCGATATCAATTTTTCCTCCGGGATAGGTAAAAGGACGATGGTTGGATGTGGTCATCACAAAATCGTAGAACGGCTTTTTTGTCTGGAAACGTTTGTCCGCATCACGGATCACTGCAGAAAGCAGGTCCCCGTCAGAAATGCCCCAGGCATTTTCAAAGGCAACCTGATCATCCTTTAGGATCGTTCGTTTTACCTTATAGGTATCTCCCACTGTTAGTTTTCGGCCCCTATCGGTTATCTCGTATCCATTGTTACCAAAGAACTGATTCATATTGTCGAAGTAGCCATCCCCACCATAAAAAAAAGAAGTTGAATACCCGCGTTTAGAAAATATACTTCCAATGGTGGTTAGATTTGCATTATTTTCTCTTCTGACAATGCTGTTTCCAGGGGTTGGCGGAAGGGCTAGGGAAAGCGCTTCCATACCGCGTACCGTTCGTGTGCCAGTGGCATACATCCGCTTAAATAAAACGCTTTGTTTTGCGAGGGTATCAAGTGTTGGCGTAAGTCCCTGTGCATTACCAAAGGTTCCCATATAATCCGCACTAAAACTTTCCATTACCACCATGATCACGTTCGATCTGCTTTGGCCATTGCCATTGGAAACGATTCGGCGAATCGAACCTTCCCCTGGCATAAATCTTGCCAATGGAGATGACAGCTCTTTTCTTGTGGTATTAAATGCGACCATCTCTGATGTCATGGGATAAAACTGGTCATAGTTCAGCTCATTTGAGCGGAACGCTGCAATGAATGAATATATCCCCGCTTTGGAAATTTCGCTTACATATCGGTTACTGCTACGCTCGGCCCAGGAATTGTCCACCTTCTGGCCATAAAATATTGCCATCAAAACAATCAGTAGGGTAAATAAAAACCTGTGGAGAACAGGGGTAACTGAACGGAAACTGATCCTGAAGGCTGCACGCATGAGATAGTTCCATAGCAGGGAAATGAGTACAACGCCTGCAATTAAAAGCGGGAGTGGGTAAGACTCATTGATGTTGTGCAGTACCTCGTAAGTGTAGATCAAATAATCTACTGCTATGAAATTGAAGCGGCTTTCAAATTCCAGCCAGAAGGTAAATTCAGCAAAGAAAGAGAATACCGATATCAGTACCATTAGAAACAATAATATCCTGGTAAAGGTGCGGTCAAAAGCTGACCCGTTCCATTTTTGGGGAAGGCAAAGCAGATAAACGGCATAAAATAAGCAAAAATAGATACTCACCCCCAGGTCGAAAACCACGCCCTTTGCAAGTGCAGTAAATATGTCTATGGTTTTGAGCCCTCCCTTGCTGAAGGACATCGCGATTAAAATGATCCTGAAGAAACTGGAGACGACAAGAAAACTTAGCATAAAATAATGCAGGAGGCTGTAGCGACTTTTGATGAAAATAGATCTTATCATTTTTCGGTTTTTTGATTGGGGGAGGCTGATTGGGTTATTGGCTTTTTATCTTTGTTCCAGTGGATCCTGAAAAAATGCCTAGCTTTCGAATAAACGCCAAGCATAAGGAGCAGTGTCATTATCCAATAAAAAACCATTCGATATATGGAAGTCCTTGGGGTTTTCAACTTTTTCTTCCTTGCGGCGTTTCCGCCAGTCCCGGCAGCAGCGGGCCGGGCCTTTATGTTTCTTTTGTTCTGCATTTGATTAAATTCTTTTGAATGGCCCGAAGATTTCTGAACTCCTGACCACTTTTTAAATCATATTGTATTTGATCGGTTATTATTACCCCTCAAGGTTCATGAACCATTGCTGAGCCCTGTCGATGGCGACTTCCACTATATGTAGTTCGCTTACTTCTCTTGTATTTTTAAGTTCATTGGCAATCTCTAGTGCTTTCTCTCTCACCCTTGGGTCGAGGTCTTTCATTTCCATCGGAAAATTCTGTTCTGTCCAGGCCATTTTATATATTTTTTGTTGTTTAAATTATTTTTGAACCATGCCCGAGAGCACATTAATTGTTAGGGCCACAATGACCGTATTGAAAGCAAAAGAAAGTACCCCATGCATCCAGGCAAGTCTGCGGATACGTTTGGCGGAAATTTCTACATCGGATACCTGAAAGGTCATTCCAACCACGAAGGCGAAGTAAACAAAGTCCATGTAATCCGGATCTTGCCCGCCAGGAAAGATGAGTCCGCCCGGCTTTTCTACTTTCCCTTTCTTCTCATGGTCGATGTCACAGTAATAAAAATGTGCATATCGCATCGTAAAGACGGTATGGACAAGCCACCACGAGCTGACCACGCAAAGCAGGGGAACGATGATCTCCGTCAACATGCTCTGATCAGTCTTATCAGAATTCTCCCGCAGCAGCATGATAATGGAAAAAAGACTGGCGAAAGCAGCGGCAACGGCAAATAAAAAAATAAATGTTCTGCTTGAATCCTGGGCATGGGCATCGTGTTTGATCTGACTGGGATGAGCGGAACGAATCGTTATCCAGACAAGGATGATGCTCGTGAGCGCATAACTAAGCCATGCAATCATCCACCTGAGCGAATTCTCCAGTTCCACAGCATAGCATATTCCGAGGGCAGTAATGGCAACGCCAAGCGAGATGTAAAGCTTATGATGGGCATCGAGTTGGCTGATTTTTTTTACGTTTTGCATTGGCATTGATTAAATGATGAGTCCCAGAACCATAAATAATAGAAATCCGGCGAAAAAGGCGGCTGTGAAAAATGGGGAGTCCTTTTCTTCATGGGCTTCCACCAGCAGTTCCTCAGTAACTAAAAACAATAAGGCTGCGCTGCCAAAGGAGAGCACGAGCTCTAACACTTTTTCTCCTGTAAAATGCAGCATGAAAAAACCACCTGCGGTTCCCAATAAAAAAACGAGTCCAAAAATCAAAAGGATGCGCATCAGCCTGCTTTTGGAACTTCCAAGTTTGGTCAGCCTGGTTCCTACCGCAAGGCCAAGCGAAAGGCATTCCATGGCAAGCGCCAGTGCAAGCAGGGTTCCTTCTTTTGATCCTGCTGCCAATCCGATCCCGAGGAGAAGCCCATCCAGCAACAGGTCAATGCCTACTGCAATTAGCATTCCCCATGGCAAAAGCTTTCCATCATTTGATCCGCCCATTTTAAGTTCAAGCCTGGCGGTATACCATTTGATGACTAGCATGGCCGAAATACCCAGGGTAAAGCCTATTATGATTGCGGTGGTATCATGGATCCTGATCATATCAGGCAAAAGTTCCACTGCAACCACAGAAAAGACCACTCCCGCGGCGAAGTGAAGGATCGTACTCTGCAGCGCGACTGTTGGCTTTTTCCAGGTAACAATCATGCCTCCGATCAATAGCAGAATAACCGGAACGACTGCAAACAGCAGTATATTAACTGATATCAGTTGATTAACCTGCATAGCTCTTTTTTAAATAAAGGTTATAGGCATAAAAGGAAAGATATCCAAGGGCGAGGCTAAAGCCTGCACCGAAAATAATTTCGCTGGGATAGTTCCAGCTATTATAGGCCCTGCTATACATGTAAAGCAAAGCCCAAAGTCCAATCACCCCATTTAGAATCAAATGGCGCCTGCCAAAGAACAGGACCATGAGAATCGCGAGACCTGCTGCAATAGAAGGAATCGGAAGACAACCGTAAAGCTCACCCGCACCATTGATACTGATTTTAAGTTCGGTTTTGAAAGATTGGTCGTATAGGGGCCTCAGATGACCAAAAATCCTATTTAAAGCCGTCAGGCTTCCTATTGAAACCAATAAATAAATAAGAATAAAAATGACTTTTCTTAAGAATCTGACCCGGTCATAAGCGAGTAGCATTAGTAAGAGGAAACAATAAAAGGGTATCCAGAACCAAAAGCTAGCTGACTCCTTTAATACCAGGTCCCAGAAACGAGAATGCTTTTCATTGGCCAGAAAAAGCAGAAGCTCATCTTGGTTTTTAAGATAGCTTAAAATATGGGTATCGGCAAACGTAAACATAGCCATCAGACCTAAAAAAACTAAGCCTGTAATTAGAACCGGAAATGGAATCTTATCTTTCATGTTTTTATCGAAGGTTGTGGCTGCCTGTTATTTATGAGGTAAATTGGAGGTAGATCAGGAATATTGCCGATACTGCCATCAGCAGAAATGTTGCCAGGCCAAGGATATTGGAAATTCTGCCGTTGGTAAATTCTCCCATAACCTTTCGGTTATTGGAAATGTGCAACAATATGGCAATGATCACCGGCGAGGTCACACCATAAAGTATAGCCGTGTAGAGCAGTGCATCCACGGGGCTGATTCCAATATAGTTCATTAGTAAGCCCAGAATTACCGATACAATAATAACTGCGTAGAATGGCTTTGCCTGATTGAACTTCCTGTCCAGGTTGCCTTTCCATCCGAATGTCTCAGAGATGATATAGGACAAGCTTCCGCTGAGTACGGGGATTGCAAGAAACCCTGTTCCGATCACCCCGAGGGCAAAAAGAAGGTAAGATGCTTTCCCTGCAACGGGTTCAAGTGCTTTGGCAGCCTGCTCCACGGTATCGATCTGACGAATACCCTGGTTATACAAAGCAGTTCCGGTAGCCAGGATGGTAAAAAACATAATCATGTTGGAAAGCAACATACCCAGGTTCACGTCCAGCGACATCTTGCTGATGAGTAGTCCGAGGAGTTTGTTTTCTTTTTTCTTATGTTCCTCGCCTGTGAGTTTTTCCCCATTGATACTGACCAGTCTTTTATTGACCATCATCTGCCTTTTTACAGACTTTACATCCTCAGCTTCCATTGCAGTCTGCCAGAAAAAAAGATATGGTGATATGGTCGTTCCCAGAATCGCTACCAACATGCCAATAAACTCCTTGTTCCATTTGATAGTTGGAATAAAGGTAGCCTTCATCACGGCTGCCCAATCGGGCTTGGTAAAAAAGGGAACGATAATATAAAGCATTAGTGTCAGGCACAGATACTTTAACACCGAGACGAATGTTGAATAAGGCAGGTAGATGATAAAAAATAGCAGAATCCCGGTAAACAGCACACTGAAAATTATGGCATGGATACCAGGAAATATAAGATGTGCCACTGCGCCCATTCCAGCGATATCAGCGCCTATGTTTAGCACAATAGCGGGAACACTGAATATAATCATCAGGTACAGTACCCATTTGGGATAGTGGTTTTTAAGCGTAGTGGTCAGGCCGACCGTTGTGATCAGCCCGATCCGAGCACAGATCTCCTGAATTGCTGCCATCAGGGGAAATGTGATGATCACTGTCCAAAGTGTTGCAAGGCCATATTTCGCTCCAGCCTGCGAATAGGTGGCAATACCTGATGGGTCATCGTCACTCGCACCGGTAACGATGCCCGGCCCAAGGGCCTTCAGGAATTTTTTAACCTTTTTAAACATGCTTTATTTTTTCTTCCCTTTTGGAGTTTTCTTATTATAGCTATTATTATAAGCGAGAAGCCTTAGCGCATTGAATACAACAACAAGGGTTGAACCCTCGTGGGCAATCACCGCAGGACCGATTGTGGCGATCCCTGCAATAGTCAAGGGAATCAAAGCACCAACAACGCCAAGGGAAATCCATAGGTTCTGCTTAATGATACCTTTAGCTTTGCGACTGAGTCCGATAGCAAAGGGAAGGCTTTCCAGCTTGTCGCCCATCAGGGCGATATCGGCCGTTTCCAGTGCTACATCAGATCCTGCAGCACCCATAGCGATCCCAACTGTGCTTTTGGCCATGGCTGGAGCATCGTTCACGCCATCCCCCACCATGGCGACCATCTTTTCTGATTTGGCAAGCTTCTGTACCGCCTTCACTTTATCCTCGGGCATCAGGTTCCCCCAGGCCTCGGTTACCCCAATCTGCTTGGCTACCGCCTCGGCAACCTGTTGATTATCACCGGTAAGCATGATCATCTTTTTGATCCCTAGCTCGGAAAGCTCTTTAAGCACATTCTTGGCTTCATCCCTGGGAACGTCCATGAGAGAAAGTATACCAATGAAATTCTTTTCCACTCTGACCAGCATCGAAGTATGTCCACCCTTTTCCAGATCTTCAACCTGCTTTCTGATATCGTCCGGAATGCCATCTTTTTCAAAGAGCGCTTTGTTCCCAATGAATACCTTTTTGCCGTCCACCTCTGCCTGAACGCCCCTACCCGTGATCCCTTTCACGTTATGGGCCTGGGGAAGCGTTTTTTTCTTCATTCGCTCACCTGCCCCCTTAACAATAGCTTCGGCGAGCGGGTGATCGCTTAGTTTCTCTACGGCTATGGAGATAGCCATTAAATCCTGCTCATCAACACCGTTGAGCGGAATGACGTTTGTGAGCTGGGGTTTTCCTTCGGTAAGTGTGCCGGTTTTGTCAAATGCAATGGCATTAAGTGCACCCAGATCCTCGAGAGGTCTGCCGCCTTTTATCAGAACGCCACCACGTGCTGCCCGGGCGACGCCACTGAGCACCGCACTAGGCGTAGAGATTGCCAATGCACATGGGCTTGCGGCCACCAATACCGACATTGCCCTGTAAAAGCTTTTGCTAAACGGTTCATCGATCACCAAAAAGGCAAAACATAGTAGTGCTACCAGCACCAATACTGTTGGAACAAAATATTTTTCGAACTTATCGGTAAAAAGCTGGGTAGGTGATTTTTGTTTTTCCGCCTCGTTGACCATTTTCACCAAACGGGAAATGGTGGAGTCCTTAGCCTCGCGAATGACTTTTACTTCAAGAACCGAAGCGCCGTTTATGGTTCCTGCAAAAACGCGGAATTGCGGCTTAATCTTCTTATCGGTGGTGTAGTCGGTATCGGGGTCAGGAACGGGAGATTTATCTACAGGAACACTTTCCCCTGTGATTGGCGCCTGGTTAACGCTACCTTCCCCCTTCACAACAACCCCATCTGCCGGGATCTTGCTGTTTGGTTTAATGATAATGACATCCCCGAGCTCGAGTTCCTCGATTCTCACTTCGGATTCTTTACCACCTCTGACTACCAGAGCTGTAGGTGGTGCGAGGCTGGTCAAAGCTTCGATACTTTTCCTGGCCTTGCCCATAGCATAATGCTCCAGGGCATGTCCCAAGCTAAATAAAAACAGCAGCAGTGCACCTTCAGCCCATGAACCCAAAATAGCCGCGCCTATTGCTGCAACCAGCATTAAAAAATCAATTTCAAACCCACCTTTCAGTATGGTCTCCACAGCTTCCTTGGCCGTAAAGAAACCACCAAAGAAATAGGCCGTTATGTAGAGCACCAGGCTTGCCCATTCTGGCACACCTTCGATGAAGGAAATCCCAAATCCTGTCCCTAAGGCCACCCCACAGATGATGGCAAAGATCATTTCGGTGTTTTTACCGAAAATCCCGCCATGTTCATGATCTTCGCCTTCTTCATTAGTATGGTCTTTATTTGAATCCTTTTTCTTAGTCGTTTCTTTTTTTCTATTAGGTTGCGTTTCCGGAGTGATGCGTTTTGCAGTTTTACTGTCTTGCTGAGTCTCCTCCTTTTTAACTTCTTTGGCATCCGGACCTTTTTCCCGGATTACGGGCTTTTTGCCAGTTGATTTAGTTTCAGATTTTTTATTCTTGTTTTCCATGTCGGGGTAGATTGATTTAATTGGATATTCAGTGCAAGAACTTGAGGTATACTTATCGCCTTTTTGGGATCATATTTTTCTTTAAAAAGATGCCTCCCTAACGAGGCACCTTATTCAACTGTGTGTACTGAAAAATATCTGTCCGGGAAGCTACTCTTCCTCGCTGTTCTTCATTTTGGACAGGAGATCGTAAGTTCCCTTTAATACGACCTTACCCGCGAAATCTCTTCCAGCGGGCATGGTTACTTCAATATAACCACCATCGGATATTCCTGTTGTCACTTCCACCATTTCGAAATGGTGCACTGTTCCACTGCTTGCCGTTGTAGCCCCGTTCTCCGCTTTCGCAGGTTCATTTGCTTTTTTATCTGCTGTATTTTTGACGAAAATGTATTTTTTACCCTCAAAGTCTACAACCGCTGCAGAAGGCAAGGCGGTAACCTGCATGGTACCGGTCTCGATTAAAGCCTTCAGGTAAGTACCAGGTATAAATCCCGTACTTCCCTGGGCAATCGCGTGAACGGTCACTGTTTTATCGGTATTGATCTCACCGCCCACCAGTTGCACGGTTGCAGTCCGTTGGGTTGAATCATTGGTCAGTGTAAAAAGTACCTTTTGACCTTTTTTGACCATCTGTGCATCCTTCTCAAACACATTTAGCTCGACGTGAAGGTTTGAACTGTTGACGATCTCAAACATTACATCGTTGGGTGCTACAAATTTTCCGGTATTCACGTTTACCTTGGTTACATATCCGCTGATTGGGGAATAGATATTCACCTGACTGCGGATGTTATTGGCGGTGAGCGTAGAGGGGCTGATGTTGATAAGCTGGAGGCGTTGTCTCAACGCATTTTCCCTGGCAAGATTCCCTTGATAAGCTGCTTTTGCCTGCTGCAGGGTCTTTTGTGCATTAACGTTCTGCTGAGCAAGAGTCTGCTGTCTTTTGTATTCTGAATCTGACAGCTCCAGTTGGCTCTTACTTTCAAGGTAGTCCTGCTGCATCTGAACAAATTCCTGATTTTGAAGTACAGCGATTACCTGGCCTTTACTCACCTTTGTTCCTTGAAGTAAGGGGGTCGATTTTACAATCCCGCCCATTTGGGTCGTTATGCTGACCAGATTTTGTGGGGGAACGTCTATAAAGCCATTGACCTTAAGCATACCGCTCAGTGCGCGGAGCTCGGGACTTCCAAGCTCTACCCCTACAGCTTCAAATTGTGACTGGCTGAGTTCTACAGAATTGCTTTCTTCAGTTGCCGTACTATCCGCAGCGCCTTCCGTTCCAGCGCCATCTTTTTCCTTGCTACCGCAGGAAGAGAGAAGCACCGCTAGTGCGGCTGCATAAGATAATCGGCTTAGGATTTTAAATAATTTTTTCATTTTAATATTGTTATTGACCTTTTAGGTACTGTAATGTGTATACGGATTGATTGTATTGGTTGATGGCTTCCAGATAGTTGAAACGGATATCTGAGTAAGTTCTAAGGGCCTGAAGATATTCCACATAACCGATCTCCCCTGCCTGGAAGGCAATTTGAGATTGTTTTAAAATCAAGTTGGCATTTGGAAGGGCACTATTCTTATAATAGGCTATACTTCTGGAATTCTTTTGGAGGTCCTGAAAAGCCTGCTCATACCGCCCGCGCAGGTCAGTTTGGGAGAGGACAAAATCACTTTCTGCTACTTGTTTATCAATCTTTGCCGCCTTTATCCTGGAGGCAAAGGGTTTAAAGAAAAGTGGAATGGATATTCCAGCTGAAACACCCTGAAAACGCTTGCCACCATTGAAATAAAGGTCCTGGCCGCCAACGTTCTGGGCACCAATAATGGATTGATTGAAATAACCAACACTAAAATCGGGACCTGAACGCGAACGCTCGAGCCTGATGGCTTTATCGGCGATTTGAATCTGCTGGGCTTGCAGTGCAAGAATTGGATTTTCAGCGGTTACGGTATCGGTTGGATTGATGTTCCAGGATACCTGAGTAAATTCAGCATTCATAATGCTGATTTGTTCCCGGGTATTAAGTAAACGCTTAAGTTCAGCTGTGTAAGCTAAAATATCCGCTTCGTTTTTGCTCATCTGGTTGCGTACCTCATTGTATTGGGTTTCAGCTGTAGTTTTTTCCAGCAGATTGGTTTCCCCTGCCTGAAACCTTAGTGAGGCCGCTTTCAGGAAATTGCTATATACACTGTCCTGACTGTTGTAAAGTTTTCGAAGGGCAATAAAATACTCCAGCTGGGCGTATACAGTTTTTACCTGGTAGGACAGTTCCCTCTGGGTCACCTGCAGGCTGATCTCCGCTCCCCTGATTTGCGCATCATACAGATTACGCTGGCTTTTAAATAGCCCAGGGTAGGGAATGTTCTGGGATGCTGAGAAGTTATTGTCACGTTTAATGGTATTGATCTGTCCGTACTGTAGTTCGACAGTCGTTTTCCCCAGATCCGTTGAAGATCCGCGGAGTGCCTGTTGACGGCCAATCTGCAGGGTAGAGGACTTGACAGCCTGATTATTGTTCAAAGCGGTGTTCAGAGCCTGTTCGAGGCTCATGCCCTGATTGGGAATGGTCTGCGCTTGCGTCTGAGGAGACATTGAAAGCAGTCCGACGAACATTGCAATGGCAACTACAGTTGTTGGAAGGGCAGTTTTCTTGCTTTTCCAACCTTCAAAATAAGTATAAAGCACGGGAAGTACGATTAGGGTTAATATTGTTGAGGTAATCAATCCACCGATCACGACGGTAGCCAGCGGCTTTTGCACCTCCGCACCTGCTGCGCTTGATATCGCCATGGGAAGAAATCCAAGAGAGGCAACTGTTGCAGTCATCAACACTGGTCGCAAACGTATGGAAGTTCCCTCGAGTACAATATCGCGGATACTGTATTTATTCATTTTCTTGAGCCTGTTGAATTCCGTAATCAGAACAATTCCGTTTAGTACCGCCACCCCAAAGAGCGCAATGAAACCTACGCCTGCTGAGATACTAAAAGGCATTCCCCTTAAAAGAAGGCCAAGTATACCACCAATTGCCGCCATGGGAATAGCCGAGAAGATGAGTATGGATTGTTTCACAGACCCGAAAGAGAAATATAGCAACAGTAGGATCAGTAAAAGCGCTACAGGTACTGCGACAGAGAGTCTTGAGGTTGCTTCCTTCAGGTTTTCAAACTGGCCGCCATAAGTGATATAGTATCCTGCCGGAAGCTTGATCTGCTGATTGATCTTGGATTCAATCTCCGTAACCACACTCTGGATATCCCGACCGCGGACGTTAAGGCCTACGATAATCCTTCGCTTGGTATCTTCCCGCTGAATCTGGTTTGGACCGATCTTGAATTCGATTTGTGCCAGCTGATCCAGTGGTACCTGGTTGCCATTCGGTGCGGTTACGTATACGTTTTTAACATCATCTATCCCTTGACGATTTTGCTGGGAAAGACGCACAACGATATCATAACGCTGTTCACCTTCATAGACTAGCCCGGCGGACTGACCTGCGAATGCCGTGTTAAGAGCTTGGTTGACCGTGCCTACACTCAGCCCATATTGGGCGATGCGATCACGGTTGATTTTTACGACGATCTGCGGAAGACCGGTTGCCTGTTCAAGGTACAGATCCTTTGCTCCTTCCACACCTGAAACGATCTTACCTATCTTTTGGGAAATGCTGGTTAGTGCTTCAAGGTCATCGCCAAAGACCTTTATCCCGATATCCTGTCTTACCCCGGAGATCAGTTCATTTGATCGGAGCTGGATCGGCTGAGAGAAACCAAAGCTAACGCCGGGAACTTCTTCAAGTGCCTTGCTCATCATCTCTGCCAGTTCCTCCCTATCGTGGGTTGTTGTCCAATCTTTTTTATCCTTTAATACAATCGTCAGATCGCAGGCTTCCATGGGCATGGGATCTGTGGGAATTTCTGCTGCACCAACCTTTCCGATCACTTCTTTAACCTCAGGAAATTTTTCAACCAGGATCTTGGACGCCTGATTTACTTTGTCAATGGTCTGTGATAGCGAACTACCGGTCAATAACCGGGTCTCTACCGCGAAATCGCCTTCTTCTAAAGTGGGAATAAACTCTCCTCCCATTTTCGTAAATATGAAAACACTGATGGCCAACAGCACAACAGAGAATGCAACGACTAGAAAACGTCTGTTCAGCGCACCCTTGATCATCGGAGAATACTTACGCTGGAAAAAATCCATCATACGGTCTGAAAAATTCCTTTTATGTGCGCCCTTCTTACTCAAGAAAATAGAAGACACCATCGGCACATAGGTAAGTGATAATATAAAGGCACCCATGATGGCGAATGATACCGTTTGTGCCATCGGTCCGAACATCTTACCTTCAATACCTACCAGGGCAAGAATAGGAAGATAAACGATCAGAATAATGATCTGTCCAAATGCAGCAGCGCTCATCATCCTTACGGCAGATTTTTCAACCTGCTCATTCATCTCGGTTTGGGTATATGCCCTGCCCAATTTGTTTTCCGAAAGTATGTGCATGGTAGCTTCCACGATAATTACCGCGCCATCCACAATGAGTCCGAAATCAATCGCACCAAGGCTCATCAGATTACCCGAGACCCCAAAAAGGTTCATCATAGAAATCGCAAATAGCATGGCAAGCGGGATGACCGATGCAACCACCAGTCCGGCTCTGAAATTCCCAAGGAACAAGACCAGAACGAAAATTACAATTAACGCTCCTTCGATCAGGTTTTTGGCAACCGTGCCCATGGCCCGGTCAACAAGTGCACTTCTGTCCAAGAAAGGTTCAATGGTTACGCCCTGAGGGAGGGTTTTGCCGATACGAGCAATTTTTTCCTTTACCTGTTTAACAACATTGTTTGCATTTGCACCTTTCAGCATCATCACAATGCCTCCGACAGCTTCTCCTTCACCTTGTTTAGTCGCCCGGGTCAGAGCGCCATAGCGGATAGAACTTCCGATCTGCACGGTGGCAATATCATGTATGAGCACGGGTATACCATTTGCATTGTTTTTGACAACGATCTTGTTAATGTCATCGAGATTACCGACCAAGCCCTCACTCCTGATAAAATAAGCATTAGGTTTTTTGTCTATATAAGCCCCCCCGGTATTCTGGTTATTTTGTTCAAGCGCAGCAAAAACATCACTGATGCTCAGGTTTAAACTTCTTAGTTTATCGGGATCTAGGGCAATTTCATACTGTTTTAGAAGGCCTCCGAAACTGTTGACCTCGGCAATGCCCGGAGTTCCCAGAAGCTGTCTCCTTACAATCCAGTCCTGTATGCTTCGGAGTTCACGGGCATTGAATTTCTTTTCGAAACCAGGCTTGGCATGGATTACATATTGGTAAATCTCCCCGAGTCCTGTTGATATCGGTGAGATTTCAGGATTGCCAAGTCCTGAGGGAATATTATTTTTGGCTTCAGCTAACTTTTCGTTTACTTGCTGACGGGCCCAATAAATGTCAACATCATCATGGAAAACGATGGTAACTACAGAGAGTCCGAATCTAGAAATGGAACGTACCTGTTCGATCTCAGGTATGGTGGACATGGTCTGTTCTACCGGATAGGAAATGAGTCTTTCTACCTCCTGGGTAGCTAGTGATGGGCTAAGGGTAATGACCTGAACCTGATTATTGGTAATATCGGGTACAGCATCAATAGGAAGTTGTCTTAGGGAATAAATTCCCCATGCGATCAGGCCCAATGTAAACAGTGCTACAACTAGCTTGTTCGCTATGGAAAACTGAATAATTTTTTTCAGCATTATTTGTTTAATTAAGTAAAAAATAAAAAAAACAGATCAACGCAAGAGATTGCCCAGCAAACAATTATGCAGGCAAAAATCAGCATCGAAATGAAAATCGATTTTTAACTTAATTTTGGCGGTTGCCAAACAGATAAAGGCAATGAGATAACGTCTCCCTTGTAAGCCTCATCAAATTCAGTGCTCACAGATGTAGAAATGATGACAAGACTATTGATAAGTAAAACTTCAGATGTTGTATTACAACAAGAACAAACACAGAATGGAGAGCATAAATCGCTGGTTTGATCACTTTTAGAATGTGTGGATACACTCTTTTCAGTAGAAGGAATATTCGACATTTTACCCATAGCAAATATGTCACTGCAAGGCATGCAGCTCATAGATACGATAATGAAGGATAAAAACAGAATATATTTTTTCATTCTGAAAAATTTAAGCAAATATATGCATTTATTTGCAAATACAAATTTTATGTTAAAAAACGAGATAGAAAATTAATGTGCTGTGTCGGGATGCACCCAAAAGGAATTTAAATATTTAATAATTTAATTACTGCGGGCTATCTATGGAGGCAAATAACACGCTTTATCTCTTTATCAACCACCTAAATCAAAACATTTTCTCAAAAAATTGAACTGAAGAAAAACTGATAACTATCAGTTTATTGAAGATAATAGTGAAAATAACCAACTTGTGAGTTTTTTGAGATGGAAAGAAGTAAAAAAAATTTTCGGACAATAAAAGTTAATAAATATAGCGTTAAATATAAAATATCAGATTGCGTTAGTAACGAAGGTCGCTTTTTAAGCTACACGATTAACTTTTGCAATAGGACCCGATAAAACATCAAATATCCAGCCCCTTTACCTATAGGTGTATTATGCGATCTGTGCAAAAAAAATTAAATAATTTATGCGCATCAGTATTTTCATTGCGAGGTTCCGCTCACATTTAAGCTGGTCTATCATTTGCATTGATGGGCTGCGGATTGGCTTGAAAAGGCAAGTGAATAATGTACTTTTTATTTCACTTATTTTAGGATTTAAGACGGAAAACGAGTAAAGCAATTTTCCACCTCTCTAAGTCGAGAGGTGAAAATCTATAATTGTTTTTTGTTAATTTATGCCTTAAGACCTAATAGATATAGAGCGTGATTACAATTTGCAGGTCAAAAGCTAAATTTATTACTGGTTGTAAGCTGCTGGATGTTGCTTAAACCTGGAAGCTGCCCGAGCTAAAGCCGTAGATATTACCCTTATAATGGACTGTATCTCTAACACTAGAAGCCACGGCCATCTGACAAACTGGGTCGGCCTTATTATCAATAGCATAGCCAGTTTTCATTGATTGAGGATGCAGTACAGCTTCCATTCCCCCATCGTACATTTCCTTCATGTCCTTTACAACGAAGGGGTCAGTATTATCCGTTCTTCCACCTTTAACTGGTGGCTGGGGATCATATTCCAGATCTAGCATAACCATCTGCGTATATTTTTCGCCCATGATATCCTTTATCACTGCAAGGCTCATGTCGATTCCGGCAGAAACACCTGCGCTGGTCCAGTACTTACCACTTTTTACGTAACGCTTATTTTGAGAACTAATCCCGAACTCATCTTTTAACAATGATTTCCCGTACCAGTGTGTTGTAGCCTGTTGGTTCTTTAATAGTCCTGTTGCGGCAAGTAACCATGCACCGGTACATACGCTGGTTGTGTATTTCGAGCGTTTGTCGATGTTCCTGATCCAAGTCAGCAAGGTAGTATCCTTTGTCAATGAATAGGATCTGTTAAGCCCCCCGGGATGACCAGAATATCAAGTTGCTTGACCTCATTAATGGAACTATCGCATTGCACGCTCATACCGGAAGTATAGATCATTCCCTTATGACGGCCGACGAAGAACACCTTTGCTCCCATCAGTTCACTAAATATATTATATGGACCCATTGCATACAGCAACGCGTAATTATCATACAGCAGAATACCCACAGTTTTTATCTTTGACTTAGGTGCAGGAAAATCAATCCTTTGCTTTTCTGCACCTTTACCGTCTTGTTTTGTTTCCTTTTTTTTATCTGTGCAAGCTGCCATAATAATTGTCAGCAATGCAGCTAAAATTACTTTCTTCATTTGGATAGAATTAAAATTTTGCGGTAAATGTTGTTCCATAAGTTTTAGGGCTTCCAAGCATGAAGGATCTGAATGAGCCGTAGGCTACATACTTCGCGTTGGATGCGTTTCTCATCCAGCCACTAAGCTCAAATCTCCTAGTCGTAATACCTGTCTTGAAGTTAAAAAGAGTGTATCCTGGCTGGCTCAGGCCGTTAATAAAATCAAAATAAAACCTGCCCAAGTATCGATACTCTCCCCTGCCAAAAACAGATAGCCCTGGTTTACTTCTGGCAAAATTGTAGGTATATTGTGCAGCAAGCATAGAACTAAGGGGTGGAGTATTAATTGGCTGGTTTCCCTTGAAGTTAACCACTGCATTTTGATCTGCACTATAAAGTAACAGCGAGGAATAACGTGCGCGGGAAAAGCTTGCATTCCAGTCGATCTGCAAGCCTTTAACAGGCAACGCAGTAAGTTCCAGTTCCAGACCCTTATTTCGCATCTCACCCACATTTAAGATGAGTGCGTTGATGCCATCCATTGCAGTACTAATCTGCTGATTGTGCTGTTCTAGATAAAATGCAGTCAGGTTAAGCTTTAGCTTGTGATCAAAGAACATATTCTTCCAACCGATCTCAAAGTTGTCTGAATTCTCCGGTGCATAAGGAACCTGAGCCGGATCGGTAGCATTTGTATTCAATCCCCCGGCACGGAAACCTCGTGCATAGCTTCCATATAAGAGCATGTCCTGCTCTAATTTATAGCTCAATACAAATTTTGGTGTAAGGGCATTAAATGCTGCGTTATAGTGCTGATCAGGAGAAACCGTTGTTACAGGATCGGGACCTTTCTGATTGTCGGTACGCTGGTTCAGTCTTCGAATTTCACGGTCATAACGCACGCCCGCGGTAAAGTCCAGTTTATTGCTCAGTGAATAGGTTGCCTGACCGAAAAACGCAAATCCCCTGTTTCGGCCCCTGCTGATACTGCTGGTAGTAAATGGAGCATTTGAACTGGGATCCAAAAGAAGATAATCCGGGCCAAAGAATGTAGGTGCGTTCATCTTTGTGGCTTGGGTAAAGCCATAAGCACCCGCAACCCATTGTAATTTGTTCTGGCCTCGAGAGGGGGAGCTAAAGCGGATTTCCTGGGTAAAAATATGTTGACGCTGATTAGGGGCAGTACTTAATGCATTCAGTGGACTAAAATCGTAGTCAACCCCTGCCCCCTCATAGTAGGCAAGCCAATCGATATAGGATGAAACGGCCGTGAAATTAAAATCCTTTCCATAGTAGTTTGCGGCTATTGATGTATTATAATTCTTCCTGCGCTCCACATTTGTATTGTTGGTATTGACCTCAAAGGGTTTTGCAAGGACCTGCTCGTATGAGCCCACCCAAGGGAAGCTTCCCCGGTCGTTATCGTTCTCTACTTTTACGTTCAGTGCCAGTGACCAGTTCGCTGAGGGCAGATAGCGTAGACTAAAGTTTCCCGAATAATCTTCTCTGCGGTCGAAACCGCTTTGGGTGAATTCATTATAATAAATGGAGCCGCGGTGATTATAGGTAAATGATCCACCGGCAAACAGTTTATTGGCTATGATAGGACTGGAAAGACTTGCCGTATAACGCTGCTGACCATAATTGCCGACAGTAACCTCTGCATAACCAGATGCCTGGTTGCCGGGCTGTTTTGTGGTAATGTTCACCACCCCGCCAAAAGCATTACGCCCATAAAGGGTTCCCTGAGGGCCGCGTAAAATTTCGATGCTCTGGATATCATTAAACTGGATTGGGGCAGAGAAATAATCAAACTGATATACCCCATCGATGTATGTGGCTACTGCCTGTTCATTGGAAAAACCCATAACCCCACGTATGTTCAAAAAATTAGAGCTAGCACTATTTCCATGTTCCACAGTAAAAAGACTTGGTGAAATGGCCGTCAGCCCCGTGATATCCCACAGGCGATATTCCCTGATCTGTTTTGCATCCAATACAGCAACCGCAGCAGCAACTTTCTGTACATCCTGTTGCTTTTTTTCAGCCGTTACCACTACCTGGCCAAGCTGATGATCTGCCGAAAGCAGAACAACATTCAGCTTAGAATTTTCATTATTACCAATCTTAATGGAATTAAACTGGCTGGCGAAACCAACGGCACTAACTGAGAGTTGGTAATTTCCGCCGGAAAGCTTTAGACTGAAATGGCCCAGCGCATCTGTTGCAGTTGCTTTGGTACTGTTAAGAACACTTACTGTTGCGCCTGTAACCGGCTCACCACTTTTAGTTTTTACAGTTCCGATAATAACCTGACTGTACAATACTCCATTCAGCAGTAATAAATAGAGCAAAAAATAAAAAAATTTCATAATAATTCCCAATGAGACAATAAGACTCAATTTTTAAGGCTAAATACCTTGTATACAAAGAACAAATGCTTTGATGGCGCTGTAAAACAGGCACAACAAAAACAATTTATCCATTACCAGAAAAAGACTTGAGAATAATTCTTGTGTATGGTGCTTTGACTATCTCATGCGATAAAGACTATCCAGAAAATGATCTGAATCAATGATTACCTTTTTATACTGATGATCAAGTTTATTGATCTTCTCGAGCTCAGCTTTGAAATACCGAATAGATTCAGCAGTATCTTTACCTGACACATCAGGCTCAAAATGATCCATCCACTCCTCCATTTCATGATTGGCTTTTTCTATGTTTACCATTATGAGTCGAAGCTTAACACTATCTTTAACATTAGTACTGCGGCGAACAGAGTCTAACACTTTATATTGTCCATGAGCGAGATCCGCATCCTGCATGACCTTGTCATGAAGACTAACTACCTGAGTACGGATTTTCCTGTAATCTTCCTGTTGCTTACAGGACGGAACGAAAACTGTCACTGCTAAAAGTGCAGCGCAAATAATCAATGATTTCATTTGAAGAAGTCATAAAAAGCTATACAAAAAATTATTTTGATATCATCCAAAAAAATCAAGCATCATGTTGCTTTAAGCAAAACGAGCACAAAACTATCAGACAATACCTGGATAAGTAAAGTTGAACTATAACTTACCGATATTTAGCTATTGGACTTTGGTGGCTGGAATACAGAAAAGGTAAAGCTCATAGGCTGATCAATTCCAAGTGGCACATAATTAATATTATTTTTTGGAAAAAGAAGAGATAAGGAGAATGGTTCTGTAGGCATAGCCAGTGGAAAGGCTGCACGGTGATTTTCCTGATCCTGTTTTTTTTCTTTCTCCTCAGCCTGTTGAAGCTTTTTCATTAGATAACACTTACCGTTACAGTGCATCCAGGGCCTGTTCTTATTTTCACACATTTTGGCAGCAATCTCTTTCTTATTCATCTCAAATCCAGCGTAAGCAAAATAAACGGCAAAATTTGATCCGATAAGGGCTACCAACAATAATATGACTAAAGACCTCTTGAACATTTTCTGGAACAAAGATAGGAGTAAATTTCAAATAGATATCATGGTTAGTTAAAGATACTTAATCATGACATTCTTCCATTTTCTTTAAGAGAAATTTTAAAAAAAGGAATTACTGAAAGCAGGCCGTTCAAGGCCTGCTTTATAAAATTAAAAACTATATCTTACCCCAAGCTGTCCCCTCCACCGGGAATCAAACGGAGCATTAACGAACGAGCTATTTACAGGAGTGTAGCTATAAGTGGCCCTTGATCTGCCGCCAGATATGGCAGGATTCTCAAATCCTCTGAAGGTTAAAATGGAACCGCTTAGGGTTGCAGGCAACTGGGCGGTGGTGATCGAAGGAAGTTTAATCAATCCCCAATCTTTGTTGAGCAGATTGCCAATATTGAACACATCGAAAGTAAACTGCAGAGTATGTTTTCGACCACCGGCGGAGATATAGAAATCCTGCGCTAAGTGTAGATCAAAGATGTGTGACCAAGGTGTTCTGGCACCATTGCGTTCAGCGTATTCGCCTTTATGTTTGCTTAAGTATGGATCTTGATCGATGAACGCATTTAGCTGTTCATAAATTTGGGCAGGAGTTCTCGTATCTTGTGCATTAGTGGGCAGAAGAACGATGTCCGCAGCCGATTTAGGGATATACATTGCATCATTCTGGGTTTGTCCATCGCTATTGATATCTGAATTTAACCTATATGTGTAGGGTAAACCAGATTGTCCGTTGTAAACAATGCCGATTGTGGTGGCCATGTGCTTCAAATACTGAATGCGATAAGAAGCAGTACCGATTATACGGTGATCGAGGTTCCAATCTGAATACGTCAAAGCGGGGGTATTAGGGTTATTTGCAATGGTGTTGTTTCTAAAATTAGTAGAGGCAATCGTTGAATTCATACTGGAAAGATCTTTCGACTGGGCATAGGTGTAGGCAATAGATCCCGAGATCCCCTTAGCAACATTTCTAGAGAGCTGTGCAGTTAGACTATATTGATACCCTTTGTTTGTATTGGTAAGCAAAAATACATTGGTATATTCAGGGTAGCGTAATCTAGCATTTCCAGAAGGATATAAATCCCTGCCGTCGCCATCTAGTTTTGATGAAGGCTCAACCAAATTCAAATCCTGAATGATTGGGGCATTCAATTCCTTACCATAAATCCCTTCCAAAGTGGCCACGAAACCCAAGCCAAGTTTCTGATCCACTGCCAGATTGGATCTCCAAACCTGTGGCATTTTAAAGTTTTTATCGGTAAGATCAATTTCAGAGGTAGCAACCGTTGAGGTTCGGGGCTGATTGTTAACGTCTCCAGAAAAACGGATCGGAGCGGTAGCGGTTCCTGTTGCATTAATACGGCCAAGATCAACACCTGAATTGTTGTAAGCATTTCCCAACCAGACATACGGAAGTCTACCCGTGAAAATTCCAGTTCCCCCGCGAAGTACGGTCGATCCATCATTGAGCACATCCCAGTTAAAGCCCAGCCTTGGAGAGAAGAGCAGTTGTGATTTTGGCTTCATGTCCGTCACCAATCCCTGGGATGCAAAAGAGCTGGCAAATTGAGTATTGGCCAAAGGTTTATCAAGAAATACCGGGACATCGATTCTTAATCCACCCGTGAGTTTAAGTCCCTCAGCAGCGGTATATTCATCCTGTGCGTAGAAACCAAGCTGCATAGCTCTGAATATCGAAGTTGGAATCTGATCTCCCGGAACTTTTGAATAAGTTAACTGATAAACAGAAGGAGCCTGATTGTTGAGAAAAGATGCCAAACTGCTATAGGTGTAGTTCCCCCAAATATTCTGTATAAACAGGTTATTGAACTTAAAGAACTCGTTTTGGGTACCGAAGGTAAAATGGTGATTATCCTTGATCCAATCCAGATTATCTGTCAACTGAAAAAGATCCTGGGTCTGTTTTGCGGATGGCGAATATCCCTCTGTCCCTGCTGTGATGCTTCCTGAAGCGCCCAGCTGAATGAGTACTTGGGGGAAAGGGCTTCCGGGTATTTCCCTATTGTCTCTTACATTTGAATAGCCGACGATGAGGTTGTTTACCAGACTTGGCGAAATGTAAGTATTTAATTCTGCAACCGTGATATTGGTTTTACTGGTTTGAATGTATTTATTGTTTTCAAACCTTAAGGCATTAATGCCATTGCTGATGTCGTCACGTCTTGCGCCCACATAGTTGTTGCGAAGGGTTAGCCTATTCTTGGAATCGATCAGATAATCAAGCCTGGCGAAGAATTTTTGGCTGTTTGTAGTTTTCGTGATTCCGTCAAAATTTCCAGGTTCATAATTATAGGTGTTGCGTAATACATTTGCCACCTGGTTGGCTATGTCAGCAGAGACCAGTGATTCGGAAGAAGAGCCCGTTCCACGGTTGGCGACATAAAGCAGTGGTTCGCTTCTCCTGCTGATCTCAGCATTTACAAAGTAGAAAAGCTTATTCTTGAGAATCGGCCCGCCGAGTCGGAAACCATATTGATAATCACTGAAATCGTTATACTTTGCCCGGCTTGCATCTGGGCTTTTTCCAACCAGAGACTGGTTTTTGCCGTATGTGTATACCGATCCTGTAGTGAGGTTGCTTCCTCTCCGGGTTACCGCGTTAATACCCGCGCCGGTAAAACTACCCTGTTTCACATCGAAAGGCGCAAGGACCACCTGAATTTCATCTATTGCATCCAGGCTGATAGGCTGAGTACCTGCTTGTCCTCCAGGAGCACCAGTGGTTGTGCCACCACCCACTCCGTAGCCCATGATATCATTATTTTGGGAACCATCAATCTGAATATTATTGAAACGGTTATTTCTCCCGCCAAATGATAATCCGGAAGATTGAGGAGTAAAACGGGTATAATCAGAAAGGGATCTGTTTAAAGAGGGGTAATTGTCAATATCATTGCGGCTGATGTTTTTTGATGCACCAGTCTTTGTAAGGTTTCGGCTTATACCTTTCGATACTTTGACCTCAACGGTATTGAGCTGTTGGTTTTCACCATTCAGAAACACCCTCATTGAATAAACCTGCCCTAATGGAAGCTTGATATTTTCCTCATTATACCTTTGGCTGCCCACGTGGGTGATTTCAATGGTATAAGGTCCTCCCACTGGAAGGTTTTGAAGACTGAAACTTCCTTTTTCTGACACTTTGGTCTGAAACTTCGAATTGGTCGGCCGGTGCACCGCAACCACAGTTGCACCCTCCATTGGTTTATTAGCATTATCAAAAACATATCCTTTAATTCCAGATGAGGTTGTTCCTTGAGCGGACGCAGTGTTGAAATTTATGAGAAGCGTGCAAATTAGCACACAACAAATCATAAATTGGTACATCCGTTTAATCGATGTAGATTTTTTTTTCATATTTTTATTGTTTGATATTAATGCCACACGGGCAACTGTTTGGTAAAGCTCCATGGGTGTTCTCAGCACCCATGGTTGTTATTTTTGGCTAATAATGATCCTATCTTTCGTTATCTCATATTCTAATGGAATTTGGGTTTTGATTTCATTTAATATTTCGTTTAGTGTTTTTCCTTTTGTGCTTAAACTCACGGGCATCTGACCCAATGGATCTTGGTTTTCACTAAAAGTAATCTGGCGATCAAATGCAGTGGATAGCTCTTCAAGCACTGTGTTAAGCGGTGTTTGATTGAAGGCAAGTAATGACTGAGGCAATAGCGTCATTTTCTCCTTTGCTGGTTTTTCGGCCATTGGGAGTTTAACAAGCCCAGTTCCCGATCGAAAAATTGCAGTCTCCTTGGGCAAGAGAAATACAGCAGGTTTGGTTGAATAGATTACCCCTACCTTTCCCGATTTGACCTTTACCAAAATCCGGTTATAGCCAGAATCTGCATTTACCAAAAATGAAGTTCCTAAAACCACGGTGCGAACGCTTCCCGTGAAAACCGTGAAGGGACGCTTCTCCATATGGCGGACGTCGAAGAAGGCTTTCCCGGACAAATGAACCTGCCGGGAAGTATTTAACCTGTTTGAAGTATAAGTTACTCTTGATCCCTGATAAAGTGTTACCAGACTAGAATCCGGCAGGTAAAAATTCTCGGGACGGACGAAATTGTTCTGACGGACGAAAATATTACTGCTTTTTCTAGCAGTAGCGATTCTTTCCACCTGTTGTTCAGTATGAAAATTGTTTCCGACCGACATATATAAAAACACCAGCGGCAATAGTGATGCAGCAATTCCGGTGCCCCATCTCAAAATCTGGAGGCGCATTTTCCTCCGGGCGTTTATGCGATTTTCAACCACTGAAAATTCTGATGTGGAAATACCGCCTTTAAATTCACTAAGCTCCACAAATTCCAGCTGCTTGTCCATAAATGCTTCCAACACATCACTATCCTGGAGAATAAGCCAGTCGAGTATCTGCTGATGCTGCGAATCGTTGAGTGATCCCTCAAAAAAACGGAGGATGGTTTGCTCGGTAAAAGGTGGATTTTTCATATAGTTGTATCCTATACGACTAAAGGGTAGCCAAACCCTACCTAAAAAAGAAAAAATATTTTTATGCGTTTTTGGAACGCTAACTGATGAAGCCTAAAATGGGAAGCAATAAAACAAGGATATCGTAATCTTTTAAGAAACCACGAATAGTCTTCAATGTTCCAGTCATGTGTTTCTCGACAGTCTTTACCGAGATGCTCAATTCTGCAGAAATTTCTGCATTGCTCAGATGACGATCTCGAGACAGTGAGAAAACCTGCCTGTGACGTTCTGGCATGGCAGCTATTACCTTAGTGAGGCACCTGTTATAATCTGATATTATGATACCATCTAAAGTGCCATTATCCTGCTGGATGTTAAGAACCACCTGATGCGCAAATCTTTGCTCCAGTTTAACGCGCTTAATCTGATCGAAAGCAAGGTTCTTGGCGATCGTAAACAGAAAGTTTTTAACGTTCCTGGTTGCATCTATCCCTTTCCGTGAATCCCAAAGTTTTAAGTAGGCATCCTGGACGAGTTCTTCGGCGATCACCTGGTCTTTACAGTAAGGTAAAAGAAAATTGAAAAGTTGGGGCTTATAACAGTTATAGAAATACTCTAGTGCACGCATTTCCCCTTCACGAAGTGAAATTGCTGCCTGGGTATCATTTATGAACAACTGCATAGCTTGATTTTCAGTCCAAAACTATGCAGTCAACCTTGCCTGAATATTTACCCTATGTTATCAAATAGTTAACTACTCCAGATGGTTTCTGTATTAAAGGTTGGTTTGGTTAAGCATTGGAGTTTCACTCGCGTTAATCTGCCTGGTAGAAATTTTATCATCATGACCGACCTCAACAATTCGAAAACCTTTATAGGATGTTCCCCAGCTTCCACCGATGTGGGAATCAAAGAAGTGAGGAAGTTTATCGGTATAAAAAACTGCGTCCAGACTGTGATCGTGGCCATGGAACACGGCCTTGACATTACTGTAACTGTGCAAAAGGGCAATGGTATCCGGAGCTTCGACAAAAGGATTCTGGGGTACCCAGATATGTGGGGGAATATGTAAGATGACAAAGACGGTCTTGAGATCACTGAACTTATCCAATTCCTGTTTGATAAAATCGTTGTTGGGACTCAAATAAGTTCCTTTGACATTTGATGTATTTGCGAGAACGAAACCTACTCCATTTTTCTGAAATGAAAAATTGTCCTCATAGCCAAAAACAGACATCCAGTGCGCTGTATCGGCGTGGTCATGATTTCCCGGAATGGCATAGAAAGGAACTTTAAGTTTATCGTAGTAATCCGTTTTAACTTCCCTGAGTAAATCTGGTCTGTCATGAACAAGATCTCCGTTTATGATAACAAAATCAAAAGGGGATTTATGATGCGCATCGTTTAGCCAACCGATCATATTTTGATGATCTTTTTTATAGTCGGTGCCAGGTTGTCCATAATGTCCATCAGATGCAATAGCGAACCGGAGCCTCACGGGTGCGGGACTATCTTCCGCATTTAACATAATTGCTTCTGCAGAACTTGCTATTCCCGCGAGAAGTAGGCTGGACACTGTGCCCTTAAGAAAATTTCGTCTAGATGAGGACATAATAAATAAGAAATAGACAGGAAAATACCTTCGTTGCTGGCAACATCGCCATTCATTGAAAGGCAAAAATATCAAGCTAAGGTTACTTATTCATTATCCTCCGAAAACTTAACATAAAAATAATATAGCGGTTTGGAAAGTAGCTGACCCCGTAGATTGAAGTACTTCAGGTTTCGCTCAGATCATTTGAATCCTAGTTATTTACTGTTGCTTAAACAACTGTTTCTTACAAGAAGCAATTGATAATACCATATTTTTATTTGTGGATTTTTTCTCTTATCAGCATGGGGATCACTTTTATATAGACCAATTCCGCGAGCAGTTCCACCAGTGTCTGTGACAGCTGCAAGGATCTGATTGGCAGGGGCAGGAATGGCCAGAGCCATAGGCAGGACAACCAGTGAATTCCTCGTACTTACAGAAAATGACACTGTTCGGGAGGCAACGGTGTTTAGCTTAAAAATTTTTGAGGCTAAAAGTCCGACAACCGGAGCAAGGAAATGGAAGGTAAGGTAAATTGGTGCCACAGAGAGAATCGGAGAAGGATTGTTTACCAAAAGCGTGATTTGAGAAGAAATCACAACATATAAGGTCAGGGCCATAAAAGGCACCGGTAGCCAGCCCGAAAAATCGAGGACAGACTTTCCCAAATGATTTCTTTTTGAGTATAGCTGTGTACCAAGCGCCTGCATAAAAGGTATTACGATCAAAAATATGAACGTTTTAATAAAAGGAGTTAAAGCTATAATCGATAACGATTCCCTGCCAACGAAAAGCCACAGATAAACCGGGAGCAACAACATCTGGAGGATGAATAGCAACGGCGTTGCCGCCAGCATAGATTGAGAATTCCCTTTTCCCAAATGGGTAAACACGATTACATAATCAATGCATGGTGTAAGTAAAACCAAAAGCAAGCCAAGGTTGATAACAGGATCATGGATCAGAAATATTGAAAGAAGCCAGACTATTATTGGGATGAAAACGAAATTTCCGATCAAAAGCGCTTTGAAAAAGGCTCTATCCTGAAATACTCGTTTCAGCTCAAGGAATGGTATCTGGCAGAACATACTATATAAGAGTATTGCGATAACAGGCTCAATCAGCAAAGCCAGAGATGCAGCGCCGGACCATAATAACCCCGTCGCTCCAGCCAAAAATATTGTGACTGCATATACCCATATTTGTTTTTGCTCTAATTTTTCTTTATCCATAAAATAATTTTATACTCCAGCATGGGGCCTGTAAGTTATTTGCTTTCCTTGTGTTCTGAATACTTCCATAAACCTAATACTATTAACAGAACAACCATCTGAGCAAGCAATGATTCTACCGTTGGGTAAATACCGAGTGATTCGAGCCTAAAATCTACTTTCAGCATGTTTTCACTAAAGTATCCCGCCTCCTGTAGCGCCCGAAAGCCCTTACCAGTTAGCACTACGGTTAAAACGGCCATCACATAGGCTGAAATCTTGAATATCTGGCGAAGGGGTAAACGCTTTGAATAACGGAGTATTGATATGGAAAACAAAGTGACCAGAACGGCTGCTGTAATAACCGCCCAACCGATTGCGGAACTACCCTCTTCAGGTACGTCAAGCTTGAGTGTTGCCAGAAAAAGCACAACTTCGAACGCCTCCCTGAAAACCACGATGAAAGAAAAGAACATCAACAAATACCATTTGCCCGATTGTGCGACTTTACTGATTTTGAGTTCTACAAACTCTTTCCATTTTTTTATTTCTGATTTGGTGTGAAGCCAGGCGCCCATATAGATCAGAACAATAACCGCTATGATTGAGCCTATCCCTTCCATAAGTTCTCTGCTGCTTCCACTCATTTTGATAAGCGTACCAATAAAAAACCAACTGGCTATACCTACCAAGAGTGCAACAATCCAACCGATATGAATATAGTTAATTGCCTTTTTTATATTGAGGGGCCTAAGAATGCTTAAGACCACAATAATAATGATCAGCGCCTCTAATGCTTCCCGGAGCAAAATCGATAAAGCAGCCCCAAAAGTAAAAGAATATGAATAGGCTTTATTACCCAACAGATCCCCTGCAATGTCTATTTGTTTTTTTGCGACAGCATTTAATTCCTCTACGCGCCTGGCATCATTGCCCGTGAGTGCTGACCTATAATTTATCATAGCCCTTTCCACATTTGCCACAACTTTTGCATCAATGGACTTGATGGACGCTTCGACGAGTTCCACGCCTTCCAGATAAGCGGTCAAGGCGAGATCCTGCGCCAGGGTTTTATCATTTTGTTTAAATGCAGCCAGGGATTCATCAAGATTAAATTTCGCAAACTCCAATGGTTTCAGGACCTTCGGCTGGTAACTTCTGACCTGTGCCAAATTGTATTTAAATTGCTGATTTTTAAGATATTTAGAAAGTTGGTCATCTGTTAACCGGCTTACTGTATCGATGCTTAACTCCGTGGAAACATTACTGGCAACAGTGGAGTTTATATGCCTCAAAGACATGATATAAAACGAAATATCCCATAGTTCTCGCTCTGATAGTTCACTGAAGGACCGCATCGGGGTTCCCTCAAGTCCAAGTTTGATGACGTTGTAAGCTTGAAGCGGAGAAAGACCGGACATCACTTCTTTATCCAAAAAATTTGCAGGCTTAGGGGAAAGGTTGGCAGCGAGCGCTCCATCACCTCCTCCCTTTTCTCCGTGACAGGAAGCGCATTTTTGTTTATAAATCAGAGTTCCAGATTTGAGCGAAGGCCAGCCCTTTGGGCTTAACTTCAATAGGCCCATTGCGAGAATTTTTTCTTTAATGCTGTGGGATTGCAAATCTATTTTTTCGGCGGCTACTTTTTCTCGAATAAATTTCAGAAGATCATCTAAATCCTTCTTAAGCACGCTGAAGGCAGCCTTATTTATTTTTGGATTAAGCTTTGAATGTAATGAGATACATGTTTGGGTGAATTCAGTGATTTCCTGATACTCTGTGTCACTTATTACCTTGCTTTTTTCAACAGCTCCAGGATAATCCTTGGCAACATAATCCAGTAATGTAACCAATGTTCTTACCTCTTTTTCATCGTAACTTTTTTGTGCAAAGCCTGATGAAAACACAGCAAAAAAAAAGCAGTTAAAGCGGATAATCTAAATTTCATTACATAATTGATTTACAAACATTCTAAATAATCGCAAAGATATTTAAAATACTAATCAAGATAAATGTTAGTTTTGACTTTATTAATCCATTTTACTGATTACTGTGAACACCGAATATATCAAAAGCTTCCTGGTCTTGGCAAAGGAACTCCATTTCTGGAATGCGGCTGCGAAATTGAATCTTCCCCAGTCAACGCTGACGCGTCGTATAAAAATACTCGAGGAAGAGCTTAATGTCCAGCTCTTTGAACGGAACAAAAGAAACGTATCCCTTACCTTAGCAGGATCCCTATTATTGGAAAAGTGGAGTGATATTATGGAGCAATTGGATTTACTTCATGCCTATGCATCAAAAATGAATAATAGCGACATAGGCACAATCTCAATTGGCTATCCAGGCTCAGTAACCTATACCCTGTTGCCGGATATCCTGACTTCAATCGCAGTGATGTACCCTTTAGTAAGGATTAAACTTGTTGAAATGATGTATAAAAATACCGAGGAGTACCTCTTAAATTTTAAGGTCGACATTGCCCTTAGCAGGGATATTCCGAATAGTTCCGCCCTGAATTACAGGAGGCTTGGTAGTGACCATTTCGCAGTTGTTGTTCCTGAGAAACATTCTTTTAAAGTAGTCGATGATCTAAAATCTGCAGATTGGTCAAAAGAAAAGTTTATTCTCCCACCATTGGATGACGGTAGTAATCACGTGCAAACACTTCATGAAATACTAAATTTCTATGGAATCACTCCAAATACTTTTTATGAATCCGACTTTGGCAATACCATTATCAGTCTGGTAAGTAAGGGGGTAGGAATATCAATCCTGCCATCCTCCTATTCGAAGAGCATAGTATCGAATGTGCGATTCATTAAGCTCCCTTTTGAGACTACTCTTCATGTCATATGGCGTGAAAGTGATCATTCAAAACAAATCCGCAAGATTGTAAATGGATTGGGAGCTTATTTTCACCTGTGACATTATCACCGTTGGACAACTCTGGCTGGTAGCATCAAAAAGTTTTTACTCAAGGTAACTCTCCACCACGAAAAATAGAAAAGAGCTACTCTTAGCGAAATATAAACGGTATTAGAAATTATTAAGAGACCAGTAAATTACCAGTGACAAAAGATTATTGTAATTCATTATCTTTTATGTAAGCTGTCCAAAAATAATAAATTGCTATTTACACCCTTTTCAAAAACAAATTGACTATACAGGCTTAATACATCCGTTTACCAAGAATTTGCCAATGCCTTCTAATTTTTGCAAAAATAAGGTTCGGTATATCCCTTATGCCTATTTTGCAAGCCTCAAGGCATCAGCGAACTCATCGGGGAGGGGGCTGTTTATGATAGCTAAGGCGGATGCTTCCACATCGTACTCAACACGTCTGAATTCAATTTCGATACTATTTTTATCGGTTGTGGAACTGCCTGCATTTAAGTGAACTATAACGTAACATCCCTTTAGGTCACCGTCTTTAGGCTTTCCGACGGATCCCAGGTTGATCAAATGTTTAAGCCGTCCATCTCGTGTCTCTAAGATTCGGTGATACGGTTTATGGGAGTGCCCGACAAAAAGCAGATCTGCCTCAGCTTCTTTAAGCATTTCCAAAACATAGTCTGCATCTGTGTCTATCAGGATATATTCATCTATGCTCCTGGTACTGCCGTGCGCAAAAACAAGGTTTAGTTTTTCACCGTTCAGTTTATATTCTAACCTGATATGTGCCGGAAGCGTTGTCAGATATTCCCTGTTATCCTCACGAATCAGGTGATAAGCATATTTTTTTTCCGGTTCATTTAAACTTTCAGGAGTGGTAATGATATTTTCAACTTTTTCGTCATGGTTGCCTTTTAAGGTTGCAATCCCTCTTCTGCGGATTTCATCAATGACTTCATTGGGATAGATATGGTAGCCTACAAGATCCCCCAGACAATATACGGCATCGGGCTTTTGGCTGTCCATATCTTGCAGCATGGCTTCAAAAGCGGGGAAATTGGCATGGACGTCAGAAAATAATGCAATTCTCATATCTGAAAAGGTGTTTAGAATTGTTTGTTAGTTAGTAGCCTCTGTTGTGGTATAATATTTTTTCCTGAACCAGAAGGCCAGATTAACCAAGGCAATCAATGCGGGTACTTCCACCAAAGGTCCGATTACTCCGGCAAATGCCTGTCCCGAATTGATTCCAAACACACCAATGGCCACGGCGATCGCCAGTTCAAAATTGTTCCCAGTGGCAGTAAAGGCAATGGAAGTACTTCTAGAATAATCTGCCCCGAAATACCTGCCTGCAAAAAAGCTGACGATGAACATGATAGAGAAATAGATCACCAGCGGTATGGCAATACGAACCACGTCCATTGGTATCTGTACGATCAGGTTACCTTTCAGGCTGAACATAATGACAATGGTAAACAGCAAAGCGATCAGGGTTATAGGAGATATAAATGGGATAAACCTGTTCTGGAACCAGTCTTCACCTTTGAGTTTGATCAGTGCATATCTGCTGATAACACCCATTGCAAATGGCAATCCTAAATAAATGCCCACGCTTTTTGCGATCTCACCGATGGTTATATTTACTTCAAGGCTTTTCAGGCCAAAGAAAGGCGGCAATATGGTAATAAATATATAGGCAAACACGCTGTATAATAATACCTGGAAAATGCTGTTCAATGCGATCAGGCCAGCGGCATATTCGCGGTTACCTTCTGCCAGTTCGTTCCATACCACCACCATGGCGATACAACGGGCAAGACCGATCAGGATCAGGCCAACCATATATTCAGGATAGTCTCTTAAAAAAGTAATGGCCAGAAAGAACATCAACAAAGGGCCGATTACCCAGTTCAGTACCAGGGAAACGCTCAACACTTTGGTATCCTTAAACACTTCGCCCATCTTTTCATATTTTACTTTGGCTAGTGGCGGGTACATCATCAGAATCAGGCCGATGGCCAATGGGATGTTGGTTGTACCGCTGGAAAAGGAATTGATAAAGCTGGAAGATGATGGGATAAAATAGCCAACACCAACCCCGATTGCCATTGCCATAAAGATCCATAGGGTCAGGTAACGGTCAAGAAATCCCAGTTTTTTTCGTTCTGCAACGGGGGCACAATTGTTTGCACTCATGGTTTATCTCTTTATATACTGGTTTACAAAATCTGCTGAATAGGCTTTGATCAGCTCGCGGACCCTTCTGAATTCGTCCATCACTTCTTCGGGGGTTCCTGTTGCCTTTGCAGGGTCAGGGAAATTCTGGTGGAAGCGGTCTACCTTGCCCGGAAAGAAAGGGCAGGCTTCATTCGCATTATCGCAAACGGTGATCACTGCATCAAAATCAATTCCGGCATATTCATCCACATGGTTCGAGGTATGCCCCGAAATATCGATATGATCTTCAGCCATGACTGCGATAGCTTTTGGATTTACGCCATGTGTTTCAATCCCTGCGCTGTAGATCTCTGCATTGTTTCCGGCAAAATGCCTTAAATAACCTTCTGCCAGCTGGCTTCTGCAGCTGTTTCCTGTACAGAGTACTAATATTTTTTTCATGTTTTTATTCTTGTCCTGTTATTTTACTTCTTCGTTCCATCAGCACTGTATCCCGCCATACCCCGTCCATCTTGCCGATCTTTTCGCGATAACCGATTTTTCTAAAACCGAGCTTTTCGTGGAGGGCGATACTGGCCGTATTTTCAGGAAAGATGCCTGATTGCAGCGTCCAGATGTTACTGGCCTCACTTTCGGTGACCAGCTTTTGCAATAGCGCCCTACCTATCCCTTTACTAAGATAGCCTTCATGTATATAGACGCTCACTTCTGTTACCCCTGCATAGACACATCTGCCTGAAACAGGGGTTAAAGCTGCCCAGCCTGCCACGTTGCCATCAATGATAGCGACATAGCGGAGACCAGCCAGGTGGCCATTGTCCCATTCTTCCCATGCCGGGGCATCGGTCTGAAAGGTAGCCTGCTTAGTGGCGATACCTTGTAGATAAATAATTCTAACCTCTTCCCAGTGCAAGGGGAGTAATTCTATAATTTCCATACGCTGATTAGCAGCAGCCCGAACCGGGTTCACAGGTCTGTCCCGCCCCAGCAAGGTTTACCATCTGTAATTTTGGTTTTTCTTCTTTCACCGCTGGTGCACAGCATTCTTCCCCTGTTTCTGTTGTTCCACAACTTCCCCCACGTCCGATTGCTTTGCACTGCGTAAAATCAGGGATCAGGTTAACGATCAGGTTATCGCCATCGATCAAAAATTCGCCGGGATACATCTGTCTGGTATCAAACTGTGAGTTTCCAAACTCTATCTTAACGGTTCCCAGGGGGTTAAGTGGTAAAGATTTTTCTACCAGACTTACAATCGACAACGCTTTGCTAACCTGCATGGCCCTTTCGCTTTCCTGTACGGATGGCTCCCAAAGCTGTACGATAATTTCTGTCCAGGTATTCATTTTTCCTCCGCAATCCACAGATACGATCGGTGCCTGTTTGATTTCGGTAATATGGTATGAAGCGTCTACCCACTTACCTTCCGCATACTGGAATTGAAGGATCAGTTCTGGATGTTGTTCTAATGTGGCTTTGAATGTTTGCCAGTTAGTCAATTCTGCATTGTTCATAATATTGCAATTTAACGATTGATATAAATAAAAAAAGGTTAGCAGCAGCTGGTTTCGCCTTTGTACGAGCCAAAGAATGTACCCAACTGTTCTTCCAATAATTTCCAGGTTTTAGGGTTGATACAATAGCAGACACTCACGCCTTCGATCGTTCCCTGAATGATCCCGGCTGTTTTAAGTTCTTTAAGGTGTTGCGAAATGGTTGCCTGTGCTAAGCCCAATTCCTCTACCAGATCCCCGCAGATACAGGTATTGGATATAAGGATCCTTTGCAGGATGGCGATGCGGGCAGGATGCGCAATTGCTTTCAGCAGTGTGGAAAGCTGGTTCTGCTCGTCGGTGAATATTTCTGATCTTGTAAGTCCCATAATTTTATATCGCAATATTACGATATAAAATCAATAACCCAAAATTAATTTGATTTTTATTTGTGCTGACTAGAAAATCAAAAAGCTGCATTTTACGTTTTCATCCGCTTGAAAAAACCAAAGCCTGCGATCTATTAGGTACTTCAATAACGTCCATCGGTAACAGCATCTACCTTATTTCTTAATTAAAAAATATCAGTCGATTTTGGCATTTCTCAATCTCAGGGAATTTAATATAACTGAAACCGAGCTAAAGCTCATCGCGAGTGCAGCGATCATTGGAGAAAGTAAAATTCCAAAAAACGGATATAAAATACCTGCCGCTATCGGAATGCCCAATATATTGTATCCCAGGGCAAAAAACAGGTTTCCTTTGATATTTGCCATAACGTTATGGCTTAACAACCTTGCTTTTGCGATCCCGTTTAAATCTCCCTTCACCAATGTAATCGCGGCGCTCTGGATCGCTACATCCGTTCCCGTGCCCATCGCAATCCCGATATCAGCCTGGGAAAGTGCAGGGGCATCATTGATGCCGTCACCTGCCATGGCTACCTTTTTGCCTTGGGCCTGTAGTTTTTTTATTTCATTCAGCTTATCTTCCGGTAACATCTGAGCTTTGAAACCATCCAGATTTAAAGTTGAGCTTACTGCCCTCGCTGTATCCTCATTGTCTCCGGTAAACATAATCACCTTGATGCCTTCCTGCTGGAGCTTTAGAATCGCAGCTGCGCTGGAAGGCTTGATCTTATCCGAAATCACGACAAACCCCACTGCCTGATTTTCAACCGCCAAATAAGAAACTGTTTTACCCTGCCTTTGAGCGGCACTAACCTGCTCGGCCAGACTTGGATCAATCACCGCTTTAACATGCTCCATCAGTTTTTGGTTCCCCAAAGCCAGTCTTTCCCCATTCAGACTGCCTGTTACTCCCTTCCCGGTAACGGCCTCAAAGTCAGATATAGCCTTAACGGATATTTCGTTTTCCTCCCCATAACGCAAAGTTGCCTGAGCCAATGGATGTTCGCTGCTGCTGTTCAAAGCCACAATTTTTTCGAGTATATTCTTCTGAGAAAAATCTGGATTTACACTGACCACCTTTTCTACCGAAGGTTTACCTTCTGTAACCGTACCCGTCTTGTCGATGACCACTACATCAATCGCATTCATTTTCTCAAGGGATTCCGCATTTTTGATCAGTATCCCAGACTGGGCGCCCTTCCCTACTCCCACCATTACGGACATTGGGGTAGCCAGGCCCAGCGCACATGGACATGCAATAATCAATACCGCGATTGCATTTACAAAAGCATAAACGTAGGCTGGATCGGGGCCGTATACTGCCCACACCACGAACGTTGCGATGGAAATCAATACCACAACAGGCACGAAATAACCTGAGATTTTATCCGCCATCTTTTGGATGGGCGCTTTTGAGCGGCTGGCGGAATTGACCATTTCGATGATCTGTGACAGCAGTGTTTCTGAGCCCACTTTTTCGGCAAGCATCACAAAAGTCTTATTGCCGTTGATGGTGCCTGAACTTACCTTGTCGCCTATTTTTTTCTCAACAGGAACGGGTTCTCCTGTGATCATTGATTCATCAATTATAGCTTCCCCGGTCTTAATACTACCATCCACCGCAATTTTGTCACCAGGCTTGACCCTCAGCAGATCTCCTTTCTGAATATCATCAATAGATACTGATATTTCCTTGTCCCCAACCACTTTTGTTGCTGAATTAGGGGCCAGCTTCAACAGCTCCTTAATGGCGCTGTTGGTTTTGCCATGCGCCCGGGCTTCCAAAAGCTGACCGAGCAGTACCAGCGTAAGAATCACGGTTGCCGCCTCAAAATAAACGAAAACGGTGCCATGATGTGTTTTAAACTGATCAGGAAAAACTCCGGGGAATAGAAGGGCAACAATACTGAAGCCCCAGGCAACCCCGGCACCAATCCCAATCAGTGTAAACATGTTCAGTTTCCAGGTTATTATAGATTGCCATGCCCGCTGAAAGAACATCCAGGTTGCATAAAAGACCACCGGAATAGAAAGAAAAAACTGAACCCAATTCCAGTATTTAAGTTCCAATAGATCAAACAATGGATTATTTGGAATCATTTCAGTCATGGCTATAACAAAAATGGGTATGGTAAAACCTGCTGCTATCTTGAACTTTTTGAGCAGGGTTTCATAAGTTTTATCTTCTTCTTCAAGGTTTGTCCCAGTAGGCACCAGGTCCATTCCGCAGAGCGGACATGATCCTGATTTGTCCCTGATAATCTCGGGATGCATGGGGCAGGTAAATTGAGATGCCTGTTTCTTGGCAGGCTGTTTTACCAGGTCCATCCCGCATACAGGGCAGTGACCTGGCTTATCATAAGTCTTCTGACTTTCACAGTGCATAGGACAATAAAACAGGCCTCCCTCTTCATTTTTATCATCATTTTGAGCCGCGGGACTTTGCTCATTGGCTGAATGATCCTGATTATGATGTTCTGACGAATTTAGAACATGTTTTCCCTGAACTGCCATTTCAATACCATAATGTCCGGCGGCAGAAAGAGCCTCCTGCAGCTTTTCTATGGGGATATGTTCTTGCATAGTTATGACGGCTTCAGCAGGTTCAAGGGTTACCTGTGCAGAAACGCCATCAATCGCATTCAGCACATTTTCAACTTTGCTCCGACAGCCCTGACAGCTCATTCCGGTTATTTTATAGGTGTGTTCCATGTTTTTGATTTGTTAGTAGCTTAATGTCAATCCGGCGCCATAGCCCATATCACTGTCGTAATGTGTTGAAAGCCCAAAGTACTTCGTAACGATGTACCTGAATCCGGCCATATATTCCTTATCGGTATTGACCATAAACTGGAAGCGCAGTCTTTTGGAAACAGGGATATCTTCCCTCATCAGCTGAAACCTGACATTCCCCTTGTGATCGAGGGAAGCATCTGCAACGATCAACAGCGGTAGGGTATATTGAACTCCCAAATGAAATACCTGCCTGAAATTTTTGGTATTTCCCTGCCCGAAAAGATTGTTTCCCGGCGAAAGTGATTGCCCGAAAACATTCTTGTCCAAGGGATCAACCGTTCTTTTTCTAAAATCCCATCCGACATAGGGCAATAGCCATTGGTTTCGCCCGATATATCTTCCAAAATGACTTTCACTTTCATAGCCCATTTCCTTGTCAAACCCAATCCGCCATTCAGTGGTAAAGCGGTAACGGGTATTGGCGAGCATAAACTCACCATCACTTCCGTTTGTTTCAATCCCAACCCGTGCCATTGGATGAAATGCCCTGTCATCACTGAAAAGTTTTCGCTGTGCCAGCTTGGGGTCCGGGATTTCGGGATTAGGCGGAGAATTCTCATAACTGAATACCCTTCCCATACCGCTCATCATGTGATAGAGAATATGGCAGTGGAAGAACCAGTCGCCTCCTGGCTCTGTTGCTGCAAATTCAAGGGTATCCCGCTCCATGGGCATGATGTCGATAATGTTCTTCATCGGGGCATATTCTCCCTGCCGGTTAATTACCCTGAAGTCATGTCCATGAAGGTGCATAGGATGGCGCATCATACTGTTGTTGTAAAGGATTATCCTAACATTTTCGCCCTTTTTTATCAGTATCTTATCGCTTTCAGAAACGGTTTTGTTATCCAGCGTCCAGACGTAACGGTTCATATTTCCTGTAAGGTCAAACTTAAGTTCCTTCCATGGGCCTTTTGGCAGGGTTGTTTTCTTTGGATCTCGAAGCATATTATAGTTCAGAGTAACGATATCGGCGGTTTCTGCCTCCATATTCATCCCTGCCATGCTCTTGTCACCAGACATCTGCATACCAGGCATCCCCTTCATTTTTTTCTCTGTTTTTGAATTTTCTTCACCGGTTACCTCCGGGTACATCACCGTATTCATATCCATGATCTGGTTCTGCATCTTCATGCCTTCCATCTGTACCATATTGCCGCTCATATCCATCATATCGTTCATCATTTTCATTCCGGCAAAATACTTCAGTTTGGGCATTTTCTCTGCATGGACCTTTTCTCCCTTGCCCAGCCATAGTGATGCTGATCCCGTACGGTCTTCAGGAGTGACCAAAAATTCATAGCTCTTATTTTCCGGAATCGTGACCACTACATCATAGGTTTCGGAAACCGCTATAATCAGCCTGTCGACCTCTACAGGCTCCACATCATTTCCATCGGTAGCGACAACGGTAATCTTGCCCCCTGCATATTTAAGCCAGAAATAATCTGAGGCTCCACCGTTTGCAATACGCAGCCTTACCTTGTCCCCAGCCTTGAACTGCGGCTGTTCGTTCTGATTTTTCCCATGGATGAGAAAGGCTTCATAATAAACATCGCTCACATCCATGGCATTCATGCGCTTCCATTCATTGGCTACCTTTGTTTTAAAATGTCCGGTCCTGATCGCTTCTGCATAACTCTGGGTAGTCCCTTTTTTGATGGCAAACCAGTCGTTGGCATTTTTCAGGCTTCTATGAACCTCCTCGGGCTTCATATCTGTCCATTCGCTAATGACTACTGGAAGGGTTGGAATATCCCACTCCGTACGTTTGTTCATGATAAATGCCCCATACATACCTATCTGTTCCTGAAGGCCGCTGTGGCTGTGGTACCAGTGCGTTCCATGTTGGACGATGGGAAACTTATAGATGTAGGTAGTGTGCGGTTTGATCGGCATTTGGGTCAGAAAAGGAACACCGTCCATCTTGTTCGGAAGAAAAAGTCCGTGCCAGTGCAGCGCGGTTTCCTCGTCGAGATTATTGTGCACGTAGATCAGGGCGGTATCGCCCTGCGTAAAGGTCAGTGTGGGCATGGGGATCTGACCGTTTACCGCAATTGCCCGCTTTGATTTTCTCCCATAATTTACCGTTGTATCGGCTATGTAAAGATCATAACGCACGGTACGTGGTGGAAATTTATTCGCAACGGTCTTAATCGGGCCCAAATTGGCCTTTGCAGTTTTGATATTTTCCATGTCAGAACTGTTATCATCCATTGCCATGCCCGCCATATCCCCCATATCCTCACTCTTTTTGGAACTTTCCTTTGTTCCCCCATTCTGTTCAGGCGCTGACCTGGGCTTTTCCCTGATTAGCTTCATCCCGCATTTGGGACAGTTGCCAGGTTTGGAGTCATGGATCTCAGGGTGCATTGGGCAGGTATAGGTTACTGATTCCTCTTTTGGCTTACTTTCCAATTTTTCTGCCAGCATTTTCATGCCTTCCATAGCTCCCTTTTTTGTACCTTGCTTCTTTTTGCCCGGATCAGCTGTCTTTGCCTTATCCACTTTACCTTTCTGCAGGATAAGCTTCATTCCGCACTTTGGACAGTTACCGGGTTTTTCCGATTGTATTTCCGGGTGCATCACACAGGTATAGATTACCCTGGACTGACCAGCACTGCCGTTCTTGTCCGTTTTCATTCCCTTCATATCCTGGGCGGAAACCACAGAATAAATTATCAATAAAAAGACTGTTAATATATTTTTCATTTCTTTGTTAATTTAAAGAGCAGTGAGATTCTTTCTGTTCAAACTATCCCTTGAATTCTGTACCCACTTTATGAGTATCGACTTTTCCCTTGGATCTAATATTGCATTTCTGTGGATCAGGCTATAAGAGGAAAGCGGCATTGTACCATCTTTTAAGCTATTTTCTATGGCCCGCAGTTTGTTCTGACGCCTCCGCAAGGTATAGCCGGCAAATTCATTAAAGTTCAGCTCCTCTTTTCCCGATCGTATGTGACTGTTAAGGTACCAGTGAAGCGGCTGAACATAGGCATACCATGGATATTCCGTATTGTTGCTGTGACAGTCATAACATGATTTTTTAAGTATCCCCTGCACATCATCAGGCATAGGAACAAGTGTGGATATATCCTGAGGCATAGCCTGCGCGCTTTTATTGCGTGCAGGCTGTAAGATCTGCATAAGCATGAAGATAACTAATAGCCCAAGAAAGGTTTTTTTTATGCCCGTCATTTTTGTGCTATTTCAGTTCTTCTTTGACAGTGCCACAGGTGGGCATCGTTTTTCCAAGGTAAGGGTTTTTGATCTCCTTTATCTCACTCACCCAGATTGCACCCTTGTTATTGTTGTACATGGGACAACGGTCCACATACAGGGGCTTGTCAGTGCCAAGGAGCTTGATCATATCGTACATGTCTTTGCTCAGCATATCGAAATGCTCACGTTGATGGGCAATATTGCCTGCATTGGAACCGATATGCTCTGCGTGCTCTTTGGCATCATCCCGAATATCGCTATATGCCCTGGCCTGCTCCGAAGTCAATGATTTTTCATCAAAACTGGCGAACGCTGCGACCATTTCACTGCCTGCGGCGGCAGCTTGTTTATCATCGTCCGTGGTCAGGGCATTTTTCAGTTTCAGATAGCCGGATAAAAGCGCAGCCGTTTGGGATTTTTTTACATTATTGGTTTCCCTAGAAACATTTTTGGTCGTGGAATCCGCAACAGCGGAATCTTGCTTTTCATTTTTGCCATTTGTACAGGCGGCAAGGAAAAATAGTGGGCCCAGAAGGCTATATATTAATGTTTTCATTGTTTTTGATATATCTTGAATAAATTATTTCGAGCTGTATGTAGAATATATGCATACAGCTATATTGAACGGACCAAAACATCACAATGCTAAATGTCCGCTCAATAACAATATGAATTATTTGATAGTCTCCTTTACTGCACCACAGGTCAGCATCTGCTTACCGAAATAAGGGTTTTTGATACCAGCGTTATCAGAAAGCCAATAGCTCTTTTTCATCGGACAATAGGTATAATAAACAGGCGCTTTGGTGAGTTTAACGGCTTTTGCCAGTTTAAAAAGATTGGCAGAAAAAGTTGCGAAATATTCTCTCTGATGGGCAATATCCTTACTCTCCGATATGTGCTTGGCATCAAAGGCAAGCTTATCCTGTAAACCCATAAATATATTCATATCGGCTTCTGGCATTGACTTCATGTCCATGCTGCCCAGCGCTCTGGAAAACTCAGTGGCTTTTGAGGCGGCGACTGTCGCATCTGCATTTATCAATGCATTTTTGATATCGTAATAAGAAGTTAAAAGTGACTGTGTCTGGCTATTTTGCGCAAGGACGCGGCCAGTGAAAACGATTGCCAATAGGGCAACCAGAAAAAATATTTTTTTCATGATTTTAAGATTAAATGTTTACACTCTTTCCGCAGGAGTTTTGGCCGCGCGAAAGCCAGGCACCATGTCAATGTAACACGGGCTCTATTGGTAATTCTTGGTGAAATCTTATATCTGAAAGCTATTGATGGAAATCCGGATGTCCCTGTTGGGTGGCCGCTCCCGCTGTCCGGCGTAAACGCTCTTTTTGAGAGCCAGTTTGACAGAAGGAATTAAAAAGTTGTAATTATAATCTGGAAGCAATAGAACAGGTAGGATAACCTGGTTTTTAACGCTTTGGGGAACAAGCTTCCCCTGAACCACAAGGTCGTTGACCAGAGTCTTGCAACAGGGATCTTCTTTTGAAAGATTCGGTCCATTTGAAGCACTGTGTTTATGCACATGTGCACCTTTATGCTGATGATCATGTTTGTGATTATTCTTTTTAGAGGAAACATGTACATCACTTTCTCCATGATTATCTCTTTCCATTCCAACTGCACAGGCAAGGCCAACAACAGTGTTGAGCAGAAAAATCACTAAAAGAAAGATGGCTTTGGTTTTCATCAGACTACAAATCTATATAAAGATGCAAAATTAAATTTATATAATTTCCCATATCTTTTATATAATTATATTAGAAAATCACCTCAAATTTCTGACATTGAACTTGTTTCAATATTTTTCGGCCCCTCGAAAAGTAATTTCGTTTCGCAGACTCCGACCTGTCAAATGCTGGATTTGCTTTTCACCAAGGTCCAGACAGTATTAGCGCAATCAAGCTACATACTATGCCAAATTTTACTTACCATGGGTATTTATCCATAAGATATGACGCACCAAATCATAACCTTACCCTCCATTTTTGAATATCGATTCACCCTCCAAGAGGTAGGCTCTACTGGTGACCACTATTTCACCTAGTGAAATGCCAGACAATACCTGCACATAGCCCCCGTTCCCTGCTCCGGTATTGACCTTTCTTCCAGAAAAACTTCCATCACGATTTTTGATCCATACCTTATTGCCTTTACCTCCTGCTAGTATTGAAGATGTGGGCACAGCAACAGCATTCTGTTTTCCATTACCAATGGAAATGTATGCCAACATCCCCGGCCTGATCAGCCCCTGCGTATTTGGAACTGCGATCCGGATGAGCACAACCTTAGATTCATCTGATAGTTCAGGATTTACAAATTCCACCTTGCCTTTAACAACCTGTCCGTTCAGATCTGGAAAAGAGACATTCACCATGTCATTTTCCTTATAGTTTCCGCTTTCGCCGGCATATAACTGCGCCTCTATCCATAGATTGGCTAACCCTTGCGTTTTTAATATAGCCATCCCTTCAGTTACGTAATCACCCTCGTGGATGGCTATGTCGCTTACCGTTCCGTTAACCTTGCTGTATATGGTAACAGTGGCCGAAGTTTTGGACAAAGAAGAAAGATTTATGATCTGGGCGGAGTTCAGGCCCCATAACAATAACTTGTGCTCTACTGTCTTGATCATGGCCTCATAATCGACGTCAGGATTATTTAATACCTTCTGCTGCTGCCTGGCCAAAAGGTATTCTTTTTCGGCTGATAACAGGTCTTCGCTATAAATGGAATACACTGCCTGACCTATTGTTATTTTTTCTCCAACGGACCTAACAAATAAACGCTGTATGCGTCCGGCCACTCTTGCACTGATCTCTTCCGCCTTACTTTCGTCCGTGGCAACTGTTCCGGTCAGAAGTTTTTCGCCCCCTGTATTTTCTTCCCTTACCGTATCAACTGTTATGCCTGCCAACTGAATCTGGCTTGCTGTCAATGTTATTTTTTCCGTGGCAGAATTTCCTGATCCAGTAAGTTCGACCTTGATCAGTTTCATGCCACAGATCGGACAGTTGCCGGGATGGTCTTCATGTATCTGTGGATGCATGGAACAGGTATAGTAAAATTTGCTTTTTGCTTTTGCCGCCGGCTCTGCTTTTTGTTTGCAGCTGTTAAATATACTTACTGAAAGCACAATAATCAGTAAGGCACAGATCCTTTTCAGGTTAATTCTTTTTATGTTATTCATGACCCTTTGTTTTGATGAAACTCTCACTGTCTGTTAAATACCCTGCATCTACTGCCAGGGTATCGGTTGCGGAAAGGCCTCTTGTTATCTGTATTTCGTTCCCTTTGAAAGTCCCAATATTTACACTATGTGCATAGTATAAGCTGCCTTTTTTTAGCCAGATTATTTTTGTCTGCCCAAGATCCTGCAGAGCAGACCTCGGTATCCAAAGCCCTTTGGATTTTCCCGTCTCTATTGAGGCATTGATTAGACTGTTTACCTTCAGCTGATGTTCCATATTGTCCAGATAAACCCTTGCGCTAACCGTTTTGTCACCTTGCTGAAGGGTAGGTTCAATAAAATCTACTTTCCCATATAACGTTTTACCTGGCAGATCCGGCAGGGTAATCTTAACCGGTTGATTTAACTCTAAGCTGGCCAGTGAATTTCTGTCGATCTTGATAATGGCCTGGAACAGGGCAGCCCAGGTGATCAGCTCAGGCATAATCTGGTAAGGGTGCCTTAAAATATGAACCGGCCTATGGTCCGACAGAGAAAGCCTGCGTTTTTTAAGGTAGACGGTAAAAAGAAGAATTGCGCAAAGCAGCAACCCTCCCGGTAAGCTTCCCCTTGGCGAGAGGATGATTTGTCCGGGTTCAGCAGCAAAAGCAGCATAGTTCCCTGCAGCATAAACCAGTTTATACCCGATAAGAAAACCTAAAAATCCATTGGTTATCCATTCCCATAACAAAATCTCCTTCTTAGGCTGTATAATAATCTCAACAGGTGCTATATGTCCTGCAGCCTCCTTTCTTTTAAGCTCAGCAGAAAACAGCAGGTAACCAGAAATAAATGCCAGGGCCACAAAGAAACCGAAAGTCTGAACGGGAAGCGGAATATATATTCCAAATAGGTATTCAATAAGATGGGTCAGGGTTGGGAACATAGGCAGAAACTGAAAAACCGCAACGTAAAAAAATATATTAGCCGCCATCAGGAAATTGCCCCAAGTAGTCCATAAAGTGGGGACCCTTTAAAAAGCAGATCCCCACTGATCCTATTTGGATAACAATAAGTCTTAAGCCAGCAAGCGTTTGAGCCACTTTAATTCAATATATAAAATTAAATGCCCAAAGACTAGTAAGCCACGCCTCAGAAGCTAATTATGACCTCATTGTTACGATTCATAGTTATGGTGGTACCTTTAAAAAGTCGCACTGATCGGGCTATTTCTTTCCGGGTCGATCAAAAAACATAAAGATTAACAAGGGATAAAAAATAAAAAACAATATGTGATTTTTGTCAGCTTTATCCCTGGACGAAGTGTTAGGTTTACTTTGGAAAAAACGCGCTGCATGTTTTAATTAGGGAACCATAGAGAGTTTCTTTGTAAATTTATTATACCCTTTATTCTATATCCAAAAAATGTATTCCAATATTTTAAAGAATTTTGGCGCAGGCCTGCAGTATAGTTATCTTTAAAATCCAAAACAGCTAAAATGAAAGATATGACCATTGCGGAATACATCGAAAGACTTTTTCCCCAGTTTGAACCTGCCCTTAAGACCATCCTTATCGAGAATGCGACGCTTAGGGATTTTCAGGGAGGTGATATGCTCATGCAAACTGGGCAGAATATGCGCTCCACGGTGCTTATCGTAGAAGGCATGGTAAAGCTCTACAGGGAGGGAGAAGATGGACAGGAATTCTTTATGTATTATCTCCAGCCAGGAAATGCGTGTGCACTTTCCATGATATGCGCAACCAAACAGGAAACCAGTCAGGTAATGGCAAAGGCCATTGAACAGACCAAGGTACTCATGATTCCCATTGCCCTGATGGATAAGCTGATGCGGGATTACAGAACATGGTATTACTTTGTCATTGAAACATACCGTATGCGCTTTGAAGAACTCCTCTTTGTCATCGATAATATCGCCTTTAAGGCAATGGATGAGCGGCTGGCCTTTTACCTGAAAAAGCAAGCTGGAGATTTAAACACAAAAGAACTGCACCTTACCCACAGTGAAATTGCATCTGATTTGAACACCTCCCGGGAAGTAATTTCAAGGCTGCTTAAGAAAATGGAGCAGGCAGGAGAAATTAAGATGTACCGTAATTACATCGAATATTTAGCCTAAGCCCATAAAAAGAATAAAGTTATTTTTACTGCGAAAGGCATCACTTCTTGAAAATATAATGAGTGTGACAAAAGTCACCAACATTGGTAGATGATAACTCGATTTTTGTTAAAAAATAACAGAAATGGAAATCATTGCATACGTTGCATCTGCCTTAATTGGAATTTCGCTTGGATTGATCGGCGGTGGCGGTTCTATCCTCACCATGCCGGTACTGGTTTACCTATTTGGGGTTAATCCGCTATTGGCTACTTCTTATTCATTGTTCATCGTTGGCTCTACAAGTTTAGCAGGTACAGTCGGGAATTTTAAGCGTGGGCTGGTGAATATTAAAACAGCTTTGCTGTTTGGTAGTGCATCCATCTCAACTGTATTCTTAACCCGCAAATTCATTATCCCCCTTATACCCAAGATAATAATAAAAATCGGCGATTTTGAGTTAACAGAAAACATGCTCATGATGGTACTCTTTGCAGTTTTGATGGTAGCGGCTGCAACAGCGATGATTAAAGGTGCAAGAGCAGAAAGCAGCACCCGAATAGAAAAACCCCCACTTCACATCGGTAAACTGTTTTTATACGGCATTGCCATCGGCCTCGCTACTGGTTTTTTGGGTGCTGGTGGTGGCTTTCTACTTATTCCTACACTTGTTATTTTAGTGGGCTTACCCATGAAAGAGGCCGTAGGTACTTCACTTTTCATCATAGCGCTTAATTCGCTCATCGGTTTCACCGGCGATCTTGGACATTTCCATATCGACTGGATCTTTCTCGCCAAAATTACTACCGTTGCCATCGCCGGTATCGTGGTAGGTGGAATGATAAACAAAAAAATAGATGGAGGAAAACTGAAGAAAGGTTTCGGGTGGTTTGTACTGGTTATGGGTTGCTACATCATTCTAAAAGAGGTAATATTTAAGTAACCTTCAGAAACAAACTCCTTGTGTGACAAAAGTCACCAACGACCATATCGTTAAGGATTAATTTTGACATACTAATTTAATCATCATGATTATAGAACAAATTTACACCGGATGTCTGGCACAAGGTGCCTATTATATAGAAAGCAACGGAGAGTCGGCCATTATCGATCCGCTTCGAGAGGTTAGTCCGTATATGGAACGTGCACGGAAGAACAACGCAAAAATAAAATACGTGCTCGAAACACATTTCCATGCCGATTTTGTATCCGGACACATTGATCTGGCTAAAGAAAGCGGCGCAGAAATCGTTTACGGGCCGAATGCAAAACCCGACTTTGATTTTTACGGTGCGAAAGACGGAGAAGTGTTGCGACTTGGTGGGGCAAAGATTAAAGTGTTGCACACCCCAGGACATACCATGGAAAGCACCTGTTTCCTGGTTAGCGATGAGCAAGGAAAGGAAATAGCACTGTTCTCCGGCGATACGCTTTTTATAGGCGATGTGGGAAGACCCGATCTGGCACAGAAACCGGTCAGTGAGCTTACAAGTGAGATGCTAGCAGGTTATCTCTTTGATTCTTTACGCAATAAGATCATGCCTTTAAGCGATGATATTATGGTTTATCCTGCACATGGTGCGGGTAGCGCATGCGGAAAAAATATGAGCAAAGAGACCACCGATCTTTTGGGAAATCAAAAGAAGACCAATTATGCGCTAAGGGCAGGCATGTCCAAAGACGAATTCATTAAAGAGGTTACTGATGGTCTTTTACCGCCTCCTGCATATTTTCCTGAAAACGTCATGATGAACATCCATGGATATGATAGTTTTAACAAAGTGATAGAACGAGGCATGCAAGCCCTTAACCCCGATGCTTTTGAGCGGGTTGCAAATGAAACAGGAGCGGTAATTCTCGACACAAGAGCTCCAGAGGATTTTATAAAAGGCTTTCTCCCAAACTCGGTAAATATTGGCATCGATGGAAATTTCGCCCCCTGGGTAGGAACTTTAATCCCGGACATTAAACATCCTATTTTACTTATTACAGATGAGGGTAGAATTGAAGAAGTGCTCACCCGTTTATCAAGAGTAGGATTTGATGGTGCAGTAGGTTACCTAGATGGCGGCGTCGTTGCCTGGAAAAAAGCTGGTCAGGAAACCGACGAGATAAAATCGGTTTGTGTAGCCCGGCTGGCCGAAATCGGCAAAAAAGCGGAGGTAAATATTCTGGACGTCAGAAAAACAAAGGAATACTTAAGCGAGCATGTCGAGGGTGCTGTCAACCTTCCACTGGATTATATCAACGAAAACCTCGGCACCGTCGATAAAACCAAGACCTACTTTGTTCACTGCGCAGGTGGTTACCGTTCTGTTATTTTCAATTCCATCATGCGCTCACGCGGGTACCACAACCTCATCGATGTGGCTGGTGGTTTTAAGGCCATACAGGAAAACGGATGTATTCCGACTACAGCATTTGTATGTCCAAGTACCTTAATATAAAAGGGATATGAAAAATGAGAAAAAATCGCACTGGGAAAAGGTGTATTTAGAAAAAAGTCCTGACCAGGTCAGCTGGACGCAGGTCTACCCCACAGTTTCAATGGAGATGATAACGGGGTTCAATCTGGATAAATCTGCTCCGATAATCGATATTGGCGGGGGAGACAGTCTGCTTGTGGATTTTTTGCTTCAGGAAGGCTACAGCGATATTACCGTAGTGGATATATCTTCCCGGGCATTGGAAAAGGCAAAGGCAAGGCTTGGAGAACTGTCTGGCAGGATACACTGGATCGAGACAGACATCAGGGATTTTGTGCCGCAAAGAAGTTATGCAGTCTGGCATGACCGGGCCACTTTTCATTTCCTTCATTCATCAGAGGAAATCCATAGTTATGCAAACACGGCAGGTCAGTTTACCGGAGAATACTTGGTCATGGCGACTTTTTCGCTCACCGGACCAGAAAAATGCAGTGGCCTGCCCGTTTCAAGATACAGTGAAAGAACGCTGCGCGAGATATTTAGAGAAGGGTTTACCGAAATAGAGTGCAGGCCGCAAGAGCACACTACCCCAATGCAAAGCACGCAGGATTTTCTGTTCTGCAGCTTTAAAAAAAATACAGAGCAATAAGAAACGAATAAATACAATGAATAAACTACTTCAAATGATCAGCAGTTTTTTTTCAAAAGGTGCGTACAACCTCGATGGCTACCACTTCAAAAACGAATTTACAAAAAGCAGTGACGCAGTCCTCTTAGATGTAAGGACAAAGCCTGAATATGCCCCAGGCGCGCTTCCTTCAGCCATATATATCGATTTCCTGGGTTCTGCCTTTTCTTTAGAACTTGCAAAGCTGGATAAGGCCAAGCGGTATTTCCTCTATTGCAGAAGTGGAAAGCGTTCCTCCTCAGCGGTATCGGAGATGAGAAAACTTGGGGTGGAAGCATTCAACCTGGTTGGAGGTATCGGTACCTGGCCAAAATGAAGAAATATATTCAAGAAATATTGATCTATTCAACGCTGCCGGCCGGATTTCTTCGGGATGGCAGTTTGCTAAAATGATTCAGCACTTACTTGCTCAAACCGCCACAGGCATTACCTTTTAACAACAACAAAAACACCCATATTAACATTTCATTTAAAAAACATGATTGATTTTATTAAACAACCCTGGCCTTGGTATTTCTCGGGCAGCATGATCGTACTCATTATGCTCATCCTACTTTTTTTCGGAAAGTCCTTTGGCTTTTCATCAAACCTGCGAACGATGTGCAGCATAGCCGGAGCAGGCAGGAAAGTAAAATTTTTTGATTTTAAATGGAAAGACCAGACCTGGAACCTCATGTTCCTTATCGGCTCGGTAATAGGTGGATTTGTTGCTACAAATTACCTTAGCAGTCCATCTCCCGTAAAATTATCATCCGCCACAATCTCCGATTTAAATCAATTGGGCATTAAGTTCGATGGTGGGTTAAATCCAACCGGCCTGTTTTCACTGGAAGCAATGAAAGATTTAAAAACGCTGGCTATTTTACTCATCGGTGGTTTATTAGTCGGTTTTGGATCTCGTTATGCAGGCGGTTGTACTTCTGGTCACGCCATATCCGGGCTTTCGAATCTGCAAGTACCATCACTAGTAGCCGTAATCGGTTTCTTTGTTGGTGGCCTGATCATGACTTTCCTCATCATGCCTTTTATCTTTTAAATCTAAAAAAAATGAAATTCATAAAATATATTCTTGCAGGAACACTTTTCGGAATCATCATGACCAAGTCTGAGGCTGTTTCCTGGTACAGGATCCAGGAAATGTTCCGTTTCCAGTCTTACCATATGTATGGAATTATTGGTACGGCCGTTGTACTTGGCGTAATTGCAGTATGGCTGATCAAAAAATTCAAAGCCAAGGATCTGGCCGGAAATCCGATTGTCTTCCACGATAAGGACAAGGCCTATATAAAATACCTACTAGGCGGCACCATTTTCGGCCTGGGCTGGGCACTCACCGGCGCCTGTCCCGGCCCCATGTTCGTCAACCTTGGGAGCGGATATGCCGGTATGGCGGTGGTCATCCTTGGTGCGCTCCTGGGCACCTATCTATACGGAGCGATGAAAAGCAAGCTCCCTCATTAATAAAATAGAATCTGATGAGCAAACTAAGGGCTATAATAGACCATAGATGTCCCAGGTGCCGAAAGGGAAAATTATATACCCATTCCATGTTCCATTGGAAATATGATCAGATGAATAAAAAATTTGCCTGCTGCAACCTGAACTATGAGATAGAGCCGGGCTTCTTTATCGGAGCGATGTATGTGAGCTATGTTTTCATTGTCGCAGAACTTGTCAATGCGGGCATTCTGGCATTCATGATCTTTGGCGAAGAAGAGCAGTGGGCAATCATCGCAACCACTATTTCTCCGGTCATCCTACTGTTCACCTTCAACTACCGCTATGCCAGGACCCTTTTGCTCCATATCCTCTCTCCGATCAAATATGATGAAAGTGCAGGCAGAAACTGCTGAGAAGATTTTGGGGCGCTGTGACAAAAGTTACAGTGCGAAGAACCGCTAAAGGGTAAATTTGATGTAAACCTGGCAAAGGCAGGAATCATACCGTTAAACACATTAATCAAAAATAAAAACACATGAAAATAGAACAATTTGAAGACAAGCACCTCTCCCATTACAGCTATGCGGTACTGAGCGAATGCCGGAATGAAATCATATTGATCGATCCCTCCAGGGATCCGTCTGCATATTACCATTTTGCCGAAAAACACCAGGCCAAAATAGTTGGTGTTATCGAGACGCACCCGCATGCGGATTTTGTGAGTGCTCATCTTGAAATCCATCATAAGACCGGCGCAACAATATATTGCAGCAAACTCAATACGCCGTCCTACCTGTTTTCCCCATTTGATGAAGACCAGACGATAACCCTGGGAAAGATCACCTTAAGGGCAATCAACACCCCGGGGCACTCTCCGGATAGTATCAGTATTTTGCTCGAACACGATGGGAAACAAAAAGCGCTATTTTCCGGAGATACCCTTTTTATCGGTGACTGCGGAAGGCCGGATTTAAGGGAAAGCGGAGGTGATTCAATGGCGGAACGCAATTTCCTTGCCGCCCAAATGTACCATTCATTAAGGGACAAACTGATGAAACTCTCAGATGAAGTGATTCTGTATCCGGCACACGGGGCAGGTACGCTCTGCGGAAAAGCGTTGAGCGAGGCCAATAGCAGTACCATTGGTGCTGAAAAAAGAAGTAACTGGTCACTGCAGGAAATGACTGAGGCCGATTTTGTGAGCGCATTAAATGAAAACCAGCCATTCATTCCATTTTACTTCCCTTTTGATGTGGCCTTGAACAAGAAAGGCGCAGCACCGTTTGAAGATTCGGTAAGTGCGGTTCAGATCATGGAATCCGGTGAAAACTTAAAACCAAATGCCCTAATTATCGATACGCGAAGGGAAGATGTTTTTAAGAAGGGACATATAGAAGGCGCTGTAAATATCATGGATGGAAACAAATTTGAAACCTGGCTGGGCAGCATTGTGAAGCCTGAAGAGCCTTATTATCTTATGGCAGAAAATCTTGCTACATTGCATAGTCTTATCGCGAGGACCGCATCCATCGGGTATGAAACGCAGCTTGCCGGCGGTTTTATAAACGCAGTAGAAACTGTCCCGGATGAGATTATCGATATCCAAAATTTTAAAGAGAACCAAAATGGATATACCATTGTGGATGTGAGGAACAAGACAGAGCGTATGGAAAACAGTATTTTTGAGAACAGCATAAATATTCCACTGGGAAATTTAAGGGAAAGGGTAAACGAAATTCCGCTGGAGCAACCCGTAGCAGTACACTGCGCCGGTGGATACAGAAGTGCGGCTGCAAGCTCACTGATTGCATCCGTTATTGATGGCAAGCAAAAGGTGCTTGATATTGGTGAGGCCATTAAGGATTTTCAGAATTAATATTTTAAAAGTGTGAAAACAGAAAGAAACAACGAGGATAAACTGCAGGTATTTGCCCGGTTTGGAAAATATCTCGTATGGACGTCATTTCTATTCGTTGTGATCATGTTTTCTCTTGTTTTAGCACTCAGCGGATTTCATCTTCCAAAAAGTTTCTATGCGGATAAGCCTAATCCATCCATTCAAAAGAATCAAATAAAACCTTTAGAGCGCCGTGTTGCTAAACCCGAATATTGGAAGGCGCCTGATACGATGCAGCTTCAGGGCAAAGCTGATGCGGATCTGATCAGGTATGGCCGGGATTTGATTGTCCGTACGGCATACTATTTAGGGCCGCAGGGTATCGTAGGAAAGCTGACTAATGGTATGAATTGTCAGAACTGCCACTTGGATGCAGGAACCAGGCCCTTTGCGAATAATTTCTCCATCTTTTATGCAGGTTTTCCAAAAATGAGCGCAAGAAGCGGTAGAAAGGAAGAAGCCTTTGAACGGATTAATGAGTGCTTCGAGCGAAGCATGAACGGCAAAGCTCCGGGAAGAAATTCCAGGGAAATGGTCGCCATGTTGGCCTATTTAAAATGGGTTGGAAAAAAACAGGATGCCGCACATTCCATTGCGGATAATTCGGTAAAAAAAATCCCATATCTGGATGTGCCTGCAGATCCCCTGAAGGGGAAAATGGTATATGCCTCCAAATGCAGCAGCTGTCATGGAGAAACGGGCAAAGGCGTTGCCTCACCTGATGGAAAAGGATATATGTACCCTCCCCTTTGGGGCAGGGACAGCTATAACGATGGTGCAGGAATGTTCAGGCTTGGAAATTTTGCAGGATTTGTCAAAAACAACATGCCTTATGGCGCCACCTACAAAGATCCGAACTTAACGGATGCGGAAGCCTGGGACGTAGCTGCATTTGTGAATGCGCAGCCCAGACCGCACCTGGATTCCAAAAACGACTATAAAAACCTGTACACAAAGCCAATAGATTATCCCTTCGGGCCATATGCAGATCACTTTAGCGAAAAGCAGCATAAATATGGTCCCTTTATTGACATGGCTGAACAGCACGCACCTATAAAACAGAAAAAATAGAAACATGAAAAAATTACTGATCTTACTCCAGCTTGTCATCATGATGGTCATCACCACCAATGTATCTGCACAGGAGACAAAAAAACCGTTTACGGGTGCTGTTGCAAAAAAGAAATCATATAAAGCGCTATATGTACTTAACAGTGCCGAGGAAAAACATATTTCGGGAACACTCAGGAACATCAACAATGCTTTGGAGGATCCAAGATTGAAGGGAAAACTGGAGGTTGAGCTTATCGCCTTCGGGGATGGCGTGGCGGTTTATCGCAAGGATGGAAAGTTCCTTGAGCAGCTTAATTTGCTAAAGTCAAAGGGCGTAATTCTGGCGCAGTGCGAGAATACCGTTCGCGAGCGGAAAATCGATAAGTCAGATCTCTTCGATTTCATCAGCTATGTGCCAAGCGGCAACGGAGAGATCATCATCCGTTCGGCGGAAGGATGGGTAATCGTTCATCCCTAATGTAAAAACCAAAACGGCAGTGAATCTTTAAAAGGTGCAAATTGGTATTTCGATACGATGCAAAGATTAGGATCAGTTGTGCCGGATCCATTTCACCCGGGGCCGCAAACGCCGAAAATTATTGTCATGTTTAAATATCAATGGCTTATGCCGGCAACACTAAAATTCAAAAGGTTCGACAAAATTGTCTATCATCGTATGTGCTGTGCGGAGTAACGCATTTAAAAATGCTAGGGAATTTATCGAAAAGCTACATAATTAAAACAGTACTCGCCCAAACAGCATTGATAAAATTTTGTTAATCAGGCATGCGGTGATCCGTCAACCAATATTATCAATAATGGAAAAAGAAGAACAAGCCATTCCTAAATCAAACACTGGTGACCATCTGGCCAACGAACGGACTTTTCTTGCCTGGATAAGAACTAGCATAGGAATTATGGGCTTTGGTTTTGTGGTGGTAAAGTTTTCACTTTTTATCAAGCAGATCACTCTCGCTCTTGGGGCCAAAGCCGTCGTACACCAAACCGGCAACTCACAGAGGATAGGAATACTTCTTGTCGGGGTAGGCGCACTGACCATCATCCTGGCATTTATGCGCTATCAAAAAACTCATACACTTATTAATCAAGGCAGTTATTACCATTCCTCTACACTCATCAAAGTCCTTACCGTGGTTATTTTCATTTCAAGCATGCTTTTGTTGATATATCTTGTAAGAACGACTTAGCGGATCTCTGACATGGAAACACTGATTGTGAGCACGAATACCAAACTTGAGAGAACCCGTACTTTATCACCGGTCAAATATGTTTCGCTACCAAACGCAGCAGGTCGTGAATATCGAAAGGCTTTTTAATAAAATTCTCTGCAGCGCAGCCCCTTCTAATGTCATAACGGTCCGCATGAGCACTCATCATGATAATCGGAACATTCCGGGTTTTCTCTAAGGACTTCAGGTAACTGCAGACTTCAATGCCGTTTCCATCGGGGAGCATAACATCCAGCAGAAAAAGATCTGCAACATGATCACTTAGCCCTGCCATAAACGAGCTTACCGAAGAAAACGCGGAAACCCCGTACCCCTCACTGTTAAAAAGAAGCTGTAATACTTCGGTTATACCCTCATCATTTTCCAAAAGATATATCATCTTTTCCATTTGTCATGCATATTGTGGGTTGCCCCTGGTTATAATAAATCTGATTTGCCATTCCTACGAATGTTTTTTTAAAGGTCTAAAAAGGCCCCTACTTCCTCAATTTTCGCTTCTCATTGAGATGGCCGGTTTCCAGGTTCAACCGCTCCAGCAGGTAACGCAATAAAACCTCTCTATCTTGGTTTGCGGGGTGATATGCGTTATCTCCACCCTTTGCTGAGGATTTATTATGGTCAAAAGTTTCAAATGGTTGTGAAATATTTTTCTCTGTCATAATTTAAATTTTAGTTAAATATTTTGCCTATTATTTTTTAGTTCCTGAAATTGCCAGAGCCAAACGAAGTCCAAAAAAGGAAACCTGCCCTCCGCTGCTTTTCCAACCCTCATAACGAAGGCCGAGATCTGCACTATAATGCTTCGAAATTGGAATGCTGGCACCCAAAGTCGGTCCGTAGGCAAAAGAGGTATTGAGTCGGTCTCCAAGAGTATTTGCTGCACCAAGCTCAAGGGCAGCGTAATAGATACCTTCAAAGTAATATTTTGCTCCGACTTTAATTGGAACAACACCATTCATGCTTGTTGGCTCTCCTAAATAATCGAGACGTTTTTTTACCTCATCCCTGTAGCGGAAAGTCATATAGCCCGCAGATCCGGTTAGGTTGAGGTGCTCCGAAACCTTGAATTCCACCTTTGTTGATGCCCCATATCCGTTGACATAAGTTTTAGCCGTCTTACCGGTCGGAAAGCCCATGACAAAGCCTACCGATATCTTGGGGACGGCAGTTTGATCTTGCGCCTTTACCTTTACAGTCATTAATAACAGGAAACAGATCAGAAAAGGTTGAAATGTCCATCCGGCATAGGCACTCATAGGGAGGTCCTGTAAAAAATGTTTAACTCGGCCGCAATGCTTTCCAGGTAAGGGGCAAGCTTAAAATCTCTTGATACAAAGGATATTACCCCTTGTTTTTTACATTCCCAAACCGTCCCAACCAGCTCTCCCTCGATGTAGACCTGGTTGCATCTTTTCTTTGGGACATCTATGCAAATGTGTTTTCCCCCGATTTCAAACTCATGGTTAAATTCTAAATCTTTCATATTTTCCTTTTTTCTTATCTGACTAATAAAAAGATTTGCCGGGCGGCTAATATCCGCCCGGCAATGTTTTATAGCGTCTGACCGCTTTTGATCTCATCGTTCGCGGGCGAAATAATCTCTGTCCCGGCTTTGATGGAACCAAAAATCTCGGTCATCTCTGTTCCCTTCATCCCTTCCTTAATGTCAACGAGCTTGGCTTTACCATTTGCAATTTCCACTACGTACTTCCGTTCTGTAGAACGCACGATAGCAGAATTAGGCACAAGAAGCGAAGTCGCACCGGATTTAAGCGGGATTTCAACCTCGGCATACATGCCGGCCTTCAACCTGTTATCTTTATTGGCCACGTCAACCTCGACGATTTCCTGGCGCATGTTGCCCAGTGAATTTGCAGACCGGCTGATCTTGGCCTGGCGCTGTTCCCCCGGCAGCGCATTGAAGCGGAACTTGACCATCTGGCTTAGGTCCACTTTGTCTACATAATCCTCAGGTATAGAAACTTCAAGCCTCATGTGGGTCAGGTCCTGCAATACCAGCATGGGTAGGTCCGAAGATTTGCCCGCCGACACCAGTGCTCCCGGTGATACATTCCTGTCAACGATCACCCCGTCAAAAGGCGCATATACTTTCAAGTAGTCCTGCATGGTACGTACGGAGGATACATTTGACCGCTCAGCCTCAGCTATGGCCTTATCTCCTTTCATCCTGGAAAGCGCATTATCAAGTTCTAGCGGAGATACCGAACCTTCCTCTTTTGCTGCTTCTTTCAGACGTCTGTATTTCTCACTGCTCGCCGATGCGGTCTCCCGTGCCTGCAGGTAACGGGAATTTGCCGATTGCAATTGTGATTCGAGTTCCGGTGCTTCCAGGGTCATCAGCAGCTGGCCTTTGGTCACCTTAGAACCCAAATCGACCAGTATTGCTTTCACAAAACCATTGGCCTTGGGAAAAATGTTCACCTGGTTGAAAGGCTTGAGCACCCCGGGAATGCGGGTAAAACTGGAAAGGGCCTCTTCTTCGACCTTTGTGGTTTCATATTTGGCTTCCTTGCCGTTTTTTTCGGGACTGATGTTCACGGGCTTCTGGTTTCCGCCACACGCGGCCAGAGTACTTATAATTATTATGATGGGAATGAATCTGGTTTTCATGTTGTTTATCTTTTAAATTCTTGTTTTTCTAGGCATTAGGTTTGGTTCTTTTAAGCTGCTTTTTTTCTGTACCCAAGCGAAAACCTGCGGAAGGATGAAGAGCGCGGCAAGGGTTGAAAAGAATAGCCCACCAATAACAGCCCTGCCGAGCGGCGCGGTCTGTTCACCGGATTCGCCCAACCCAGAGGCCATCGGGATCATCCCGGCTATCATCGCAAAACTGGTCATCAGGATCGGCCTTAAACGAATCCCGGCACTCACCACTGCCGCCCGGGTAGAATCCTTGTAATCCAGCCTGAGTTTTTCGGCGTTGGTCACGATAAGTATCGCATTGGCCACTGACACCCCGGTGGACATGATCATCCCCATGTAGCTCTGTAGATTGAGGGTCGAGCCTGTAAGCAATAATGCGGTAAGCGACCCAAGGATTACAGCAGGAACGGTCGAAAGAACCGTCAGCGAAAGCTTGAAAGACTGGTAATTGGCCGCAAGCAGCAGGAAGATCACCAATATCGCAAAAGCAAGTCCGCCCTGAAGAGAAGATAGTGTTTCAGTCAACAGGCTCGACATACCTTTCACTTCAGCAGTTAGTCCCTTAGGAGGCGTGCCTACGGACTTTAGTGCCTTTTCTACATCAGCAGTTGCCGTTCCAAGATCCTTTTTATAAATGTTTGCGCTCACGGTCAGAAAGCGTCTTGGCCCGGAGCGGTCATATTCTCCTGGAAGGTAACTGGTATTGAAAGTAGCGATGTCGCCCAGTACCGGACTGCTCTGCCCTTTAACCAAAGGAATTTCTTTGAGCTCATCCATTGTATTCATGACATACTCTGGAACCTGTACCTGTACCTGGTAGGTATAGGCGGTTTTTTCATCGAGCCATTGGTTCTTCTCAGTAAATCGGCTGGATGAGGTACTTGCAGTAACTGACCTTGCGATATCAACCACGTTCAGCCCAAACTGCGCCGCCTTTAATCTATCAAGGGTAATAGAAACCACGGGAATGTGCAGGGGTTGAGCAATCTGGATATCACGGAGGTAATCTATTTTTTTAAGTTTAGAGAGCACCTTATTAGCGTAAGACTCGATCTGGTCCATATCTTTTCCTGCTACTCTGATCTCAATAGGAGTTGCAGCGCCTTGGCTCATAATCTTTTCGGTCATGTCAATCGGCTCAAAGGTGATACGTAGGTCAGGAAGTTTATAAGCGATGTTCTTTCTCAGCGCATCTTTCAGCTCATCCATATTTACCTTATAATCTTCATCAAGGTTCACCTGAAGCACAGCCTCATGGGTACCGGTATTGAAGATATATAAGTTACTTGTTCCGTAACTACTCGGAATAAGCCCAACGTATCCCGAACTAACTGCGATATGGTTATCTACTGTCTGATTGATAATGGAAAGTACCTGCTTAAATTTCTCCTCGGTGCGCTCTAATCTGGTACCGTCCGGCGCTTTGATGCGTATCTGGAACTGTCCGTTATTGAGCTTTGGCATCATATCCTTTCCAATAAAAACAAATCCCAGTCCTGCAAGAGAAATCACCAGAACTAAATAAATCCCGACAATACCTTTTTTCATCGGCATCCACCGCTGGATGATTGCCATAAACCGCACCTTCACCCTTTCAAAGAAATCATTTTTTTCCGGTTCATCCTTTTCATTTTGCAGATGCTTTTCTACCTGCTCTCCTTGCCTCTCGTCCAGGGCCTCTCCTGCATGAGCATGGATCTTACCATGGTCATAGTGCTGGTAACGTTCTTCGTTTATCATCCAGTTGGATAGAATGGGAACTAAGGTCTGGGCCACGATGAAAGAGACAACCATGGTGAAGCCAATCGAAAGGGATAGTGGCAAAAACATCGCCTTTGGTATACCGTTCATCATAAAAGATGGTGCAAATACTGCCAGAATACACAGCAGGATGAGCAGCAGCGGGAATGCGATTTCTTCACAGGCATCGTAAATGGCTTCGCGTTTGGGCTTGCCCATTTCCAGGTGCTGATGGATATTTTCGATCGTCACCGTTGCCTGATCGACCAGGATCCCTATTGCAAGTGCCAGACCGCTCAAGGTCATGATATTTATGGTCTGACCGAACATGCCTAGTAAAAGCACCCCAATTAAAATCGATACCGGAATGGTGATCACCACGATAAGACTGCTTCGCAGATCACGCAGGAATAGCAACACCATTAGGCCCGTTAATAGTGCACCAAGACCACCTTCAGTGATCAGGCTTTTTACCGAGTTGATAACGGCAACAGACTGGTCAAATTCATAAGAGATGTGGACATCGTCCGGCAAGAGGCTCTGCATTTCGGGGATTTTGGCCTTTAAGGACTTTACCACTGACCAAGTCGAGGCGTCTGCTGTTTTGACCACAGGAATATACACAGACCGTTTCCCGTTGATCAATGCATAATCCACGGTAACATCCGCTGCATCGGCAACCCTTGCCACATCCCTTACCAATATTGAAACGCCGTTTTTTGTAGCTATTGGAATGTTGTTGAATTCATCGACCGTTTTAACCAGGGAGTTCATAGAGGTCACCATCATGGTATTGTCCAACCTTAGATTTCCCGAAGGAGACATGACATTGAACTTGGATAAAGCCCCTACCACCTCGTCCGGAGTCAGATTATAACTCCTTAATTTGCTCGGATCTACACTAATGGTAATCGAGCGGGAATTGGCACCGAATGGCGGTGGCGCTGAAAGCCCTGCGACAGAGGAAAACATGGGCCTGATACGCGTTGCCGCCATATCATAGATTTCTTTCAGACTGCGGGATTTGGCCGAGAGTACAAGCTGGCCTACTGGCAGTGAAGAGGCATCAAAGCGGACCACCTGCGGAGGCAAAGCGCCTGGAGGGAAGAACTTCATGGCCCGGTTAACCTGCAAGGCAACCTGGGCAGAAGCCTCTGCCATATTGGTGCTTTCATAAAAACTCAGCTTTAGCATCGTCAAACCCTGAATGTTTTTGGCGGTAATATTCTTAACGCCATTAACATAAAGAAACTGATCCTGTAGACGAGTGGAGAAGAAGCCCTCCATCTGTTGTGGAGACATACCTCCGTAGGATTCAATAACATATATTGTCGGCGAATTAAGCTGGGGGAAAATATCTATTGGGATCTTCAGCGCACTGAGAACTGCAAAGAGCAGTAAACTCGCGGTGATCACCACTGTTGTAATCGGCTTTTTCAGGGCCGAGGTAACCATTGACATATCTTTATTATTTTAATGTGTTTAACAGTGAATCTACTTGGTTGGTGGCGATAGCCTTTTGAAAAAGCGCCCGGATGTACAGATATTTTGCGTTGACAAAATCGGTTTCTGCACGGTAAAGGATGGTCAGGGCTGCATTGAGCTCAATGATGTCGGTCAGCCCGTTCTTATAAAGCGAGAGCTTCTGGCGATACCCTGCGGCCGCTGCCTTTAGCTGGTTTGGTATTTCATCGAGTCTTTTATGCGCGGTACTGATCTCAAGGCCTGCCTGAAGGGCGGCATTTGATAACATTAGCCGCTCCTGCTGTAGTTCCTTTAAGTAAAAATTGCTACTGGCCTTTTGGGTCCTAAGCTTCAACTGACGCCTGCGCAGATCAAATAAGTTATAACTGATCCCTACGCCCACGAGGTAATTTTCCCGTTGCCATTCCAAGCCATTCGAGAGACTGTTGAAATTATCATTGGCATCAATGCTTGATCCCCTTGACCAGGCAGCAGCTTGCAGGCTTACCTTTGGATTATAGGCTTTTTTGACCAGGTTTTCCTTCTCAACGCTGCTTAGATAATTGCTTTTGTAGAAATCAAGCAGCGGATGGCTTGAACTGTCGGTCAACTTTACCGATAGGTTTACCTCAAGCGATTTTAGCCGATCCAGGATCGTACTGTCAGCGACAATACTTTCCGGATTTAGCCCGCTGATTGCTGCAATGTCGAGCTGAACCTGTCTGTAGGTATTGTCCATTTCAATATAGTTCAATCTTGATTTGGAGAGTTCGGCCCCTGCGATACTGGTATCCACACCCGGACGCACACCGCTTCTGGCAAGGGATAAAATCGAACGGTTGATCTGCTCATTGCGACTGATATTGCTTGCTTGAATGGATAGCATGTCCTGAAGCTTTAGTAGACTCAGGTAATCATCAATAGCGATGGCCCTTGTCTGGTATCGGCGCTGGGCAAACTTGGATCGTTCAACGACAAGTTCTGATTTGGCGACTGCATTCTGAGCTTTATAGGCACCAAAATTATAGACCTCCCAATCAAGGGAGACAATACCAAGATTAGTAAGTGTAGCCTTGGTAGTGCTTTCAGTCCTAACACCTCTGGAATTGGAAGGAACAATACCAAAGGCCATGTATGGCCCTGCAACATTATTGTTTGAGCCCAGATCTGCCTGATAATTAAGCTTCAGATTTGGAAGGGCATTCGCCGCGGTCTCTCTTAACTGGGCGGCACGTATATCAACTGTTGCTGAATCAGCGGCCAGTGAAGGTGAAAAAGCGGTCACGTGATCGATCAGATCAACGATCCCGATGGGCTTTGGGGAGGTTTGGGCATGGCTTTCCAGCCCCATATATAAAAGTGGGAACAAACAGAAAATCTGTTTAATACGGATCATGTCTTTAAATTAAAATTTAAGGAAAAAGATTTGACGGACGTCTTGGACAGGAAACACGGTGATTAACCGGCCGTCGTCACTTCATCATTTGAAGGACCTGTCAATAAAAGAAAATTGAGATAAATCTCAGATCCGAAAGACCTGGTTGGAAATATAAATTGGGACTGATCCGGCAATCCTGTATCTGATCTCAAGAAAATACCTGTTTAGGTTAGAGGCTAAAAGCGAAAGCCCCAAAAATAAGATGACGCCGATAAGAAAAGCTTCCAAAACAGGAAGCACGGTTTTCTTGCGTTCATCAAGGATACACTTAAATTGTCTGGTAATTTTTGAATCCTTTCCAAGCGGAGAAAAGCTACCTTTGTACTGCGCAGCTGATTTTATTCCCCGGGCGGACTCTAAAAGGGAGAGGTTGGATAAAAAAAAGATATTGCCCAAAGAGATAATCAGGTACAGCAAGACGACTCCAATTATAGAGCAATTTGGTACCTGCTTAACTTTCAAACCCTTCAAATTTAACAACCTAAATATATAGGCGCTAAAATCTGCATTAATCTAAAAAGATGAGAGGATAAACCGCAACAAAACCGTTACAAAATATCAACAAATATTAGGTTACGATATTTCTCACCCTACTTTCGATTGTCATCGAATAATTTCTTTTTCCTATACTGTCCCTCCATCTTGTTGTTCAAAACTTTATCAAAATTAACCACAGCTTCACAATGCTCAAAAAGGGTCGAACTTCCGCGGGTTGACCCTACTAAGTGGCAATATGAGGCATCTAAAAAGTATGCCTCTTATTTTTTAAACATTAAGAACTTGAAAATAAGTCACTTACAATAGATTAAATTGAATTTTTCGGTTCGAACTTTTTAGAATTTTCCCTAAAATTAAGATATACCGCAACTATTTATAAAACACCAATTGTCTAGACATCAGTGTTGAACTCCATAAACTGCTATCTAATTAGCCAAATAAGCATGTGGATTAGTTTCAATTGCGAACATCGATCAGCTTGAATATTATTCAATTATAGGATAAACGGGGGGAAATCCGTTTGGTCTAAATTTTTTTACAATTATGCGCAAATGCCATGTAGCTTGCATTTAATTTAGAAGGTACATACCCTCGGTTTAACAACGTGATTGATTTAACACCGCCATTGAAATGAAATTTGTATTTTTTGTTTTTTGAAATAATTTGATGAAGCGGGAATTGAAAGTTCATGCATTATTTAATGCATTCCTCAACTCGCATCTAGCCTTCATTTTCATAGAATTCGAATTATCAAGTACTCATCATCAAAAACTGAAATTCTTATTTGAATAATGGAATGAGTTTATGAGAATCATATCCTAAAAAACCCATTTTTTTAAGGCTAGAGAAAGGACATACCAAGAACAACCTCAAACCTTGGTAAATATCAAATAATGAGGGAATAATGAAAATAAAATGAATGGAATAAATTTGCCTATTTATAAAAATGAAAGGGCAACTAGAATGCTGCCCTTAATCAATTAATGCTCACGGTGATTGGCATCTTAAGCAGCTACTCCTGTCATTCTTCTGCATTCTTCCGCACAAGCCTTACAAGCATCTGCACATTCCTGACAATGCTGGGTATGATGATTACTACACTCATCTCCGCATTGCTGGCAAATATCTGCGCAAATACGGCAAATGTCTTGAGCAAAAGAGCTACCCATACTCATCAATTGAGCGGCAGAGTAGCAGATGGCTGCACATTGCATATCAAGCTCAATACACCGCGCCATCATTTTCACGTCTTCTTCCTGAGTGCATGAACTTGCACAATGATTGCAAATTGAAGCACACTTTAAGCATGCATCAATACAGTTTTTCCATTCATGGTATCCCATAACTTTAATTTTTTAGGGTTATAAAAAAAATTCCTATATAGATAACATGGTTATTTCCAGGCGGTTTCATTTTGTTTAAGAAAAGCTTTAATCCCGTGATATGATGCTTGTTTAAACGGTAGAAGAATAAGAAACTGGTTCTCGTATTCAAATAAGGAGGAATAGTGATAAATTAAATTCTCAACACCTACTTTAAGATTTTGCACATCATTTTATTAGTATTATATTTGCAATACGGAAATGGTGTCCTTCCGATTCAACCGCTTTTTTCAAAAGCTGATGGCGCCTACAATAGAAATTCCAGCAGGTAATAAAATCTGCCGGTCAAAGTATTGTAGGTGAAAAAATTAAAAATAAATTCTCAACTCTTATTGCTGGCAGCTATCTTAATTGCGCTTGTCTTACTTTGTCTGTCTGCCAAAGTGAGATCAGTGTTAGCAATGGTCCTGCCGGTTGAAACTGAATGGTTCTTGTGGATAAATCAGCACCATAATGCATTCTGGGATACGATCATGTACTGGGCCAGTGATAAGCGTTTTTGGCTTCCTTTTTATGCCTTCATTATTTATTGCCTCTTCCAGAATTTCTGCAAAAAAATTTGGCAGGTTCTTATTACCATTGCGCTACTAGTTGCTAGTGCAGATCAGATTGCTTCAGGACTGATTAAAAACACCGTTAAGCGTCTACGCCCTTCCCATGAACCGAATCTAACTACGATCATTCATTTAAGTAAAGCAGGTGCGGGTGGGATGTATGGATGGCCATCCGCTCTTTCATCACCTATCTTCAAAAGCATTCTTTCCGCTGGTTCGGCATTTACCGGATCATTGCCGGAGCAACGGTTCTTGTACTCATTTACTTTGGAATTATTCAATAACGGAAAATTAACATAAAACTATGTGGTGGATCTACGCGCTATTATCAGCTTTCTTTGCTTCCCTTACGGCCATCTTTGCAAAAGTCGGCGTAACCAATGTCAATTCTGATTTGGCTACTGCCATACGAACGGTGGTAATACTGATTGTAGCCTGGGGGATCGTAATGGCCAGAGGCGAACTTAAAGGAATTACGGAACTGTCAAAGCATAACCTGCTATTTCTTTTTTTATCTGGCCTTGCCACCGGCTTGTCCTGGATATTCTACTACAAGGCTTTGCAGATCGGGAAAGTGTCCCAGGTCGCCCCTGTTGATAAGTTGAGTGTTGCCCTAACTATTATACTTGCAATGGTGTTCCTGAAAGAAGCTCTTACCCTGAAAGTATTCTTTGGTGCCCTGCTGATCATTGGGGGAACACTGGTTTTGATCTTTTGAGAAACTCAATTATTTGTAAGCAACCGAAATACTAAAAATCAATATAAAACAAAAAACTATGAAATTAACTAAAATTCATGCCCGTGAAATTTTGGATTCCAGGGGCAATCCGACAGTAGAAGTAGAAGTCACTCTTAACGGAACAACAGCAAGGGGTATTTCTCCATCCGGGGCAAGTACGGGTGAAAAAGAAGCCGTAGAGCTTAGAGATGGTGATCCAGAGCGCTATAATGGTAAAGGCGTGGAAAAAGCAGTAAAAGGGATTAACGTCGAAGTCGGCAAATCAGTCACCGGCTTATCCTTTGAGGGTCAGCAGGCCTTCGATGATCATATAATTGGTCTGGATGGAACCGAGAATAAATCAAGGCTCGGCGCAAATGCGATGCTTGCGGCCTCAATCGCCTTCGCCCGGGCTTCGGCCGTTGCAAAAGGGATTCCCTTGTATAGGCAGCTAGTGGAAAGGGAAGGTTACGTAATGCCCGTACCGTGCATGAATGTCATTAATGGGGGAAGGCATTCTGATAACAACATCGATTTTCAGGAATTTATGATTGCCCCTCATAACGCCCCCTCGTTTAAGGAAAGTATCCGTATGGGCGAAGCTGTTTTTCATTCCCTGAGAAGTCTGCTAAAAGCGAAAGGCTATTATACCGGAGTTGGTGACGAAGGTGGGTTTGCGCCAAATCTGAGTTCTAATGAGGAAGCCGTCCAAATCATCATGGAAGCGATACATATTGCCGGTTTTGCTCCAGGCAAGGATATTTCCCTTTGTCTTGACCCAGCGACCAGCGAAATGTGGAATAATGGAAAATATGAATTTTATAAAAGTTCTAAAGAACGGATCACAACAGATGAAATGATTGGCTTTTGGGAAGGATGGTTAAAAGAGTACCCAATTATCCTGTTGGAAGACGGGTTGGGCGAAAACGATTGGGAGGGATGGAAAAAGCTGACCAGCCTTTTGGGAGACAAAGTGGAATTGGTTGGAGATGATATATTCTGCACCAACCCGAGTATTATCCAGCAGGGAATCGACCAGGGCATTGCAAACAGCGTACTGATTAAATTGAACCAGATCGGTACAGTTTCCGAAACGCTAAAGGCCGTAGAACTAGCCCAAAAAAACGGTTACAATTGCTTTATTTCTCACCGCAGTGGTGAAACTGAAGACACGACAATTGCGGATCTGGTTGTCGCTACCGGTGCGGGGCACATCAAAACAGGAAGTGGCTGCCGCTCTGAAAGGGTATCTAAATTTAACCAGTTGCTTCGGATAGAAGAAGAACTTGGTGATAGGGCATCATTTGCAGGAATCAATACTTTTTATAAAAAATTATAAATCAGCCGCTAACCTACAATGAAACATAATAAATTTTTATTTGAACACCTTTCGGTTTTTAAATATGCGGTTCGATGGACGCTGCTTATACTTCCTGTTGCCATTGCAATAGGAAGTATGGTTGCCTTGTTCCTTTGGCTGCTAGGCTGGGCCATTCACTTTCGCTTTCAGCATACCTGTCTCATTTTTCTGCTACCTTTAGCAGGTATTGTGATCCACCTGATTTATCAGTCAGTTGGTAGGTCCTCAGAAAAAGGAAATAACCTGATCATGGATGAAATCCATAGGCCGGGTGGTGGAGTGCCCAGGCAGATGGCGCCAGTAATCTTAATAACTACAGTGATTACCCATTTGTTTGGCGGATCGGCTGGAAGAGAGGGAACCGCGGTACAAATCGGAGGAAGCATCGCAGGAATGTTTAGCCGCTGGTTTAAGCTAAATGAGGTAGACACCAAGATGCTCCTTACCGCGGGAATTGCAGCCGGGTTTGGGGCGGTGTTCGGAACACCGCTCACCGGTGCCATATTTGCAATGGAAGTTCTGGCCATTGGAAGAATAGAGTACAAGGCTTTACTTCCCGCATTAATTGCCAGCGTGCTTGGTGATCTTACTGTCTCTGCCTGGGGCATCCATCATACCGCTTATCACATCGATCTCATAGAGAAAAGTGCCTACTTTCTATCTGAATACCTGCCGGTAAACCTACTCCTGCTTAGTAAGGTTATTCTAGCATCCACATTGTTTGGTCTGGCCAGCTACCTGTTTGCTGTAATGGTGCATGAGATCAAGGCCTTTTTTTCTAAAGTATGTAAGATCCAGTGGCTTATTCCTGTTATCGGTGGTCTGATTATTATAGGCTTGACTTACGCCATCGGGAAACCGGATTACTTAAGTTTGGGCGTGGATAGCGAATACCAAGGAGCCGTTACAATTCCCTCTGCTTTTCAGCCTGGTGGAGCAGATACTTGGAGCTGGTTATGGAAGACCATTTACACAACTTTAACATTAGGAACTGGATTTAAAGGTGGTGAGGTAACGCCTTTGTTTTATATTGGTGCAACATTAGGCAATGCACTTTCGACCTTATTAAATGCTCCAGTTAGTTTGTTTGCTGCCCTTGGATTTATTGCTGTTTTTGCTGGTGCAACGAATACACCCCTTGCCTGTACGATTATGGGTATAGAACTTTTTGGTAGTGAATACACCATGTTTTTTGCGGTAGCCTGTTTTACAGCCTATTTTTTCAGTGGCCATTCAGGTATATATTCTTCACAGCGTATTGCGGTACCCAAAATATTTACGGGAACATAAAATATTGACTTATCCTGTTCCTGTGGATTATCATAAAGAGGTGAAATTTTTATAAGATCCTTGACCAATGCAATCAGCAATTTATATCAAAAAACAACGCTATATCGACCGCTTTCCTTCCTCTCTTTTCTAAAGCATCAAGTACAGATGATTTAACTGCCTATGTTGTTTTAATAAGGTAGAGCAGTAAAAGTATACTAGCTATGAAAACTAAAGCGGTTAAAACTTTAACAAAAAGTGTTGAATGGTAATACACCCCCTGATTCAATTGTTCTTTCGTTGAATTATATCTTAAGTAAGAACAAATGATAGTAATTGCTCCCAGGGCAACTAGAAAAATCCCGATAATGCGGGAATCTCCGGTTTGGTGCAGGGGCACTTTACTCCCCAGTGCGGCACTGATCTGCTTGATAAATAGCGAGAATTTCATCACCACGAAGCCAAATCCCATGATACCAATACTGGTTCTGATCCAGGCCAAAAATGTTCTTTCATTAGCCAAATGGTCTCCTGCATGCTGTTTGGTGTTTTCCTGATCTTGAATTTTCATCTTGTTCTGTATCGGTATATTACAGCAATATATTTGCATGTTATGTCAATATCGATGCCAGTTTGGAGATGATAACCCTGGTATCCCGGATGCAAGTAAGCCTGTTTGATTCAGTGCCGGCAGGATAGCAGGTAACTGCAATTTCTTCGATAAACGATAAGCCTGATAGGTCAATAGATTCTTTAACCTCTTGTTCAATGCTTTTCATTAGGATCATGATTAATCGGGGTTGATATGTTCTGATTTTATGAGCTAATTGCTCTATTCCCCCCTGCCTCTGGTTTTTTCTGATTTTAACTGACGATTTATCAATAGGTGTACAAGTTAGATGTTCCAAAAAGCATCCCGTGCCTTTAAAGAACTGCAAAAAATCTTCTACAGATTTAAAATCGCCAAATACCTCACTAAATGCAAGATAAATTGTTCGAAACAGATTAGTATTTCCCAGGTAAAAATGTTTATCGTCACCTCCAGGAGCTTCAGAAACAAAGAGCAGCAGCACTTTAGCTGGCTGATATTGCCTCGAAATTTCGGTAACACTATACATTATAGTTGTAGCTTTTAGCGAAGCGCATAAATAGTTCCGCCAGAGCGTCCTGCTGACCATGAAGCTGAATGAAATGAAACGGCCTTTCGATAACCATATCCTTGATATCTATGATGCGGCATTCATTATTCTTGAGCTCTTTCAATATGGAGTGGATAGATAAAAAAGCCAGGCATTTGCTGTGAATCAAATAGGATTTAATGCTTTCGGTACTACCTAACTGCATTTCTATATTTAAGTCCCCCACCTTTATCTGGTGTGCTTTTAAAGCATATGCAATAACATCTAGTGTACCAGAACCAGGTTCACGAAGTAATAAATCATAATCCTTCAACTCATTCGGTTTGATCATTTCCTTTTTCATGGCATAATTGTGACCAGAACACACCAGCACCAGCTCGTCTTTTAGATATTGTTCGTATTTAATCTGTGGGTTCCGGGAGATGCCTTCAATGATTCCAAAATCTATTTCCTTAGCAATCAAACGCTGCTCTACATCTTCTGTGTTTCCGGTAACCAGTTGAATTTGTATATCCTTAAACTTATTGTGAAACTGTGCCAATACAGGTGGAATGATATATTGTGCCACAGTACTGCTGGCACCAATCCTCAATATTCCTTTATGCTGTTTAGTAAGTAGATTCATATCATATTCCAGTTCCCGGTAAGTTCCAAAAATCTGTTCTGCGTAATGCAACAATAATTCGCCGGCTGGGGTGAGGCTGATTTTTTTGTTTCCACTGCGTTCAAATAATGACATTTTGAACTCCTGCTCTAATTCTTTAATGTGTTTGGTTACAGCAGGCTGACTGATAAATAACTCTGCCGAGGCCTTTGTAAAATTCAGCCTTTTAGCGACAGCATAAAATACTTGCAAACGGAAATCTATCATACACGGTTTTAGTAGATAACCTAAGATACAAACAATTTGTTTCAACGGGTACTGACATCATAACCTTACGTTATCATCAATAACTTTTTATGCTTTTTCTGATGAGTAGAATAAATGCACATTTGTAACAGAAAAATATTGGTTATGAATAAGGAATCAACAGAAAAAGAAATCAGACAAGCACTTATATATACAGCCAGGACAACGGCTATCATTGCGTTTCTATTTGTTGCTTGTGGAACCATTTTCATCTGCACTTTATTTTTTAATGGGCAGCCAGATGTAGTGACAGCAAAAACCAAACAGGATGTGGAAACCGGTATAGCTGCTGTTAACGTCAAAAGCCAGGTTGTACCTGCTGATGCCTGGAAAGCGCCTGATGAAAATACGATTCCGGCGGACACCAAGTACGGCCAGATGATCAGGTATGGCAAAGAATTAATAGCACATACGAGCAAATATTTTGGGCCAAATGGATCCATAGCCCGTATTACAAATGGTATGAATTGTCAGAATTGTCACCTCGAGGGTGGAACCAAACTGTTCGGAAATAATTATGCTGGTTTTATTTCCAGTTTTCCTAAAATGAGTGGCAGATCAGGAAAGGTTGAACCTGCATCGGCACGTATTGCAGAGTGCTTCAATCGAAGTCTTGCAGGCAAAGTACCAGACGAATCTAGTAAAGAGATACAGGCAATGCTGGCTTATATGAAATGGCTTGGAACAGGTGTAAAAAAAGGGGAGAAAGTGTTTGGAACGGGAACCGAAAAATTAAAATTCCTGGATAGGGCAGCGAATGTCAAACATGGAGCGATTTTATATACCAGTAAATGTCAAAGTTGTCATGGTGCAAATGGTGAGGGAATACTCGATGAAGACAAACTAACTTATGTTTATCCGCCATTATGGGGCAAACACAGCTACAATGATGGCGCAGGGATGTATAGACTCAGTAACTTTGCGGGGTTCGTAAAGAACAATATGCCATATGGTGCCAGATATGGAGATGCGCGGTTAAGTGATGAGGAGGCCTGGGATCTCGCTGCTTTTGTGAACTCACAGCCAAGACCACATAAAGATCAGGGAAAAGATTACCCTGATTTGTTAAAAAAACCTTTTGATGCGCCATACGGACCATATGCCGACAAATTTTCTGAAAATCAACATAAGTATGGTCCATTTGCACCAATTGTAACCTCCGAAAAACAAGTAAAACTAACAACTAAATAAATCATCAAAATCTAAAATCATGAAAAAAATAACCTTAATCTGTACATTATTTTTGCTGATCGCAGCAACCTCGGCCACTTTTGCCCAAGCTACACCTGCTAATTTTACAGGGGCAAAAGCCACCCTGAAAAATTATAAGGCACTGTATGTAATCAATAACGGTGATGAGAAAAAGATTGCAGGAACACTTCGAAACCTAAAAAATGCACTCGACGATCCCAGGTTAAAAGGGAAAATCAATGCAGAACTTATTGCCTTTGGAGATGGCGTAGCTGTTTACCAGAAGAACGGATCTTTTGAAAAAACATTGTTAGAACTGCAATCCAGAGGAGTAATTCTTGCACAATGTGAAAATACCGTCAGAGAAAGGAAAATCGAAAAAAATACCTTATTTGATTTTATCAGTTATGTACCCAGCGGCAATGGTGAAATCATCATCCGTCAATATCAGGGATGGGCAGTTGTACATCCTTAAACCAAATAATTAGAAAATCATGAAATATATAAATCACACCTTTTTAGCCACAGTTGCATTTTTATTGCTTTGTGGAAATGTTAAGGCCCAGGATCATCGCTTTGATCCGCCCTGGAATACTCCACCTGAAAGTAAAGTTCAGTTCACAGTACCTGGAGTAGACAATGTGCCTGATCTTTTTGGAGACATTAATGATCCCCAACTGGTGGTTTTCTTTGCCGGTAACCAGTTTATGTGCATTGACGAATTAATTGCAGCCTTTAAAAAGTCATATCCACATTATCAGCGGGTATTTGCCGAAACGCTTCCCCCAGGCATTTTAGCCCAACAAATAAAAACCGGTAGCATTGTGGTGGGCAACATGAGAATTACCTTAAAGCCGGATGTTTATACAGCTGGTAAGAACCGGATAGACATGACCCCTGAATGGTTTAGCAAAACGACTTTATATGCTAGAAACAGGTTGGCAATCATGGTCCAAAAGGGAAATCCGAAGGCATTGAAGTCACTCAAAGATTTAGCAAATAAAGAGCTGAGGATCAGTATGCCCAATCCAGAGAATGAAGGGATCGGTAAACGTATTGAAGAAGCCTATGTGAAAGCTGGAGGGGAAACATTAAAATCTACCATCATGGAAGATAAAGTTAAAGATAAGACTACTTATCTTACCATGATCCATCATCGCCAATCACCAATGAGGATCCTATACAACGAAAGTGACGCCGCTCCAGTATGGTATACTGAGGCCTACTATCAGAAAATGATTGGCCATCCTGTTGAGCTCATTGAAATTCCTGAAAAAGAGAATATCCATGCGCAATATATAGCGGGACAGTTAAAAGATGCGCCACATCCGGCCGCTGCAAAAGATTTTATGGATTTTTTGATCAGTCCGCAGGCTGCTGCCATCTACAAAAAGTTTGGTTTTGATTTACCTTAAACATAAACACAATGAAAAATATATTTTTAACCATATTGTCAGTCGTTGCTGTAGTGACCATTGGGAATGCACAAATCCCAAACGATACTTTATATGTCTATGGTCCCGGTGGGCCGCTCGGACCGATCAATGAATGTGCGAAGGTTTTTGGAAAGCAGCATGATATCGTAATTAAAGTCACTGCCGGGCCAGATAATGAATGGATGCCGGATGCAATGAAACATGCAGATCTGTTCTTTGGAGGAGCAGAATACATGCTTTCAAAATTCATGTCTGACCACCCAAACATGATAGTGGCGAACTCTCGGACAGAGTTATATAAACGTGCGGCAGCGATCCTGGTACGGCCCGGCAATCCTAAAAACATCAAAAATCTGGGCGATCTCTGTAAACCAGGTGTGAAAATTCTTGATGTGAATGGGGCTGGGCAAATGGGGCTTTGGGAAGATTTGGCAGGTCGACAAGATCTGATTGCAAACATACAGCAGCGTATAGCAGGTACATTTGCAAATTCGGCATTGGGTATTGCTGCATGGAAAAATGATCCTCAATATGATGCCTGGATAACATTTGGCTCCTGGCATAACCGTTTACCAGACCTCACCTCAATGGTTAGGATTCCTGTTACACAAACAGTCTATAGAGGTACACCTGTAGTGAGGGGTAGCACTGGTACGCATAAGTCGGAAACTGAGGATTTTATCAAGTTTATGCAATCCGATAAAGGACATCTCATTTTCAAAAAATGGGGTTGGGAATAAATAATGTCTAAAAACTTATCTTCTATAACATGAAGTTATGGAAGATAAGTTTTAATGATTTGATCGGGGTTTATTAGTTATGGATCTTTGAATTAGAAAATAAAGACAATCAAAATTATGACACAAATCAAAGACAATTCAAATTCTTCTAAAATAAAGGCGGGTAACCTGCTAAACTTAAATTTAAACACCCGTAAAATTATCTTCATCCTGGCAGTTTTGCTGTGCCTCTTTCCATTTATGTCGCCTCCTTTAGCCTTATTGCTAGGATTAGTATTGGCGCAACTAATGGAACATCCCTATCTGCATTTAAATCACAAGGCCACAAACCTGCTGCTAAAAATTTCTGTTGTCGGGCTAGGATTTGGAATGAATGTATTCAGTGCAATGAAAGCAGGAAAAGAAGGCGTACTGTTTACCGTAGTTTCTATTTTCGGAGTGCTTATCATTGGTTTTATCCTGGGAAAAGTATTTAAAATAGAACGTAAAACATCTTTTTTGATATCAGCTGGAACGGCGATCTGTGGTGGAAGTGCTATTGCTGCATTGTCGCCTGTAATGAACGCAGAAGAAAAACAGATCTCCGTTGCAATGGGTACTGTTTTTATACTCAACTCGGTGGCCTTATTTCTTTTCCCCGCTATCGGACATGCGCTTAACTTGTCACAGTCACAATTTGGTATGTGGTGTGCCATTGCTATTCACGATACCAGTTCTGTTGTTGGGGCAGCCAGTAAATATGGTGAACAAGCACTACAGATAGCCACAACTGTTAAGTTAGCCAGAGCACTATGGATTGTTCCCGTAGCGTTTGGTACATCTTTCCTGTTCAAAAGCAACAATAGCAAAGTTAGTATACCCTATTTTATAGGGCTATTTATCCTGGCAATGATCGCCAACACCTACTTACCTTTTATTAAGCCTTTTGCGCCCTACTTTGTAGCATTAGCAAAAGCAGGCTTAACTTTAACCTTGTTCCTGATAGGAAGCGGACTCTCATTTACTATCTTGAAAGCAGTGGGGATAATGCCACTGTTACAAGGCGTAATTTTATGGATAGTAATTTCAAGTGCTGCATTATGGGCAGTTATATCTTTGGTTTAAAATACATTAGTTACTGATCATCACCAGCTTTTTTGAAAGATCATCAATAAGAACCACATGTTTATAATCGGCGCCACCTGTTCCTACACTCTTAATTATCCCCGAGGATTGACCGCTAAAAGCTCCTTTTTCATCGGTCTTAAAAGAATTGATGACATAATCTGCGTTAAACGTATCATTTGAGGAGTTGGTTAACGCTAAAGTATACGAAGTATTTGGCTCGAGTTTTTTAAAGTCCTGTTGGACAAGATCAGTCAAGCCTACGCTTCTTACGTTTAGCATGCCTGATGACATTGAATTATCCTTATTCATCAATTTAATCACCTGACTTTTGTCTGCAAGATTAAGCGGGGTTAAATTTTCTTTTGAGGCATTTGCAGGGCTGGCATTAGCGGCGTACAACAATGCTTGCGGACATTGTCCAATAGCAATGGTTTTTACAACGGCCATTTTTACCAGATCAACCACTTGTACCTGGTCATCATTTTCTAATCCGACATATGCAAATTTACCATCTGCCGAAGTCCAGACGCCATGTGGCAATGATCCTGTCGCAACGCTATCAGTAAGCTTGAAATCTTGTGAAACACTAAATACTTTTAAGCTGTTTTCTCCGCCAATGGTTGCCAGCATCACAGGTGAATCATTAACTAAAGTAAAAGTGACATGGTTGGTAATTGGACCTGTATTTAGTACTGTATGTATCGTATTTGTCTCCGTGCTGATGACAGTGATCTTCCCTACATCCTTATGTGTCAATGCAATCCATTTCCCATCAGGACTACAGAATATATTTGGAGAAAATGGACTAACTACTGGAATACGCTTTACAATAGCATAAGAAGTTGCATTCACTACATCCACTTCTGCAGTAAAGCTGGAACAAATATAAGCCCATTTTCCATCTGGAGTAAAAGCAACCATTCCCGGGCCGTCGGCTACTGGAATTTGCTTGATTTCAATCAGTTTATTTGCATCAATTACGCTGATATACGATTCTCCTCTTACCGATATCCATGCCTGTGATCCTGAAGGGTTAAAGGTTGCCTCATGCGGTGAACGTCCGATATAAACAGTTTTTAAAACTTTATTTTTTGCTGTTGAAATAAAGGTTACTGAATTTGATCCAATGGAAACCGCTGCTAGTAATTGCCTTTTAGGGGAATAACCCAGGCCATGAACCAGGGCCTGTCCCTTATATAGAGGACTTAAGATATCAGGTTGGGGTTTACCAAGAACAATATTTCCTAATAGCGTTTGTGTTGAGGGATCTAAGACAGAAACCGTATTAGATATCTGATTGCCTGTATAAACCCTGTCTTGGGCATAGATTGATTGTGCTTTTGATTGTAGGGCAAAACTGAATATTAATAGCGTAAACAAGGATATCTTTTTCATATGTTAATGGGAGTTTGTAAATGTCTTCATTTGTTGGATTTCTATCTGTTCATCTGAGATAATATTCTCGGCCAGTCTTTTTACATTTTTATTTTTTCCATACCGCAACTCAACTTTAGCCATGTCGATGGCAGCCTGATGGTGAGGAAGCATTATCCTTGCAAAGGACAGATCAGTATCAGACAATTGTTTTTCTTCAGGCATTTGTTCCATCATCACTTTCATCATCTTCTGGTTGGCGTTTTGATGTTGGTTGCCTGTAGCGATAAATCCTTCAGGATGGCTGAGCAGGAGTCGCATTTGCTGAATCTGGGTTTGTTGCTCAGCTTTGATACTTTTAGCTAGCTGAATCATTTCTTTATTTTTTCCGGTCTTAATCTCTTCTTCTGCCATATCAATAGCACCCTGGTGATGTGGGATCATCATTTGTATGAAATCTCTGTCTGCAGATGTGGTAGCTGATATTTCATCCATCTTCATCATCATATGAGCCATTTGCCCAAGGAAGACATTTTTTTTAGTTGCCATTTGCATGTGTTCATGTTGTGCTCGTGCAGAGAAACTAGCAAATAGTAGAAGTATAGACGTGAATCTGATCATGGTTTGATGTAGAATATTAATTGTGATAAACTGTTTATGCCAAACAAGCCTTATGCGATAACCGCAAGATCCTGAAATTTGTTCTTATTGAGCTATATTACATCTACATCAATTGGCGAGATAAAATTAACCATGTAAGTTCTTCTGTCTAAATCATGCTCCATGGGTTGCGTTTTGCCATTTTGATCTGTCGCTCTAGCCATTAAACTATATCTTCCAGTCTTAGCAGGAACCACCCATTCAAATTCAAATAGCTGCCAGGCGAAAGGGATAGCAGGACCAATTAATTTTGCTGGTTGCCATGAATTTCCTTTATCCGTGCTTATTTCTACTTTCGATAGGTTACTATCACCTGACCATCCTGCACCCCTTACTTGATAAGGTTTTCCAGCCGGCACCGCTTCAAACAATACCGGCCTTGATATTTCAGACTTAACCAATGTAGTGGTTACGGGCGTCAAGGTAGGTAGTCCTTCAACACGCTTCCAGTAAGCATATTCAATCGTCTGCCAATAGCCATCAAACGGCTTTTCAGATGCAGTAATTTTCATCAGCCATTTCACAGATGCCATACCATACCATCCTGGAATAATTGCCCTTGCCGGGAAACCATGTTCAGCACTCAATGGTTTTCCATTCATTTCATAGGCGATGATGATGTGATCCTGCATTGCTATATTTAACGGAATGCTTCGGGCGAATTTGATTTTTCCTGGTGATTTCGGCTCTTCTGTAATCATCCCCTCATCATTCCCTTCCAAAATAATGTCTACCGTACCCACCTTTATGCCAGCCTTCTTTAACAATACGGATAAAGGTACTCCTGTCCATTCAGCATTGCTGATCCCACCTTGTTCCCATCCTAAACCCTTCACTTTTGGGGCGAGGTTAGCACGTCCGTTTCCGGCACATTCTATAGTAGCCATTACCTTTTTTGCAGGAAGCTTTTTAAGTTCGCTCAGATTGATCTTTATGACATGATTGGTGTTGCCGCCAATCTCTAATTCCCAATTTGTAGCATCAATATTGGGAATATTAAAATGACTCCTGATGAAGAACTGGTTATTTGGAGTAATCCTGTTTTTTAACGTAGGAAATGGAAACTCCATATTTAATGGCTTTTTCTCTCGCGTAATAAGTCCTGGAAAGTCATTGTCTTCTCTGGTTTGTTGAATCTCCTTCGCCGAAGCCCAGGATGGTATTGTTGCGCCAGCTATCACCGGGATAATTCCAGTAACAAAATTACGTCTGTTTAACGTGTAGTTTTGTGATGTTTTGTCGTTTTTCATTTCAATAAATGTAGGTGATTACAATATAGCCAAAAATCTCTCATAGGATAACTTGTATTCTTCCTTTTTCTTGATGGTTGAAAGGAAACAACTGTAGACTTTACTTCATCGCTGGCCTGCTAGAAAAGACACAATAGTTCTATAACTGTTTATCAAATACTCATCTCAATTTCTATCAAAAAACGGTCGTTTCTTGATAATACAAAAATGGGCGAAACAATTCATTGAAGAGGCTATTGGAATAGATTTCAAAATGATAAATTCCTTGGTAAAACTTATAGTAATTTCTTTTTACGATACTGCCTTTCCACCTTATTGTTTAACAAATTCTCAAAATCAACTATCGCTTCGCAATGCTCATAAAAGTTCGAACTTCCGCGGATTGACTCTACTAAATTGACAAAAGCCCTGAAGCTCGACTTCTTTCTTTGAAAGCGGTCTGAATTCAGGGCTTTTTGTTTGCGCCCTTTTCTTCAAATTGAGTAAGCTTTTGATAGCAGATTGCAATTAGGGGTTTTTAAGTCAATATTTTTTCTACCTACGTGACAGCATAAACGACTTAGGCTGATATCAATGAAAATTTCTTTTGAACTTTTTTAGAATTTAACAACGCCCGAAACAGCAGCTGGCGTGTTTTAGCGTAAGATTTTCAACGCTCAACGCGTTTGATAGGATATTGTTAGCCTTTTCAAACCAAAAAAGCAGAAAATTCTGCTTTTTTGGTTTGAAAGTATACCTGTGGAGAATATCGGATTCGAACCGATCACCTCTTCACTGCCAGCGAAGCGCTCTAGCCAAATGAGCTAATCCCCCTTATGCAGCAAAAATAGCAATAAGTTTTTCTAAACCAAATGATATTTAATCTTTAAATCTAAAAGCGAATAGAAGAATCAGGCAGCAAATCGAAATTGCCGAGAGTAAAGGATAAATTATAAACAAAAACAGCAAAAATGTGGCACCCAAAATCAACACAAAAAATGGTATTGCTTTCTATAAAGAATACATAAAACACATTGCGATAAGCGCCAAAATGTTAATAGAAACTAAAACCACTGCAGAAAACATTGCTGCCAAAATAATCGACAGGCATTACACTAAACTTATGCAGCAGTTAAATCAATAATTCTGTTGTTAAGTAAATCTTGATAAACATCAACAAACTGTGCAACATGAAATCCATCCATCAAAGCATGATTGGCATGTATAGAAACCGGCATTATCTTATTTCCATCTAAATCTTTCAGCTTTCCAAAAGATATTTTCGGACAACTATCTTTATAAGCGTAATTGCGGGCGTGAGACATTGATGTAAAACTTAACCAAGGTAGCGCAGAATAGTGGATTACATTTTCTCCTGAGGAAGCGGGTATTAAGCCCGTGGTGTTCTTTACCCGTTCCATTTCCTGTTGGGCAGCTGCGTAGAAATCCTGAAAGCTGTCTTTGTAATCAAAATAGCCAAAACCAAAAGTTCCATTCGGTCTGTTTACGGTTGCTGCCGCATTTATGTAATCGTATTGCCAAACTTCGCCATTGATAATTCTATATTTAAAATTTTCAATCTGGTTTGCCGCAACCAGCGATTTGTACAAGTAAAGCAAAAAGAATGATGTTTGATTTACTTTCGCTTCTTCGTAAGTTGCCGTGCAGTTTACATCCACCGTTACGCCAAAAAAAGGCTCATCGAAAGCATTGAAAAAGTTAAAATGGTCTTTCCGCAGCCAGGTATTTATATCTATTTTTTCTTTCATTAAATTAATTTTGTTAAAACTTCTGCAAGGCTATCCATCTGATAAAAATTAGGATGATTGATGGTATGGTCGATGTGCTCATGCACCCATGTTGTATGATATGGTATATGAACGGCATGCCCGCCGATAGCCAGTACCGGCAAAACATCAGACTTTAGTGAATTGCCCAACATCAAAAATTCTTCAGGTTTACAATCCAGGTGCTTTAAAAGCTTTCGATAATCTTGCTCTTGCTTATCGCTCATAATTTCAATATGATGAAAATAATGGTCGAGGCCGGATTTGGTGAGCTTTCTTTGTTGATCCAGTAAATCGCCCTTGGTAGCCACAACCAACCGAAACTTTCCGTTTAGCGCTTTCAAAACATCTTCAACACCATCTAATAGCTCAACTGGTTTGCCCAACATCTCCTGCCCAAGTTCAAGTACTTTTTTAAGCACTTCAGGGTTTGCTTTTCCGTTAGTAATTTTCAAAACAGTTTCTATCATGCTAAGCATAAAACCTTTAATGCCATAACCATAAAGCGGCAAATTGGCAACCTCTGTTTTATACAATTCTGAAACGATGCTGTGACGTGGCAAAAAATCTTCCAGTAAACCGGCGAATTGGTCTTCCGCTTCACGAAAGTAGGGTTCGTTTGCCCAAAGTGTATCGTCGGCGTCGAAAGCAATTACACTAATTTTATTATTCATTGTTATGCTTACTTTAGTGTTGCAAAAGTAAATCAACCTTCATCAATAAGAAAGGACATTTGTCTCGACAGAAATTATGTTACGAACAAACCTTAAATTTTTATCCTTTATAGAGGATTTTCACCTTGCAAATGCCGAAGGAAAAAACATCACCTTAAAATATTTTCCTCCAGGATTTAGGTTTATCGAACAGGGTGAAACGATTAGAAATATTTACATTATTAAAGATGGGTTAACTAAATGCTTCATTGCTGAAGAGAACGGAAAAAACTTTATAATCGAATTTTTAGGTAAAGGAGAAGTTGTGGGGGAGCTCGAAGCCATTAAAAAATAGATTGCCTTTGCAATGTTGAAGCCATAAATGCAGTTGCGGCTTATGCTATTCCGGATCATTTCTTTTTAAAACTGGTTGAAGAGAATATCGAGTTCAGCAAACTGTTACTTCAGGAACTTTCAACGCGGATTATCCAAACCAGTTCACGGGCGTCATTTCAGCAATTATACACCTTACAATATGGGTTAATGAAACTTCTAAAGTTTCAAACGGAAGAAAACATTTCTGTGTCTAAGGAAGACATGGCTGCCTATTTAGGTATTTCGGTACGGAGTTTTAACAGAACTTTAAAACAAATGAAGGCGAAAGGTACTTTTGGCGGTGATGAAAATTTTAATAAACTATTGGCAAAACTGGGCTGATGTAAATCATAAAAAAAATGTCTGGCAATGAACTGCCAGACATTTCTTTGAATTCATCGAATGATTTTAATTTTTTACCGGTGCCGCACCTGGTGCCGGAGCATTGAAATCAAGTTCATTAAGTGGAATATCGAAGTAATCCATAAAATTGTAATCGATAAAGCAGCTTCTTATTTGTGAGGCGGTAGTACCAAGTGTAGAGCCTTGAATAAGTACATTTGCCGCCGCACGGCCGCCACCTGAAGCTGCAGATTGTGTTACGCCCCACCGTCTGGCATCATAAAATGCCGTTCCACGCTGAAATAAGGCAACCCTGCGTTCGCGTCTTAAAATTGCTATGGCGGCAGCTTGGGTTAATCCTGTGCCAGCAGTTGCCGCAACTTTTGCGCCCTGGTAAGCACGAACCTGATCAATAATTGCCAGACCAGTTTCTACAGCGCCAGTTCTGATGTTTGCCTCGGCAATGTCTAAACGGGTTTCCTCGTAGGTTGCACCAACCTCCATAAAGCCTTGGTTATCACTAGTTGCAAATTTACCTCCCGATTCAATCGGTACAGCGCCATATCGGGTTCCGAAATTAAAACCCCTGTCGTTGCGTAAGTTTGGCGAAGTAAGCAAATAAAAATTGGCCGCCAACCGGGCATCATTTGCATCAAATTCCTGCACCAACCGTTCACTTACAAATGTAAACTGAGCGCCCAGGCCTAATAAAGAAAATGGATGATAAAACGCACCGGATAAATCATTTGTGCCGTTAGGATCCATACCGATTCGAAAGTTATTGTCTGTTGCCTGCATGCCCGCATTCGCAAGGGTAGAAACTGCCGACCAGTCTGCGGTAGTCATGGTTGCAACTTTCTTGTTAGCCATTAAATTACGGGCTTTGTAGCTGCTTATTTGCCTTTTCCACATGTCGGGCGTTATCCTCGAAGAACGTGCAGCGAAATCAGGCGTTACAGCATCGATTGTAGCATTGTAAGCATCTATATTCGCCGCAGCAACGGTATTAAGTTGCGCAACACATTTATCAAAGTTGCTTGTCGCCTCAGTAATTATCGCATCACGGGTTATAAAATTTCCGTTTGTTGTACCATCAGCATTGTTATTAATTACGCCGGAAATGTACATCGAACCGATGTGAGAGTAGGCATACGCTTTCCACCAATAAGCCCAGGCACGCAAGGTTGCCTTCTTTGTGGCCGCATCACCTGTAAATTTTGTTTCGGGTTTATCAATTGATGCAAGCAAAAGATTACAACTCGCGTTCAATAAATTCATCGACTCCCATTCGTATTTAAATACGTTTAAATCGCCCGCCGTTCTGCTATTTGTACTTTGTAACTGCAGCTTTTGCTCCGGGCCGATCGGGTTTTTTAAAACCGTACCATTTGGCAAAGTTACGGAGGTAACCTGTTCAGCCCATCTCCAGCCCCAGTTGCCATAAGGTGAGTAAAGTTCATCGCCCATAAAGCTGTGTAAAGACCAGGCAATAACGAAATTGGCGCCAAGGCCTTTAACATATAAGCCTTTCGAAAATGCTAATATTCCGTCTTCAACTGTAAGCGATGCATCGGGCGTTGGCGAGTTTGGGTTAATAAGTTCGAGGTCTGTTTTCTGGCAACTGCTCATAAAAACAGCCAAAATAAATATGCTAATAATTTTTTTCATGATTTCAGGTTTAAAAGCCAATGTTAACACCAAATTGATAAGATTTTAAGTTCGGGAAACCAAAGTTGTCTACGCCCCTGTCTAACGTGCCAGTGCTGCTCGATTCCGGATCCAATCCGCTGTATTTGGTGATGGTTAAAATATTTCTGGCCGAAGCGGTTACTGAAACCGTTTTAGCCCATTTGATATTTAAAGCATTACGAAGGTTGTATGATAAGGACAAATCTCTAAGGCGCAGGAACGAACCGCTTTCTGCAAACCAGCTAATTGGGTTTGTTGAGTTGTACAAACTTCCGTAATAGGCGGTAAACGCACCGGTCTGGCCGTTAACGGTAACTTCCTTATCAAAATCTGCAGCAAGCTGATCTCTATATAACCATTGGCGAGTTAAATTGTAAACTTTGTTTCCGTAGTTCCAATCGAACTGAAACGAGAGACTTAAATTTTGATAAATGTTGAAACTGTTTATAAACGACATGGTAAACTTCGGCGTTGGGTCGCCCATATTTTTCTTATCATCGCTACTTGTAACGAGAACTTGCTTTGTCGTTTTATTGGTTACAAACCCATTAACCAACTCATAATCTCCAACATTTGCCGCAGCAATATAGCGTGAACCATCAGGTTTTAACTGATCTACTGATGATAGCGGAACCTGCCCATAAAAAATGCCGAAGCGTTCGCCCGCTTTTAAGGCAAAGTTGCCTGAAACCACATCCTGGCCATTTGCAATTTTATCCACAATGGTTTGAGAATGTGCGAAGCGAATGCCGAAATTCCAGGTTAGGTTCTTTTTTTGAAGCATGGTTGCGTCAGCACTGAATTCGTAGCCACTGGATTTTAGCGTCATTAAGTTATCGTTTATGGCAACATAGCCTGTAGATGGAGATAAATCGGCTGCCTGGATTACATCGCCACTTTCCCGCTTCCAATATGTAGCCGTAACCGCTACCCTACTCACCCAGGCTTTGTTATTGTTTGCGAGCACAAAATCAGTTCCTGCTTCAAACTCTTTAGATGTCTGCACCCGTAAAAAAGGGTTACTTGCCGTACCCGGAAGTGTTAAATAACTGCCATCGCCTAAGGTTCCAGCATCTAAGGTTACCTGACGGGCATATCTTCCCGGTTGAATTCCGGCTTCGCCATAGGCTGCACGGACTTTCCACTGTGGCAACCAGGATAGTTTTAACAAATCTGAAGGGTTAAAATAAGCGGTTCCTCTTGGAAATGTAAAAGCCTTACCACCAGCACCAAATTCTGATGAATAATCGGACCTTACCCCAACGGATACTCCCGCCAAAGTTCCCCAATCGATGCTCTGATTAAACAAAAGGCCATAGCTTAAAAAAGCGTTTGAGTTGCCGGTTGCTGTCTTTGTTGTTGCAACGTTGATGTTGTACGGTGGATAAGAAGGCAAACCCACTCCTCGTCCGTTAAAATAGTTATAACCTTCTTTACGCACGTCGTAAGAAACCTGAGTTGAGGTCGTAACCGGTAATTTCGAGTTGAAATCTTTTACAAAGTCGGTTCTGAAAAATACCGAAGCAATTGAATTGAATTTGGTATTCCTGGTGTTGCTTTGCTCGTAAGAACCTTCCCGTGTTCCAAAATAAAGGTCCTGCCCTGTTGATGTCTGGTTTTTATAATAATCGAGGTTATTTAAGGCATAGTAATCTAAACCAACTTTATAATCTAGCTCAACAAATTTCGGGAACTTGTAATTAAGGTTTAAACTTTGTACAAACCGGGTTGATTTATCTTTTCGTACGTGCCAGTCATTTTCGGCAAGTGAGTTACTTTGGTTTTCTTCTTTTGGCTGTACGATAAGATTTCCCAAGGCATCCCTAAAAGTAAAATCGATAAACTGATAGGAGTTCAAAAGCGGAAAACGATTTCCTGAAATTAAGTTCTCATCTTCAATTATGGCTTGTGAGGTTGACCGTAAGGTAAAGTTTTTAAACAGCTCCACACCCAAATTGATACCGGCAGTATGCCTGGTAAGTTTGTTGTTCATTACGTTTTGCTGATCTAATCTGGATACGTTAATCGAGTAATCAGACTTATCTCCACCGCCCGAAATACTCAGGTTATTATTATAAGTTGAAGCCGTTCTGAATGCTTGTTTGAGGTGATCGTAAACCGGCTCCAGATACGGCTTATTATTTACCGTAGTTGCCCCCGATAAAAGTGCCGGCTCGGTGTATTTGCCGTCAGTACCGCGGGCAATTCTTACGGCGTTGTTGTCTAAAATATAGCCCTGACCATCGGTAACATAATGATGGTATTTAGCCAGGAGGTCGTCTCCCTGTATGATTTGATCGGAACTAAACTTTGAACTGAAATTAATTGCAGGCGCAGTGCCTCTTGTTCCTTTTTTGGTAAAAACCTGGATAACGCCATTTCCACCTTGCGCACCATAAAGCATGCCTGCGGCGGCACCTTTAACTACCTCTACACGTTCTACCAAACTTGGGTCGAGTCCGTTTAAGTCAGAAACTTCTACCCCATCAACCAAAATCATCGGGTACGTGCTACCCAACGTATTAATACCACGGAGAATAATTGAAGCCCCATCGCCTGCCTGCCCGGAACCTGTACGGATAACCGCACCGGCTATCTGGCCCTGGAGTGCTTGTTCTACCGAGCCGGTTACCACACTTTTCGCAAAGTTTTTTGATGATAAAGTTGCCACATCCACGCCGATTTTTCTTTTGTCTGTCGCAGTACCAACACCGGTTACTACCACGTCCGATAGTTGTTTGGAATCTACCGCCATAGACACTTTAAGGTCTGTACCACTAACAGAAACAGTTTGAGTAGAATAGCCAAGAAAGCTGAAAGTTAATTCTGTTGCGCTGGCGGGCAGGGAAAGTTTAAAGGTTCCGCTGGCGCCGGTTGTGGTTATGGCTTTAACGCCTTTTGCAGAAACGGTAACGCCCGGAAGCGGCAATCCGTCATCTTTTCCCACTACAGTACCAGTGATTGTACGATCCTGTGCATAAATACCTTGAGCAAGGTAAAGCACCAGAAAAGAAATTAAGAGTAATTTTCTCTTCATAACAATAGGTTTAGTTGATTTTAGGTTTAATTATCACGAATTTATTACAAAACAGATATTAAAACGAACAAAAAACCGCTAATGGTAATATACTGCTACAATAAGTTAATTAACTATCGAGATTTTCTTATCGAAAATGGAAGAAATATATAAAATATCCACTCTTTAATGGTTTAAAATAGATATTTACACGCTTTAACATTAAAAATTAAACAATAAGACAAATAAAGCTCAACTATTTTCAGATAAATCAGAAAATATACGGTAAAAACAGCAAAAAAAAAAGCCTGAGAAATCGAACGACTTAATTAATATCTAACTATAATTCAAACCAATCCGTTCACAAGTTTGCCATTGAGGAAGCTGGATTGTACCTCAATTTAAAGTGCAAAGCGTCTATTTTAAAAGAGAATTTTAACAGTTAGGAATTAATGGAAAACAGGAAATGTTTCTTTAGTTTTATCGCAGAATAAATCTTAAATTATTACAACCCTATAAAATTAGAAGAATGAAAGTAGAAGATGTATTTAAGAACAACGAAAAATGGATTTCGGATAAATTGTCGATCAATCCAGATTATTTCACAGAATTATCTAAAGGCCAGACACCGGAATTTTTATACATCGGCTGTTCTGATAGCCGCGTTACCGCAGAAGACCTGATGGGCATCCAGCCAGGCCAGGCTTTCGTACATAGAAACGTGGCAAACCTTGTAAACAACGTTGATTTAAACGTTATGACGGTTTTAAACTACTCGGTTCGCCACCTGAAAGTGAATCATATCGTTGTTTGCGGTCACTACAATTGTGGCGGGGTTAAGGCGGCAATGCAACCTGCAGATATGGGGATTTTAAACCCCTGGCTGAGAAACATCAGAGATGTATACCGCATTCATAGAGACGAACTAAACGCAATAGAAGATGAAGGAAAACGGTACGACAGGCTTGTAGAACTCAATGTTCAGGAGCAATGCGTAAACTTATTAAAAACCGCAGCCGTTCAGGAAGCCATTACACAGCGTGGCTTAACAGTTCACGGATGGGTTTTCGACATTAGAACTGGGAAGCTGGTAGATTTAAAAATTGATTTTGAGGCGATATTAAAAGACATCAGAGAAATTTACAACCTCTATTAGTTGCAATAAGTTAAATAATAATACCGTTTAGCTTTCAAAATCTATCGTGGCAACGATGTTACGCCTAATTTTTTTTTTAAAAGCAAATGCCGGAAGTTTGGTTAGACTACTATCTCAAACTTCCGGCATTTTATTTATTTGCAACCTAATAATCGCAGCAGCGGGAACTACCTTCCCATCCAGCCGCCATCTACAGTTAAAATTGTTCCGTGAACATAATCTCCTGCTTTTGAAGCCAGGAAAATGGTAGGCCCTTTAAAATCTTCGGGCGTTCCCCACCTTCCGGCCGGGATGCGAGATAGAATCGAAGTACTTCTCTCCTCATCATCGCGTAAAGCAGAAGTATTATCCGTTGCGATATAACCTGGCGCAATCGCGTTAACATTTACCCCTTTGGATGCCCACTCATTTGCAAAAGCTTTTGTTAAAGATGCAATGGCGCCTTTACTTGCCGCATAACCCGGAACAGTAATCCCGCCTTGAAATGACAAAAGCGAAGCCGTAAAAATGACCTTGCCGCTCCCTCTCGCCACCATATCCCTGCCAATTTCTCTGGTTAAAATAAAAGGCGCATTTTGATTTACCGCAATCACTTCATCCCACATTTCATCAGGATGTTCAGCAATAGGCTTGCGTAAAATTGTTCCGGCATTATTTACCAGAATATCAATAACAGGATGATCTGCTTTCACTTTTGCTGCAAACTCTAAAGTTGCCTCACGTTTACCGAAATCACATTGATAAGCGTAAAATTTCCTGCCGAGCGCTTTCACCTCCTGCTCTACAGCACTACCGTTTAGTTCTAAACTTGCAGAAACGCCAATGATATCTGCTCCGGCTTCTGCCAGCGCCAAAGCCATCGCTTTGCCGATACCTCTTTTACAGCCGGTAACCAGCGCAATTTTACCCGTTAAATCGAATATGTCAGCCATTTTATTCTTCTTGCTAATTAGTATTAAGTTCTGTTAAATTATTTCACATCGAATGGCTACTTCAATTCTGTTATGGCGCAATGATCCATGTCGCCATAATCCAGGTTTTCGCCGGCCATACCCCAGATAAAGGTGTAATTGCTTGTGCCTGCACCAGAATGGATTGACCAGTTTGGAGATATCACTGCCTGGTCATTCTGCATCCAGATGTGGCGTGTTTCCTGTGGCTGACCCATAAAATGACAAACACTCTGTCCCTGTGGAACTTCGAAATAAAAATAAGCTTCCATCCGCCTGTCGTGCGTATGTGCAGGCATAGTATTCCAAACACTTCCCGATTTTAACTCTGTCATACCCATTTGAAGTTGGCATGTTGGCAAAACACTATTTACCAAAAGCTTATTTATCACCCGGTGATTGGCGGTTTCAGGCGTACCTAATTCTACAATTTCTGCATCAGCTTTGCTTACTTTTTTCGTTGGATAAGTGTGGTGTGCCAGTGCTGAATTGATGTATAATTTTGCAGGCTTCCCGCTATCTACCGATTCAAAGGAAACATCTTTTGTGCCTTTACCAATGTATAAAGCCTCCTTATAATCAAGCTCGAATGTTGTGCCGTCTGCCTTTACAACTGCTTTGCCACCAACATTAATTATACCTAATTCTCTCCTTTCCAAAAAAAAGTTTGCTTTCAAATCGTCGGGGTTAGGCAAGTCTAACTTCTCGTTTACAGGCATTGCACCACCAACAATATATCTATCGAAATGCGATAGGGTAAGATTCACCTGATTGGCCTCAAAAACATTTTCAATTAAAAAATTATCACGCAGAGAAGCGGTATCCATTTGTTTAACTTCTTTCGGACTTTGAGCGTAACGGCTTTCGAATTTATTCATTGCTTAAAATTTGGAATGACTGACTTGAAAAATTCAAATCATAATGGCAAATATATTTATACAATAATTAATAAGGGAATGAATAGTCAACTTATTTAAAATAAAGGTACTTCGCTCAATTGTTGTCGTTTAAACCGAAAGTTTCGAGAATTTGACGCACCTTGCTGTAATATTAAATTTAATTTTTTTTAAGCAACGGCTTCAGTTATGCCAGCCTTTAGAATAAAATTTTCAGCAGGGTTTAGATCTTTACGCACGTATGCGGTTTCCATCCATTTGCTTTAAGTTAGCATGGCTTAGTCGAATTTTCAAGCCAAAAATTTTTACACCAGTGGAACAAAACTATTTTCATCAATTGGCGTTTATTGTCAATTGCCTAACCATTATTTGCAGCACTTAGAACTTGACAACAACAGCTAAACCAAACCCACCGAAAAGTTCAGTGGTTTCAAAAATATTGCTCGTACTCGGTTTAACGCTTTTGTTAGCGGTAGAGGGTTATTTCGGTTATCAATTGCATGAGCTCTCCAGCCGGCAGGAAGAAATTAAAAAAGATTACTCGGATTATAACAACATCACTTACGGTTTATTCTCAGTAGACCAATGGAAAGAGGAAGTTTCCGGCATCGTAAATCATCAGGTTCGCCATTTCACAATGACGCCCAAGCAGAAAAAGGAGCTTCAGGTAGAGGTTGAACAGATTATTTTGGCGCTGATAAACAAAGCTGAAGCCATTGTAAACAAACCGCAAAAAACAGTTGGCGGAAAACTAACGAAATTTGCAGTCAGGAATTTTGTAAACACCGACGATATAAAAGCCCAGGTTCCTGGCTTCGCCAAAACTATTATTGCGAAAGTGGATAACCCTGCAAACAAAAAGCAATTAAGTAAAATGGCGATGGGTCAATTCAATGCCATTCAACAAACGGGCGATATCGACAGCTTGCTGACAGAAAAAAACACCATGGTTGATCGCTTATATAAGAAATACCATGTTTCTACTACCGATGAGTTTAATACAAAACTATCCGCTTCTTTAGATAAAATCCGTACAACCACATACACTTACTCATTTGTGATGTTGGTTTGCATCCTTGTTGTATTAACCTTGTGGTGGTTGCTTAGAAAACGCACTGAGTTGCATGCTACACTGTTTATTATGTCGCTACTTTTCGCTTTCATTTTGCTGGCCATTGGCTTAACGGCATCAATGATTGAGGTGGACGCAAGAATTAAAATACTGGATTTTGTGCTCTTGGGCGAACATGTTGTTTTTAAAAACCAGGTTTTGTTTTTCCAAAGCAAAAGCATTTTAGATGTGGTAGAAGTGTTGGTAAAACAGCCTGCAATCGATTCTATTCTTGTGGGTATTTTAATCCTGATTTTTAGCATTCTTTTTCCTGTTATGAAACTTACATCCACAGGCATTCACCTGCTTAGTAAGAAGAAAATTGCCGAAAGTAAATTTATCAGATACTTTGCATTTCAATCTGGCAAATGGAGCATGGCCGATGTAATTGTGATCGCAATACTAATGGTTTACATCGGGTTAAATGGTTTGTTGGAAAGCCAGCTGGCAAACCTGAATATTAAAAGCGATACGCTCACCGTGCTTACCACGAATAATACTGCGCTGCAGCCCGGTTATATCATTTTTATAAGTTTTGTGCTGTATGGCCTTACGCTTTCAACGATATTGAAATTTATTACCCCGCACGATGCACACTAAATGCTGTTTATACCAATTAAACTATTAACCTGTAACTACGTTGACAACGCACCAAGAAACACCGTCCAATAAAAAAAGCGCACTTAATGTATTTCTCATCATTGGGTTATCTGTTTTGCTATGCGGAACCATTTATTTTGGCTACCGACTTAACGAAAATGCCATTGAGCGTGAGCAGATTAAAGAGGATTACAGCATGGTTAATAACATAACTTTTGGCTTGTTTTCTGTTGATCAGTGGCGTGATAAACTTGTAGAGGTTGTTAACCGGCAGGTTACCGATTTTAATATGACCGGCAAACAGAAAAAAGAACTGCAGGCAGAGGTCGAACATCAGCTACATGGACTGGTTACGAAAGCGGTATCAGAAATTAATAAACCTCAGAAAACGCTCAGTGGAAAGCTCACAAAATTTGCGTTTAAACAATTCGTAGATCCGAAAAAAATTCATGCTCAGGTGCCGTCCTTTGCTAAAACCATCATCACGAAAATTAACAGTCCGGCGAGTAAAAAGAGGTTAAAAAATATAGCCACCAGTAAACTGGAACAGCTCGAAAATCAAACCTACGACAGTACAAACGTGGCTAGCGCTTCGGTAATAAAATATATCGCAAAAAAATACCTGGTATCCGATCCGGTTAAGTTTAACAGCCGCATAAACTATAAACTTGCAGTAATTAACAAGGCAACCTACAATTCATCATTCGCAATGCTTGGCTGCGTGCTGGCGGCGCTAGCTTTGTGGCTAATCATGAAAAAGCAGGTTAAATTACACAACACGCTATTTATCATGTCGCTGTTGTTTGCTTTTGTACTTCTTGTTGTTGGAACTACAACACCTATAATTGAGGTTGACGCACGGATACATAGCCTTAACTTTTTAATTCTTGGCGAAAAAATTACATTCGAGAATCAGGTCCTTTTCTTCCAGAGTAAAAGCATTGTTGATATTATCAGCGTTTTAATTTCGCAGCCAAAGCCAGATTCTGTTGTAATCGGCGTCCTGATTTTAATCTTTGTAATTCTATTGCCAATTTTGAGGTTAACGGCAAAAGGTATTCATGTACTTGGCAAAGATCGGTTTGCGGAGAACAAGATTATTAAATACTTAACTTTCGAATCTGGGAAATGGGACATGGCGGATGTAATGGTTGTTGGCATACTGATGACATACATCGGATTGAATGGTATTTTGAAAAGTCAGCTTTCCAACCTCGAAATCCATAACAATGTTCTAACAACAATGACTGAAAACAACACTTCGCTACAGCCCGGTTATTTTGTATTTGCGGGATATGTTATCTATTCAATCATCTTGTCGGTAATTCTTAAACGAATGACGCCAAATGATACGATCATCTAAGAGAAATTTATCGAAACTTTTTTCCGCAAAAGTAACTTGTATTAATTATGAAACTATTACAAGCATTAGTTGGCGGCTTTGCAGGCGCAATAGCCCTAAACTTACTCCATGAAACCGCCAGACGAGTGGATTCGAAAGCGCCAAGAATCGATTTGCTTGGCGAACAGGCCTTAAACAAAACGCTTTCTGCGGTTAAGGCGCCAAAATTAAGCGGCAATAAGCTATATGCGGCAACCTTAGCAGGAGATATTGTTAGTAATGGTTTGTATTATTCGCTGATTGGTTTAGGCGAGCAAAATAACACCTGGACAAAAGCTTTAACTTTAGGCTTAACGGCGGGCATTGGAGCAATTGAAGTTCCAAAAAACATTGGCCTGAATGATGAGCCCGTAACAAAAACTAATAAGACAAAGATTTTAACAGTCGCCTGGTACTTATTTGGTGCAATAGTTACCGCATCCATAACTAACACTTTGCGGAAAAATGATACGGCTTAAATGAAAAATAGCTGCAATTTGCAGCTATTTCCCGTTCATGAACTAAGATTACAACATCATAAAGTAACTTCAGCTTACAATTTGTATTAGATGATGTCGTTCCTGCTTGCTTCGTCATCATCTTCGTCGTCATCGTAAAGCGCATCTTCATCTAAATCCGAAGCGGAACCGACGTTCTGATCCTGGTCAGCGTCGCTTCCATCCAATTGTTCATCCAAATCATCAGTATCATCGTCATCATCAAGAAACTGATCGGTGTCGGCATCACTGGCGTCAATTTCATCACCAAGGTCGTTTGCATCTGCGTTGTCGCCACTCAGGCTTCCGGTTCCAGATTCAGTGCCTGAATTTCCTAACGCACCGCCCCCTTCATTTTGTCCTTGGCCAAAAGAGCCACCTGTGGTTTCGGGCTCAGATCCAGTTCCATTTCCCACGCCCAAATTTTGGTTTTCTTCCAAGTTGCTGTCGTCTAAATTTTGATTTTCCATGGTTAAATTTTTAAATAGGTAGATTGCTGCGTTAAGCTTTTCAACGCTATAAATACAACTCCTTTTCGCAAACTAAAGTTCGCTGTAGAAACACCGGTTCGTTATGTATTAATACGGAAATGCTAATTATTTATCGCTAAAACCTGTACCGTAAATTTTTGTTTATTAACTGTTCTACAACCGATTTTATATGCGATACCGCTTTACCAATCTTATATCACTTTTTCTCCCATTGATAGTTTTAGCTTCCTGTAAAACAGGTACGATGAACTTATTTAAAGCGGGTTCGCCCCACGAACTTTACCAGAGAAAGTTGGTTTCAGCGGGACTGGATAAGACCGCTATCGGAGGTGAGTGGATTAATTTAGCTTCAGGTATTTTACAAAAACCGCTAACCATAAACATTCCTTACAAAGAAACAGGCTACTTCTCGGCAGAAAATGCAAACGCCGCAGCTTATCGCTTTAACGCCATAAAGGGCGAAAAAATTCAGGTTTCCATTATGAAAAAACCAGCTGAAGCCGCCGTGATTTACACAGATATCTGGCTAGAGCCAACTGGTGGAACGATCAAATTACTCGCATCAGCAGATACCCTTGGCAATAACATAGCACTTGATATAGAAGAAACCGGAAATTATATAATCAGGCTACAGCCAGAGCTTTTACGAAGTGCAGAATATACCCTTGAAATTACCTCCGGGCCATCACTGGGTTTCCCGACAAAAACTGGCAGAAACAATATCCAGAGCTTTTGGGGCGACGGCCGGGATGATAATCATCGTAAGCATGAGGGCGTTGATATCTTCGGAAAATTTAGAAGTCCTGTTGTAGCCACGAACGATGGTACCGTAACCCGTGTAAATGAAAATAACCTGGGCGGAAAAGTAGTTTGGTTTAGGCCGAAAGGCAAAGATTATACTTTGTATTATGCCCATCTGGATGAACAGGCAGCAAAAGAAGGTCAGGAAGTTTTGGCCGGCGATACAATTGGTTTTATGGGCAACACCGGAAATGCAAAAACAACACTACCACATCTGCATTTCGGGATATACACCTTCAGCGGAGCGGTAGACCCACTTCCTTTTATAAACCCGGTTATTAAACAAGCGACAAAAATTACAGCGCCGGTCTCAAATCTCAACAAAACATTTAGAACAACATCCAAAGTTACCCTTAGAGCTGCATCGGATAACAAAGCTATCGGAATTGTTCAAATTGCTCCGGGCACAGTTGTTAAAATAAACTCGGCAACGGCAAGCTGGTACAAAGTAGAGCTACCGAACGGAGAGAAGGGTTTTTTAAAAACCACGGAGATAACTCAGGCTTCAAAAGCACTTCGAAAACTTGGAATAACAACATCAAATATTTCCGTTTATGACAAGCCTGACAGCCTGGCCGCTGTAAAATCAAAATTGAGCCCCGGCGATAAGGTTGATTTATTAGGTAACTTTGGAAATTATAGTCTGATCAGTACCAACAGTTCAACATCCGGGTGGATTAAAAATTGACGATGAAAATATTCCAAAAAGCATTTACGTTAAAGGAGAAGAAAAGAGGTTTTCATCTCATAACAGATGAATTAGTTAATTCGTTTCCGGAGTTGAAGAACATTTCAATCGGTTTATGCCAGGTGTTTATACAGCACACCTCGGCGGCGCTTACCATAAACGAAAACGCAGACCCAACGGTTAGGATTGATTTTGAAATGTTCTTTAACAAAAGTGTTCCGGAAAACGATCCGGATTATGAACATGATTACGAAGGCTCGGATGACATGCCTGCCCACTTAAAAGCATCGCTGCTTGGTGCATCGGTTATCATACCAGTTAGAAACGGACGTCTCGCTTTTGGCACCTGGCAGGGAATCTACCTTTGCGAACATCGAAATCGAGGTGGGGCAAGAAATATTTTGGTTACCGCATGGGGCGAGTAAGGTTAAGCAACCTGCTTAAACTAATTTATTTGTCTGGAACCTTTTCCTGCAATTCTTTGTGATTATCCTGAATGGAGTTCCCCTCGGTCTCTACTTCAACCTCTTTTGTTGTAACCGCATAGTGCGACGGGTGAATTTCTGACCCGTAAGCAACAGCGTAAGCTTTTGTAAATTCGGCACCAAAATATAGAATGATGGATGAATAATAAGTCCATAATAACAAAATTACCAGTGAGCCTGCAGCGCCATAAGTGCTGCCAACATTGCTTGAGCCGATATAGAAAGATATGCCGAATTTGCCCACCATGAAAAGCACGCCAGTTACTATCGAACCAAGGATAACATCTCGCCATTTAATTATGGCATCGGGCAGTACCTTGAATATCACCGCGAACATTAATGAAATAACGGCCAGTGTTATCGCCATGTTTAATACGTAAAAAACAACAACCGAAACTTCTTCAAAGCGTGCTTCCAAACGTTTGCTAAAGGCATCAACAACGGTATTTACCACTAAAGAAACCATTAGTACGAAACCTAAACTTACTATTACTGAAAACGATAAGAACCTATTCTGAAGCATTTTCAGCCATCCTCTCTTTGGCTTCGGTTTTAAGCCCCAAATGGTGTTAATTGAATCCTGAATATCGCCAAAAATTGTTGTTGCACCTATAAGTAACGTAACCAAACCGATGATAAAAGCAACAGTACTTTTGCCGTTTAAGTAGGCACTCTTTATAATCTGCTGTAACTGCAACGCAGTATCTTTCCCTAAAAAGCCGGCAAGTTGCGCATAAACCTGGCCTTCTGCAGCCTCTCTTTTTAAGAAAATGCCACAAAGCGAAATAATGATAACGAGTAAGGGCGCCATGGAAAAAACGGTATAATAGGCTAACGAACCACTAAGTTTGGTTACCTTGTGATCTGTAAAACCACCGAATGACGCTTTTAAAACTTCCCATATTCCCTTTAACGTAACTTTCTTCTTATTCATAATGCATCGGAATTGATATACATTAGAACCCGTCGTTTCCTGTTTTTGTTTGTAACGAAATGCATTGAAGTGCTTTGCTGACTAATAATTGAAACATTTCACGGAAAAAGAAATGAAGGAAAAGGTCGTAAAACCCGAATTAGTTTAGGCAAAACTCCTAGAAAAAAAATGCTAACTAAAGTTGTAAATCCAGTTAACTGCAAAAAAAATAGCCCTTTAAAAAGGGCTATTCAATTATGAAGTGAAACAGATTACTTTATCTTTATCCAGGCTACAATATCATTAATAAGCGTTGCGGATACACTTGAGAAAGCCTGATACTGAACCCCGGTTCCTTTCTCTACCTGTTGACTTAAAAGATGATTCAATTCGGGATAAAATTTAAATTCAGCATTTTGATTTCCGGAAAGACCTGCCTTCCATAAGTCGAAATCCTTTTGGCCTACCTGAAAATCGTTACCGCCCTGAATGATGAAAACTCTAGGTTTGATAAGTTTTTTCGCTGCAGCAACCTGGTCGTAATTATTAATATCTACCCAATATGAGGCTGGAATACCTAAAATTGCCGAGTCTGGCTTCATTGTTCCTAATTGAGTGATATTTCCTTTAGCAATTTCTGCTGTAGCCAGGTCGAACTGCGTTTTTGCAAGCTTCGCGGTGTCGGCAACTTTGTCGAAAAGGTATTTGTTTTGCTCGAGCATAAGCTCGCTAAGCTTTCTAGCCGGCGCTGCCGCCAAAATTACGCCGCTTAAATCAGGAACCTGGGCTGCAATGCGAGGCGCAAGCATACCACCTAAACTATGGCCGAAAAGGTATATATTTTTACTATCTGCACCAGGAATGGTCTTTGCCATGGCTAAAGCGGCAACGGCATCGTCCATTACCTCTTCTTTAACCGTAAAGGTTTTCCTAAACTCCTGAGCGTAAACCATAGTGCGTTTAACATAGCGGATGGAACCTATACCCTGCGCTGCCAATCCTGCAGCCAAATCTTTGAAGGGTTTGTTCGGGCCAACCGTCTCATCCATATCAGCCGGACCAGAACCATGAACGAACACAACCATAGGAAAGCTCTTAAGATTTTTTGGTGTTGTTATAACCGCAGCTAATTGATGCCCGGGTGAATTCAGATAAGCTGTCTTCTCCGCATAAAGGGTGGTATCTGCATAAGATGGAGCCAAATATTTAGAAACTACAGGCTTCGGAGCCAAAAATAAGCCGACAATTTTTTGAGTTTTGTTAAAGCCAAGAATAAAGGACTGAGTTCCCCTTTCAAATTCACCCTCTACTGTTACAGCAAAAAAATCGCCCTGAGTTTTACTTTGAACAGCCTCCAACGATTTCGACTTGCCTAAAGCGGTATGGATATCAGTCCACATTTTTTTTAACTGTTCTTCTGATAACTTAGCTTTAACTGTTTCATCAAAATTTCCGTAAGCCTCAGTAAATTTTCCATCTTCTAACAGCTGAAAGAAATTATTAGCGCCATTAAAAAGGCTGATAACATTCTGAGCAAAAGATGCCGTTGTAAAAAATAATAGCGCAAAAACTATTAGTATACTTTTCTTCATGAATAATAATGTATTGTTTAGTTAAACAATCAAAGTTAACAATATTTGATTCCTATTTTGTTAAAATACAACCAATTGCTCAACTTTTTATTGCTAAGCTTTAAGAATAATTTTGATATCATTTCCGGCGCAAGCCCTTTATTTAGCAGAGCAAGAAATCAAATCACAAAAAAAATAAAAAAAAATACCGCTTAATACAATAATTTCATTTATCAGCGTTTATGTATGTGAGAGCGTTAATTTAGATGACGGGGATGCTGCTTCGGCGGAATCCCCGTTTCTTTTTTCAACTTGGCGCCATCCGCCGATTAAATATCCTTTCTCTGTGCCGGTTTCACTTACTAATAATTTCTATGCACAAAAAAGGGACACTTTGAAATGTCCCTTAAGATATATGATGGGTTAAGAATTTTAGTTTTCTTTGGGAAACCCTGAGGCATCCCGGAAGTTATTGTTAAAGGTTTTATATTTTCTGGGTTTCAACAATACCCATAAACCCAATCCAATTAACACAAGAGCTGTTGTAATTTTTGAAAGTTCGAAGTCAAAAACGGTGATGTCTTGAAGCGTGAAAAATCCGCCGATAACTGTGAGCGCCAACCAGCCTCCACCCTGAAAGTTTTTACGATAACCTATCCATAAACCTGCGGCAAGCATAATGGTGTGCCAGCTCAATACCCAGTGTGGCATTGCCCAGCCAATATTTTTGAGTAAGAATATCGAACCAATAACGATAACTAAAATGCCCAAAGCGTTTTGTTTATCTGTGTAGTTTTTTCTGATTAAATTTTCCATGACGTTTGTTTTTATATATCAAATGTACATCGGACAAGCTGTAGAGCGAATGGATTTTCTTTAAACTACTTTAGTTTATCGGTGAGTTAAGCAAAAGCGTCGGCAAAAGAAATGAAAGGCATTTAAGGTATCGAAAAACCTCGGTGAAAAAAGTAGGATCGTAACCATTTGCTGTTTCGAAGCGCCAGGCTGCAGGTGGCCAAATTAACGCTTTGCGGAAATGTTACTTATTCAATATATAGGTGAAAATAGTTTGTAATTGATTAGAAGAAATTCGCTGTTTCGGCCGAAAGCTTAGGAACGCAACTATTCAAAAACCAGGATTTCACCAGCCCTGGCCATGATAACTTTCGATGTTAAGCCGATAAACAATCCATGTGCCAAAACGCCATCGATTTGATTTAAGGTAAAAGCGAGTTTTGCGGGTTCTGCTATTAAACCAAAGTCTGCATCGATAATGTAATTTCCATTATCAGTTACGAAGGTTTTACCCTCATGTTTACGCAAAATGCCGCTGCCACCTGCTTTCTCCAATTTATCAGAAACATATTGAAGGGCGAGGGGAACGACCTCAACGGGTACAGTAAAGGCACCAAGTGTATCTACTTTTTTAGATGAATCGGCAACAATAACTGAAAACTTACTCATCGAAGCAACTATTTTTTCGCGAAAAAGTGCACCGCCGCCACCTTTAATCAAATTCAGCGATTCGGTAAATTCATCAGCTCCATCAATACTGATATCAATCGACCCTAATGTTTCCAGTTTTAAAATCGGAATTCCGTATGAAGATGCAATTTCCTCAGTTTTAAGAGAACTCGCGGCGGCCTTAATCTGCAAACCATTTTTCATTCTTTCGGCAAGTTCTTTAATGGCAAATGTAGCGGTAGAACCCGTGCCCAAGCCAACAACATCATTGTTTTTAACCAAGTTAACTGCCTCTTTTGCTGCCGCCAGCTTTTCTGCATCTTGTTTAACTTTATCAATGGATTCCATTTCGTAAAATTAGCGAATTAACCAGTCATTATCATTTCATTTAACCAGATTCTACAGTGTGATAAAAAAAATTTAAGAAAATTTAACGGCTATGCAATAAATCTTAATTACAGCGTTTATGTATATGAGAGCGTTAATTTAGATGATGGGGATTCTGCCATAAGCGGAATCTCCATTTCTTTTTTTAGCTCTCTTCTGATTGGTTTTAACAAAAAAAACGGTTGATGTTTCCACCAACCGTTTAACCAAATTATTCAAACTAACTATTTTTATTTATCTAGTGAATTAATCCACGCAGCAATTTTTAAAGCTTCAGCTTTTGTTACCTGCGGCATTGGCGGCATTTCTGTAGAATAACCCGGCCAGTTTTGTGGCTGCGGATTATGGATTAATGAATAAATCTTCTCTGGCGAATATTTACGTTTAGCAATTTCTACGAAAGGGGGACCTATCTGTCTTTTCGTTGGATTGTGGCAAGCTAAACAAGTATTCTTCGTTAGTAAACCTTCAACCTCTTTGTAAGTTGGTGTTTTTGCCGATGCGGTTGTAGCGGTAGTTGCTTTAGCAGGCGTGGTATTTGTTGCGCCTTTGGCTTCAGGTTTGTTACCTGTTGAAGCTTTAGGTTTCGCAGACGGTTTAACCGGCGTAGCCGATGCTTTCGGGCCAGCTTCAGAGTTTCTGGTGCTCACCTCGCTCATTGATAACTTATCGCCATCAGCAATTTGATTTAGGGTATAGTAAGCAACCGGATGTACCAAGGAATAAAAACCTTCCTTGTCGCGAACACCATCTAATGTTAAAGTATGAATGTAGTATTGACGAAGATTCGGAATAATTAATCTGGCTTTCAAACCATCTTCGGAAACCTTTACACCTGTAATTTTCAGCGTTTCAACATTTACCGGCGGCGAACCATAAACCGGGTGATACTTATAAATAAAGCTTTCAGCTGCATAAGAAGCTAAATCTTCGGCCGATTTACGGTCAACTGGTTTTGTAAACTCAACTTCAAAACCATCAGGCATTGAGCGCACAGCTTTCATTTCGAAAGGTACTTTATTCGTGTAAACAAGACGTTCTAAACCTTCGTTCGCATCGCCGGCAGAACCCCAACCACGATTGGTTTCGCCAACAAACAATGAACCGTCAGTTCCCCAGGCCAATCTTAATACACCAGAACGGAATCCTTTTCTGAACAGGAAAGCTGCACCTTGCTCTTCGCCCTTCACAGTTTCGAGGAAAATTCTTGAAATGATACTCATTCCCTGGTCGCCAGCTAATATCTGCCCCGCAAAAGGACCAAAAGTATTTTCCGGGATTTTAACTGGCTCTGAAGATGAGATTCCTAAGATTCCGTACGGCAACCAAACTGAAGGCAGCTTTAATTCAGGGAAAACTTTTTTCATATCGAAAAGCGTTTTGAAGGTTTCATTTACCCTGTTTTCAGGCTTGATGTATCTTCCCTGATCGTTTTTGATACGGCGTTCATCAATGTTTGAATAGAAAAAATCTGAAGATAATTTAACTGGCGAATCTGATCTGCCAGTCCACCTTAAGCTTGCCGGGTGACCCATAAAGTCGCCTTTATTAATTTTCCACAAACCACCAGATCCTACCCAGTCGCCCTGATTTTCTGTATAATAAAACTGATTGTCGATCATACCGATACCGGCAGGCGAACGGAAACCAGCTGCATAAGGTGTCATTTTACCATCTTCGGTAATGTTCATAGCCCAGCCACGCATCGGTACACGGCTCTCGCCTCTCCACCATTCTTCATCGCCAAAAGCAACGTTAGCAGTTACCAGGAATGAACCATCGGCAGCAATTTTTGGCCCGAAACTATATTCGTGGTAGTGCCCACTTAAAGGCCAGGCATATACCGTTTCGTAAACATCGGCTTTGCCATCCATGTTTTTATCAACAAGTTTGGTAAGTTCGCCACGCTGTGCTACGTAAAGCGCTCCATTTTTTTGTGCTAATCCTAAAATTTCGTGTAATCCGGTTGCGAATTTGCGAAAATAAGGCTTAATGCTTGTCGGGTTTTCTACTACCCAAACATCGCCTCTACGCGTAGAAATTGCTAAGTCGCCATTTGGCATTGTAACCAAACCGCCAACTTCAAGAATTGGTCCTTCCGGAACGCGTACTCTATTTACTCTGAAAAAATCTTCTTCTTTTGGTGTTTCCTGAGCGAAAAGCGTTGAGAAACTCAAGCTAAGCGCCATTATTGCAAGTGTTTTAAATGTATATCTCATCGTAATTCAGACTAAAATAAAATAGAATAATTTAATTTGCTTCCGATTGCTATAATCAGTTGTTTTTTACCGTTAACATCTCTAACGATAGGTTTTTCCCCATTCGGGAATTGTAGGTAATAGGCTTTGTCATCAACTAAATAAAGGCCTTTAGAAACCTCATTAACATCTGATACCTCAGCCAAAAGCAGGTACAAATCTTTAGCCGGTTGCTCCAGGCTCACTTCTCTCGATAAGCCCTGGCCGTTTTCTAAAATCTTCACAGCATCGGTTACTTTGTTTCCATAAATCATGTACTTAAACTCGGGACGATCCTGATTATCTAAAGTGTAACCTTTGGTACGGAAACCGGTTCCTGTTGTATCTGTAACCCATGCAGCCTCTGCATTGGCCAATTTTGCAATGGCTAAAACAGGTTTTTTGGTGAAACGCGTTACGCTTCCCATCGGGCGAGACGTACCGTTTCCACGACCATCCCACATTGGCGTTGCATCTAAAAAGCCGCCATGCCAGCCGTGTAAAACTGTTCCGTTATCTAAATCGTAACTAAAAGCAGTTTGTTGCGGGCCGCCAACAGAAATTGCATGCACAGAACGAACACCTGGAACCACGTCGATAAAGCTACGAAGCATTGTATTTACAGGCGCTTCTACATAAATTGGATCGCCGCCACCGCCGCCACGACGGAAGCCTTGAGCAGATGAAGCAGGAAGATCTGTAATCGAAATATTTCTGAAAGCAATTGAACCATGATCACCTTGTAAGCGAATTGGAGCCATTGCCTTTTCTGTACCATAACCACCTCTTGTAGCGCCCCAAAGCTCTACATTTTCGTGGATGGTTACGCCATTCAGCTCTACACTTAGTAAACGAGCATTAGCAATTTTTTTCCCGCTTCCGTCGAATTTCGGTGCCTGGAATGCAATTTTTATGTGTTGCCAAAGTCCAGGTGCTTTACTCGCATTCTGGCGGGGAGCAATACCTCCGTAACCTTTCTCGCCTTCCGGCTTATCGTTATCCCAACGTTCGTAAAGGCCACCGTTGTTAGACGAAAGTGGATTTCTCACTGTCCACGAATCTTCCAGTTGTATCTCGTAGTTATTTTGAAGATAGATTCCTGAATTTGTGCCCTTAGCAGTAAGGTAATCCAATTCTAAAATCATATCACCATATTCCTTGATTGTTGTCAGGTCGAAGCCGGCTTTTTTCGGTGCAGAAATGTTTAGCAAAATTCCTGTTCCTTTCGTTCCCTTAATTGCGTTTGCCTCATTTAAATCCACGGCAACATCACCTACCAACGACCAAGAATTTCCTGGTTCTTTAAATGCTGATAAATCTGTGAGTGGAATATTGGGTTGCTGGCCAAAAGCCATGCAGGTACCTAAAAGCCAGACAAAGCCTGTAGAACCTGTTTTTAAGAAGTTAATCTTCATAATATTCGGTTTTGTTAGTAATCGTTTTGGTTTCTACCAATTTATTTAGTCTTATCATGATGGTTTTGAGCTTCCAGCAAGTGTGTGGTACCCGCCGGAAGCTCATCCTTCCAAATTGTTTTATTTTTCTGTTGATAACGAGTAAGGAAAATCTGCCGGATTTGAACCTCTGGTTTTGTTTGGTGTAGCGGTCATGTTAAAATTTAATACTGCACCTTTTTGCAAACCACTGTGGCTAATCCAGTTTTTAGAATATGGTTTTCCATCCAATTGCAATGATTGAACATAACGATTTTCGTCGCTGTTTGCGGCTGCATTTATCACTGCTGTTTTCCCATTATCTAAAGTGAGCGTTATCTTTTTAAACAACGGCGCACCCAAAACATACTGGTCTGTTGCTGGCGTTACGGGATAAAATCCCATGGCCGAGAATACATACCAGGCAGAAGTTTGTCCGTTATCTTCATCTCCACAGTAACCATCGGGCGTTGCTTTGTACATTCTATCCATAGTTTCGCGAACCCAATATTGTGTTTTATACGGAGCACCACCAAAATTGTACAGGTATATCATATGCTGAATTGGCTGATTCCCGTGAGCATACTGGCCCATGTTGGCAATCTGCATTTCGCGAATTTCGTGGATTACGCCGCCATAAGCACTTTCATCAAATATTGGAGGCATAGAGAAAACCGAATCAAGCTTGGTTACAAACTTTTCATGCCCACCCATTAATTTAGCTAAACCATCAATATCCTGAAATACCGACCAGGTGTAATGCCAGCTGTTACCTTCGGTAAAAGCACCACCCCATTTAAACGGACTGAAAGGGCTCTGGAACGTTCCATCCTGATTTTTACCACGCATTAGGCCAGATGCAGGGTCGAAAAGATTTTTGTAATTCATCGCTCTTTTCTTATAGATTTCAATTTCAGAAGCTGGGCGTTTAAGCGCTCTTCCTAACTGATAGATGGCAAAATCATCGTAAGAGTATTCCAAAGTCTTTGCAGCATTTTCATTTATTTTAACATCAAAAGGTACATAGCCTAATTCGTTATAATATTTTACACCATTACGGCCAACTGCGGCCATTGGGCCTTCGTTATTTGCACCGTGTTTAACGGCATCCCACAAAGTATTGATATCGTAACCACGAAGACCTTTTATGTAAGCATCTGAAACAACAGAAGCAGAATTGTTACCCACCATAATGTTGGCAAAACCAGGGCTGCTCCATTCGGGCAGGAAACCACCCTCTTTATAATCGTTTATTAAACCTTCCTGCATTTCCTTATTTATTGATGGATAAACAAGATTTAAAAATGGATATAAAGCTCTGAAAGTATCCCAAAAACCTGTACCCGCAAACATATATCCTGGCTTAATATCGCCCGTGTAAGGACTCCAGTGCACTATTTGATTTTTTGCATCCAGCTCATATAATTTATTCGGGAAGAATAAGGTACGATAAAGGCAAGAGTAGAAAGTGCGCATCTGATCGATGGTACCACCTTCAACAGCAATTTTACTCAGAGTTTTATTCCAAACGGCTTTAGCTTTTGACTTTGTAGCATCAAAACTATCATTTGCCAGTTCTCTTTTCAAATTTAGTTCTGCCTGGTCAAAGCTTATAAATGATGATGCGGTTTTAGCGGTAACTTTTTCACCTTTGGCAGTTTTAAAGCCAATAACTGCACCGGTGTGGTCGCTGGTAAGTTCCAGGTCGTTTCCTAACGTTTTTCCACTCCAGGTTTTCGCCAAAGTAAAGTCCTTATCAAAATATATTACAAAATAATTTTTAAAATTTTTAGGAAGCGGACCGCGTGCATATTTGCTCGTGTAGCCTATAATTTTTCTTTCTTTAGGGAAAATTTTAATGTAAGAACCTTTGTTCTGTGCATCGATTACCACAAAAGAGCTGTCTGTTTTAGGAAAAGTAAATCTAAACTGGGCGGCTCTTTCTGTTGGCGTAAGCTCAGTTGTCACATCAGCATCAGCTAAATAAACGCTGTAGTAGTAAGGTTTTGAAACCTCTGCCTTATGACTAAACCAGCTTGCACGTTCATCATCGGCAAATTTTAACTTGCCGGTAACCGGCATAATTGCAAAAGCACCGTAATCATTCATCCATGGCGATGGCTGGTGTGTTTGTTTAAAGCCGCGAATTTTATCAGCGTCGTAAGTATATGCCCAACCATCACCCATTTTACCGGTTTGTGGTGTCCACATATTCATTCCCCACGGAACGCCAACCGCGGGATAGGTATTGCCGTTAGACAGGCTTGGTTTAGAAGCCGATCCCATCAGCGGATTAATCCATTCTACGGGGTCGTTAACTTTGCCCACTTGTTGTGCGAAAGTTCCTGTAGCCGCAAAACTTAATAAGGCGATGAATAGTTTTTTCATTATTTGTATATCAGTTTATGTGTTTGCTAATTGAGTAAAGTTTTGAATCTCTAAATTTCAGGATTTTAAAGATAAGCGTCCTAAATTGCATCTAAATCTTACCTGTTATTTTCCCCGTTCAATTTAATTTCGGTTTTCATTGTAAAGGATTATAATCAAGTGCTGAAGGAGGCAAATCTTTCACACCCCAGTTTTTATTGGGTACATTCCCCATCACCAAATTCAGCACCCCGCCAGCAGCAAGTTCTTTATGCGTAAACCAAGCCCGGTTTAAAACTTTACCGTTTAACTCGGCACTTTGTACATATTTATTCTCTGCAGAGTTGTTTCGGGCATTTAGCGTGAAATTTTTACCATTATCAAGTTTTATTGAAATCTTGTTAAAAGCCGGGCTTCCAATGCTATAAACAGGCACGCCAGGTGTTATCGGGAAAAAGCCCATCATTGAAAATACGACGAATGCGGTCATACCTCCCCCATCCTCATCTCCGGGAATGCCAAAAAGATTGTCTGTGTACCAGGTATCCATCAGCATACGAATTCTTTTCTGCGTTTTCCATGGCGAGCCAAGGTAATTGTAGATGTATGGAATGTGGAAACTTGGCTCGTTACCCATCACAAACTGACCAACAAGTCCGGTTGCATCTGGGAATGTGTACCAAAGATTATATTTACTTCTGCCAAGGCTCGCTCTAAACAAATCATCGAGTTTTTCCTCTGCTTTTGCCTTTCCGCCCATTAAAGCAAACATGCCGTTTAAGTCGTGTTTTACATCCCAGTTGTAGGTGTAAGCATTGTTTTCGGTAAAATATTCGCGACCTCCCTGTCCGCCAGAAAATTTCGGATCAAATGGTTCAATCCAGTTGCCGTCAGCATCTTTTGGCCAAACAAAGCCCTTATCTACTCTAAAAACATTTTTATAGTTTGCTGCACGCTCTAAAAACAGCTTTCTGTCTATTTCGTTTCCACTGGCATTGGCAAGTTGTGCAATGCACCAGTCATCGAAACTGTTCTCCAGCGTTACAGAAACACTCTGTCTTTTTTCGAAGCCGTGCACTTCTTTCACAGGTTCTTTCTCGCCTGGCTTAAGTGCAGGCATATAGCCGTTTTTAGTGTAAAAACTATCAAGCGAGGTTGCGGGACCATTTTTCCATGGCAACAGGGTTGCTTCTAACGAATTCTTTCTAACCCCTTCGTAAGCTTTTTTCAAATCAAAATTACTAACGCCTTTATTATACGCATCTAAGATCCAGGCGGCGGCGTGGTTACCCGTCATACACGGATCATCACCAAAGGTTAGCGCAAAAGAGGGCATCCAACCGCTTTGTTCATACATTTGTACGTAGGACTGAATTTTTTCGCCTTCCATTTTAGGATTTAAAATGGTTTGCAAAGGTTCCAGCGCAATGTATGTATCCCATAACCAATTATCCACAAAGAATGGTTTATCCGAAGTGTGTATTTGTTTATCATAACCGCTATAGTAACGCCCGTATTCATTAATATCAATCATTCTTTCGTATGAACGATATAATGAGGTGTAAAAAACCCGCTTCTGAGCTTCAGTTCCGCCTTCGATATTAATCTGGCTGAGTGCTTTGTTCCATGCTGATGTGGCTTTTGCATGAACTTTAGCCATATCCCAATCTGGAATTTCGTTGGCTAAATTTTGCTTAGCCTGTTCTACACTTATAAATGAAACTCCGTATCTAAATGAAACGCTCTGAACCTGGTTGCTCACCTTGAAAAAGGCTTTTGTTTTTGTTTGATTATTTTGATAAACAATTTCCAGCGGCGTATTTGTTTCAGCATAGAAATATGCTTTCATGCCTCTAAAATCTTCAACGCCGCTAATACTCGTTTTGCTGTTGAGGTTAATTTCGCCTTTGTTTAGAATATGCATCCTCAAATACTTATCAGCTTTTGAACTGAAGTTTACTTTGAAAAAGCCTGATTTTGCTGCCGGTGTGAAACTGATATTCGTACCTTGGTCTTCAAGCGTAACCTGGTAAAAATCCGGACTTATTTTTTCATTATCTGAAGTAAATTTCTTCGTCCACGCCTGCTCATTTACCGCTCCGGTATACGGCATAAAACCGAACAACCAGTTTTGCCTGTGGGATGAGATGGTTAGCGGGAAATAAGCAATCTGGTCATCAATCTGGTCGGCACGAACAGGAAAAACCCGAACCATGCTATTTGGTAAATGAACAGCCGGCCTTGTTGGCTCCAAAATTAGCCCAACGCTACCAATCTTCGGATCAACGTATTTTATATTAGACGAATTCTGCTGCGCTAAAGTATTCGTTGCATTAAACGAAATACAGCAACATGCAACCCATAAAAAACTATAAAATTTGCTCGTTTTGAGATTCATATTTATCACCAGTTAAAAGGGAGTTACCGGCCCTTTTATCACTTTATTGTATTACTAAATGGTTTTACTATCCTCGCATAAAAAAAAGGCATTACCCTCCTTTCAATGAAATTTCTTTTCAGCAATTATGGCATTTTCGCTTCTGTCTTCGAGCAGAAAATTTAAATCGCAACAGCTTGCAGCACCGATTAATGCAGCATGCTCTTTTAACTTGGTTACCTTAATATCGGTATGAATTCCATTTCCTTTTAAAGTTGCAATTAATTCGGGAGAAAATGCAGCAAAAGCTCTCGATATATTGCCCCCGATAATTACAATGTCTGCCTTGTGCTGCTTAATAACCGGAATTAAAAATTGAGCTAAATTGTGTCCAAACTCCATAAAAACGCGGGTTGCGAGATGATCTGTTGCCGTTAACGCAGTTAATTCTTTAACGCCTGCAACAGTATTATTACTAAGTTGATTGTACCGCTTCACAAACCAACGGGTAGATAAGTAATCTTCTGCAATTCCATTCATAAAGGGAGAATTCCATAAATCGGCATCTTTAGCAATACCACCTTCGCTATAAGAAGAACCCAAACCAGTGCCGAGCGTTAAGCCAATAACGTTAGCATTACCCCGGGCCGCGCCACCAAAAACTTCTCCTTGTAAAAAGCCTGCAGCATCATTAATAAAATGAATGTTCTCGGCCTGAATATCCAAGCGCTTTGATAGTTCTTCTTTGATATTTACGCCATATAGTGCTTTAAATTTATCCTGATCTTTTATCAACGAAATACCTTTCTCATAATCGAAAGGACCCGGCATTGCTATACCAATGAGTTTTGTTTTAGATGTTGTTTTTAAAAAAGCTTTAACTATAACCTCGCACCATGCGGCTAAAATTTCCTCTTTACTTTCCTGGGAATCTACTGCATTGCGCTCTATCGAATCCTGAACAATTGTTCTGGTTTCTAAATCTATTAATGCCGCTGTGATGTGCGAACCGCCTATATCTACACCTAATGCAACAGGTTTTTCCATTGTCTATCTATCTTGTCTTTATAATTATTACCTGTAATTGTTGATGATACACCAGCAATTTTATCTTTATTTGCTCAAAGAAAATGGCTTATCTTCTTCCAGTTTTCCCCTGTTTATATTTGGTTTGTTACTCATATCTAACTTAAAAATCCCACCATTTAAGATGTCGCGATGCGATAAGAAGGTGCGAGTATAGTTATTTCCATTTAAAGTGGCGGCGTTTATGTAAACATTCTCTTTGCTGTTATTTGGAGCGTCTATTACGAATTTTTTCGAATCGCCTAAATTAATAGTTATTTTCTTAAACATCGGGCTTCCAAGAACATATTCTCCACTTCCGGGCGTAACGCTGTAAAAACCCAGTGCACTAAGCACGTACCACGATGACGTTTGACCTTGATCCTCATCTCCCGGGTAACCGTTTTCTGTGGCATTGTAGAGTTTAGTCATTACCTCGCGGGCATGGAACTGGGCTTTCCAGGGCTCGTTAGCATAATTATATAGGTAAACCATGTGCTGTATGGGTTGATTTCCGTGGGCATACTGGCCAAGATTGGCCATTACCATTTCGGTCATTTCATGTATCATGCCGCCATAAGTACCAACTTTAACTTTGTTCGGCTCTGTAAAAACAGCGTCTAACTTATCTACAAAGTTTTGGTTGCCACCCATTAAATTTATCAAGCCTTTTGTATCCTGGAAAACCGACCATTGCCAATGCCAGGCATTTCCTTCGGTAAATGGGCCACCCCACTCTATCGGGTCGAAATTTGGAGACCAATTTCCGTTTAAATCTCTACCACGCATAAATTTAGAACCCGCATCGTAAACATTGCGGTAATTGTACATCTGCCGCTCAAAAATATCCATGTAAAACTTATTGCCTGTCATTTTCGCCAGCTGATAAGCACAATAATCATCATATGCATATTCCAAAGTTTTTGCAGTAGCTTCACGATATTTTGGGTAAGGCACGTAACCCAGCTCAAAGTATTCCTTCCATCCATCGCGTCCATTGGCCGGGCCCCATGGACCTTTATTTGTCGCTTCGTGCAAATAGGCTTCCAAAGCTTCTTTCGGGTCGAAAGTTCTTATTCCCTTAGCCCAGGCATCTGCCAGAAGGGAAATCGCATGGTTCCCAATCATGCTGCCACCTTCACTTGGAAAAGACCATGAAGGCAGCCAGCCACATTGTTTATAAGCATCGAGCAAGGCTTGCATATATTGCCCGTGCATTTCTGGCTGTAGCAAAGTATTTAATGGAAATTGTGCCCGGAAGGTATCCCAAAATCCAGTATCGGTAAACATATAACCAGGATGAACCTGGCCATCGTATGGACTAAAATAATATGGTTTGCCCTCGGCATTAAGCTCATAGAATTTCCGTGAGAAAAGACTTGCCCTAAAAAAGCAGGAGTAAAAAGTTTCCGTATCTTCTTTGGAACCACCTTCGACTAAAATTTTACCTAAGGATTTATTCCATACCGCAGCTGCATTCGCCTTTGTTTGTTCTAATGTTTTATCTGCACCGAGTTCAGTTTCTAAATTTAGTTCGGCCTGCTCCAAACTGATGTAGGAAGAAGCCGTTTTTACCTGGACATTGGAACCGGGTTTAAATTCGATGTAAGCTCCTTTACCCAAGCCTTCTGCCGTTGTTGAATCGGGAGTAATGATATTCTTTTTGTTTTCCCAGGTTCCGAAAGCTTTTATTGGCTGATCGAACTGAATAACAAAATAACTTTTCCACTCTCTTTTAAAACCTTGCCCATTGCTAACATAACCTGTTATTTTATTTTGTTTCGGGTAGATTTTTACCCCACTTGTACGGATGTAACCATCAAGAACAAGATAGCTTTTTTTACCCTTCGGATAAGAAAAACGAAGATGAGCACCGCGTTCGGAGGGTGAAATTTCGGTGGTAATCTGGTTCTCGAACTTTACTTTATAGTAATTTGGTTTAGCGATTTCGTTTGCGTGTTTAAATTTCGATTCACGCTGATTTTCATCGACCACCAAATTGTCTATCATCGGCATTAAAGAAAAGACAGAATAATCGCGGGTCCACGAACTGCATTGGTGTGCCTGTTGAAAACCTCTGATGGTCTCCTTAAAATACTGATATTTCCAGCCGTCGCCATTTTTCCCTGTTTGAGGTGTCCAGGTGTGCATGCCAAAAGGGAGCGCGGTAGTTGGATAGGTATTTCCCCTGGTTAATTCGTGTTTAGAATTTGTACCCTGTAAAGTATTAACATACTGAACTAAATCTGCCTGCTGAGCAAACAAATTCGCATGGAGCATGCTTAAAACAAGAACGATAGGATGTTTAAACTTCATATACAAATTCAGTAATTCTAATTTCTAACGCCCCATTTTTCTGCCAGTAACTTTATGAAATAGCCACCCACAACACTTCTTGCCTGAAACCCGACTTTTGCGCCGGTTGTGGTTTCGTGCCAATCGTTAAGCGGCACTCTACTTTCTGTTTCATGGGCAAACTTATAGATAGGCTTTATAAACTTTTGGAAATCCTCTTGATTATCGGCAAGGGTTGCTGTCCACATTATCCAATCAGATTTGGTGTAGGTTTTACGGCTATCTAAAGGCAAACCAAAAGCATTTTGCTTCGTTAAATAGTAGTTTATTTCTTTTTTATAAACGGCTTCAGGGAAAAGTTTCAATCCTAAAAGCTTATCCCAAACCAAGTTATATTTTTGGCTCCAGGTATTTTTATCATTAAAAGTTAAGGCAAAATGGTCGCCATCATCAGCCATTTGCTGCCACTTACCGGCCATACCTAAAGCAATGTTCCTGTACTTTTCAGCTTCTGCAGTTTTTCCAATCTGCTGAGCCAGTTGTGCATAGGCGCCAAGTGCTACAATCGCTTTAACTGATAAATTTGCATTTCTGGCCAGGTGGCCGGCGAAATCATCGGTGCATAACTGGTTTGCTGGGTCGAAGCCTTCTTTAGAAAGGTACCCGGCCCAGGTAGCCAATGTGTTCCAGTGCTTTTCAGCATATTTTGCATTCCCTTGTGCCCTGGCAATTGCGGCTGTCAAGATTATCATGTTCCCCGCTTCTTCTACAGGCATGTCTTCTCCATAAGTTTGTCCGTTGGCAAAAGGATAAGTACCCAAATCGTGTGCGGGATAAGGTTTTTTCCATTTTCCACTTTCAGCATAATAGAAAATGCCGTTAAGCATACCTGTTAATAATTCGGGATTATAAATTAAATATTCCGGCGCAGATGGGTAAGTAACATCCACCGTATTTATAAAGCCGCCACTAAAGTTCTCTTTTGAGAGGAATAAGATGTCGCCATTCGGTGCGTAAACTATTTTATGCGCCGCAATACTTTGTCGGTAAGCCAGCTCACATAACTCAGCATATTCTTTACCACCTGCTCTTTCAGCATCAGCAAAAAGTTTCGTGCTAAAATCTGCACATTTCTTAATGATTGTACTATAATCTTTAGCTGCGTTTGCAAGCTGCGTCTCGAAGTTTCCGCCAGATTTTTTCCAGATAGGTGATAACTTTGTGCCAAAATATTCAACTGATTTTAAGTCGTCGTAACCCATCATTAAATACTTCTCCACCGCAGTGTTACCAACGGCTCCAAACGGGATGATACTGCTTAAATTTAATTCTTTGCCATTGGCAACCGATGCAGTTGCCGGGTATTTGTTGCCCAAAAAGCTATTTAAACTTTCTTCCTGTTTATTAATGTACTGCGTTGCCTTAAATTTCTGAGGAACTGCTACATACATATAACCCCAGTCAATTCTTAAGTCGTCTCCTTTCTTTTGTAAAACTGGCTGTTCTACGGTACCGGCGCTAAGTATTGAAAGGTTATTAGAAATCGTTTTCTTCGCCGCAACGGGCTGGTTTGGTGTATTTACCGCGATATTTGTTGATGCACTAAAGTACAAATCAACTTTATGTGCTTTGCCATCAGTAGCTTTAGCAGCATAGCTGATATAACTTATAGGTCTGGCGGTAAGCGCAATATCATTTAACAGCAAGGGCGAAGTAAAAGTAATATTCAAATTAACTGCACCACAGGTAAAACTGTACTTCGTAGAAGTTGCATCAACCATTACATTTGTTTGTTTTGCTAAACCAATAGCCGATTTCTGAGGCACTTCTTCTACGATACCTGCGTCAAGAAATCTGCCACCCGCAGAATTTTTAACATGAATTGCAAGTATGTTTTCGCCCGAGGTTAATACGCTTTCTTCAATTGGAATATAGATGTACTCGTGCACCCAACCTTCCTTTTTGTAAATCTGCTTACCGTTAATAAATACTTCAACGTTATCATCATGGTTAAGCTTTAAATATCTTTTTCCCACTGTTGTTTTCGCGGTGGTAAATTTTCTTCTGTAGTATAAATCGTCGCTTTTCCATTTGGTTTTAGCGGCGTCATCATCGCCAAAAGGCGCAGTTCCTTTTTGCCATTTTGCGTCATCAAACGCCGAGGCTATCCAGCCATCTGCTGGTTTATTAAATGTGTAATTTGCCTGATAAGCAGATTCATCTGCTGCAGGAAGTATGGTTTTATATTCTTTGGATTCTGCACCTAAGAAGCGGTAAAATTTACCATCAACTTTTAGTACGCCAGATAACGATTGGTTTTTACCGGTCCAGTGTTTGGTTACAGACTGGTTCAATTCATCGCCGAAAGACCAAATGCTGAAATAGGTATCATGTGTAATTAATGGGTAAGCTGGTGCTTTGTCTTGAGCAACTGATTGGAAAACGAACAATATGCTCAGCAGTAAAAAGGAAAGATGTCTTTTCATAAATATTTGGTTTAGGCAGCACCAGATTGATAAAGCAGATTAGTAAAACGTTTTACCATTGCCAATATTAAGTAAAAATCAAGAATTTTGATGAATCGAAAATTGTAATATATGAGTTACAGAAATGACTTATTAAATTGCAAATCAAAAAAAAGGTGCTCATAATTGAGCACCTTAATTATTGACCTTTTTATTAGTAACCAGGATTTTGAGTTAAGTTTCCGTTAAGGTTTCTTTGAACCTGAGGAATTGGATAAAGCGCTTTAGTAGCTGTTGTTGGCGTGTGATCCCACCAGGTAGCTGTAGCAAATTTTCCAAAGCGAATCAAATCGTCTCTTCTTAATCCTTCGAAGATAAATTCTCTTCCTCTTTCTGCCAACAATTCATCAAGCGTTAAGGTAGCCGGAGTATAAGCTCTGGTTGCCCAATCAGCAGGTGAATATGCACGTTTTTTACAATCGTTAATTAACTGAACGGCTTCTGCATTTGCAACACCACCATTTTTACGCATAATCGCTTCTGCTTTCGCAAAATAAATCATCGTTAAACGATAAATGTTCCAGTCGCCATTATTATAGTTTGCATCAATTGCAGGCACACCACCCGGACCAGCGAACTGGTTACCTAGCTTGTACTTGTTAAAACGAACACCGCTGTTTTCTTCACCTTCACTCATGTTTGAAACTTTCGAGCCAGTTTTATTTTTCTGAATGTTATCAACAAAGGTAAGTTGTAAACCATTGTATTCTTCCGATGCTAAAACCGGTTGCGTAGGCGCAACAAATTTAAACATTGGGCCTTCTAACATCCATTCTCTTTTTCTTAAATCGGCATCTTCATACGTTGTAAACACACCAGGAATTACAACAATACCATCGTTACCATTTCTACCACCGCCGTAAATTTCCTGCTGTTTAAAGTGGTAAAATTCACTTGGCCACGAAGGCTGGAAGTTGGCTACGCTATAGTTATAAGCGATTGAGAAAATAACTTCTTTAGATAAATCGTTTGTTGTTTTAAATTGATCGGTAATGTTTGGATCTAATTGCATAGTTCCATTCTGAGCACCGCCTTCACCTGCAATTAATTTGTTTGCAGCGGCAATACAATCATCCCAACGTGCTGTGCCTGTCCAAACTTCTGCGTTTAAGTAAAGTTCTACCAACATTGCGTAAGCGCCAGCCTGGCTCATACGTCCTAACTGGCCACGAGATAATTTCGGCGCTTTATCGATGTTCGACTTAATTTCCGATTCGATGAAATTAAATACGTCTTTACGCGATTTGGTTTCCGGTTTTGCAGGGATACCAACTTGTGTAACGATTGGAATATTTCCGAACAAATCCATCAATTTTAAGTAGTGGAATGCTCTTAAAAGTTTAAGCTCAGAGATAAATGCATCTTTTTCAACTTGTGTAATACCCATTGCCGATATTTCACGTTTTTCGATGTTCTCGATTGGGTCATTACATAATCCCATTCCCCAGAACATTAAAGACCAGGCATTGTTAATTCCACCTTCGTCTGTAGTCCAGGTGTGATAGTGCAATCTTTTCCACTTACCTCCATCTTCACCATGGCGGCCTTTAGTTGGCCACGCCAATTGGTCGCCAGAAAGTTCGGCTAAACGCCACCAGCCATCCTGACCAGAAGGTGTAACCCAAGCATTTGCATGGGTATATGGCCTTAAAACTGCTGATAAAACTTCAGTTTTATTGTTATAGAAGTTATCTGTTAAAAGCTGATCGTATGCATTTTCATCTAACTTCGTACATGCATTTGTAAGGCATAAAACGCCTGCAAGCACACTGTATATAATTGATTTATTTTTCATTTTTTTTAATCTTTAGAATCCAACATTTAAGCCAAACAAGAACGAACGTGAACTTGGATAAGCACCACTATTATCAACACCCGGGCCAGTACCGTTATCGCTGATGAAATCAGGATCGCTACCAGTATAACCAGTAATTGTTGCCAAGTTTTGTCCGGTTGCGTAAACACGCATGTTTCTAATTAATTTGGTTTTCAATTTGAAATTGTAGCCAATCGTTACCTCATCGAGTTTTACAAAGCTTCCTTTTTCCAAATAGTAATCAGAATACATATAAGTATCATTAATTTGGCTATACTTATCGAAAGTACTTCTTAACAAATTGCCAGACCAGGTTTTGTTAGCATAGGAAAGTGCAGTTCTATTTAAAATATCGTAATCAAATTTACCTCTCAAGAAAACACGTAAATCGAACTGTTTGTACCTGAAATTGTTCGCTAACGACGCATAATACTTTGGAATTGCATTACCAAGCATTTGTAAATCAGTTACATTTTTGTCTCTAGAGTTGTTGATCTGCGCATTTGGTACAGCCTGGCCATTTCTGTTGTAGAACAACCATTTACCATCAGCCGTAAAACCTGCGAATTTTTTACCCCAAAATTCACCTAGTGCGCCACCTTCGTAAGTGGTGATTGCATCACCTAATGCACCAGCACCACCGATTCCACCAAATGTTTTAAACAAAATTTTGTATTCATCATTTGAATAAGAATCTAAAGTATTTCTTAAGGTACTTGCTGTAGCGTCAATATCCCAGGTAAAATCTTTAGTGTTAAATGCTGCATAACTTAATGCAAGTTCGATACCTTTTGATGAAATCGTACCTACGTTTGTATAAATTGAACTTTGAACAAATGGAGGTTGAGGAGAAGTATAGGTATCTAATAAATCTTTAGTGGTACGTTTAAATAAATCTAATGAACCAGATAATCTACTTTTTAACACAGTAAATTCTAACCCAATGTTTGTTTCTCTTTTGGTTTCCCATTTAAGGTTAGGATTTGGATTTCTGTTCGGACCATAAGTTTCAAGGTATTGGCCATCAGGATATAGATATCTACCACCGCCACCAAGCGTTACCCTCGATGCATTGTTTGCAAAACCACTGTTACCAGTTTCACCGTAACCAACTCTTAATTTTAAGTTGTTTACCCAGTTTACGTTTTTCATGAAGTTTTCATCAGAAATGTTCCATGCACCAGAAATAGCCGGGAAATTACCCCACTTGTTGTTGGCACCAAAACGTGATGAACCTTCTCTCCTTAATATTGCAGTTAATAAATATTTCCCAGCAAAGCTATAGTTAACACGACCGAAAAATGCGATTAACGTGTTGTCATTTTTATAACTACCCATTCCAGCTTTACCAACACCTAATGCAGAACCCTGACCTAAGTTATCCTCATGGAATAAATCGTTGATGAAACCACGGTTACTTGCTGATAAGCCTTCACTGATTCCGTAACGATAACTATAACCTAATAAGCCAGTAATTGTATGTTTAGAAGCAATTGTTGTATTGTATTGTAATGTTGGTTCAACAGCGAAGTTCTGATCTAAAAAGTCTGACTTTGCCGCATAACCTCCACCTGGGAAATCGGTATTTTCTAACGAGTTTTCACTTGCTTTAACGCGGTATGCACCATCGTTTCCACTGTTTCTGGTTACAGATCCGAAAATCGAAGCTTTTAAACCTTTGATAATGTCTAAATCAACTTTAACATCTGCAGAACTTGTTTGCTGTTTGCGGTAAGAAGTTTCCTGGAACAAACGTGCATACTCATTATTACTTGTTAAATCGAAACGGTAGCTTCCATCAGGATTGAAGTTAGAAAGTGTTGGATTTTTAGTTTGCTCACTTTCCCAAGTACCACTATTTTCTCTTGCACCACCACTACCTAATAAGTTAGCTTTGTTAAAGTTGGTAACTAAATTGGCCTGAATTTTCAATCTATCATCTAAACCAGTCTGGTTGATGTTAAATCTTAAAGTATATTCTTCACGACCATTTTCTTTTCCGATACCCTGTAAATCACGATAGTTGATACTTGCTCTATAGCTTGTTTTATCTGTACCGCCACTAAAGTTTAAGTTGTGGTTTTGGGATAAGTTATCGTGGTTGATTAACTGATCAACAAAATCAGTTTCACTTCCAAAGTTCTGTTGTTTAATCTCGCCAGAAGCAATTCTTGCTTTATATTCAGACGGAGATAAGAAATCTAACCATTGGTTGTAATACTCTTTTCTTGCATAACCAGAATAATTAAACTGAGGCGGCCCGGCTTTACCTTTTTTAGTAGTAATCAAGATTACACCTGCGTTGGCGCTCGATCCATAAATTGCAGCTGCAGAACCATCTTTTAGCACGTCAATCGCCTCGATATCATCCTGTTGCAACAAATCCGGGTTACCACCTGGAATACCATCAATTACAAATAACGGACTCGTACTACCCGTAACAGATACAACACCACGAAGCTGAACGCTTACACCAGAGTTAGGGTTAGAACCGCTACGCGTGATATTAAGACCCGCAACTTTACCTTGAATAAGATCCAAAGCATTTCTTGAACCACTTTGTCTGAAATCATCGGCACCAACGTGGGCTACTGCCGAAGTTGTCTCCTTTTGTAACTGCGTACCGTATCCAACTGCAACAACCGTTACATCATCTAGTTTTGTTTCAGTAGTTGTAGCTAATTTTACGCTAACTGTTTTGCTTGCGCCAACGGTAACATTCTGTGTTTCGAAACCGATGTAGGTAAAGCGCAAAACCTCGCCCGCATTAGCTTCAATTGTAAATTTACCGTTTGCATCGGTAACTGTTGTTTTTCCAGAAGTTTGATTTCTGATGCCAACACCAGGAACTGCTGAGTTTTTATCATCAACCACCGTTCCGGTAATAACATTTTGCGCCTGAACTTGCTGCCACAGCTTGTTCGTATCCATGAATCCCTTCGCCCCTTCCCACTCTGAATTCATTGAAAACGCAGGGCCATTCAGCAATATAATTGCAGCAGACAGCCCAGTAATTTTTAGTAAATTAATTTTCATTAGCGGTTTTGTTAAATTTTAATTGATTAGTTTATATTATATTTTCTTTTTACTGTGTACGCCCTTTGTCGATATCTGATATATCTTAACTCTCAACACAAGGCATATCGAGCTATACCTTGTATTGTATTCTATCTATTATGAACCGAGAAAAATTTTAGTGTAAAAACAAAACTGTGCCGGGCAGATAAGTTCTTCTGTAGTAAGGAATAGTAGTACTTGCCATACAGTTAGGGTCCTGCGTAAGTCTCATAAATACATTTGGTTATAGTAAATCGTTTTACTACATCAATGATAGAAATTTTTTGTCAATTAATAAAACGATTTAGTTGTAAAAAAAACGTTACAACAGGATTGCTTTACTAATTTTTAATCTCTGAGGATAAGCTTTGCCGGAATAATGATTTGCTGGTTTGGCAATTTCGATTTTGAAGATAACTGACTTAATATGAGCTGAATAACGTTTTCAGCGATTTCCTCTAAAGGTTGCTGAACGGTTGAAATGCCCGGCGTGTGGAGCTCGAAGGCTTCATGATCGTCGTAGGCAATTACTGAAAAATCTGCTCCGATTTGCTTCTTTATTTGTTTAAGCACCTTTAAACCGCTAATGGCTAAGTAGTTGGTTGCGAATAAAACGGCATCTATTTGCTGGTCTTTGAACAAAGACTCCATCTGGCTGATGGTATCCTTTTCATCTTGGTTGAAATGAATTTTTAGCACCAGACTTTCATCGTAAGGAAGGCCGTAGTCGACCAAAGCTTTTTTGTAGCCCTCTAAACGCTCTGTTATCTGCTGCACGTCGATATCGGTGGTAACAAGCGCAATTTTCTTTTTGCCTTGCTCAATAAAATTCTCGATTGATTGGTACGAAGCGCTGAAATGATTTGCGCCTACATAGTTTGTGCTTAAATCCGGAAGATTCCTATCAAAGAGAATAACAGGCTTATCATCATTTAAAAGAATCTGTATATCTTCTTCCAAACCCTTTATCGGCGAGATAATGTAGGCATCTACCTTTCTCGATTTGAACATATTGATGAGTTCCTGCGCTTTTGCTATGCTGTTTTCGGTACTCGAATAAATGATTTTGTATCCGCGTTTGTACGCTTTATCTTCTATTAAACGAGCTATTTTGGCAAAGAAAGAGTTTGAAATATCCTCTACGATGAGGCCGATAATGTTGGAATTTCCGGTACGTAAACTTCTGGCAATCTGGTTTGGCTTATAACCGCTTTCCTCTATAATCTTTTCCACCTTTTCTATAACTGCCTCACTTATGGATTTTTCTTTGGCTTTTCCATTTATGATGAAGGAAACTGTGGTTATAGAAACATTCGCTTTAACGGCGATATCTTTTATGGAGAGGGCTTTCATTTGCTTAGTTAATTCATAGTATACGAATCAAAACTAAATAAAAAAAAGATAATTTAGTATGGAGAACACTTGCAAGGAACTGATTTAACACTTAGCGTGTAAAATTTAACGTTTCAAATAGTTAATAATCAATTTAGCCGTTTTATCTGATGCACCCGGATTCGCCATTAAAGCCAGCAGTTCATCGTAACCCTTAAGCACCGCTGCTCTCCCCTCGCCGCCCACAATTATGCCCACTTCTTTGCTAACCTGCTCTGTAGTGCAGCTTTCTTGTATAAGTTCAGTTACTATCTTTTTGTTTACAATCAAATTTACAAGCGAGATGAACTTGATTTTTACCAGCATTCTTGCAATCGCGATAGAAACTGCGCCGCCCTTGTACACAACAACCTGAGGCACTTTAAACAAAGCTGTTTCTAAAGTTGCAGTACCCGAAGCTACGACTGCAGCATGCGCATTGTACAACAGGTTATACGTATTACCGAACAATAATTTAACTTTTTTATCACCGATAAACGCCTGATAATAAGCTTCGCTGAAAGTTGGTGCCGCTGCAATTGCAAACTGATAATCGGGATAATGGGCTGTAATGCTTAACATAACAGGTAGTAACCTTTCTATCTCCTGTTTACGACTTCCGGGAAGCAGGGCTATAATTTTTGAATCGCCAAGGTCATTTTGCGCTCTGAAATTGGAATCAGGCTTAAACTGTGCCTTTTCATCCAGTAATGGATTGCCAACATAATCGACCTCCATACCCCATGTTTTGTAAAAACCGACCTCAAAAGGCAGAATACAAAACATATGGTCGACAACTTTCTTAATTTTAAGTACCCGTTTTTGGTTCCATGCCCAAACCTTCGGCGAAATGTAATAACAAACCTTTATGCCATTAGCCTTTGCAAACGCAGCTATTTTTAAATTAAAACCTGGGAAATCAATCAAAATTAGCACGTCGGGTTGCCAATCCAGCAGGTCTTTTTTGCATGCACTTAAGTTTTTGTAAATGGTGCGCAGGTTTAACAAGACTTCGGTAAAACCCATAAAAGCCATATCAGCATAATGTTTCACCAACTGGCCGCCTTCTGCCTGCATCTTGTTGCCACCAAAATATCTGAACACAGCTTCGCCATCTTCAGCTTTTAGCGCTTTCATTAAATTTGCACCGTGTAAATCGCCCGATGCTTCGCCGGCGACGAGGTAATATTTCATATTTGCTTCTCTTTCTCCTTCATCATTTACAAACAAAACCTTTTACAAGATAGCTTGCTTTGAACCTGGCAATAACGCATTAACTTAAAAAACTTTATAATAGAAAAAAACAAATGCACATAGAAATGTCGCTGCCAAAATGCCTCTGCCAATATTTTCTTTATAATGTTTGAAAAAATATTGCATAGTATAAGCATTAGCGGCAATACAGCCAATGTATAACAAATCGGCCTTGGCAAGATAGATTATGTGATGAATCAGGTACCAGGCCAAAGTGCAAAGCACAGCAGGCGTAAATAAACCAATGCCCAAACCAATCCAAACCGAATCTTTTAATTTATTTAACTGATGGTTCATTTGCTAACTAACCAAGGTTTAAACCATCCGGTGCTGAAATTTTTGTAGAAGAATTATCTGCTTTCTTGTTTACATCGAAACTCCAGCTGTTTAATAATGGTATGGCATGATGCGCCGTTAAATCAAACTGAACCGGAACAATGGAAACATAGCCGTGTTCCAATGCCCAAACATCAGTATCTTCACCGCGGTCAAAGTTTTCGAAAACACCGGTTAACCAATAATAAGGTCTTTTGTAAGGGTCTGTTCTTTCATCAAACTCTTCCATCCATTTGGCATTGGCCTGACGGCAGATTTTAACGCCCTTAAGTTTATCGCCTTTCGGAAAGTTAACATTTAGTAAAGTTCCTTCAGGCAAGCCATTTGCCAACACCTGTTCGCAAATTTGCTTTATGTACTTTTTGGTGAAACTGAAATCTGCATCGGCGGCAAAATCATCCAGGGAAAAACCAACAGATGGTATTTTTTCTATAGCACCCTCAACCGCGGCAGACATTGTACCCGAATAAAGTACATTTATCGAATTGTTTAATCCGTGATTGATGCCCGAAACACATAAATCCGGTTTTTTTCCCTTAAAAATTTTGTTGACGCCAAGTTTAACGCAATCTACAGGCGTACCGCTGCATTTATACATTTCTACGCCAGGATACAAATCTACCTTATCGAAACGAATCGGTTTGCCAATTGTAATTGCGTGACCCATCCCGCTCTGCGGACTATCTGGCGCAACAACAACTACATTTCCCAGCTCCTGCATAACTTCCATCAGGTTCTTGATCCCGGTTGCAGTTATGCCATCATCATTAACAACTAAAATATTTGGTTTTGTACTTTGCTTCGTCATGATGTAAAAATACAGATTATTAAATTTAAGGCGTAATAAAGCTAAATTTTTAAGTTGCCAAGTTAATTCCTATATCTTTAGTTTGAAGAAAAAATTATTTCTTTCGATGGCTTAAAGCATATATATTTGGATAAATAACTTATTTGCTGCGATCATTCATTCACCCCTAAGTTGATGAACATCAGCAACCACAAACCAAATCCAAATAAATGAAATTCAAACTATTTACTCTTGCCTGTTTTCTGATAACCGGTACGTTTGTTAAAGCGCAAACTTATCAGTGGAAAACCGGCTCATCGGGCGGTTACACATACAAGTATGTAACAAGCGACCCTACATCAACCCGCTTTTACACGCTAAAAAACGGGTTAACTGTTATTCTTTCGCCTAATAATAAAGAACCGAATATCCAGTTTCGAATGAGTGTTAGAGCGGGTAGCAACACCGACCCCAAAGCTGCAACAGGCTTAGCGCATTATTTAGAACATTTGTTATTTAAAGGCACAGATAAATTTGGTACGGCAGATTGGGCAAAAGAAAAGCCTTATCTCGATAAAATTGATGCACTTTACGAAAAGTACAACAAAACTACCGACCCTGTTCAGCGTAAAGAAATTTATAAGGAAATTGATAAAACTTCGGGCGAGGCTTCGAACTTTTCGATAGCGAACGAGTACGACAAAATGATGTCGGGCATTGGTGGCAACTCTTCAAATGCGCACACCTGGTACGAAGAAACGGTTTACAACGAAGATTTTCCATCAAACGCTACTGATAAATTCTTAGCCATTCAGGGCGAGCGTTTCCGTAAACCTATTTTCAGAATCTTCCATACAGAGCTAGAAGCTGTTTACGAAGAGAAAAACCGCGGTTTGGATAACGACCCTAATAAACTGGATGAAGCAATGATGGCTTTGTTGTTCCCTACCCATAATTATGGCCAGCAGACTACCATTGGCACAATAGAGCATTTAAAAAATCCATCTTTGGTAGAAATCAGAAATTATTACAACAAATACTATGTGCCAAATAATATGGCCGCAGTATTTACAGGCGATTTTAATCCTGATGTAATGATTAAAAAAATCGACAATACGTTTGGTTACATGGTTTCAAAACCTGTTTCACTTTACAATCCTGCTCCTGAAAAACCATTAACTAAGATTCAGCAGGTTGATGTTTACGGTCCGAGTGCCGAAATGGTAGAGATTTACTACCGCGGTTTTGCTGAAAACACGCAGAACAGCTTAATGCTTAACCTAATAAAAAGTATCTTATTTAACGGCAAAGCGGGTTTAATCGATATTAATTTAAACAAACAACAAAAAACTCAGCGAGCCAGCGCCAGTTACCAACAAATGAAAGACTATGGTGTGTTTAACCTATCGGCACAACCACGTCAGGGCCAGAGCCTCGAGCAGGCATCTAAGTTATTGTTAGAGCAAATTACAATGTTAAAAGAAGGCAAGTTCGATGATGACTTAATAAAAGCCATTGTTGCGAATCAAAAACTAAGTTTTTTACAGGCCTTTGATAGCAACAACAGCAGAGCTGAATATTTATCTAACGAGTTTATTTTAAACCGCGGTACCAAATGGGACAAAAGCTTAAGCGATATTGAGGAAACGGCAAAAATTACCAAAGCGCAGGTTATCGCATTTGCAAAAACTTATTTTAAAGATGATTACGTAATTGGTTTCAAACATAAAGGTGAGGATAAAAATATTGTAAAAGTAGAAAAGCCAACCATTACGCCAATAAATGCGAACGGAAACCTGACTTCGCCATTTGTAAAAAACATTTTGGAAGCGCCGGTAAAACCGATGGAACCAAAATTTTTAGATTACAAAAAAGACATTGTAACTGGTAAAGTTGGCATTGCAGATGTTTTAACTACAAAAAACAGTGAAAATTCTATTTTTAGAATGACCTATCGATTTAACCATGGAGCAAACAGCTATAAATTATTGCCTTATGCGGCGAGTTATTTGCCTTTTTTAAGCACCGATAAATATAGTGCCGAAGAAATTAGCAAGGCATTCTACAACATAGCCTGTACTTATAGCTTATCCGTTGGAACAGAGAATACAACGATTAATATAAGCGGTTTGCAAGAGAACTTCGACAAGGCAGTTAGCCTGGTTGAACATATTTTTGCAAATGTAAAGCCAAATGAGAAAGCTTTATCTGATTTGAAAAGTACAATATTAAAAAGCAGAGAGAATAACAAATTAAATAAAGGCCAGATTATGGCCGGTTTAACTTCGTATGCGCAGTACGGCAGTGTAAACCCTTATAATAATGTGTTATCGAACGAAGATGTTAAGAATATGAAAGCAGATGATTTAATTTACCTGCTTAAAAACCTTACAAACTATGAGCACGTAATAACTTATTATGGGCCTAAAGATGTAAATGCTTTTACCGCTGATATTCAAAAGCAGCACCTGTTACCGAAAGAATTTACGCCAGCTGCGCCAGCCAAAGTATATGCATATAGCGTGCAAGACAGCAACAGAGTGTATTTTGCAAATTACGACATGGTGCAATCGGAAATTCGCTGGTTTAGAAACACTGGTTTATACAACAAAACCGACAGGGCAAACATTGAAGTGTTTAACAACTATTTCGGTGGCGGTATGGGTTCTATTGTATTCCAAACCATTCGTGAATCGAAAGCATTGGCCTACTCTACCTATGCTACTTACCAAATGCCTGATAAAGCAGACAGACAATACAGCATGTTGGCCTATGTTGGCAGCCAGGCCGATAAGATGACGGATGCGGTGAATGGCATGAATGAATTGTTAAATGTTTTGCCACAAAGTGATAAATCTTTCGATGGAGCTAAATCTAACGTTTTAACTTATTTAGAATCAAACAGAGTTACCAAAGATGGTATTTTTTACTATTATTTTGCGGATAAGAAACTAGGTTATGATTACGATTCGCGAATTGATTTGTACAAAGAATTGAAGCCAATAAATTTCGCAAGCATCAAGACTTTTCACGATGAAAAAGTTGCGAATAAGCCATACACTTACTTAATTGTTGCATCTGATAAAAAGGTGAAATTGGAGGATATGCAAAAGTTTGGTAACGTTAAAACCTTAACATTAGAACAGATTTTCGGGTACTAAGTATTAGGCAACCTGAATTACAAAGGCGATTCTCAGAAATGGGAATCGCCTTTTTTAGTTAGAGAGATTGACACACCTTTTATATCTAGTACAATTCCAGTTGCAAATAATTCAAAGAGCCATTTTGGGCCGTCTCACTGTGAAACGGGCGCCTTTTGGCTTGTGTATAAGTGAATGTGGAGATTTGGGTAAAACCTCAGCAGGCAATAATGCCCGTGTTTACCGCAGCAACTTAGTTTTATACATGGTGATATTTTAGTTGAGATAAAATACTTTGAATCGAAAAGGTAGCTCCACAAACAAACTCGTCTGCTGCGCCATAATAAATAGTTAATTCGTCGCCCTTAATCACATGGCCATTCGTAAAAACAACCTGCCCAAAAAAGCCACATAATTCATATTCCTCAGTCGGTTTCATAATAGGCTCTTCAGTTTGGGCCAAAACCTTCGACGGGTCATTCAAGTCCATCAAAAATGCGCCCAGGCAATATTGGTGTTCATTATTTGCACCGTGGTAAATTTCGAGCCAGCCTTTGTCTGTTTTAATTGGTGCGGCCCCGGCGCCAACGCGTTTACTATCCCAACTATTTTTTCGGGTTTTAATTAAACATTTATGGTTGCCCCAATGGATTCCATCCGGCGATTCCGCAAGCCAAATGTAGTTACCTCCTAAATCCACACTACTTGGCCGGTGTAGTGTGTAAAATTTGCCGTTTATCTTCTCTTCAAAAATTGCACAATCCTTGTTATGAGGTGGAATCACCATGCCGTGCTTTTCAAATGTTTTCCAATCTTTTGTGGTGCGCATACCTACACCTACGCCATGGCCGGAAACAGCTGTAAAAGTCAGGTAATAAACGTCATCAATTAAGGCAACCCTACAGTCTTCGATGCCAAAAGCTTCATCTTCACCCTCACCCTGAAGTAAAGGATAACCTTCTGGCTGGTAAAAATTGATGCCATCGTCGCTACAAACCAACCGCAAATGCGAAAGGGTCGTTAGGTAATCGGCACCCTTGTAGGTAATCACCCTCGGGTCGGTTGCAATCAAATCCGGGTCTTTTTCATTTATGGCGATAATTTCGATTCCATCATGTTTCAAAACCGGGAATGAAATTACACCTTCTATTTGTGTAGGCCTTTCGGCAACGCGAACCAGCAACCATGTTTTATTCTGGAAGGTAAAAACGCCCGGATTTAACAGGCAGGCAATTTCTAAACCATCGCGACTTGGAACTAAATCTTTTGGAGATAAAATTGGGTTTTGTGAAAATCTTTGTGCAAAATCTGTCATGACATTTGGGAAAATAGATTTCCATAGCCAGAATTGCACTGGCATGGTCTGTAAAAAGTGATCAAAAACTTCTCCACCAAAAAAACGATGGCCATGTTTTACAATTAATAACCAGCGTTTTTAGTTATTGTTCGGCCAAATTTATCTATTCCGCCCTTAAGAATCTGGTAAGCTGCCCTCCCATTAACCATTGCGAATAAAACCAAGAAATTAAAGTTTAGGCGCAATGGTTAGCCTGAATTGGCATCCAGCTAATTGGAAGACGAAATAAAACAAGAAATTATGAAGATTTGCCCTAAACGAAAACAGGCAACCAAATATTTTGATTGCCTGATTCTCGTGGTTTCTTTTTGATGTTATAAAGAATTAATCCATTTTACCAATTCGTCACGACCTTTTCCTGTTTTCTGTTGCAGTTTGCCTAACAGTTCATCATCCTGACCATCTTCATGAGCTAAATCATCGTCCGTTAAATCGCCGTAAGCTTGTTTAACTTTGCCTTTAATCTCATTCCATTTTCCTTTTAATTCTAATTTATCCATTTTATTTATCGTTTTGTATCCTTTAATATTTGTTTTTGTTTCTAAGTAACATTTGGCGGTTACATATTGTTTCAGAAGGATTTAAATACTTTTATTTGAAGAAAAACTGGATTTTTAATATTAAATATTCATACTATTTTCGTTACATTTATAGTATCTACACCTACAAACAAACATTTATTAACTAAAACCTCAAATTTGATGAAAAAACTACTACTAAGTTTATTCGTATTTTTCTGTGCGTATTCTTTTGTCTTTGCGCAAGACAAAGTAATCAGCGGAAAGGTTACGAGCCAAAATGCAGAGCCAATTCCTGGCGCAAGTATTTTTGTAAAGGGTTCACCCTCAACAGGCACACAAACAGATGCCGCCGGATTTTACAAACTATCGGTACCTGCCAATACTAAAACCATTGTGGTCAGCTTTGTTGGCTATAAAAGTAAAGAAGTTGCGTTAAGCGGACAAACCGCTAATGTAAGCCTCGACGAAGAAAATACAACTTTAACGGATGTTGTTGTTGTCGGTTACGGAACACAATCAAAACGCGATTTAAAGGGTTCACAATCTTCTGTAAGTTCAAAAGACTTAGAAAATTTACCTGTAACCACCTTCGAACAAGCCTTGCAAGGTAAAGCCGCCGGGGTAAGTATATCTGCTCAAAACGGTAAGTTGGGTCAGGGTATTACCGTTCGTGTCAGGGGTGCCGCTTCGGTAACGGCCGGTAGCGAACCTTTATATGTTGTAGATGGTATTCCAATTACATCTGGTGATTTTTCCAGCACGAGTGCCCCAACAAGTGCTTTAGCAGATATCAATACAAATGATATCGAATCTATTGAGATTTTAAAAGATGCATCTGCCTCTGCTATTTATGGTGCAAGAGCATCTAATGGCGTGGTTTTAATAACCACTAAACAGGGTAAAGTTGGTAAAACGACCATCAATTTTAGTGCTTTAGGTGGTATTAGTTCTCCATCAAACCACCGGGAATTTATGAATGCTCAACAATACGTGCAAATTTTGCGCAGAGCTGGTGATGGTGCGGCAAATCAGGATTTCTTAAATGGTGATTATGCGACACTGGCTGATGCAAAAGCAGATTATGCAACACTGGTTGAGAGCAGATTAAATAGATATTCTGCAGGAAATAACGATTACCAAACCTACAAAGTAAATTCAAACTGGGAGGCCGCAGCTTTTCAGGATAATCCGGTTACGCAGCAATATGATTTAAATTTAACGGGTGGCAATGAAAAAACTAAATTTTACATTGGCGGCCAGGCCTTAGACCAGGATGGAATTATTGTTGGAAATAGCTACAAACGTTACAGCGGTAGGTTAAATTTAACAAACAAAGTAACTGATTTCATTGAAGTTGGTGTTAATATTAATTTTTCAAACAGCATAAACAACAGGCTTTCTAATGATAACGCCTTTTCCAGCCCGCTACAAGCCGTGGCACTTTCTCCAATTACGCCATTTATCGATCCGCGTTCAGGACTTGTAAGTGGTACCTTGCCAGGTGCTGCCTCAAATTTTCCTGTTTATTACAACCCGTTTATTGGCATTGAAAACGCAAGCTACAAGGCCACCGTTTACCGTACAATTGGTAAGGCATTTGCCAATATTAATATTGCGAAAGGATTAAAGTTCAGCACTGACTTTTCAATTGATAACTTAAATCAAAATGAAGAAAGTTATTATGGTGCTTTAACTTTCAGAAATACGGGAACAGCAAATGGCGATGGCCAGAACATTTCTACTTTCGTTATCAATACAAATACAAATAATTTCTTTAGCTACGCTACAAACTTCGGTGAGAAAAGCAAATTCGACGCAGTTTTAGGTACCAGTTATCAAAAATCTACGGCTAAATATAGTACACTCGAAGGTCAGGATTTCCCAAGTGATTCTTACATCAAATTAGGTAGTGCTGCCACAAAAGTTACCGCAACATCCAACGAAAGCGCATTTAGCTTCTTGTCTTATTTCCTGAGAGCGAATTACAAATATAACGATCGTTACTTACTTGGGTTTAGCGTTAGGGCCGATGGTTCGTCCCGTTTTGGCGCAAACCATAAATATGGTTACTTCCCTGCGGGTTCAGTAGCATGGATTGCATCAGAAGAAGATTTCTTAAAAGGCAGTTCATCAATCAGTTTATTAAAAATCCGGGCAAGTTATGGTTTAACAGGTAATGCCGAGATTGGTAACTATTCGGCTCGTGGTTTATTTAGCGGAACGGGCGCATATGGTGGTAGCGCTGGTCAGATTCCAACAAGAATTGCAAACCCTGATTTAACCTGGGAAAAAACCAAACAGCTGGATTTAGGTTTAGACTTCGGTATTCTTAAAAACAGAATCACCGGTGTTTTCGACTTCTATCAAAAAAACACTTCAGATTTGTTGCTGGATGTCCCAATTCCACAAACCACAGGTTTCTCTACTAAAACCCAAAATTTAGGCAAGCTGAAAAATACAGGTTACGAGCTTGGCATAAACACCGAAAATTTCGTCGGTGCTTTCAAATGGTCAACTGCCTTAACAGCCTCAATTAATAATAACAAAATTACCGATTTAGGTGGCCAGGTTTTAAATAGCAATGAAATTAATGCTGCAATTGCTGGTCAGCCGATTGGTGTATTTTATTTGCCAGAGTACGCAGGTGTAAATCCGGCTAATGGTGATGCCATTTACTATAAGAACACGACTGACGGCAACGGAAATTTAAACAGGGAAACAACAAACGACATTAACCAGGCCCAAAGGATATTTGCAGGCAACCCGAACCCGAAATATATTTTCGGAATTAATAATACCTTCTCCTACAAGAACTTCGATTTGGGTGTTTTCTTACAGGGTGTTAGTGGAAATAAAATTTTTAATGCCGGCGGGCAATATATGAGCGCAAATGCATCTAATGGATATGATAACCAAACGGCCGACCAAATGTCGTACTGGAATGCACCTGGCGATATCACCCAAGTTCCTGAACCGCGTTTGTTTTATGCAAATGGCACAGGCAATTCTACCAGATACATCTCAGATGGTAAATACCTTCGGTTAAAAACACTAACGCTTGGTTATAACTTTGCGCCAGAGGTTTTAAGTAAATTAAGATTAAGCCGACTTAGAATTTATGCAACCGCACAAAATTTAGCAACAATTACAGGTTACAAAGGTTGGGATCCGGAAGTGAATGCCGATTATCAATCTACAAACATCAATCAGGGTGTAGATTTTTACTCCGCTCCGCAACCCAGAGTAATATCATTCGGTATAAACATTGGCCTATAATTTAAAGAGACTCATCATGAAAAAAACATATATATACAATTTACTATTTGCCTCGATGCTTTTGGCAGCCGCATCATCCTGCAAAAAGGCGCTCGATATTGATCCGGTTGACACCATTGAGCAAAGCCAGGCTTTATTAACCTCAAAAGATGTTGAAGTTGCGCTCGTTGGGTCCTACTCCGCACTTGGCAACTCGAATTTTTATGGAGGCCGGCCGTTCCTAATGGCCGATTTTTTAGCCAATACCAATGCCATTGAATGGTATGGAACGTACGAAGAGCTTACGCAAACCATCAATAAACAGCTGTTAAAAACAAATACTTTTGTTGATAATGTTTGGGCAGCTGGTTACACCGCAATTAATGACGCAAATAATGTTATTGCTGCAATTAGTAAAGTTGATGCAGCGAAAAAGAATAAAGTTGAAGGCGAGGCCAAATTTATACGAGGTGCCGCTTATTTTGACCTTGTAAGGCTCTTCGGTAAAGCATACAATGATGGAAGCCCAACAACTAATCCTGGGGTGCCTATCGTGTTAACGCCAACAACCACTGTTACCGATGCCAGTTATGTAACCCGGGCTTCAGTTGCAGCTGTTTACAGCCAGGCAATTGCTGATTTAACCGATGCAGAAGCAAAGTTACCTGCTACCAACGGTTTCTTTGCAACTAAGTACGCTGCAGCAGGAATGTTGGCCAGGGTATATCTGCAAATGGGAAACTATGCAGCAGCAGCGGCAGCGGCAAACAGGGTAATTGCATCAGGAAATTATTCACTTACACCGGCATTTATCGATGCATTTCCAGAAATGGGATCAACTCCGGGTGTCAACTCCTCAGAAGATGTTTTTGCAATGCAGGTAACAACACTTACAGGTTTCAACGGTTATAACGAATTCTACGGATCGTCAACCTATGGCGGACGTGGTGATGCAGTAATATCACAGGATTGGATTAACAATACCTATGCAGCCAATGACGATAGAATTAACGCATTTTATGATGATGGCGATATGTACACCTCAAAATATGCAAATCCCTATGGAAATGTTTCTATAATCAGATTATCAGAAATGTATTTAATCAGAGCTGAAGCAAATGTCCGTTTAGCCCCTGCCGCACCAGTTGGTGGCAGAACACCTTTACAGGATTTGGCTGTTGTTAGAAGCAGAGCTGGGTTAACAACAACCACCGCTACTTTAGCCAACATTTTAGCAGAGCGAAAATTAGAACTTGCATTTGAAGGTTTTGCGTTGCATGATGCAAAAAGAACGCAAACAAATATTGGTTCGATACCGTGGAACTCCAATGTATTGGTTTTTCCAATTCCTCAAAGAGAAATGGATGCGAATAAAAATTTAACTCAAAACGCTGGTTATTAAAATTTCGTCGAAACAAAAAAAGCTTCCTGATTTTTTATCAGGAAGCTTTTTTTGTTTAAGAGGTTTTACATTTGCTTAGCGGCTTCGATAATTTCTTCAACAACTGCTGGGTCTAACAATGTGGATGTATCGCCGAGATTAGTCGTTTCGCCCTCGGCAATTTTGCGTAAAATCCTTCGCATAATTTTACCCGAACGAGTTTTAGGGAGGCCGGAAACAAATAAAATTTTATCGGGCTTAGCGATTGCGCCTATTACTCTGGTAACCGTTTGCAGAATGTCTTTTTTGGATAACTCTGCTTCCCCATGCATTTCCGGATAAATTACAAAAGCAAAAATACCCTGCCCTTTAACATCATGAGGATAACCGACAACCGCACTTTCTACTACTCCTGCATGCATATTAATGGCATTTTCAACTTCAGCTGTGCCAATTCTATGACCTGATACATTCAGGACGTCATCAACACGACCGGTAATTCTGTAATACCCATCTTCATCACGAAGGCAACCATCACCAGTAAAATAAAGATTTTCATAGGTTGAAAAATAGGTTTGTTTACAGCGCTCGTGGTCGCCATAAGTTGTGCGCAACATGCCTGGCCAGGGAAATTTAATACAAAGATTTCCGCTTACGCCATTCCCTTCAATTTCGTTACCGTTTTCATCCACCAAAATTGGCTGGACACCAGGAAGTGGCAACGTTGCAAAACTTGGCTTTGTTTGCGTAACTGATGCAATTGGCGAAATCATAATTCCACCCGTTTCCGTTTGCCACCAGGTATCAACAATCGGCGCCTTGCCATGCCCAATCTTCTCATCGAACCAATGCCACGCTTCTTCGTTAATCGGCTCCCCAACCGAGCCGAGAACACGGATTGAGCTTAAATTTTTTCCGTGTAACGGTTCTTCGCCAAAACTCATCAACGAACGAATTGCAGTTGGTGCGGTGTATAAAGTGTTTACCTGATGTTTTTCTACAATGTCCCAGAAACGTGATGGACTTGGATAAGTTGGGATGCCTTCAAAAAGAACGGAAGTTGCACCTTGCGAAAGCGGCCCGTACACGATGTAGGAATGTCCTGTAATCCAACCGATATCTGCGGTGCAAAAATACACTTCGCCCGGCTGGTAGTTAAACACGTTGGAGAATGTATAGCCAGCATAAACCATATAGCCACCGCAGGTATGCACAACGCCCTTTGGCTTGCCAGTTGACCCAGAAGTATAAAGGATAAACAGCATATCTTCAGCGTCCATTTCTTCGGACTCGCAAATATCGTTAACATGCTTAACCTCATCTTCCCACCAAACATCTCTGCCTTTAAGCATTGATACCGGTGTGCGAACATGGGTAAGCACAATACATTTCTCAACGGTTGGGCAACCAATCAGGGCATCATCAATAACATCCTTCAATGGAATCTGTTTGCTGCCGCGATAAGCTCCATCGGCCGTTATGACTAGTTTACATTGCGAATCATTAATTCTATCGGCAATAGATTTGGCAGAAAATCCACCAAAAATTACGGAATGCACAGCACCAATTCTTGCACAGGCCAAAACGGCAATGGCCAATTCCGGAACCATAGGCATGTAGATACAGATACGATCACCTTTTTTTGCGCCATTTCTCTTCAAAACATTCGCGAAACGGCAAACCCTTTCGTGCAGCATTTTGTAGGTAAGCGTTACACTTTCTTCCTCCGGATTATTTGGTTCCCAGATAATTGCCGGCTTATCGCCATTTGTAGCGAGGTGGCGATCCAGGCAGTTTTCCGTAATGTTTAACTTCGCACCCTCGAACCACTTAATTTCAGGATCCTGAAAATTCCATGATAAAACCTTAAACCACGGTTTACGCCACTGAAAGTTTTGGGCAACCTCGCCCCAAAACTGCTCCGGATTTTCTACGCTCTTTTTATAATCTTGTTCGTATTGTTCGAATGAAGTAATTTGCATTGCTCGTGTATGTATTGTTATATCTGCTAATTTATATAAATATTGATGGATTAATCAATGATAGTTTATCAAAAACATTGCCCAGGAAATTTTCTCCATTTGCTTTAACCTAAATATTATCTTATTTTTAAAGTATGAAACCCATCAAATTAATACTCGCTGCCTTACTGTTAATCACTACTCAACAGGCTTTTTCTAAAGTGAATGGCCCTTTATTAAGAACCGATACTTTACAAAAAACAAATCAATACCTGCTGTTTAGCAAAGGTGAAAACATTGATAACGTTCGTTTTACCAGAAATAAGAAATCAAAAGACGAAACTTTGTTCATCAATATTGATTACGCCAAAACAAGTTCGGGTTCCGGCGTTAACCAAACAGGCGTACAAAGTCCTCGTCAGTTTGGGAATGCAGATAACCCAACAATTAGTAATGTTAGAATTATTTTAGGAAAATACACGGATATGAAAGCAGATGCGGTAACCAAAACAGCTACGCTTTACACGCTTTCCGGACTACAATTTCCGCTGCGCTTGCAGGTTTTCGTGATGGGAGAAATCATTGATTTTGAGCTTTCAGAACCAGGGAGATGGAATGTTGATTTAATTTTAAAAAAATAGCTGCTCTCTCTTGCCGTTTACAATTATTATTCAGATATTTGCACACTCTTAAAAAAATTAAGCGGACGATATTAACAACTATATTTACAAGTCATGTCAAGAGTTTGTGATTTAACAGGAAAAAAAGCAATGGTAGGTAACAACGTTTCTCACTCAAACGTTAAAACCAAACGCAAATTTTACCCAAACCTACAACTTCAGAAATTTTATATTCCTGAAGAAAACCGTTGGATTACGTTGAAAGTTTCTACTTCGGCGATTAAAACCATCAACAAAGTGGGTATAAGCGAAGCGATTAACCGTTTCGTAAAAAAAGGATTTTTGTAAAAAACATTAACTGTGGAGATTAACAGTTTACAATTTATAATAAAATGGCAAAAAAAGGTAACAGAGTTCAGGTTATTTTAGAATGTACTGAACATAAAGAAAGTGGCATGCCGGGTATGTCTAGATATATTTCTACCAAAAACCGTAAAAACACTACTGAAAGATTGGAATTGAAAAAATTCAATCCGGTATTGAGAAAAGTAACCGTTCACAAAGAAATAAAATAATTGAATCATAGATTGAATGATTGAGTACATATTCAATCATCCTAAAATCCACTAATTCAATCATAAAAATTTTTAGAAAACATGGCAAAGAAAGTAGTTGCAACCCTTAAAACGGGTACAGGTAAAGAATATTCGAAAGTTATCACAATGATTAAATCACCAAAAACAGGTGCTTATTCATTCAAAGAACTTATCGTACATAACGACCACGTAAAAGATGCTATCGCATCTAAATAGGTTAATATTTTTTAATATTAAAAGATATTAAAGGCCGTTCCGTTTAAACCGGAAGGGCTTTTTTTGTTATATAAAAATTTACATATGGGTTTATTCGATTTTTTCAAAAAGAAAGAAACAGCACCTGAAGCACAGGAAGCATTGGATAAAGGCTTGGAGAAAACTAAAGATGGCTTCTTTAACAAAATAACAAAAGCTGTTGCCGGAAAATCTTCTGTTGATGATGAAGTACTCGATAATCTGGAAGAGGTTTTGGTAACCTCTGATGTGGGCGTAAGCACCACGTTAAAGATTATTAAGCGTATTGAAGAACGCGTATCTAAAGATAAATATTTAAACACCTCTGAATTAAACTACTTACTCCGTGATGAGATTCAGTTGTTATTATCTGAAAACAACAGCAATGATTTCCGCCAGTTTGAATATGGCGATCATAAGCCTTATGTAATTATGGTTGTGGGCGTAAATGGGGTTGGCAAAACGACCACCATTGGCAAACTCGCCCACAAGCTTAAAGAGGCAAATTTGAAAGTTGTTTTAGGTGCCGCAGATACCTTTAGAGCCGCAGCTGTAGATCAGATTAAGTTATGGGGAGAGCGTGTTGGCGTTAGAGTTGTGGCTCAGGCAATGGGTTCAGACCCTGCGTCGGTGGCTTTTGATACCCTGCAATCTGCCGTTGCGAATGGAGAAGATGTGGTGATAATAGACACCGCGGGCCGTTTACACAACAAAGTTGGATTAATGAATGAACTTGGTAAGATAAAGCAGGTGATGCAAAAGGTTGTTCCTAACGCACCACATGAAATTTTATTAGTTCTTGATGCCTCTACCGGGCAAAATGCCTTCGAGCAATGTAAGCAATTTACCGAAGCCACAGATGTTAATGCTTTGGCCATTACAAAACTTGATGGTACGGCAAAAGGCGGCGTTGTTATTGGCATTTCAGACCAGTTTAAAATACCCGTTAAATACATTGGTGTAGGTGAAAAAATAGGCGATTTACAACTTTTTGATAAAAAGGAGTTTGTAAATAGTTTGTTTAAGTAAATTTCATTGGAAAGTTAAACACCGTACACTGCCTGATTGATTTCACAGATTACTCAATTGCACAGATTTGAAGTAATTATAGTGATGGAATAAATCAAAGTGTATTTAATTAACTTTTGCAATTGAAGTTGCGAAGTAAAAGATTTGTAGTTAAACTTAAAATCACTACAAATTTTTATACCAGCGTAATGATTGATTTGAAATTGACGATATAGTTTGTGCAGTCAGTAGAAGTCACCCAATCTTTAAAAAGTTTAAATACCCTTGAAAAAATCTGTGGAATCAAGCTTTAAGGAAAGCGTAACCAGCAAGATATGAATACCAAAACCATAAAAAAAAGTTTAACAATTAAACAACCTAAAATCAATGTGATTACATTAGGCTGTTCCAAAAATATTTACGATTCAGAAGTTTTGATGGGTCAGCTTCGCGGCAATAATTTAAATGTTGTACACGAATCCGACAAAATGGGGAAAGATGACATCGTTGTAATTAATACCTGCGGTTTTATTGATAATGCAAAGCAAGAATCCATTGATACTATTTTACAGTTTAGCGAATTAAAAGAGGCTGGCAAAATTGGCAAAGTGGTGGTTACCGGATGTTTATCTGAGCGCTACAAACCAGAACTGGAATCAGAAATTACCAATGTCGATGCTTTTTTTGGCACTAATGATTTGCAAAACATACTGCATGAGTTAGGTGCAAACTACAAACACGAGCTCATTGGCGAACGCTTGCTTACTACCCCGTCTCATTTTGCCTATTTTAAGATTGCAGAGGGTTGCAACCGTCCATGTTCGTTCTGTGCAATTCCGCTTATGCGTGGGAAACACATGAGCAAGCCAATGGAAGAGTTAGTTAACGAAGCCAAAATTCTTGCCAAAAATGGTACGAAAGAACTGATATTAATCGCACAAGACTTAACCTATTATGGGCTCGACTTATATGGCGTTCGTAAACTGGACGAATTGATGCGCCGTTTATCTGACGTTCAGGGTATTGAGTGGATCCGTTTACAATATGCATATCCTTCAGGTTTCCCAATGGAAATTCTGGATGCGATGAATGAGCGTGATAACATCTGCAAGTACCTTGATATGCCTTTACAACATATTACCGATAACATGCTTAAATCCATGCGCCGTGGTACAACAAAGCAGAAAACGATCGATTTGGTAAATCAGATTAGAGATAGGGTGCCAAATATCGCAATGCGAACTACGTTAATCTGCGGCTATCCTGGAGAAACGGAACACGATTTTGAGGAGATGAAAGCGTGGGTTGCCGAAACAAAGTTCGATCGGCTTGGCTGCTTTACTTATTCGCACGAAGAGAAAACGCATGCGCACACGCTCATTGATAATGTTTCTGATGAAATAAAACAACAACGCGTTGATGAGATAATGGAAATCCAGCAGGGTATCTCGTTTGACATTAACCAGGAAAAAGTTGGCAAAACCTTTAAGGTACTTGTGGATAAGAAAGAGGGTGATTTTTTTGTTGGAAGAACTGAGTTAGATTCGCCTGAGGTTGACAACGAGGTTTTAATTGACGCTGCCACTGGCTACGCTGCAAATGGAAGCTTCGTAAATGTTAAAATAAACCGGGCAGAAGATTTCGATTTATACGGAACGATTGTTTAATAAAAAAGAAATGGCCGATTGTAAACAATCGGCCATTTTTATTAAGTACTATTTTTTCTCTACTCTTGTTTTAATCTGGCTTGGTTTTAACCAGATTTTGGCACCTTTTGAGTTCACATAGTATTTTTCATTCTTTGCGTTAATGTACACATCAGAACCATCTGGTGCCATCTTGCCTTTCCAGGTTTTATCTGCTACTTTAGAGCCACCTTTAACAGCCACCTCGGCCGTTTTGTTACCTACAGATTTAGCGCCTTTACCAATTACTTTACCTGTTTTATCCAAAGCTTTACCAACATCGGTTTTCTTTTCTTGTGCGTTTACGCTCAAACTTAAACCGCCAAATAGTGCGAGTGTTAATAATCCTATTGCAAATTTCTTTTTCATGACCGTCATATTTTATTTGATACTAAACGTTTGGTGTTTCGTTTTTGTTTTAACCGCCGACCTCAATATTAATGTAATAAAAATTGCGGGGACAGATAGCTTTCAAATGCATTAACCTGAACGCTAAACTGCCTGCTACTTAAACATCGCTACGCGAAATCCCCCTACAGATCAATTTAACTGTTCTGCCAAAAGTTTCATCTCAATATGCGGCGATCGGTTTTCGTACAAAATATTATGAACAGCCTTACAAATTGGCATGTCTACATTGTAAGCCTCATTTTTAATGTGCATAGATTTCGCGGCGTAGTAACCCTCTGCCACCATATTCATTTCCAGCTGCGCTGATTTTACAGTGTAGCCCTTCCCTACCATATTCCCAAATGTTCGGTTCCTACTAAACTGAGAGTAGGCGGTTACCAGCAAATCGCCCAAATATGCCGATTCCATAATATCCCGATTGATGGGATGAACAGCATTTACAAAGCTTTTTATTTCACGAATCGCGTTGCTAATCAACACGGCCTGGAAGTTATCTCCGTAACCGATGCCATGACAAATACCACTTGCTACGGCATATATATTTTTTAAAACCGCAGCATACTCTGTTCCATAAATATCATCAGATACATTGGTTTTAATGTACCTCGTGTTTAAAAATGAAGCAAAAGAAGATGCCTTTTCAATATCAGTGCAGGCAATTGTTAAGTACGATAACTTTTCGAAAGCTACCTCTTCTGCATGGCAGGGTCCGCTCACAACCAGAATATCATGATAAGGAATTTGATAAACCTCGTGTAGAAATTCGCCGATAATCAGATTATCTTCTGGAACTATGCCCTTAATGGCCGAGACAATTTTTTTACCCTTTAAATCGTTAGCAGTAATGTTGCTTAAACTAGCTTTTAGAAAGGCAGCAGGCACATTTAAAACAATATAATCTGCCGCCCGTATGATGCAACTTATATCGTCAGAAATATTATCAGGTGAGATTTTTATTTCGACCGAACTAATGTAATGGGGGTTATGTTTAAAGCGTTTTATGTGCTCAATGGCTTCAGCATTTCTCATCCACCAGTAAATTTCCTTTTCAGTTAAATTATCTGATAGCATTTTTACAATTGCAGTAGCCCAGCTTCCGCCGCCAATCATCGCTATTTTTGGTACCATAGTTATAAAAAACAATTTAAGGTAAAAGGTGCAAGGTTTAGGTCTGGCAAACTGCCTTAAAAGCCTAAACCTTACACCTCAAACCACTGCAAGTTACTGTTTTTCTTGCGACTAATTAAACACTACTTCTTAGCGTCTTTGCTAAATAACTGGTCTTTAGATGTTTTTTCTACAACCATTCCGTCTTTAAGCTTATTTTGAATGGCTGAGTAAGGTCCTGTTACAATTTCCTGTCCGGCTTTAACACCACTTTTCACAATAATAAACTGGTCGTTCTGAATTCCTGTGGTAACTTCCGCCTGCTTAACTTTTTTGCTTGCAGCATCATAAATATAAACGAACTGTTTAACGGTTTTATCAGTAAGTTTTGATTTTTGTTTGTCGTTATTTTCCTGGTTATTCGATGATGCGCCAGCATCTGCAGATTTATTCTTGTTATCTGTAAATACAGCTTGAATTGGCACCGCTAAACCTTTTAACGATTCACTTTCAATATCTACAGTTGCAGACATGCCCGGGCGGAAGATAGATTGTTGTTTGCCGGCAAGTTCTTCAGTAATCCTGATTTTTACAGAAAAGTTTGTAACCTGATCTACAGATGTAGAAGTTGTGGTACCCACAGCAGTTGACGAACTTGCGATTTCGGTAACCTCACCTCTAAATTTTTTATCAGAAAACGCATCAACTTCAATTGAAGCCTTGTCGCCAACTTTAACACGCGTAATGTCATTTTCATTTACATCAACATTTACTTCCATTGATGAAAGGTTTGAAATACGCATAATCTCCGTACCAGCCATTTGAGATGTACCCAGAATACGGTCGCCCAGCTCGATGGAAAGTTTTGAAACTACACCATCTACAGGAGCGTAAATTGTTGTCTTTGCAAGGTTTGCACCAGCTTCTTTAACGTTTGCACCGGTTTGTTCGAGCGTAAATTTCGCACCTGTTACATTTTCTTTAGCACTGGCCAAATTTGCTTTTGCGGTTAAGTAAGCTGCTTTCGCGGCATCAAACTCCGAAGCTGAAATCACTTTTTTATTATACAGTTCTACGTTACGCTTATAAGTGGCTTCTGAATTAACAAAATTAGCCTGGTTTTGAATCAGCTGCTGTTGAGCTGCTGCAACACTGGCTTTTTGAGCGTTAAATGATGCTACAGTCCTTTCGTAACCCGATTGCAATACATCTGGTCTCACTTTACAAAGTAATTGCCCGGCTTTTACAATATCACCTTCTTTTACCTTTAGTTCAACCACCTCACCCGATACCTCCGAGCTTAATTTCACTTCTGTTTCGGGTTGTATTTTACCACTGGCAGTTACTGTTTCAACAACAGTCCTATCAGATGCTTTCTCTGTTGTAACCTTTTCAGTTTTGTTACCGCCTATTACACCGGCAAGTCTTAATCCGATTAGAACAACAAGGATAACACCAATGGTAATTAAAATGTGCTTCAGTTTCATAATATTTTATTGTATTTCGTTTGTTGGTTATTAAAATGTAATCTGTTTGCCTAAATAATAGTCAATTACTTTAGCTCTAAATAACAGGTCGTATTTTGCCTGGATAAAATCAATTTCAGCTTTATTTCTGTTGGTTTGTGCCGTACTATAATCAAGCGAGTTCACTAAACCTACGTTATAGCGTTGCTCTACTACATAGAAAGCATCTTTTTGCGCATTAAAAGCATTTTGTGTAGAACCATACCGACTCTGAGCGGCTTTTAAATCTGTAGTTGCCTGAAAGATAACTTTATTTAAATTGTTTTTGGCCAATTGCTCTGTTGTTAAACTGTTTTGGTAAGTTATTTTAGCTCTTCTCACTGTAGAGCGGGCACTGAAGCCATTAAAAATTGGAATTTGCAAACTCATACCGATGCTTTGGCCCAAACGCTGGTTAATTTGGTCGGTGAAAGACGATTGTGGAAATTGCCCGTTATATTTAAACTGATATGAATATGAAGTATTAAGGCCGGCGCCTAAACTTAAGGATGGCGAGTAAGCCCCTTTTGCTACGGCTATCCCTTGTTTTGCCGCCTCCGAACGTAGATTCGCTAATTTTATGTCGGGAAAAATGCTCAGGGCATTATTGTAAATCTCTTCAGGACTTGCAGCTGATGGCGCCGCTTTAACGTTATCAATTAAAGGAGCCTGAACCACAAAACGTTGATTTGGTTGCATTTCCATCAACTGGCCTAGAGTTAGGTAAGAAATTGACAGTGCATTTTGTGCGTTTGTTAAATTCAGCTCTGCTATGGCTACCTGCGATTTGGCTTGCGAAATATCAGCAAGGGTTTTGTTTCCGGCGTCAAGCAAGGCGTTTTCTCTGGTCAGGGTTTTGTTTGCGATTTCCAGCTGCTCTTTCGACGCCCGTTCCAGGTCAGTATTGTACAACACCTGAAGATAGGCAGTAACAACATTCAAAATCAAGTCGTTTTTAACCTTATCAACATTTGTTTGGTCTGCAGCTAAAAGCAACTTATTCTGTCTAATCTGGTTTACTTTTTCAAATCCGCGAAAGAGGTCGACGTTGGTGCTTAAATTTCCGCTTGTAAATAAAGATGTTTGATTGGTAACCTGGAAAGTTGTTTGATCCAAACCACGTCCAAATGTTAAGTTTGGATTGATGCTTGCGTTTAAATTTGGGTAAAGAGCATATTTAGATTGCGTTAAATTTTCGTCGGTTATTGCAGCGCTAAATTGGGCCTGCTTTATGGTAAGATTATTATTTAGGGTATTATCAACAGCCTGTTGTATGGTAATTACTTGCTGGGCGTTAACAATTTGACTACAGCCTAAAGCAATTAACAATGTAGTGCAGGTAAAAAACTTTGTTTGGGTAAACATCTTCATAATTTGTTTCAAATCTATATAAACAACTTCAATAATTTCAATGTGTCCGGGCAATTACTAACTTTGGCGTAATGTACCTGGTAAAATCGCCGCTTCTGCTTAAATGGTATTACCCATCTTTGTTATGGAATAAATCCCGAAACGAAAAAGTTATTTATTTAACCTTTGACGATGGACCCATACCCAATGTTACAGATTTTGTTTTAAAAACTTTAAAAGTCTTCAATGCCAAAGCGACTTTTTTTTGTATTGGCGATAATATTATCAAGCATCCTGATGTCTTCAAGCGACTAACAAAAGACGGTCATGCTATCGGAAACCATACTTTCAACCACCTTAAAGGCTGGATAACCGACAACGAAAGCTACATCCAAAATGCCTTACAGTGCCAGCAGCTTACTAAAACTAATTTATTCAGGCCTCCGTACGGAAGAATAAAAAAGTCGCAAATTAAGCTTCTCAAATCTCATATCCCAAAACTAAATATCGTTATGTGGGATACATTAAGTGGCGATTTCGACCTAACCCTCGCTCCCGAAAAATGTTACCAAAACGTAATCAACAATGCCCGAAATGGTTCAATTGTCGTTTTTCATGATAGCTTGAAAGCTTTCGACCGTTTAAAATACGCTTTGCCCCTCGTTTTAAAATATTTTTCAGAAAAAGGTTTTCAGTTTGCATCATTGGACGAAAGCTAAAGTAATGCCAACTAAGCCCCAAAACCTAATCGGCTAATATACAATTGGTTAACGTTTGCAACCACCCAGCATGTGTTCGTAAATGAACAGGATAGTCCGCAATTGAACAATTGACGAAGCGATCTATTTAGAACAATAATAAATAATACAATGATCCTCCTATGACTGTAACAGGTTCATTTTTTTTGTAAATTCGCACCTATTAGAATAGAAGTATTACCTTTTAACCAATAAATCGATGGCTTTTGATATAGACATGATTAAAAAGGTTTATGCAAACTTCGGCCCTCGTGTAGATGCGGCCCGCAAAATAGTTGGCAGACCTTTAACATTATCTGAAAAAATATTGTATGCTCACCTTTGGGACGGCGATCCTAAAAAAGCATTTTCTCGGGGAACAGATTACGTAGATTTTGCACCAGATCGCGTTGCGATGCAGGATGCGACTGCGCAGATGGCTCTTTTACAATTTATGCAAGCTGGTCGGCCTCAGGTAGCAGTGCCTTCAACAGTTCACTGCGATCACTTAATTACGGCGAAAGAAGGTGCTGCAATAGATTTGCCTCATGCAAGAACAGAAAGTGCTGAAGTATTCGACTTTTTATCTTCTGTATCAAATAAATATGGTATCGGTTTCTGGAAACCAGGCGCTGGAATCATCCACCAGGTTGTATTAGAAAATTATGCTTTCCCTGGTGGAATGATGATTGGAACCGACTCACATACGGTTAATGCAGGCGGTTTAGGTATGGTTGCGATTGGCGTTGGTGGTGCTGATGCTTGTGACGTAATGGCTGGATTGCCTTGGGAACTTAAATTTCCAAAATTAATCGGTGTAAAATTAACTGGTAAACTAAACGGTTGGACCGCTGCGAAGGATGTTATTTTAAAAGTTGCCGGTATCTTAACCGTAAAAGGTGGTACTGGTGCAATTGTAGAATATTTTGGCGATGGTGCTATTAACCTGAGCTGTACTGGTAAAGGAACTATTTGTAACATGGGTGCCGAAATTGGTGCTACTACTTCTACATTTGGTTATGATGAAAGCATGGAACGCTATTTACGTTCTACAGACCGTAACGAAGTTGCCGATGAAGCTAATAAAATCAAAGAATATTTAACAGGTGATGCAGAAGTTTATGCAGATCCTGAAAACTATTTCGATCAGGTTATCGAAATTGATTTAAATACCTTAGAACCATATTTGAACGGTCCTTTTACACCCGATTTGGCTACTCCGGTATCACAAATGAAGGTAGAGGCCGAAAAAAATGGCTGGCCTTTAAAAGTTGAGTGGGGCTTAATTGGTTCTTGTACCAATTCATCATATGAAGATTTATCGAGAGCAGCATCCATTGCTAACCAGGCCATTTCCAAAGGTTTAAAAACTAAAGCGGATTTTGGTATCAATCCTGGTTCTGAACAGGTGCGCTATACCGCCAACCGCGATGGCTATTTGAAAACTTTCGAAGATTTAAATGCGACTATTTTCACCAATGCCTGCGGACCATGTATTGGTATGTGGGACAGAACAGGTGCCGAGAAAGCAGAAAAAAACACCATCGTTCATTCATTTAACAGGAACTTTGCGAAACGTGCAGACGGTAACCCGAACACTTTCGCTTTCGTAGCTTCGCCAGAAATGGTAGCGGCAATTGCGATTGCCGGAGATTTAGGTTTTAATCCGCTAACAGATACTTTAACAAATGACAAAGGTGAGCAGGTTAAATTAGACCCACCAACGGGTGATGAATTGCCTACTAAAGGTTTTGCTGTGGAAGATGCCGGTTTCCAGGCGCCCGCTGCCGATGGTTCATCGGTTCAGGTTTTGGTTTCTCCAACTTCACACCGCTTACAATTGTTAGACCCTTTTACACCTTGGGAAGGCACAGACCTTAAGGGTTTGAAACTGCTAATTAAAGCAAAAGGAAAGTGTACAACGGATCACATCTCTATGGCTGGCCCATGGTTAAAATTCCGTGGCCACTTGGATAACATTTCTAACAACATGTTAATCGGTGCGGTAAACTACTTCAACGATAAAACTGATAATGTTAAAAACGAATTAACCGGCGAATATGGACCAGTTCCAGCAACGCAACGTGATTACAAAGCTGCAGGTATCGGTTCTATTGTAGTTGGCGATGAAAACTACGGTGAAGGTTCATCTCGTGAACACGCAGCTATGGAACCTCGCCATTTGGGTGTTCGTGCTGTTTTGGTTAAATCTTTCGCCCGTATCCATGAAACTAACCTTAAAAAACAAGGTATGTTGGGCTTAACGTTTGCCAATAAAGAAGATTACGATAAGATTTTAGAAGATGATACAATTGATATTTTAGGCCTAACAGAATTTGCACCAGATAAACCATTAACATTGGTATTGCACCATGCAGATGGTACCGAGGAGCAATTCCCGGTTAACCACAGTTACAATGCACAGCAAATTGAATGGTTTGTTGCAGGTGGTGCTCTAAATATCATCAGAAGAGAAGCTGCACTTAAAGCACAAGGCTAAGCGCAAAACTTAATTTGCTTACGAAATCCCGTTTTGATTAATTTCGAAACGGGATTTCTTTTTTACAGCAGCAAAATGTTTTTATCCTTTGCGAAATTCATCGTGCTAATAAGCTTTTTTCAGTAAACCAATGTTGCTTTTTCGGCGATACAAGCAATAGATTTCGGCGGAATAATAGTACTACAATCTGACGAAATTTGATACTTCACATTAAACGCTCTTTGCTTCTCCGTATATTCTGATACTTTTTGAAGAAAGAGCTTTGTATCGATATCAAGGGAATATAAAACGAAATGCGTTGCACCGCCACAAGGTTTTGAACCGATTGGAACGAAACGCCAGTTTGATGGATCATTACAAGATACTTCAGCCGTCAAACTTTCGATTTCATTTAGTAAGGTTTTGAGTTCTTTTTCATCAGCATTTTTAGTTGAGCTGTTTAAGTTGCCGTCTTTGCAGCTTTGAAAGGTTACTATAGCAGAAAAGAAAATCGTAACGATTATAAGGGAATAGTTGTTCATGGTGTGTTTTACTCAAAACGAAAACGTGAAAGCAAACGCTACAGCCTATCGTTTCAAAAATTCCTGCCACCAATATCCGGAATCCTTTATGGTTCGCTCCTGAGTTTTAAAATCATTGTAAATAAGTCCAAACCTTGCGGTAAAACCTTCGGCCCATTCAAAATTATCCATTAATGTCCAGGCCATGTAACCTTTAACAGGCATGCCATCGTTTTTTGCCCTCAGTAAAGCTGCAAGATACAGCTGAAAATACGCTATGCGCTCAACATCATTAACATGTCCATCCATTAATTTATCGTGGTAAGCAGCACCGTTCTCTGTTATAATTATATTCTTAATGCCCTGGTACGATGAAAACTGTTTAATAATGTTGTAAAAACTCTCTGCATTAATTTCCCAGCCCATAGCCGTGTGCGCTTTTTTTCTGCTTTTCGCCTTAACTTCCCAAGCCTGGATTACAGGTATAAAAGCATTGTATTTAACTGTTAGCGGAAAGTAGTTCTGTAAACCGATAAAATCGAAATCAAATTTATAGCGCTCTGTATGTCGCCACGTTCCATATTCAATCTGAAACTTTTCGAGTACGTCCCAATTTTCTGTTGGAAAGCCAAGGCCGAGACTAGGTTCTACAAAAAGTCTGTTCATCAGGCAATCGACTCTTTTCGAAGCCAAAATATCATTGTCGCTTTGCGTGTAAGGCAGAATTTCTGAACAGGAAAAAGTTGTACCAATATTTGCCTGACTAATTTCGGCACGTAAAATTTTGCCCCCTTCTGCTTGCGCCAGGGCTGTGTGGTGTACCGCAGAAAAGAAATTTGTTAAACCAGTTTTACCGGGAGCATGCACACCCAGCATGTAGCCTAAAGAAGTATATCCGAAAGGTTCGTTAATTACAATCCAGTTCTTTACTTTGTCGCCATATGCTGTAGCGCAAATGCTTACAAACGCGTTAAAAGCAGCATTGATGCTAAAGCTTGTCCAGCCGCCCTCCTCTTCTAAAGCTTGTGGCAAATCCCAGTGGTATAAGGTTATGTAGGGTATGATACCATGTTGCAGGCATTCATCAATAACGTTGTGGTAAAACCTGATGCCTTCGGGATTAATCTCTCCTTTTCCAAAAGGTAAAATCCTCGACCAGGCAATTGAAAACCTGAAAACTTTGAAACCAAGAAGCTTTACCAAAGCGATATCTTCACGAAACCGATGGTAAAAATCACAGGCAACATTGGGTTTGTGGCCTTTCTTTATCTTGCCGCTTTTGGTAGAAAATGTATCCCAAATGGATGGACCTTTTCCGTAATAATCTGACGCCCCTTCTATCTGGGCTGCCGCAGTTGCAACGCCCCATAAAAAATCATTACCAAAATCAGTTGATTTGACCATGTCCATGTATTAACGATCCAAGATGCAAACCTAATATTAACACAACATTAATTTTATTGGCTAATCAAGTGCAAGGCCAATCTCTTTCAATAATATTGCGGCATTAAATGTAGCGCAGGGTCCGGTTTTAAGTTTGTAATCAAACTGCATGTTGCCGTCAATAATCGATATATCAAAATGAAAATTACGTAAAGCACCTTCATGTTCCAGCTGCATATCTGCCAACTGCAAATCATGCGTAGCAAACAGTGCCGCTCTTTTTAAATCCAATAGCTTTTCGATAAAAACCTTCGAACCTAAATATTTATCGCGGCTATTTGTTCCCCGCAACATCTCGTCTATAAGAACAAAGGTATTTTCATTTCGTTTTACATTCATTAAAATCATTTTTAAACGATTTAATTCTGCCTTAAAAGTAGATGTACTCTCGTTTAACGAATCCTTAATTCTCATGTAAGTGTTTAACGCGAAAATCGAAAGCTTCATATCTGTGGCGCAAACGGCAGCGCCAGAGTAGGCCAAAACCATATTTATGCCGACTGTGCGAAGAAAAGTGCTTTTACCCGCCATGTTAGAGCCTGTAATGATATCGACTGTTGGAATTTTTTCAAAGCTAAAATCGTTAACCACCCGAAGAGGAAGCTTAATTAAAGGGTGCCCTAACGAAGTTGCAGAAAGCGAAAAGGCCTGCTCAATTTTAGGGAATGTCCATGAAGGCGAATTATAAGTTAATGTTGCCAGGGAAATGATTTCTTCAAAATGACCCAAATTGCTTAGTGATGAGCTTACGTTTTCTGACGAACTTTTAAGCCATTTTTCAAGCTGAATGCAGTATCTGAAATCCCATAAGAACAATGCATTTAACAGACTTCCAATCATTAAATTTAAACGTGAATCAAAATTTTGGATAATTTTTGAAAGGCTATTTATTTCTTTGCTAACCGTTAAATTAATTGACGAAAGTTCTGAAAAAAAGGCACTTTCCCAGCGCTGGCTTTCAGTCCATTTAATTGCTTTTGAATATTCGTTTAACAAGCTAGAGCTGCCACTGAAGCTATAAAAAACAAGATCTATTTTTTTGCTGAAAAAAGAATTCCAACCGATATGTGCAAAAAATGAAAAAGCAAATAATTTCCAGAAAATCCCTCCGTAAATTATTCCGGCCGACAATGAAAAAATTGTTAAGAATGGAACCAGTGAAACATAAAACCTAAAAAAAGTATTATTTGTAAAGGTTAAGAGGCTTGCCAGTTTATTCGAGAGTTGTTCTGTAATTAACTCAATTTTTTCTGCATCATAACCTAACAGATGTGCTCGGAATTCAAAAGTTTTATCTGTTATAGCTGCCATTTCCTTTACCGCATCCTGACGAAGGTTAATTTCATCAACCGTTTTTAACTGAGAAAAAACCGCAGCTAATGTTTCGTTTCCTGTTTTTGTGCTACAACGGTTCGCCAGGGCAAATAAAGAGGAGTTTCCAAAAATATCCAAATCAGAAGAATACGGATGTAAATCTGACTGGAAACGCTGGCCATTATCATAACCATTTTCCAATCCGTTTAAAATGTTGAGTTCGTTTTGGAAAACCCAAAGAAGTTTTTTTTCGAAACTTAGCTTTTTGTCGAGCCTGCTTTGGCGGCGAACAATAAATACAAAACCTAAAACAGGAATAACCAAACATATTTGAATTAAAGTTCTCAGACCATTATCCGGAGAATTTAAGAGCAATACAAAAAGCAAAATTTCAACTAAAAACAAACCGATTCTAACCAGCGACAGTCGGTCGATAAGCGTTTTCGTTTCGCCAATCTGTTTCGTGGCATCATCAACTTTCTGTAGGTAATCTGCTCGTATTTGTTCGTCAGTTTGAGACATCCCGTATATTTTATTTTTGTAAAGATATTAAAGCAGATGATGATTTATTTTGTTCGTACATTTTTATCTAAGTTTGCAACTTCAAGAGAAGGATTATAACCGGTAAATAATGAAGATTACCCTTATCGCCATTGGCAAAACAGAAGATAAATATTTAATTGAAGGAATTGATAAATATATAAGCCGTTTAAAGCACTACATCAATTTTAATTTTCTGGCGATTCCTGATGTGAAAAACGTAAAAAACCTTTCGGAAGCCCAACAAAAAACGAAGGAAGCAGAGCTGTTGCAAAAACAAATTAATAACGGTGATGTTGTTATTTTATTGGATGAGAAAGGTAAAAAGTATAGTTCTGTTGAATTTTCTGCGTACCTTAATAAACAGATGATTGGAAGCGTTCAGCACCTGATATTTATAATTGGTGGCCCTTACGGTTTTGATGATGCTATTTACAAAAGAGCAAATGGTTTAATATCCCTGTCGGACATGACTTTTTCGCATCAAATGATTAGGTTATTTTTTGTTGAACAGTTATACCGGGGTTTCAGTATTTTAAAGGGAGAGCCATATCATCATGCCTAAGAAACATGATTGCTTATGGAAATAAGAATTTCTTTTCATCGTTAAATAAAAAGATTATGATTTTAGATAAATATAAACGGCAGTATAAATTTAAGAGCCGCCAGGGAAATGCAGATAAATACCTTTGGGTGAGTATTATTGGTGCGTTAGTGATCTGTGCAATTATTTATTACTTCTTTTAAGCGTAAGCCTGCAAAAAAAAGTAAAAAAAAACACCGGTTTTCACCGGTGTTTTAAATTTTATTGTCACTAAACTCCTTTTTTACTCGTCATGCTTGCTTTTTTAGCAGGCGCAGACGTTTTTGTAGTTGCTTTAGCACTTGCTGATGCCTTTGAACCTGTAGCTTTCTGCTTTTTATCAGCTGCAGCCTTTTCCTCAGCTAGTTTAACTTCAGCAGGCGAGCCTTGTGTATCAGGCGTATCTTCCGTAAACAGAGGCAAATCCTTAATAATGTTATACCAGCCGATAATTTTCTTCATATCAGAAGCGTAAACTTTATCTTCATCATGGCCCGGCGCTACCTCATTAAAGTAAGCACGTAAAGTTGCGGTATCAGCTTTGGTATCAGGAGTTGTTCCTTTTGCCGAAATTTTGGTAAAAACATCTACTAGCTTAATTTCTTCATCTTCGCCGTAAACCGTAATATCTTCCAGCGAAGCCAGTTTTGTATTTGTAATGTTGGCTACAACTTTAAGTTTTTGAGCGTCTAAACCTTCTAAAATGTAACCTACTTTATTTTGTCCAACAAGTTTAAATAAACCTGGTCTGCCGGAAACGGCAACTATTCCTCTTAAATTCATATATTTTGAGATGTGAGATTTGAACACAAAGCATGCGTAAACACCACCCTGAATTTCAAATCTATTGTCTATTTATTTAAATGAGAAAGAGATTCAAATCGGCACTAAACTATGCTGATTTGAAATCCCACATCTCGGGTTTGTACTAATCTTCGATTATTTCTACTCCTAAAATTTTATCGCCCTGGCGGATATCATCAACAAGTTCAACATTTTCAACCGCTTTACCAAATACAGTATGGTTACGATCTAAATGTGCCGTGTTTGTTCTGCTGTGGCAGATAAAAAACTGAGAACCACCAGTGTTACGACCAGCATGTGCCATTGATAACACACCACGATCATGGTATTGGTTTTCGCCATCTAATTCGCAATCGATTTTATAACCCGGACCACCTGTACCAGGCATTCCTGTTGCGCCATCCTTAGAATTCGGGCAACCCGTTTGAACCATAAAATCAGGAATTACACGGTGAAAAGTTACGCCGTCGTAAAAGCCTTCGTTCGCCAATTTTTTGAAGTTTGCAACTGCTTTAGGAGCATCTTTTTCAAAGAACTCAACAGTCATATTACCTTTTTCAGTTTTTATTATTGCTTTACTCATATCAATATATTTTTTTACAGCCATTAAAAGTTTTCAAATTTTTTAATGAACCGCAAAAATAACAAAATTACATTACTTATAACACGATTAAATTTTTGTAAACAGACTAAATCAGGTATTTTAGTGTTTTATGTAATTATGGCGATTCGAAAAAAATATTGCATGTTGATTTTTTGTCTGCTTTTGAGCATTTGCGCCAAGGCATCATCTATTTTAGTTTTTATGGATGAAGACCAGAAAAATCACTTAAAAGCCTATGGAATTGCCTATTGGACAATAAGTAAACAACTTGAGGTAGACTGGTTGTTAAACTACCGCGGCGGGAGTTTTCTTATCAAATATAATAAAAGCGTTGAGGATGAACTGAAAATCAGAGGTGTATCATACGAGGTTTTAGCAGATGGAAAAGTAGTAAATCTGTTGAATGAGATAAGCGACCCATCGGTAAACATGGAGATGGTAAAGCTCGAAAAAACGCCTAAAATCGCTGTTTATTCCCCAAAAAGCAAATTGCCCTGGGATGACGCAGTAACCCTTGTTTTAACTTATGCCGAAATACCTTACGACGTAATTTACGACGACGATATTCTGCAGGACAAACTAAGCAAATACGACTGGCTACACCTGCACCATGAAGATTTTACAGGGCAGTATGGGCGTTTTTACGCTTCTTTCAGGTACGCAAACTGGTATCAGGATGACGTTAAAAATCAGGAAGCCTTAGCCAGGCGCATGGGTTATAAAAAAGTTTCGGAAATGAAACTGGCTGTGGCCAAACACATAAAAGAATATTGCGCAGGTGGCGGATTTTTATTTGCCATGTGCTCGGGAACCGACAGTTTCGATATTGCACTTGCAGCCGATGGTGTAGACATCTGTGCCACCATGTTTGACGGAGACCCCGCAGACCCGAACGCACAATCTAAGCTTGATTTTAATAAAACGATGGCTTTCCAAAACTTTAAGCTCGATAACAACCCGATGAATTATGAATTTTCGGATATCGACGTAACAAACAGCAGGGGTTTGAACCAATCGAATGATTACTTCACCCTTTTTGATTTTTCTGCCAAATGGGATTTAGTTCCAACCATGCTTACTCAAAACCATGATAAGGTAATTAAAGGTTTTATGGGGCAAACTACTGCCTTTAAAAAAGGGCTGGTTAAAACCAGCGTAACGGTTTTGGGGGAAAATAAAGGCGCCGCAGAGGTTAGGTATTTGCATGGTGAGATTGGAAAAGGCCAGTTTACATTTTACGGTGGGCACGATCCTGAGGATTATCAACATGCCGTTGGCGATCCGCCAACTGATTTAAATCTTCACCCGAACTCGCCGGGCTACCGTTTAATACTGAATAATGTGCTGTTTCCTGCAGCTAAGAAAAAGCCTCAGAAAACATAGTTTGCTCTCTTTGATTAAGAAAACCTGTTAAAATCATTCCTGAAAACGCTACTATCCTTTAATCTATACAGCTAAAGAGATTTGATGTGGCCTACGTCTGCCGGGGCTTTATACCCGAAATCAATAAAAAACACCGCTGTATATCAACGATTTAGAAAACACCAATGTAACGTAAACAATACTTTGGCACAGCTTTTGGAAAGAGGCTTGTAATTAACAAATGGCCATTGGCCGATAATTATAAACTAGATTCTTTACTTAAAAGAAAAATATTATGAAAAAGTTACTAATTGGTGCGAGCGTTCTATTATTATCAACAGGTGCATTTGCACAAACTACAATGAGCGGTTCTTCTGCAAGGTTTGGATTGAAAGCTGGTGTAAACTTATCAACTTATAGTGGAACAGGTGTAGCAGATTTAGACTACAAAAATAACGTTGGTTATAACGTTACCGCTTTCGGCGATTTTGGCATCGGAAACAATTTCTTCATTCAGCCAGGTGTTTCCTTGCAAAACAAAGGTGCTAAGTTAGAAAGCTCGGGTACCATTGCCGGAACAACAACTACCGGAACATTTAAACAAGATGTAATGGCTATTGAAGTTCCAGTTAATGCCGTGGTAAGAATCCCTACAGGTGATGCTGGTGCAATTCAGGTTAGTGCAGGACCATATGTTGGCTTCAACATTTCTGGAAAAAACAAATACTCAGGAAGTTATACTAATGCAGGAACTGCATCCTCAACTTTTACTGATAGAGATTTAAATTTCGGTAGCGAAACTTCTGATGATTTAAGCAGTATAGACTTTGGTGCAAACTTTGGTTTAGCTTACCGTACAAACTCAGGAATTTTAGTGGGCGCAAACTATGGCTTGGGTTTATCTAATTTAATTCCTTCGGATTCTAGAACAAACGACGTGAAATTAAGAAACCGTGTATTAGGTTTCTCAGTTGGATATTCATTCTAGAAAATCCCTCTAATAAAAAAAGGCGTGCTGAATTGAATTTCAGAACGCCTTTTTTTTAATCATAAAAGTTCCAGGTAACGCCAAATTTCAGAAGTGCATCTGGCATTGGGTATCTGTTAACGGTAAAATAGCCCGGCGAGAGCAAACCCTGATTCAGGTAATCGTATTTAACAAAAATGTTAGCCCGCTTTAAGTTTGCTTTCAAAAAGAAATCCACCACAGGAGTTGATTTCAAGACACTTTCCTCGCCTACATAAAATTGCGATAAAGCCGGCGAATAAGAATAATTTGCATAAGCGGTGTTGTACCTTACATCAAAACCGATGTTCGTTTTCAATACCTTAAAAAAAGTTATATCAAAATACACACTATTGTAGGTGTAAAACTCTGGCGTTCTTAAAACACTGCCATTATCCGTTTTTTGATATGCAAGGTAATTTTCAAGGGCAAATTTTCCGAAACGCCACTTTTTGGAAACATCCAGCCTTATTAAATTGATATCCGAACTTTCCTGAAGAGGCTTTATTCCAACATCGTTAATTCCTTTAATTGTAGTGCCAAAGTAAAGGTAGTTGCTGGTTAAAAAGTAGCTTGCGCCAGCCTGGAGCATTAGTTTATCATTAATGTAACCGAATGATAAATTGGCTACTTTAACATTTTTCAAACCTTGATCATTCCACGAGAAATGGTTGCCATTGTAGGCACCGAAGATTGCCGATGGCGATTGGTTTTGAAGGTAAGCACCAAGCTCAATTCTTCCGATGGTTTTACCTAAAGCAATTTTACTTTTGGCTTCGTAGAGAAAATCGCCTGCATTTCTTCCCTGAAATATCTGCTGCACATCTAGATTTAAATCGATATTAGTTGTAAAGCGATAACCCAAGTTTCCTAGCAAACTGATGTTTTGAAAACTCGATGAGGCATCCTCATACCTTGCTCCGCTTGATCGAAGACCAATTGTGTGGTAGTTGTAATAGTCGTGCTTAATTCCTGCATCTAACTTCAACTCATTTTTAATAACAGATGAGTTTTTCGGCCTTAAAAAGAAACTATATAGAAACTCATTTTTTATATGCTGAACATGTGATGAATCATTGGTGAACGATGCATCTACGATATTATCACTTTTTCGTAATGCCCTCGGAATTACGGTGTTGTCGTCAGATTCCTCTTTACTAAAGTCATAACTATCATTGTTGTATTCTATTGTGTAAGATATTTTGTTAGTTGGCACAACAGAGCCATTAACTGTATTGGAACTATCTATTCGCCCCACATAATATGTTTGCTTTAAGAATATGGTATTTTTACGGAAAAGGTTTCTGGCAGACCTTAGTCTGACAGCCTCGGCATCTCTGGAAATTTTATCGTAACCAGAATTAAATATAGTGGAATCTGTAGTTACCGAACCATTTTCGTATGCCCTCAACGTGTTAAAAATGGCAGAGGCCCACATGTTATACCGCTTGCTTGGCGATTGATACCAGCTAAAAACTGCGATGTTTAAATTGTCACCACGTTGCCGGCTGTAAAAACCACGTGAATCCATTCGGTTAAAATTAAAGCCTGCATTCCAGTTCTTCTTAATATTCTGACTATGGATGCCGCGAAAAAGTTGCTCTTTTTGTCCGGCGCTAATTAAATACAGGCTTGTAAAAGGCGAACGTGCCTGATAATAGATGATGTCTTCAGGCGTTAAGGCATAGTAATCGAGCGAATGAAAACCTACATCAAAACCAATCCTTTTGGAGGGTTCGTATAAAAGTGGCCTCGCAACCTGCCCCATATTACCCGTTGTAATCGTTGGGTGTTTAGGCTGCATCAGCGGACTATAATTTTGGATATTTACCGTCGAGGTATCAAGCGGCAACAGAACAATACTGTCTTTACTAAGCGAAAGTTTTGTAAACCGGATATATTTTGCATTATAGACAATGGAGTCTTTTGCGCCTTCTTCTTTTTTTCTTAAAGAATCGAGTTCCTTGTTATTACCAACAGTGGTTTTTAAATCTTGCCCAAAGGCTTTATCAACACCAGAAAGTATTAAGATTAAAAGACAGATTTGAACAACTTTACCCATCTTACAGCTCAGCGATTAAGCGGATTAAAATTTCAGTCATTTTTGGTTCAGCTTTAGCGGCAGCTTCTAAAATTTCGTCTAAACTAAATGGCTGTAAGTCTTCAGGAAAACCCTCATCTGTTAAAACTGATATTGCAAAAACTGGTAACCCGGCGTGATTGGCAACAATTACTTCAGGCACGGTACTCATCCCGACAGCATCGGCACCTATCAATCTTAAATATTTGTACTCGGCTTTTGTTTCTAAATTAGGCCCTGAAACGGCTACGTAAACACCTTTATGACATTTAACATCAACCTCGTTTGCAATTTGCAATGCTTTATCAATGATAGAACGTTTGTACGGCTGGCTCATATCCGGGAAACGCGGACCCAGAGAACTTTCAATTAAACCGCGTAAAGGATTATCAGGTTGCAAATTTATGTGGTCTTCAATAATCATTAAATCACCTTTTTTAAATTCGGGATTTAAAGACCCTGCAGCATTAGAAACTATCAAATTCTCGATACCCAAACCTTTCATTACCCTTACCGGGAAGGTGATTTGTTGCATGCTGTAACCTTCGTAGTAATGTAAACGACCCTGCATGGCAATAATTTTCTTTCCGTTTAATGTTCCGAAAATTAACTTACCACTATGAAATTCTAAAGTAGATATTGGGAAATTAGGAATGTTTGAGTACATCAATTGATGTTCTACCTTAATCTCCTTAACCAGGCCGCCTAGTCCAGTGCCTAAAATGATGCCTATTTCTGGTTTAAAGTTTTCGGTTTTGCGTTTAATGTACTCAACGGTTTCTTCTATTGCTCTTAACATAGTTTAAAATAAGTTCATCAAAGGTAATCTTATCTTCTTCAAATAAATCAACCTCGATAGGTAAAAAATATACTGGTAAATTTACCAGTAAATCTTTAAAACCCGCAGCATTTAAACGCTTACTATCCTTTTCTGTTGTGATGATGATTTTTTCTTTTTTTGTACCAGAAACAAACGCTGATTTAAACTTTTCAATATCGGCAATTTTAAATTGATAATGATCTGGAAATTCTTCGTGTTTTATTGTTTTTGTGTATTTCTCGAGCGCTTCAATAAGCGGCGCTGGATTAGCAATTCCGGTAAGCAAAAAAACCTCATAATCCTTAATGGAATCGAGTGTGCGGGTTTCATTGGCGTATAAATGCTTTAATTCGCCATACTTAATGTACGAATGAAGCACTTTTTGATTGCTATCTGGCTGTAATTCATTTATTGAAGCCTGTTGCGCCACATGCAACAGTGGCACGGGAGCTTTAGTTACCAATAAGATATCAGCTCGTTTTCTGGATGAAAAAACATCGCGTAAATTTCCTGCCGGAAGTAAAAATTGCAGCGTTCCGAGTTTTCTGAATTCGAAAAGTAAAATATTAAACCCAGCTCGCACCGCCCTGTGCTGATACGCATCGTCCAGGATAATTAAATCGTGACTATCTTTCAATTTTTCAATTCCTGCTACCCTATCTTCGCAAACCGCTACAGTTATGTTTTTAAACTTATCGTAATATTGAAGTGGTTCGTCTCCGATGGTTTCGGCTGTGGCGTTATTGTCGGCCAAAATAAAACCTTTGGTTTTACGTCCATATCCTCTGCTCAAAACGGCAATTTTATAATCGCTTAGAAGCCTTACCAAATACTCGGTAGTTGGTGTTTTACCAGAACCACCAACGGCTAAATTACCCACACAAATTACAGGAAGATCAAATTTAACTGAAGCCATAATCCCCCAATCGTACAGTTTTTTGCGGAGGGTGATGGCCATACCGTAAATTAATGAGAATGGAAGAAGTAAAAGGCGTAAATAATTAATTAGCATACCGTCGTGTTTTCAAAAATAAGGATAATTTAAAAAATTCGGGCATCGCAGTTTTCTTGCCCAATAAAGCAACGTGAGAAAGATGGAAAGGTTTGTCAGAATTTTATTGTAATAATTATTTTAATTTCCTAGCTTGGCGGGTAAGCGTTACATTCAACATCAAAACACCCTAATTGTTGTCGCCATCCTTAGTTTGTACAGCCCCATTGGCTTCGAATTAATTTAGTTTAAATAGTAGCTACTATTTATGAACCTTAAAAACCACCAAATAATTTAATGTCTCCAAGGCAACGTTTAGTAATCGGTCAGGGCCAGATAAGTGGCTACATTTCTATTTTCTTAGCAGTTTTAGCTTTATTAGGAATTCTTTGTTTCCATTACCCGGAAAAATTAACGACTCCGGAATTCCGTGAGATTTACACCAAAGACAGCATGGAGGCGATGATGATTGGCGGAGTTATCGCCTCGCTCTTCTTTTCTGCATTAAGCATTGTTTTAAGCAAAAAGCTAAACTATGGCTGGCCTGGTTTTGCACTGGCGGCTTTGGCAGTAATATTGGGCGCCTTAAGTGTTGAGGGAAGAGATGTAGCCAAATCCAGCTGGCATTTTGGTTTAGATTGGATGATTTTGGATCTGCTTTTAATGGTAGCGATTTTTGTTCCGCTCGAATTGTTTTTTCCAAAGAACGATAAGCAAACAAAATTTCATGAAGAATGGCGGACAGATTTAACCTACTTCGTAATTAGCCATCTGTTTATTCAGTTTTTTGGAATTGTAACGCAAAAACCTGCAGTGCTTTTTTTCGGGTGGATTGGATTAGATAAGTTGCACACCTGGGTGCAGGGCTTGCCATTTATTGTGGCATTATTTTTAGCTTTTTTCAGCACCGATTTATTTCAATATTGGGCGCATCGGTTTTTCCATACCCGAGTTTCATTATGGCGCTTTCACTCCATACATCATTCTACCCAAAATATGGACTGGCTTGCCGGAAGCAGGACGCATTTTATTGATATTTTCTTTACCCGGGCAATGACATTTGTACCGCTGTACATTTTGGGTTTTTCTGCAACCGTTTTTAATGTTTATATCATTTTCATTGCCATTCATGCTGTACTTATCCACGCCAATACCAGGATAAATTTTGGCCCGCTAAAATACATTTTCACAACGCCACAATATCATCATTGGCACCACTGCGAAGACCCAAAGTATTATGGACACAACTTTGCATCGATATTCCCTTTTATTGATATGATGTTTGGCACCTATTATTTGCCTGGCAAGGAATGGCCTGCCGGAACGGGTGTACACGAGGCCGAATACCCTAAAGGTTTTGTTAAACAAACCATTTACCCTTTTACTAAAAGCCCTTTCGACACGGACTTGAAAATGGAGGAACGAAGTGACCGGTAGCGGATTTGCTTGTTTTTAATGGAATTACGGAGTTAGAAGCCTTTGGCAATGGGTGGTTAATCAATTTTTGATATGACTGGAGATCTCCGTTGAATCTTTTCAAATCTTCATTAATATTTCTCCAAAGAAAATTTTCTGAAAAGCAATGAGTTTCGTTACTAAACCCGATGGTAGCGAGCATGAAGCGCAGCGAAATAAAGCGGACAGCGGGGCGGCTGTAACCGATTAATCGATAACTTTCATTTTCAAATTATCAGACTGATTGTTCGCATTAATCATACTACGCTGATTTCCGTCGGTTTTCTGTCATGCTGTCAGTAACATCAGACACTCTTTTTTACATTTTATCAGGCTTTTAGCGATAATATCTGCCAAAACCTAATTGGCACACGCATTGTTTAATAGGATTAGAAATTATAATACTTTAAAAAGAGAAAAAGAAAAATACAATGGGAAAAATTATTGGAATAGACTTAGGAACAACAAACTCTTGCGTGAGCGTAATGGAGGGCAATGAGCCTGTAGTTATTGCGAACAGTGAGGGTAAACGTACTACACCGTCTATTGTTGCTTTTGCAGAAAACGGTGAGCGTAAAGTTGGCGAGCCTGCTAAACGTCAGGCTATAACCAACCCAACAAAAACGATATATTCGATTAAACGCTTTATGGGTAGCAGCTACGACGAAAGTGCGAAAGAAGCTGGACGTGTACCTTATAAAGTTGTTAAAGGCGATAACAACACACCTCGCGTAGAAATCGACGACAGAAAATATACTCCACAAGAGATTTCTGCGATGATTTTACAGAAAATGAAAAAAACTGCCGAAGATTTTCTTGGTCAGGAAGTTACTGAAGCGGTAATTACGGTACCTGCTTACTTTAATGATGCACAACGTCAGGCTACTAAAGAAGCTGGCGAAATTGCAGGTTTACAAGTTAAGCGTATCATCAACGAGCCAACTGCAGCTGCTTTAGCTTATGGTTTGGATAAAGCACACAAAGACATGAAAATTGTTGTTTTTGACTGTGGTGGTGGTACACATGACGTTTCTGTGTTGGAGTTGGGTGATGGCGTTTTCGAAGTAAAATCTACTGATGGTGATACACACTTAGGTGGTGATGACTTTGACCACATTATTATCGATTGGTTAACAAGCGAGTTTAAAGCTGAAAACAGCATGGATTTAGCTAAAGACCCAATGGCTTTACAACGTTTAAAAGAAGCTGCTGAGAAAGCTAAAATTGAGTTATCAAGCACAACTTCTACTGAAATTAACTTGCCTTACATTACTGCTGATGCTAGCGGCCCTAAACACTTGGTGCGTACATTATCTCGTGCTAAATTTGAGCAATTAGCGGATAGCTTAATTAAACGTACTATCGAGCCTTGTAAATCTGCATTAAAAAATGCTGGTTTAAGCACAAGCGATATCGACGAAATTATCTTGGTAGGTGGTTCAACCCGTATTCCTGCAATTCAGGATGCAGTTAAAGCTTTCTTCGGTAAAGAGCCAAGTAAAGGTGTTAACCCTGATGAAGTTGTAGCAATTGGTGCTGCTATTCAAGGTGGTGTTTTAACCGGTGATGTGAAAGATGTATTGTTATTAGACGTTACGCCTTTATCATTAGGTATTGAAACTATGGGTGGTGTAATGACGAAATTAATCGAGTCTAACACGACTATCCCAACTAAAAAATCAGAAACTTTCTCAACTGCAGCTGATAACCAGCCATCAGTAGAGATCCATATTTTACAAGGTGAACGCCCAATGGCTGGTCAAAACCGTACAATTGGTCGTTTCATTTTAGATGGTATTCCACCAGCACCTCGTGGTGTGCCTCAGGTAGAAGTATCTTTCGATATTGATGCTAACGGTATTTTACACGTAAGCGCTAAGGATAAAGCTACTGGTAAAGAGCAAAAAATCCGTATCGAAGCATCTTCAGGCTTAACCGATGCTGAGATTAAAAAAATGAAAGAAGAAGCAGAAGCTAATGCCGCTGATGATGCTAAAGCAAAAGAAGAAGCAGATAAAATTAACGGTGCTGATGCTTTAATTTTCTCTACAGAGAAACAGTTGAAAGAGTTTGGTGATAAATTATCTGCTGATAAGAAAGCACCAATCGAAGCTGGTTTAGAGAAATTGAAAGCAGCACACTTATCTCGCAACTTCGCAGATATCGATGCAGCACAAGCTGAATTGCAAAATGCATGGAATGCAGCATCTGAGGAAATGTACAAAGACGGCGGTCAGCCTCAAGGTGGTGAACAACCACAAGCTGATGGTCAGCCTCAAGGTGGCGGTGATAACGTTACCGATGTTGATTTTGAAGAAGTTAAAGAAGAAAAATAATTTTTAGTCGACAGACCGAAAGTTAAAATAAAAGCGTTTCTGATTAAGTTCAGAGACGCTTTTTTTTGTTTGTTGAATTTCAGCTGAAAAAATTCAATCGGAATGAGCCTTGATGCCACGCCGTGATGTATCAAACAATGAAAAGTTAGCGACAACAATTGAGTTCGGATAAGCTCAGCGTCTAAAATTATCTAAAGGTGATTGTTTGGTTTATCAGCCTGTTTTACTTCAGCCAGGATTTAGAGTAGAAAATTATTTACGATGCCTGGCTTTTACCGGCTTAGCATGATACTCCAAATCATGTACCTTGCCAAAAAACCTGTTTAATAATGTAATTGCAGGCCAAATTAACATCGGCGTAAACCTGCTTAACATATTCAGGCTGTTTTCTGAAGGCAGGATTGAATTGATAAGTATTCCAAGTACAAATATTGCAGGGACAATAAGCGTTCGCCACCTGGCAAGCCTGCGGGCTCTTATATCATCAAATCCGTCGGAAATTCTACCACGATGCTTAATGATGTAAGCAAGCATGATATAGTTTAACGAACCTGTAAAAGCAATATTTAGAGAATAAAACCAAAAAGGCAAATTGTAAAGCGTATTATCGCTGTAATACGCGGAACTAAAGGGCATTAAAATAATGGAAAAAAGAAAAAAGAAATTTAGCCAGATTAGTTTATCGTCGTAGTCTTTAATAAAAGAAAACATTCTGTGATGCGAGCGCCAGTAAATGGCAATTACGAAAAAGCTAATAATGAAACCAATAAACTTAGGGACTAAATTTAAGAGCTGATTAATCATTTCTGCATTTGTCATCCCATGATGGATTTCTGGCGCCTTGATTTCGATGATTAACAGCGTTATCGCAATAGCAAAAACGGCATCTGTAAAAAGAATCATCCGTTCAATCTGAAATTCCTTTTTTAGTTCGCTATGTTCTGGCATATCAAGTTTTAAACTAAATTCTCTTCGATTATATCTTGTAACTCTTTTTCATTCCGCGATAGCTCTTGCAGCAACTCAAACTGATTTTTTGTTCTATCCAAATTTTGAGCGGGATAACTAATTGAATAATAATTGTTTCCGTTTAAGAAATCGGTTAGAAATCTTAATGCCTGCATGTAAACAATATACTTACCCGAGAATAAAATCAGTTCTTTTTCGGTTTCGGTAAGAATAGTTTTCATTTCTGATAAATAGCCTTTAATCATGGCCTCAAAGTATGGCAGTCTGATTTTGATTTTATCTAGATCCGTTTCGTTTTCTGAAAATGCGCAGAGGTAGGTTCTCATCATATCGCCCAAATCAGAAATAAATTTTCCAGGCATAATCGTATCCAAATCAATAACACAAACACCTTCGAAGCTTTGCGCATTTAACAACACGTTGCTAATTTTTGTATCATGATGCATCACCCGATCCGGAAAATCCACTCTGTGCGAATAGGATTTAAAATAGTCCAGTATGTACTTATGCTCCAACGCGTCGTCAATTTGTGGCTTGGCCTGACTTTGCAAACTTTCTGTCGTTGTACTTAAAGCCAGGGTAAATTGTTCAAATCTTAAGGCTAAATCATGAAAACCTGGAATGGTTGGCTTAAGTATAGAGGCGTCAAAATTGTTAAGAAGTCTGCTTAATTTACCGAACTGTTTAGCTGCTTCGTAAGCCTGCTGCGGCTCAGTTAAAACATCTAAAGAGACAGTGTTAGCCACGTAAGGCAGCATTCTCCAATATTCGTTATTAACTATTGCCATTTCTTCACCGTTTTGGGTGGCAATAGGTTTTACAAAAAGATAATCAGGATAGTTTTCCTTGAGATAGTCGGCGATTGCCTTTAAATTATCGGCAATGGCTTCGGGGCTTTTAAATACCGAAGTATTTATATTTTGAAGAATATACTTTTTCTCTTCGGCTGGGGGCGAAAGCAAATAAGTACGGTTTATTAAACCCGTACCTATTTGTGTTATTACAATATTTTCTTTAGTGTATCCGTATGCTTTTAAAACTTCGGAGTCTAAATTTAGCTCCATAGTTTTTCAGGATACGTTCCGTTTTTAACCAGCTGGTTAATGCTATCCTGAACATAAGGTTTGTCTTCTTTATAAGTTACGCCAAACCATTTGTTCGAAGTAGGAACAACTTTAAAAGTAGCTTCACCAGTTTTAACAAGGTTTTCGCCAATTAGTGGTATAAAAAATTCTGCTTTTGGTTTATCTTTATTTGCTTCTGCAAACTCTACAAAAAGCTTTTCTGTGATGTTAAAAACTGCAGGTGTGAAACCCCAGAAATTCATCGAAACAGGTGTTGCAAAATCCAAAGGGAATTCTTCACCATCTTCTTCGTAAAAAATTTTACCATCCTTTGGATAAACTTTGGTACGCTCAATAATTTCTTCAAGATTTCCTGAAGCATCTACCTTACAAACCCCGCGTGATACTGCACCAAATTCGGAAAGTGTTTTACCAACCTCATAGCCAATAATTGAAAAATTGCTGTCGGAAGCTTCCTGATCTAAAAAAACAACCATTTTCTTAAATGCATCATAACCATAATAGTCATCAGCATTGATTACACAGAATGGCTCTTTAACAACCTTCCTGGCAGAAAGAATTGCATGCGCAGTTCCCCAAGGTTTTTCCCGGTAAATTTCTTCCTCAATACCAAACTGTTTCAAATCGAAATTTTGAAAAACATAATCCGTTTCGATTCTTCCGTTTAATTTTGGCTCGAAAATCGATTTAAAATTATCTACAAATTCTTCTTTAATAATGAATACAACTTTACCAAAACCGGCTTTAATTGCATCGTAAATTGAATAATCGATGATAGTTTCTCCATTCGGGCCGAATCCATCAATCTGTTTCATGCTTCCATAACGGCTTGCCATCCCGGCGGCCAGTATTAATAGGGTAGGTTTCATAATGCTAAAATAGTAATCCCTAATCATTTTTTCGATTAGGAAAGCGTTTAATTTTCGTTAACGATTTAAATATGTGAATAATTTATAAAGATCATCGTCTTTTTTGAAGTCAATTTTATTTTCTTTGAGAAAATTATCCAGTTGCATGTCATTAATACCATATAAAGCGGTAATAGTTTTTTTATTTGGTAATATTTTAACCAGCATCTCCTCTTTAAGTGCAAAATAGCTGGAAGTTGTATTGATCGACTTATTGGTTACTGCCGAGCCATACTGTTTGCTTTCCGTTATTTCCTTTCTAATTTTTTTGAGAAGGGTAACTTTTCCTTTGGCCAGAATTTGAAAATAAGCTTCTGAACTAAAGCCTTTTGTCGCTGGCAAACCGTTGATAAATCGAGCCGGATTTGAGCCTTTCACTGCTAATTCGAATCTTTTAACTGGTTCAGCAAAATGCATCAAAGCACCGTCTTCACTCTTAAATACCAGGTTATCCTCAATAACATTGTATTTCAAAGAGTCTACCAGATATTTTTTTCCATTTGTAAGTGTTACATTTCCTTTTACACAATAATCAAAAAGATAAGGGCTACCGGTTACGTCTGTATATTTAATTTCAGTTAAAGGCGTTCTCTTCACGTCTCCGAAAGGAAGCACTTCGTATTGAGCGATGGCGTAGAAAGGAAGGAGAGTTAATTGCAGTATAAAGAGTCTTGGTAGGAGCATGCTATTGGTTTATAACATCGAAAAGTTTTTGCAAATCCAAATCGTTTTTGAAGTCGATTTTTTGAACCTTTAAAAAATCTAAAATTTCCTTTTCCTTGCTCGGGAAGGTACTTGCAATGCTCTTCTTCGACAAATTAATTTTCTGCAGAACGCCATCCTTTAAAACATAATAGGTAATTGATGGATTGAATAACCTTTTAGTTGACTGAGCTCCGTATCCTTTGCTCTCAATTATAGCAACATTGTATTTTTTGTAGAGTGAAGACTTTCCAGTAGCAATGATTTGTAGGAAGGTATTCTCTTTTACGTTGTCTGCCTTAGGGAGGCTATTTACGAATTTCAAGGGAACGGCGCTTTTTTCCGAATTCAACTCGAAAGCAACGATTGGCTCGGCAAAGGTCATTGAATCGCCTTGTTTGTTTAGGTATAGAAGTCTTTCGCCTGCTATGTCGTATTTTAAATTCAGATCAGAGAATGTTTTCCCTGAACCTGTTTTAACAGAGCCCTTTTCCCATTTTTCCAATAGATAGGGACTTCCGGACACGTCATCGTAGGTTGTTGACTTAATTATTTTACCCCGGGAATCGGTAAAAAGTGGACTTGTAACTTGAGCGAATGCGCCAGAGGAGACGATTAAAAAAGCGAATAATAGTACTTTCATATTTAGATTATTTTGAGGTTAATTATTAAAATCCAAAAAAACCGCCACGGCTTTTTGAACGTGTTTTCTTTCCGGTTAGCATCCCAAACAGCCCGCGAACAATTTCTTTACCAATTTGACGGGTAATTGTTGCACCCATAACCCGTTCTACTAAACTCTTTTCGCCAGGTTTTGGCTTATTCTCTAATTCGACCTGTTTTTGGGCTTCAATTTCCTGCTTTTGTTGGTCGGCCGCCGCGGTCTGCTCATTAATTCGCTTAGTTAAAATGTCGTAAGCACTTTCGGGATCTATCGGGTCTTTGTATTTCGTATACACCTGGCTTCCGGTAACTAACCTTTCAAAGTCTGCTGCAGATAAGGGCCCCATAATTGCTCTCGGTGGTGTTAGCATGGTTGCAGAAACTTCGGTAGGAATACCTTTTTCGTTCAGCACCGTTACCAATGCTTGTCCTGTACCCAAAGATGTTAGCACTTTATCGATTTCGTAAAATTCGGATTTTGGATACGTATTTACCGTTTTCTTCAGAGCATCAACGTCGTTCGGCGTAAAAGCCCTTAACGCATGTTGCACCCGGTTACCCAACTGACCCAAAACACTTTCCGGAACATCGGTAGGCGATTGCGTGCAGAAGAAAACCCCTACCCCTTTAGAGCGGATTAGCCTTATAATCGTTTCAATTTGTTCTAAAAAAGTTTTTGAGGAATTGTTGAAAAGCAAATGTGCTTCATCGAAAAAGAAAACCAGTTTCGGCTTATCTAAATCACCAACTTCGGGCAGGGTATTAAAAAGTTCGGCAAGCAGGCTCAAGAGAAATGTAGAATACAAAACCGGCTGGTTTTGAACATCTGCAATGTTTAACAGGCTTATAACGCCCTTCCCATCTACACGTTCGAACAGATCCTCAGCATCGAAAGATTTTTCGCCAAACATCCCTGCTAAACCCTGCTGCTCAATAGCAACAATTTTCCTTAAAATAGTTCCTGATGTTGCAGTTGAAATGCTACCATAACTTTCCTTTATTTCCTTGGCTCCCGCACCTTCCGACAAATATGAAACTAATTTTTTGAGGTCATTTAAGTCAATAATTGGCATCTTGTTATCATCAGCATATTTAAATATAACTGCCATAACGCCAGATTGAGTGTCGTTTAAATCTAGAACTTTGGACAACAAAGTTGGACCAAACTCCAGAACAGTTGCCCGCATTTGGGCACCAAGTTTTCCCGAAAGTGAATAAATTTCTATAGGAAAACCTGTTGGGGTGAAGGGTTTGTTGAGTTGTGCAGCACGCTCTTCAATTTTTGGATTTATGCTTCCTGGTTGATTAAGCCCTGACAAGTCGCCTTTCACATCAAGCATAAAAACCGGAACGCCCGCATCTGACAGCTGCTCTGCCAATAACTGCAGGGTACGGGTTTTGCCTGTACCTGTTGCACCGGCAATTAAACCGTGCCGGTTCATCATTTTTAATGATAAATTTACTTCAGCATCACCGTATACCTGGCCATCCAATATGCCCGCTCCAAGGTAAATATATGAGCCAGACGGCGCATACGACGCTTTAATTTGTTCGACAAATTTTGATGAGGAATCGCTCATTGCTTTAGTTTTGATGCCCCAATGTAATAACTTAAAATCAAAAAAAGGATTTTTTTATCGAAGCTTTTAGAGGCTGCAAACGGCAAAACTAATGAAGTTGCTTGTAGTAACTGATTTCGTTATTTAGCGTGGCAATTTTATTTTGCAATAGTTCGAGCTGACCCAACAGATGTGACACCGCATGTAGGCCTTCCAGGTTTATCTCAAGCTCTTTGTAAAGGCGGATGTATCTTTCCAAACCAGTGAGATCATCAGCATGTATAAAAACTGCTTTATTAACCAGTTTTGTTTTTACTAACCCATATTCTTCCAGCGAAGTTACAAAGTCAGTTGCCACTTTGTAATGTCCACAAAAATCGTCAACTGAAATTAAATTGGTTTCCATATTTGCTAAAGTTTGGAAAGCTTTTCAAATAATTCTTTTTGCTGAGTATTTAATTTTGTAGGTAATTTAACCTGCCATTTAACATATAAATCACCAAAAAGGTTTTCTTTTTTATAAACAGGAAAACCCTTTCCTTTGAGCCTTAAGGTGGTATCGGGTTGGGTGCCCGGGGGAATTGTTAGCTTAACTTTTCCATTCAAAGTTTCGATAATTTTTTCTCCACCTAATATGGCGGTGTACAAATCTACCTCTTCCTGTATATGAATATCGTTCCCTTTTCGTTTAAACTTAGGATGTTCGGAAATATTAAATGAAATATACAAATCTCCTGCCGGACCATTATTGGGGCCTGGCGCTCCATACCCGGTAAGCTTTATTTTCTGTCCGTTTTCTACGCCCGCGGGTATAGTTATCCGCACCTGTTTGCCGTTTACGGTAAGTGTTTGTTTATGGGTAGTGTACGCATCGATCAAATTCAAACTTAGCTCAGAACTGTAATCCTGGCCTTTAAATGGCGAACGGCTACTGCTCCTACTTCCGCCTCCGCCAAACATCGATGAAAAGAAGTCGGAAAAATCATCGCCACCAAAACCCGAAAAACCACCCCCGCTTCTACCCCTGCCCTGCGATTGTCGTTGTTGTTGCGCATCGAACTGATCAGCATGTTGCCAGTCTTTCCCGTACCGATCATACTTTTTTCGCTTTTCGGGGTCACTTAGAACCTCATTCGCTTCATTTATTTGCTGGAATTTTTTATTAGCCTCTTCATTATTAGGATTTAAATCAGGATGGTATTTTCTAGCCAGTTTACGATAGGCCTTTTTAATATCATCAGTTGATGAATCTTTTTTAATTTCAAGAACTTTATAGTAATCTATGTATTCCATAAGGGTTTAACAAATATTTAATTTGAATGTTCGTGTTTGATTTTTGAAAGTGTAAAATTACTCAATATGGGCGAAGAACGCTAATTTAAACAAAAATGCCCCGGTTACCGGGGCATTTCAAGACAGAATAAAAAAATTATTTTTTATTTTTGACGTATTTCTCCAACCATTGGTCTTGCTCCCAAAGGGCGTGTAATATGTTTTCTTTTCCACGGTATCCGTGTGCTTCATACGGTAAAAAAACAAAACGAACAGTACCTCCGGCACCTTTAATAGCTGCAAACAAGCGTTCACTGTTTATTGGAAATGTACCTGTATTATCATCAGAATCGCCGTGGATTAACAATAAGGGTGTTTTAATTTTATCAGCATAACTAAACGGGCTCATTTCGTAATACAATTGGGGTGCCTGCCAGTAGGTACGGTCTTCGTTTTGAAAGCCGAAAGGTGTCAATGTACGGTTGTAAGCACCACTTCTGGCAATACCTGCGGCGAAAAGGTTTGTGTGCGCTAAAAGGTTTGCCGTCATAAATGCGCCGTAGCTATGGCCACCAACCGCCATGCGCTTTCTATCACCCACGCCTAAGTCTACCAGTTTATTAATTGCCGCTTCGGCATTTAAACTTAACTGATCCACAAAAGTATCATTCGGTTTCTTGCCATCTTTTGCTACAATTGGCATTTCTGCATTGTCCAAAACTGCATAGCCGCGGGTTACCCAGTAAATTGGCGAACCCCAGGCAATGGCTGTAAATTTATCTTTGGACCCGCGGATCTGCGCAGCGTCGGCAGCAGAATTAAATTCGCGTGGATAAGCCCAGATAATGGCCGGTAACGGCCCGTCTTTGTCTTTGTTGTAGCCTTTCGGCAAATATAGGTCGCCGGTTAAATCAACACCATCAGCACGCTTATAAGATATTTTCTCTTTTACCACACCATCCAGGGAAGGATAAGGATTTGCAAAATTAGTGATTGGCCTATCGGCAACACGGAGCACGAGGTTTTTGATATAATAATTTGGAACCAGTTTCTGACTTTCTTTTCGGGATAGCAAAATCAGTTTGTCAGGGTCTATTACGTCACTTACATATTCGAAGGTGCCTTCTGCGCTTCGCCAGATGATTTCACTTTTCTTTGTGGCCAAATCGAATTTGGCCAGAAAAGGCAAATCGCCTTTTTCTGATGAACCAACAGTATTATTCATTAACAACTTTGTGCCGTTATCTACCGTATGAATTACCGAACGGCCAAACTTGTTTTTGGTTGTAACGGGCGTACCCGGATTTCCGTAAGCATCTGTTTGATTGCGTGTGTATAACTCCTCCATTTTACCAGTAGTTGGGTTATACGTGCTTACTTTATTGGTTTGCTTACTTCTTAAACCCTCCATTACCAAGGCCAAACCAGCATTGCCCCATTGTGTGCCACGATAGCGGGTTTGGGTTTTGAAAAGTTCTTTTTCGGTGCCTGTAAATGGGGCGGTTAGTGAATAGACAGCATCGTGAAACGGCACATTTTTCTTAATTAAGCCGCTGTCTAACGGTTTAGACCAGGTTACCGTAGCCGCTTCATCGTCTCTCCAATCAAAACCGCGGGGAACATTTTGAGTATTGTCATATCCAGATGGCGTTCCTTCAGATGATGGCAGCTCTGCCAGAACCTTAACGGGTTTTCCAGTTAAATCGGTCACCGTAACAGTAGATGGAAAGCCATTCGCCGTTACTAAATATGAGAACGGTTTACGGATGGTTTCGGTTAACATATAATTTTTATCGGGCGAAAGACTAACCGATGAATAAATCGCCGGTTTGCCTATTGGGGTTTCTACGCCTCCTGTATTTTTCACCAATTGCGATGTACCGAAAAACTCGAACAACTGTTCATCGAACGGAGATTTTATTAAATCCTGATAAGTTGGGCTTGGTGCTGCCTTGCCTAAATTCTGTTGAACAGTTGGCCCCTTAGGCATTAATGGTTTAACCGGCGCAGCGCTTGCTGGTTTGGTAACTGCCCGGTAAATTATCGTGTTATCATTTAGCCAGATTAATCCGCTTCCCAAAACAACGTTCAAAAACGACTTATTTGTTTTGGTCGCCTTCTTGGTTGCGATATCAATCACATACAGATCAACACCTTTTTGAGTGGTATTTGTAAACGCAATTTTAGTTTGCGATGGGTTCCAGCTGATGTTACTGGCATATAATGGTGCCGGCAATCCCGTAACCGGAAAAGTTTTGTCGGCTTTTATACTTTTTAAACTAAAGTTGTTGATGTAAGTAATCCGGCTCGGTGAATAGTTATTGGGGTTTAACCTTAAGCCAGCAATTCGGTATTCGGGCATGGCCAGTTCTTCAACAGATGGGTAAGAATTTCTTTCGCTGAACAAAATCCACTCGGCTTTATCATCCAGGCTAACGCCTGGCGTTGGCTTGGCAAGTAACAAATCAGCAATCTCTTTTGGCGGTGTTTGATAGCTTACCGCATCCTGCGCAGCAGCGTTTATTGAAAAGCAAATGCCCGCTATTAAAAAATAGAGGTGTAGTTTTTTAAGCATAATCCAGGTTTATTTATTTGACATTCAAATATTGCAAAATAAACACCTAAACCTGCAGCGTAACTGGTAATTTACAAGTTACGCAAAGTGTGATTTTAGGGAAAACTAAATTTTAACCGTATTGGCTTTTAAGGCTTGCTATAGAATTTATAATCATCTGTTTTAAGATATCAATATTAATCTCGTCTAGTTTTTTAATGTAAACACAAGCTTTGCCGGTTTTATGTTTGCCCAAATTTGCTAAAAGCTGATCCTTATCTTCAAAATCGGATGAGAAATAGAGTGCAAAATTATCTTTTCGCGGCGAAAAACCTGCAAGTGGTGCATCGCCCGCTCTGCCGCTCTCGTATTTGTAATGATAACTTCCAAATCCAACTATCGCATTGCCCCACATTCTGGCTTTAAAAGACGAAACATTTTCAAACAACGCAACTAAATCGAAGCTGTTTTTGCGTTTAGTTTCATCCGTAATTGTATTTAAAAATGCAGTTACGCAACTGTCGTTTTCTGTTGTTTTGTTAGTTGTCATAGTTAGTTTTTAAAAACCTCCCATTTATCAACATACAATACTAAGCTGCCCGTTTGCTCTGGATCTGCATTAGAAATTGTCAATTTGCCTTGTTCGTCTCTTGAAATTTTTAGGATTGAGTTCGTGGCATCTCCGTTCTCATGTTTGATGTAGCCTTTATAAAGTGCAAAACCTTTGGTTAAATCAGCATTTAGGGTGCAATCAAACGAATCAATAATGATGTCGAATTTCGATCGTGGCTGATTTGAGATTTCTAAATCGACATTAATTAAATTAATCGGATTAACAATAATTTCAGCATTTACTTTGAACGCTTTGTTGTTCTCTTTTCCTGCTTTAATATAGTATTTGATAACGCTTTCGCAGGGTTCATCTATGTTTTTTTTCCTTGGTTCTACTTTGGCCGAAACTGACACAAATAGAACCGCCATCAGGGCAAGGAAGAGTTTCTTTTTACTGAGATATTGCATGTAGTTATTAAATTTTTCAGTTTTCAATAGTGAACAAAAATACGAAGATCAATTTGCTGATAATTAAAGCTAACGATAATGTTGAAAAAATCTGATTTAAACCTTAACATTTCAATCCAAATAGTAATGGCGAATCTTCTGTAAATTATCGTCTAACTCATAAACCAAGGGCGTACCCGTCGGAATTTCCAGGGCGGTTACTTCTTCAGTATCCAGGTTGTCGAGGTATTTAATTAATGCCCTTAAACTGTTACCATGTGCTGAAATAATTACTTTTTCATTTTTACTTATTGCCGGCACAATTTCTTCATTCCAAAATGGGAGCACCCTGGCAATTGTTTGGCTCAAGTTCTCGGTTAAAGGTAGTTGCGCAGCAGTAAGCGATTGGTAGCGCAAATCGTTACCGGGATACCGGGGGTCGGATGTAGTTATTGCGGGTGGTTCTTCATCCGGATCTCTCCGCCATTTATTTACCTGCTCTAAACCGTATTTTGCAGTCGTCTCATCTTTGTTTAGTCCCTGCAGAGCCCCATAAAAGCGTTCATTCAAATGCCATGTTTTATGTTCAGGAATCCAAATGTGGTCGAGTTGTTCCAAAATGATGTGGAGCGTTTTTATGGACCTTTTTAAAAGGGAAGTGAAAGCGATGTCGAAATTGTAATCGTGTTTTTTCAAAATTTCTCCAGCCTTTTTCGCTTCCAGATAACCCTGTTCAGACAAGTCTACATCTGTCCATCCTGTAAAACGATTCTCCAAATTCCAGATGCTTTGGCCGTGTCGTATCAATACAATTTTCTTCATTTTCAGCCATTTTTTTACGGGTTTTCCAAAAAAAAGGTCTAAGAAATTAACCTCAGACCTTTTTACAAAGAATAGTCCATCTCGTTGCTTCTCGCAATTAATGAGGAATGCTATTTGAATTCTCTAAAATCCTGTCCGTCTTTAATGTTTAGTAAGCTTTGGTATATTAAGCTAATAACATTATCAACGTCTTCTTTATGCACCATTTCTACAGTTGTATGCATGTAACGCAAAGGCAAAGAAATTAATGCCGATGGAACGCCACCATTTGAGTAAGCAAAGGCGTCGGTATCGGTTCCGGTAGAACGTGATGATGCCTGACGTTGGAATGGAATTTCATTTTTCTCTGCCGTTTTTATTAGCAACTTGTTCAGGTTAGTTTGAACCGCCGGCGCATATGAAAGTACCGGCCCCTTACCCGCAGCTAAATCGCCTTGAGTATTTTTGTTAATCATTGGCGTTGTGGTATCATGTGTAACATCGGTTACAATTGCAACGTTAGGCTTAATGCGCTGAGCAATCATTTCCGCCCCGCGTAAACCAATTTCTTCCTGAACCGAGTTGACGATGTATAAGCCGAAAGGCAGTTTTTTCTTGTTTTCTTTTAACAATCGTGCAACTTCGGCAATCATAAAACCACCCACCCGGTTATCGAGCGCCCTGCCTACATAGTAGCGGTCGTTCAAAACCATAAACTCATCCTCATATGTAATTACGCAGCCAACATGGATGCCTAAATTTTCCACTTCTTCTTTCGTAGTACAGCCACAATCTAAAAAGATGTTTTTTAGTTCCGGTGCCTGCTCCTTTTCACCATGGCGGGTGTGAATTGCCGGCCAGCCAAATACAGCTTTAACCAAACCTTTTTCTGTATGAATATTAACACGCTTCGATGGCGCAATTTGATGATCGGAACCACCGTTGCGGATTACATAAATCAGACCATCATTTGTGATGTAATTTACATACCATGAAATTTCATCAGCGTGTGCTTCTATAACAACTTTAAAGGCAGCTTTTGGGTTAATTACACCAACTGCTGTGCCGTAATTATCAACAAAATGCTCGTCTATATAAGGCTTTAGGTAGTTTAACCAAAGTTTCTGTCCTTCCCATTCATAACCTGTAGGGGCAGGATTATTTATGTATTCTTCAAGAAACTGTAACGATTTTTTAGTTACAACTGCAACGTGTTTTTTCTTGTCGTCTTCTTTTTTCTTAGCCATATTTATTTAAGGTTTCAGATTTACGATTGTGGATTACAGATAAAAAATCCTTTTCGCTAACCTAATTTTATTTGTGTTTACTATAATGATCTTTTTGGTTTTAAATTGCGGTTTGTAAACCTACAATCTAAAATTCTTTCTCCATGACTACAAAATCGTAACCATCTTTAAAAAAGGTATCTTCCGTTTCGGAGAAGCCAAATTTAAAATAAAAATCTTTTGCATTAACACGAGCATTGCACCAAAGCGCCGTTGCCCGCTGAATTTTACAAAAGTCTAAGATATATTCCATCAGTTTAGTGCCGTAGCCCAGGTTTTGAGCAGCTGGTAAAACCGCAAGTTTCCTGAATTGATAAACATCGCCCTGCGAAAACAGAGACACAACACCTGTTAATTTATGATCAGCATACAAACCAAAATGCACACCGTCAAAATCATCCTTTAGCTTTACAGAATCGAAAGGCATATCGGGATACATCGCTTCGTGCCTGATTCGCCAGGTTAACGAGGGGAAAATTTGCTCTATCTGAACTAGTGCTTCCAAATTAAGATTTCTTGTTTCCGTAGAATTTGTAAATTAAAATATTTAGGACAATGATTGCTGCCATACCGTAGCAAAATAAACTCCAGCCGCCTTTATCCCAAAGGAATAAGCCAAGCGCTGAGCCACAACTTGCGCCAATAAAACTTACCGACATAAATATGGTATTTAGCCTGTTTCTTGCTTCCGGAATTAAGGTGTAAATTCTTGTCTGGTTGGTTACGTGAATGGCCTGCTGGCCGATATCAATAAGAACGATACCAACTACAAAAAGGTATAAATGGCTGCCGGTAAAGTAAAACAGCGCAATGCTGACAATCTGTAAAATGAAACCAATCATCAGATTTTTGCGAGGATTGTTTCCATCGCTAAGTTTTCCAACCAAAGGTGCTGCCAAGGCGCCCGCTGCACCGGCAATGCCAAACAAACCAATTTGCAAAGTTTGAAAACTGAACGGAGGGTTTGCAAGAAACAATACCATGGTTGTCCAAAAGGCACTTATAATTGCGAAGGCAAGGAAATTGATGATGGAGGTTTCCCGTAATACTGGCTGTGTTTTAATGTAGCTAAACATGGAAGTCATTAACTCTTTATAACTCCCTTTAAAACCCGGGTAACTTTGTGGAAAACGTTTGGCCATTAAAGCAATTAGTAATGCACAAATGCCTGCAGCAATATAATACATTGCCCGCCAACCTAGCCAGAAGCCGATACTCCCGCTCACGGCCCTTGATGCCAGAATACCAACCAGTAAACCACTCATAATCATGCCGATATTTGCACCACGATTCTCATCAGAACTTAAATTTGCCGCCAGCGGTAAAATAAGTTGAGGAACAATGGAGCAAGCTCCGATTAAAACCGAAGCAATCTCGAGCAGGAAAAACGTTTTTGAAAGCGCCGCAACCAGGAGCGCCAGAATAGCAAAACCGGTTATTACTAAAATCTGTTTCTTACGCTCGAACATGTCGCCAAGAGGGACTAAAAGAAATAAACCAAAAGCATAACCAATTTGGGTTAAGTAGGTAATGCGACCGGCGTAGCTTTCTGTAAGGTTGAAATCTTTGGCAACCAAAATTACCAAAGGCTGGCAGTAATAAATATTTGCAACAATTAGGCCTGTGCAAAAGGCCATCAACAAAATATCGGCTCTTTTCAACATTTAAGTTCGAAGTAAAATTAGCGTGTGGCGGCGTAAGCAAGGCAATCCTAATCATTCATTTTCTCCTTGCTGCTTTAGCGCCATCGTTGTTACAAAGGTATATTTCCGTGTTTCTTGCGAGGACTGTTTACTACCTTATTTTCTAACATTTTAAAAGCTTTTATTAACTTTAAACGTGTTTGCGAGGGCTCTATAACTTCATCGATAAAGCCACGTTCGGCAGCACGATAAGGGTTTGCGAAGATATCGGAATAAAGCTTTTCCTTTTCGAGCCATTTTTCCTGCGGATTTATGGCAGAAGTAATTTCTTTTTTAAAGATGATTTCCGCTGCACCCTTTGCACCCATTACTGCAATTTCCGCACTTGGCCAGGCATAATTCATGTCGGCTCCAATGTGTTTACTGTTCATCACATCATATGCACCACCGTAAGCTTTGCGGGTGATAACTGTTATGCGTGGCACTGTGGCTTCGCTAAAAGCATATAGTAACTTTGCGCCATTAGTGATGATTCCGTTCCACTCCTGATCGGTTCCGGGAAGGAAACCCGGCACGTCTTCAAACACCAATAAGGGTATATTAAAGCAATCGCAAAAGCGAACAAAACGAGCCGCTTTCGTTGAGGAATTACTATCTAAAACGCCAGCCAGATAAGCTGGTTGATTAGCAATAATTCCAATACTCCTGCCTGCCAAACGAGCAAAACCGACAACAATATTTTCAGCAAAATCTTTGTGTACCTCCAAAAAAGAATCAGGGTCGGCCACCGCTGAAATTACATCTCTAATATCATAAGGTTGTGAAGCATTTTCGGGCATAAAAGTGTTAAGTTCGGGCCTGCTTTCATCACTGGGTTCGTAGGGTGAATGCCCGGCTGTTTCCTCGCAGTTTTGAGGCATGTAACTTAATAGCTTTTTCACATGTGTAATGGCTTCTATCTCATTGGCACAGGCGAAATGCGTTACACCCGATTTAGTTGCATGGGTGCTTGCGCCGCCAAGTTCTTCGGAAGTAACCTCCTCATGTGTAACGGTTTTAACCACATTCGGACCAGTTACAAACATATAAGAGGTATTTTCTACCATTAAAATAAAATCGGTAATTGCAGGCGAGTACACTGCACCACCCGCACACGGACCCATTATTGCCGACAACTGCGGGATGACGCCCGAAGCCTGAACATTTTTATAAAAAATATCTGCATAGCCACCCAGCGAAACAACACCTTCCTGAATTCGGGCGCCACCGCTATCATTAAGCCCAATTAACGGAGCGCCATTTTTCATAGCCATATCCATCAATTTGCAAATTTTTTCGGCATGCGTTTCTGATAGCGAACCCCCAAAAACCGTGAAATCCTGCGAGAAAACATAAGTAAGCCTCCCGTTTATCGTGCCGTATCCGGTTATTACACCATCTCCTAGATACTTTTCCCGTTCCATGCCAAAATCGGTACTGCGATGGGTAACGAGCATACCAATTTCCTCAAAAGAGCCTTCATCCATTAAGAAGTGAATCCGTTCTCTTGCTGTAAGTTTGCCTTTATTATGCTGACTATCTATTCTCGCCTGGCCACCGCCAAGTTGTGCCTGATTAATTTTATCTTGAAGTAAGGCTATTTTCTTATCCATATATTTGGTTGATAACAGATTTAAATTAAAATCCTGACCGGCAATTTACGGTTTGGCCAGGCTGTTGCTAAGCACTACAATCTTTGTTGTTAAGCCTGACAGAAGCGATATCCTTTTTGGTATTGAAGCCTTCGCTACCGGTTACGAACCCAAAAAGATTTAGCAAATGGCAGGCCCACTTTAACCGACAACGAACTGAACAAGTGCTTTCGAAAAAACAATTGCAAGGTATTAAAAAAAGAGATTAGCGAACGCAACAAAGTTTATATTGCAATTTTTTTACACCTTAAAGTATTGAAAAACCAATTATCCGTTTACTTTTGTATCCGACTTTAAAACACAACTAAAGAAAAAACGAATGTTTTTAAGGAAATACAAGTATTTAATCGTTGCCGCATTTATGCTCATCTTCAGTGCGAAGATGGTAATTTCTGGCGCTCCGGTTTTTTGTACCTGTATTGATAAGGAAATTATGAACGCCGTAATCATGCAAATTGAGTTAGAGCATGATGGCGGAAAGGATGCCGCCAAAGACACATCCAAGTTCACCGATTTTAAACTTGTTGAGTTAAACCATCCAATTTTTTCTTACGAGTTCTCCTCCAGTCATTTTATTTTGAAAAGCAGTTTTATTGAGCATTTCAAAAGATATGTTGAGCCCTACCACCCTACGGTTCCAACACCTCCGCCTAACATTATCTAATTTTTTCAGTTTAACAGCACTTTCTCGATTATTTTAGGATAGCACAGAATATACGCTAATTGGGTATAGCTATCCATTATTTTTTCGCTGTTAAACCACGATTTATTCGTTAAATTTATTAGATAATTATATCGTTATGCAAAAGTTTAACCCGGCCTTTTCAGGTTCGGATGTAAAAAAATATATTCTTAAAAAGAATTTAAAGAAAGATTTACCATCAAGTATTGTGGTATTTTTAGTGGCCCTGCCATTATGTTTGGGAATTGCGCTGGCTTCGGGCGCACCATTATTTGCCGGTTTAATTACCGGGATTATTGGCGGCATCGTTGTTGCCTCCTTTAGCGGCTCGCAGCTGAGCGTAAGTGGGCCTGCTGCAGGTTTAACGGTTATTGTTTTGGGTGCAATAACCTCATTAGGCACTTATCCTACATTTCTGCTAGCCGTTGTTTTGGCAGGTGTTTTTCAATTATTTTTGGGTTTAGTAAAAGCCGGAACAATTGGCAATTACTTCCCTTCGAGCGTAATTGAAGGCATGCTGGCCGCAATTGGTTTAATCTTGATTTTAAAACAGCTTCCTCATGCTTTAGGCGTTGATACTGATTTTAGTGGTGATGAAGGATTTTTTCAGCAAGACCATGAAAATACGTTTTCGGCAATTACCGCAGCGTTAAGCCATTTTAGTTTGGCAGCAGTTGTTATAAGCCTTTTGTCCATAGCGATATTACTTATCTGGCCAAAGTTTCCTAAACTGGCAGTTGTGCCTGCACCATTGCTGGTGGTGGTTTTGGGCATAATCGGCACCATCATTTTTGCGGGTACTGCGTATCCACTGCGTGCCGACCAAATGGTTAAAATACCTGTTGTAAATGGTTTCGGCGAATTTATGGGCTTATTTACCATGCCCGATTTCTCTCAGCTGGCTAATAAGAACGTTTACATTGTTGCCGCAACAATTGCTGTTGTAGCGAGTTTAGAAACATTGTTAAGCATCGAAGCCGTTGACAAAATTGACCCGATTAAACGCGTTACGCCTACAAACAGAGAGCTAATGGCGCAGGGCATTGGTAACATTGCCAGCGGGATGGTTGGTGGTTTGCCAATGACGTCGGTAATTGTTCGAAGCTCGGCCAATGTAAATGCCGGAGGCAGAACAAAAATGTCGGCAATATTTCATGGCGTGTGGTTATTGCTTTCCTTGCTTTTTATTCCACAGGTAATTAATTTAATTCCATTGTCTTGTTTAGCGGCAATTTTGCTTGTTACCGGGTATAGGTTAACCAGGGTGAGCTTGTTTAAACACATGTACCACAAAGGTTGGGATCAGTTTGTCCCTTTTGTGGTAACTGTTTTAGCGGTTCTGTTTACCGATTTACTGAAAGGGGTTGCGGTTGGTATGCTGGTGTCAATTTTCTATCTGCTGCGCACAAACATGCGTAATCCATTCTTTTACAGAATTACCAATGATGGCGATAAAAAGAATATCAGAATTAAACTGGCGGAAGAGGTTTCCTTTTTAAACAAGGCAGCAATACAAGTGGTTTTAACGAATATTCCTAGAGAAACAAATGTTATTATAGATGGAACAAATGCCCGATACATAGACCCTGATGTTTTGGAAACCATTTTTAATTACAAACACAATGCTTATACAAAAGGCATTATCGTAACCTTAGAAAACGTACAGAAACATTACACTGTACCAAAATTAACTAACAAAATAGTAGAAGACATTAATAAATAGAATTTATGTGCGCAAAAACAATTGAAACAAAAGATATAACATACGATAAATTATTGCAGGGAAATAAAGACTGGGTGAAAGATATGATCGATAAAGACCCTGCTTTCTTTGATAAACTTTCTGCCGGCCAGAGTCCACCGGTTTTATGGATTGGTTGCTCTGATAGCCGCGTTCCGGCGAATCAAATTACAAATACTAAACCAGGTGATATTTTTGTGCATCGCAATATTGCAAATGTTGTAGTACACACCGATATGAACATGCTTTCAGTGTTGGATTATTCTGTAAATGTGTTAAAAGTGAAACATGTTATTGTTTGTGGCCATTACGGCTGTGGAGGCGTTAAAGCCGCTTTAGGCAACAAACAAGTTGGCATTATCGACAACTGGTTGAGAAACATCCGTGATGTTTACCGCATGAATGAAGGCGAAATGGCGGCAATCGAAGATGCAGACCAGAGATTTGACAGGTTGGTAGAATTAAATGCCATCCAGGGAGCTTCAAATGTAATGAACACTTCGATTGTGCAAACCGCATGGTCTAAAGGCCAGGAACTGGCTGTACATGCATGGGTTTACAGTCTGCAAACAGGAATAATTAAAGATATGGAAGTTACCTGTACCTGCCTTGATGATGTTACACCTGCATTTAAAGTAGGATAAACACAGTTTAAGTACAGCTTTTTTCTTTAACGAAAAGCCCCGATTTTACTTCGGGGCTTTTTTTGTAACTGCATATTGACTGGCTGTATATTTCAATTATAGCTTGAACTAGGCCTTGCCGAAAATTATCTGTTTTTTCTAAATAAGTTACGGAGTAACAAACTAAAAGAACCCTGCATTCTATTGCCCGGATTATTGAAAATATACTGCGTTTTATTTGTTTTTAAGTAACTGAGCCGCTCTCCATTGTAACTTGGGCTTACTTTTTCTCCGGTGGCAATGTTAACCAAATTGTTTCTTAAATTTAACTCATCGGTAACCATATTGCTTAACATTGGCGTGTAATAGTAGCAATCTTTAAAAAAGTAGTGCGTAACCTGCGACCAACGACTGGAGCCTTCCTTTAGTACGGGTGAACCACCATGTAAAATATTACTCGACCAGATTAGGGCATCGCCTTTCTTTGCATGAAACACCTTTTTTTCTAAACCGTTTACTTTTACAATCTCCGCCATAAAATCTTCGTAATCCTTATAATCTTCATAAGAAGTACTTTTTGCGCCTTCCTTTATTTGGGAGAAATTATATTCAGGCAGGCGTTGCGACCCGGGATAATAAAATAGTGGACCATTTTCTTCAGTTACATCCTCCAAAGCAACCCAAACGCCGCACATAAACTTAGCAGGAAGCGAGCTGAAATGTATCGTATCTGAATGCGCTCTTTGCTGAGAACCAACACAGAAGTTTAAAGTCTGGAATGGAAAAGATTCCCTCCCATAAAGCATGGAGAGCAAATCCAACAGGGGTTGATAAGAGGCCAACTCTTTACTCGCCGCTGATGCCTTCCAGAAATCCTGAATCCGCTGCTCATCCCGGTAGGTTTTAATCGGAAAATCTTTGTTAAAGCCAATTTCTTCTGCATCTTTTCTAACGCGGTCTATTAAATCAATCGGCAAAAAATCAGATAAGACTACATAGCCATCTCTGTTGTAATCGGTTGCAAGTTTTTTTTGTTCCTCACTGAGATTTTTTGTCTTTATGATTTCGCTAAAAAATGGTGATTCCACCCAAGGAAAGTTTGATTGTATCATGGCTAAGTGCATTATGCTAACCTATTCACAAATCATGAACACAGATTAGTTTAAAAAATTTGTCGCTAAAATAATAAAACCCCTGCTTTTTGCAGGGGTTTTATAGGTAAAAATGTGTTTAATCTTCAGCTAAAAACGGATACCGGTAATCAGTTGGCGATTCAAAAACTTCTTTAATTGTGCGTGGAGAAACCCAACGCAACAAGTTTATCATCGAGCCTGCTTTATCGTTCGTACCCGAACCTCTGGCACCACCAAAAGGCTGTTGTCCAACAACTGCGCCTGTACACTTATCGTTGATGTAAAAGTTACCTGCCGAATTGCGCAAAGCATGGCTTGCTTTATCAATAGCATAACGGTCTTGCGCTATTAATGCCCCGGTTAAGGCATATGGCGAAGTGGTATCAATTACTTCCAATATTGAATCGAAATCTTTATCAGCATAAACATATACAGTTAAAACCGGCCCGAATAATTCTTCGCACATGGTCGTATATTTTGGGTCGTTAACTACTAAAACCGTCGGTTCTACAAAATAACCTTTGCTTTTGTCGTAATTACCACCGGCAATAATTTCTACCCCTGCATCTTTCTTTGCTTGGTCTATATATTTAGCCAGCTTGTCAAATGAACGCTCATCGATAACGGCATTGATGAAGTTTGTGAAATCTTCGGTACCACCCATTTTAAATGAAGCAATATCACGCAACATTTGTTCTTTAATTTCTGGCCAGAGGCTTTCTGCAATGTAAACACGGCTGGCCGCAGAACATTTTTGTCCTTGATATTCAAAAGCACCACGAACAATCGCTGTACTTGCAATATCTGTTTGTGCAGACGGGTGAACCAGAATAAAATCTTTCCCACCGGTTTCGCCAACAATACGAGGATAAGATTTGTATTTGTGGATGTTTGTGCCAATCGTTTTCCATATCTCCTGAAAAACTTTTGTAGAACCTGTAAAATGAATACCTGCGAAATCTGGGTGATTGAAGATAACTTCGCCAGTTTCCGGTCCGTCGGCATAAACCAAATTTACAACGCCATCAGGTAAACCTGCTTCGCGAAAAATCTCCATCAAAAGGTTAGCTGCATATACCTGGGTGTCCGCAGGTTTCCAAACCACAACATTACCCATCATTGCTGCAGATGCCGGTAAATTTGCGGCGATAGCCGTAAAATTAAAAGGTGTTAAAGCGAAAACAAAGCCTTCTAACGGGCGTTGTTCTACGCGATTCCAGCTTCCACGAGGCGAAACAGGAGGTTGTTGCTTGTAAATATCTGCCATATAACTTACGTTGAAACGCAAGAAATCAATCAGTTCACAAGCCGCATCAATTTCTGCCTGATAGGCATTCTTGCTCTGCCCCAACATTGTGGCAGCGTTTAATTTATAACGGTATTTGCCAGCTATTAAATCTGCAGCTTTTAAAAATATTGCTGCTCTATGTTCCCAGGAAAGGTTTTCCCAATCTTGCTTTGCAGCCAGGGCTGCATCAATAGCCTGTGATATATGGTTTTTATCGCCAATGCTAAACTGGGCTAAAATATGTTGATGATCATGCGGAGGAACAACTTTCCCCTTTTTTTCGGTATGAATTTGCTTCCCGCCAATATACATCGGAATATCTTGTTGGTGTGAGCGAGCCTCAGCAAGTGCCTCCTTCAAAAGCGCACGTTCCTTGCTGCCTGGACCATAATTTAATATAGGTTCGTTTACCGGAGCGGGTACGTTAAAAAATCCTTTAAGCATATGTTATTTTTTATGATTTGTACAAAGATAAGGCTTTTTGAGGGATGCTATTCTATTATTCTGTAAAGAAATACCAGGCATAAACTCAAATTTGCCTGCGAAAACCTAGTGCATTAAATAACCTGATTTTATTGTATCTTCAACCTAGCAAATCAAACAAAAATGCAACTAGCAGCACAAATTATTATCGGCATAATTGCCCTCATTCACATTTATATTCTCTGGCTGGAAATGTTTGCCTGGACTACTAAAGCCCCGAAAGTTTTTAAAACCATTCCAAAAGAATTATTTGCACCAACAAAGACACTGGCTGCCAACCAAGGCTTATATAATGGCTTTTTGGCTGCAGGATTAATATGGTCTTTATGTATTGAAAATGAGCAGTGGAAATTTTATGTCGCGATATTTTTTCTGTGCTGCGTTATTATTGCCGGCATTTACGGTGCTGCAACCGCAAGCAAAAAGATTCTTTATGTACAGTCGATTCCGGCTTTGGTTGCTTTAATTTTATTGCATTTAAAGTAGTATAAATTTAAAGCATGAGATTTTTTTCAGTCCTTGCGGTACTTGCGATCTTAAGTTTTAAACCGGCTTCCAGCTATAAACTGAGCGATTCAAAAATCAAAACCGCATTATGGTTTTGCCAAAAAAACAATATGGATACTTCGGTTTGCATCATGATCGATATGAGTATCCACTCTGGGAAGAACCGAATCTTTGTTTACAATTTTAAGCAAAAAGAAATCATCATAGCAGGACTTTGTGCCCATGGCGTGGGCGGTGGTAGTACGCCGGTAAAACCAATGTTTAGCAATAAAATTGAAAGTAACTGCACTTCTCTGGGAAAATATAAAGTAAAAGGTCGTTCTTACAGTAACTGGGGAATTAACATCCATTACAAAATGCATGGGTTAGAAGAAACCAACTATAATGCTTTTAAAAGAATTGTGGTTTTGCATTCCTACACGCCAGTTCCTGACCGGGAAATTTTTCCTCAAACCTTATTCGGCCAAAGTGCAGGGTGTCCGGTTTTATCTGACGGAACGATGAAAAAGATTGACAACCTTTTAAAAACAAAGAAAAAGCCCGTATTACTTTGGATTTATATCTAAAGGCAATCCGCTCATGATCTCATCATTTCGAAACCCTTAACATAAAGACTGCTTTGAATTCGGATTTTAGAAATTGAAAAACTTATAGGTTTAAAAGCCGCTCTAAATGATGATAACCAATGCCAAAGTATTCTTTACTTTCTTTAATCTTCTGGAGAATTTCCTCTTTGTTTTTCGTGTCCTTTTCTTTACCCTTAATTCCAACAACTAAAACATTTTTTGGTGTATGTGCATCAGAAATAAATTCGAATACTTTCGTTTTATAACCAAAATATTCTAAAATCAAAGCACGGATTCCATCGGTAACCATCTCCGCCTGGCGTTCTAAGAAAATACCGTACTTTGTTAAAAAGGAAACATCATTTTTTGTTTTGTTGCGCTCAATTTCTCTGCGGATTTGTTTATGGCAACAAGGGGCAACAACGATTAATTCGGCATTCGCTTTAATTCCCTTAAAAATTGCGTCGTCTGTTGCCGTATCGCAGGCGTGAAGTGCAATTAACAGGTTAAGGTGCTCCGCTTCGTAGTCTTCAATTGTTCCCTGTACGAAATTTAAGTGCCCAAAGCCCGACTTTTCAGCAACCGCATTGCATAAGTTTACCATATCCTGGCGGTACTCTACACCAACAACTTCAGTATTTAACTTTAAAACCGAATGTAGATAATCATACAAAGCAAAGGTTAAATAACCCTTGCCAGAGCCCATGTCTACAACATTTTTAATCGTTCCCTCTGGTAACTCTTTTATCAGAGAACTTAAAATTTCGATGTAGTGATTTATCTGGCGGAATTTGTCCTGCGCATTTTTGAAAACTTTCCCTTCCCCGTCGGTAATTTTCAATTCAGTTAAATAAGATTTCGAATCAGCTTTAATTAGCCTGCTTTTCTCTTTATCGTGGGTAGCCTTTGGAATCTCCCTGGTTGATGCCGATATTTCCCTTAATACAACCTTACCATTATTTAACTCTTCAAGAATCAAGTCCTTGTCGGCTGTCAAGAGTGTTCCTATTTTAAATCCGGCATGCAAATGTTCAGCAACGAGCTTAATGCCCTCATTTATAGAAAAGTTTTTCACCAAATCACGTGTTTTGTAGCGAAAGGTGAAAGCCAGCTTATCTTCTCGCTTAATAATGACTTTTCTAACCAGAATTTGCTTCAAGCCTTCTTCATCTCCTTTATAATTCCCTAAAGAGATTTTAGCAAACTTCTCTGAAGTTAAACTAGCTTGCAAAGCCGAGATAAATTGTTCAATCTGTTCTGAAAATACCATCGTAAAATTTAAGCAACAAAGATAAATCAATTTCTTCAGAGAACGCCCCATGACTAATAATGTAACACTCCGCCGACTTTTTTAAGGGCATAAACAACGTTTAGTAATGAATTGCTGCTTAAAGCGTTTCTAAGATGTAATTGCCAAGAAGCGGGCTAACCAATTAAAAAAAGTTATCAGTAATGATTCCAAAAAGGCAAATGGTTTTCGTTTAATGCAATTAAAGATTATTTTAGGATAAATTTAACAGCCAAACCAAATTAATGAGTGAATTTCAGATAAAAAAATCGCCAATTGTTTATGACGCCATTGTAGTTGGCTCTGGCGCAGGTGGCGGCATGGCAGCGTATGTACTTGCAAACGCTGGCCAAAAAGTTTTAATGCTCGAAGCGGGGCAATATTTCGACCCGAGGTTAGATTCTCATCAATTGAAATGGCCCTGGGAATCGCCCAGACGTGGTGCCGGCACCGTCCGCCCGTTTGGCGATTTTGACGCCTCTTATGGTGGATGGGAGTTGGAAGGCGAGCCTTATACCCAAAAAAACAAAACGGAATTCGAGTGGTTCAGGTCGCGGATGCTCGGTGGCAGAACGAACCATTGGGGAAGAATTTCGCTACGCATGGGACCGCAGGATTTTAAACCAACAGACGGTTTAACCGCCGATTGGCCAATTACCTATGATGACGTTAAACCATTTTACGATAAGGTAGACCGCATGATTGGGATATACGGCACCGTTGAAGGTATAGAAAGTGAGCCCGACGGTATCTTTATGAAACCACCAAAGCCTAGGTTAAATGAACTCTTTATTAAAAAAGGTGCTGAGAAAGCTGGCGTTAAAGTTATTACCGGCCGCGGAGCAGTAATGACGGAAGCTATTAAGGGAAATAACGACCGTGCACCTTGTTTTTACTGCGGCCAATGTGGCAGAAGCTGTAAGGTTTATGGTGATTTCTCTGCATCTTCTTGTTTGGTTATTCCGGCCGTAAAAACAGGCAACTTAACGGTAATTACCGACGCCATGGTTCGTGAAGTAATTACAGATAAAGATGGAACAGCGAAAGGCGTTTCTTATGTAAACAGAAAGGATTTACAGGAATATCAGGTAAATGGTAAGCTAGTTATTTTAGGCGCAAGTGCCTGCGAATCAGCTCGTATCCTGTTAAACTCAAAATCTTCGGCGCATCCAGGCGGACTGGCAAACAGTAGTGGTGTTGTAGGTAAATATCTTCACGATTCTACTGGTGCAGGCGTATATGGCTTTCTCCCTCAGTTAATGGATAGGAAACGATATAACGAAGATGGTTTGGGTAGTGTACACATCTATTCGCCATGGTGGCTGGATAATAAAAAATTGAATTTTCCACGCGGTTACCACATCGAGTACGGTGGCGGTATGGGCATGCCTTCTTACGGTTTCGGTGGTGGCGTTGCCTCAATTAACGGCATGGTTCCAGATAAGAATGGGAATAAGAAAGAGGCAGGCGGCTACGGGAAATCATTAAAAGAAGATTACCGACGTTTTTACGGAACGAGTGTTGGAATGGCTGGCCGCGGAACTGCGATTGCAAGAGAAGATAACTATTGCGAAATCGATCCAAATATGGTAGATAAGTACGGCATTCCGGTACTCAGATTTAATTACACCTGGGCAAAGGAAGAAATCCTTCAGGCTAAACACATGCAGGAAACTTTTCTTTCAATTATGAAGGAAATGGGTGCGGTGGTAACTTCTGAAATACATGGAGCAGATACCAATTATGGATTGTTGAACCCTGGAAAAATTATTCATGAAGTTGGAACTATCCGTATGGGAGATGATCCAAAAAAATCGGCGCTGAATAAATATTGCCAGGCACACGATTGTAAAAATTTATTTGTGGTTGATGCTGGCCCTTTTGTTCAGCAGGGCGACAAAAATGCAACCTGGACAATACTTGCTTTATCCATGAGGACTGCAGAATACATATTGGCACAAAAGAAAAAACAAAATATTTAACATGAACAGACGAGAATCCATAAAGGCGCTTGGTATAACCGCCCTAAGTACAACCGTACTGGTTGAAGCCTGTAAACAACCCCAAAATACAAGCGATAAACCAATTCCTGAAGAAGTGAAGGCTGAAACTGGCCGTGAGCAATGGGAAATTGACCGAGATAAACAGCTGAAAGCAGAAAAGTTCTTCAACGAGCATGAGATGGCAACCATTACCGTTTTGGCTGATATCATTATTCCAAAGGATGAGGTTTCTGGCAGTGCATCGGATGCGAAAGTGCCTGAATTTATAGAATTTATTGTAAAAGATATGCCGGAGCATAAAGTACCTATGCGTGGCGGCTTGAAGTGGCTTGATATTTACAGCTTCAATAGGTTTCAGAAACCTTTCGTAGATATTTCAAAAAGTGACCAGCTATCAATTGTTGATGAAATTGCTTATCCTAAAAAAGCACGACCAGAGATGCAGGCCGGCGTAGCCTTTTTTAACAGAATGAGAGACTTAACCGCTTCGGGATTTTACACCACTGAAATTGGTGTAAAAGACATTGGCTATGTTGGAAATTCGCCTAATCAATGGGCCGGCGTGCCTGATGATGTTCTGAAACAATATGGCATGCAAAATGTGAAAATATAAAAAAACCATTCTAAACCATTTTACTAACGAAGCCATCTTTTTTCGAAGAAAGATGGCTTCGTTGTTTCCCGCTACACCAAATTTTGCTTAAAGACTATTCCAAAATTAACAGCAAACCTTTCCCTTTTTCAACTAGAATCGATTTCCCATCTGGATAGCTTCCTGCAACCTGGAATTTTTCGATGGCTGGAGCAGCTATCTTGACGCTTTCGGCATTTAAACCCAATCTTTTCCAGTCGATGGTTAAGTTAACTTTAGTATTTTCCTCGTTCCAACTTGCAAGGGCAATCATTGTTTTGTTTTTCTGTTTATAAACCGTTGCCAAAATGTTCGGATTGTCCGTCCTTACCGGACAATTTTCACTCCAGTAACCAATCATTTCCGAACCTTTAATGCCAAAATCATCCCAGGCTTTCCATAACGGTTTTGGGTCACTTTTATCAGACCAGCCCAAACGGCTCGTCATTCCATATATCATACCACGCCATGGGTTTCCATCATCCTGAAGCATTTCGCCCATTAAACCAAATGGAATGCCACTCACTTCGGTTAAAAAGAAGTCAGGATTATTTTTTTGGTAATCGAAATATTCACCAAACCATAAACGGTTCAGGAATGGAAAATGTTCCATGTATAAAATGGCGCTGTTGTTAAATCCATCACTTTTGTTAAACTGATTTGCAGAATGTAAATCGATAATTCCAGGATGATTGTTTTGTGTTAAAACTCGCTTTATACGCTTCATCGTTACCCTGTCAAACGCAACATCATCCAGATAAACGCCATCAACACCAACATTATTAACCAACCAGTTCATGCCCTCCACATAGTAATTGTGCCAGCGGTTCATGCCGCTGTTTATAACTGCCGCATCTTTAATTTCGGGCACAAACCATGCTGCTATGTAGTTAGAATCTAAATGTTCTTGCAACCAGCTGAAACCGCCACCCTTTCCAGGCGAGTAAACTTCAGTACCCAAACTCCTAAGTGCCGGCAACTCATAAGCATGATTGGAAAGCTCGCGGACTGTATTATAAATTTTAACTTTTAACCCTTTTTCATGAGCCTCATCGATGTACTCCTTCATTTTTTTCGATTCAATAAAAGGATAATTTATCCAAGGATTTATAGGCGTAGCATGATGAATATTTACAACTGTTGCACCGGTAGCCTTGATGGAATCCAGGTCACCGTATTTATGATAAAAACGGTTGTTCCATTGAAAGTCAGTGTTCAACAAATGGAAAGGCGTAATCAGTAAATTAAAATTGTAATAGAGCACGTCGCCCTCTTTCATTGAATGGGGTCCTGTAAAGTTATCAGCCAACATCGAACTGCCTTTTACATTGATCTGAATTCCCCCTTTATTATCATTTCCCCACGATTTAGGGAGCAATAATGGTTTCTGCAGATAAAAATTGGTATTAAGCGGTCGAACATAATGCTCATCCCGCAAATTGTAATACAGGCCAGCATTTACGTTACCAATCCAAGCTGCATCCTGGTTTTTATTGGCTACGTCCCACTTCCATTTTACGGTATCGGGTCTTATCCCGCCTTTTTGGCCCAAGCCCATTAAGTATTTTGTAGAATTTTTTTCGAAAGGAATGTGAAAATCCACATTTGAAAAATCGACATCTTTTAATGCGGTAACTTTTACAACATAATGAACATAGCCATCAAATTCCAATGCACCATCAACATCCATTTTGATATTTTCAGACGTATTTGAGGCTGTCCATTGTACCGTTCCAGCCTCTATCTTAGTAAACTGGAAATTGCCGCTAACCAGTTTCTCCTGAGTTTTGGGCGTATTGTAAAAATGAAAGTGAATTGGCTCGTATAAAATGCGGTTTGGTTTTTCAGCATAACCCGTCATTTCTGTATTGAAGAAAGTTTGAATTTGCTTCGGGAAACCGTCGGTATTGATTTCAAACGTTCGGCCAAGCAACGAAATCGTGCTACTATCGACTTTCAGCGCCGTATATGGGGTAATAACTGTATTTGCCTGCGCCATGGTAGAATTAAGCCAGGTTAAGCGTGTTTGGTTAACTGGTGTTCCAACACCGGCATCTACCAACATTTCTTTTCCAACGGCCAGTTTCACCTCGATTACCTTAAATTTCCCGTTAGATTTTACGGTGAATTTGCCACTGTAAATCCCAGCAGAAGTTGTTTTGGGCACATCTACTGTAATCCACATGGCCTGTATTTTTCCTGCGGCAACATTTATTGTGTTCACCAGCGGCTTATTGTCGTAACTAGTACCATTTGTATTTAGGCAGTTAATGTATTTTGCAGAAATTGTCTTTCCTGCCGATGATTTTAAGTCGCCAAAAGTAACTTTCACATCATTCAATTCTTTTAAAGCATAAACGCCAAGTTGAAAAGCGTAATGCTCACCTTTTGCAGCTGAGCCAGCGAAAGAACTGGAAATTCCTTTTTCTATCCATCTGTATGGTAAATCATTCTGCATTTTTATCGGGAAACGTCTATCCTCCGGAAAAACGATAAAGTCATCAGTTTTATGCTTCGCCCTAAGCGAGCGGGTTTCTATGGCAGTCGCAATAACTTCCATTGGATAGAAAGAGTTGAAAGCATCGATAGATTGCATTTCTAAAGCACTCGCGTTTGGGGCGACCTTATTTGTCTTTTCTAACTGAGCACTATTGGCTTTTAAATACACGCCTTTGGGGTAATTGCTTCTCCCCTCATTTTTGTAAGGCAAATAATAAATAAAATATCGCCCTTTTGCGGGCGCCTCAAAATAAATATCTGCACTTTCGCGATTAAAATTTTCTACACCCAATAGCGCAGCAGACTTTCCATCAGCATTCTGGATGATTAACCTTTTCCGTTCCGGATGTTCATCCCTTCTGCGCCAGTTTACCTTAACATGCGCAACCTTACCTGGCCCATTAAACAGCACAACTACCCGATGGTTACCCAACGAGTCGGGATTCCAGCCGTTTTTGCCGTCGGTATACCTAAGAATTTGAGCATCTGCAGTTAAATGGAAACATACTGCGAAGAGCAGGAAAAGCTTAAATTTCATTACATTTTATTTTAAGCTAATTTATAGATACGTTGTCGTAAAACTGCTATGTAATGAAAATATGAGGCAAACGTTTGTTATCGTGTTTGCCTTATTAAATATTCTTGGTTAAGAATGGAAAAGGATATCGTGAAATTGCCCAATGCTAATCAAGATAGGTGCATAAAAAAAGTCTTGTTCTTTCGAACAAGACTTCTAGTTTTTTAATAAGCTTAATCCTCTTGCGAAGATTTGGTATCAACTTACTCTCCTTTTGGAGCTTCAGTAGCAGGAGCTTCTTCAGTAGCAACTTCCGGTGCAGTTTCTTCAGCAACTTCTGCTTTCGCTTCTGCAGCTTTTGGAGCAGCAGTAGCTTTACTTCTACCACGACGAGTTGTTTTCTTCTCTTCTTTAGCTTCTACGTCTTTACCGTAAACTGTATTGTAATCTACCAATTCAATTAAAGCCATTTCAGCGTTATCACCTAAACGGTTGTTTAATTTAATGATACGAGTATAACCACCCGGACGATTTGCAACTTTCTCAGCAATTTCGCGGAATAAGATTGTTACTACTTCTTTATCTTGCAAATAAGCAAATACAGTACGACGTGAGTGTGTTGTATCACTTTTAGATTTAGTGATAATTGGCTCAACATAAGTACGTAAAGCTTTTGCTTTAGCTAAAGTTGTTGTAATTCTTTTGTGCAAAATAAGTGATGAAGCCATGTTAGCTAACATCGCCTTTCTGTGGCTTGCGGTTCTACCTAAGTGGTTTACTTTTTTACCGTGTCTCATTGTTTTTTAATTGAGTGCATACCGTCTCGTTGCAGTTAAGCTGAGGGAATTATACACTATGAAAAATTAATTTATTTAAAGCATTAAGCTATAAGTTATACGCAATCCGCGCAACTTAAAACTTAAACCCTTATTCTTCGTCTAATTTAAATTTAGACAGGTTCATACCAAATGACAAACCTTTTGACTTTACAAGTTCTTGAATCTCCGTTAATGATTTTTTACCGAAGTTTCTGAACTTTAACATATCAGCAACATCATAAGAAACCAAATCAGCTAAAGTGCGGATATCTGCAGCTTTTAAGCAATTTAATGCTCTAACTGATAAATCCATATCTACTAATTCAGTTTTAAGGATTTTACGCATGTGTAAAATTTCCTCATCAACTTCTTTAGTTTCTTCTTTTGCCTGCGATTCTAATACTAAGTTCTCATCAGAGAAAAGCATAAAGTGTTGGATAAGAATTTTAGCCGCTTCTTTTAATGCTTCTTCTGGGTGAATTGAACCATCAGTAGAAATATCTAATACCAATTTCTCATAATCCGTTTTTTGTTCAACACGGAAATTTTCAATTGTGTATTTTACGTTTTTCATTGGCGTGTAGATCGAATCGATAGCGATAACACCTACAACAGCATCAGCAACTTTATTTTCTTCAGCAGGTACATAACCACGTCCTTTGTTGATGGTTAACTCCACCTCTAAAGTAACAGATTTATCCATGTTGCAAATAACATGCTCAGGATTTAAAACTGTAAAGTTGTTAGAGAATTTAGTAATATCACCAGCTTTGAACTGATCCTGACCGTTAACAATGATGAATACTTTTTCAGCATCACCAGAATCACCGGTTTTCTTAAAGCGAACTTGTTTTAAGTTTAAGATGATATCAGTTAAATCTTCTACAACACCTTTCATGGTAGAAAACTCATGCGAAACGCCTGAAAAACGAATAGTAGTAATAGCATAACCTTCTAATGAAGAAAGTAAAATTCTTCTTAAGGCATTACCAATTGTTACACCGAAACCGGGTTCTAAAGGACGAAATTCAAATATGCCATCGAAATCTGTTGATTTCTGCATGATCACTTTGTCTGGTTTCTGAAATGCTAAAATTGCCATTTATATTTTTTTAAATTCGTTATTGAATATATAGTAATATGAAAAAAGTTAATTACCCTTTCGAGGTAATTAACTGTATTATTTATTACTTAGAGTATAACTCGATGATTAAGTTTTCCTTAATGTTTTCAGGAATCTCGTCGCGTTGAGGATAAGTTAAAAACTTACCTGTTAACTCACCAGCATTCCACTCTAACCAGGCAAATTTGTTAATTGTTCTGCCTGCAACTGAGTTACTAATTGATTCTAAAGATTTTGATTTCTCACGAACCGCAACAACATCACCAGCCTTTAACTGATATGAAGGGATATTTACAACTTCACCATTCACGGTTACGTGTTTATGGCTAACTAACTGGCGTGCACCAGAACGGGTTGTTGCAATACCTAAACGGTAAACTGTATTATCTAAACGTGCTTCTAATAATTGAAGTAAGTTATCACCTGTGATACCTGCACGTGAAGATGCTTTTTTAAACAAGTTACTGAACTGCTTTTCTAATACACCATAAGTATATTTTACTTTTTGTTTCTCCATTAACTGGATAGCATACTCAGATTGTTTTCCTCTTCTTTTTGATGAGCCATGTTGCCCAGGAGGATAATTTTTTCTGTCTAACACCTTATCAGGACCGAAGATTGGTTCTCTGAATTTACGGGCGATTTTTGATTTTGGGCCTGTATATCTTGCCATTTTTTTTTCTGTTTTAAAGTATCATCCAACCTGTAGCTGGAGATTCTTAGCTTTAAAATTAATTAAACTCTTCTCTTTTTAGGAGGACGACATCCGTTGTGAGGAAGTGGTGTAATATCTTTAATAGATGTTACCTCGATACCTGCTACTTGCAAAGTTCTGATTGCAGATTCACGACCTGAACCCGGACCTTTTACAAATACTTCAACTTTACGTAAACCTAAATCAAACGCAACTTTACCGCAATCTGAAGCCGCTTGACCAGCTGCATAAGGCGTGTTCTTTTTAGAACCTTTAAAGCCCATTTTACCGGCAGAAGACCAAGAAATAGTCTGTCCGTTGTTGTTTGTTAAGGTAACGATGATGTTGTTGAAGGTAGCATTGATATGCGCCTGACCAACAGACTCAATTACAACGATACGTTTTTTTGTTACTTTTTTACTCTTAGCCATTTTCTTATTTATCGATTTTTGATTTACGATTTTAGATTTGGGAACTAACAATCGTAATTCGTAAATCTAACATCTGAAATCTACTTTCTATTTAGTAGCTTTTTTCTTGTTAGCAACTGTTTTTCTCTTACCCTTACGAGTACGTGAGTTGTTTTTTGTACGCTGACCACGAGAAGGTAAACCTTTTCTGTGACGTAAGCCGCGGTAACAACCAATATCCATTAAACGTTTAATGTTTAACTGAACCTCCGAGCGTAAAGCACCTTCTACTTTAATCTCATCATTAATCATTGTACGGATTGCTGATAACTCATCATCAGACCAGTCTTGTACTTTTTTGTTAAGATCGATACCTGCAGTAGTTAAAATACGTTGCGCAGTTGTTTTACCTATACCGTAGATATAAGTTAAACCAATCTCTCCTCTTTTGTTTCTTGGTAAATCAATACCTGAAATCCTTGCCATATTTATTTATGTTTTTGAGTAACTCCGAACGGCGGGCCACCGTTGTACGGTTCATTACAATATTCTTAATTACCCTTGACGTTGCTTGTATTTAGGATTTTTCTTGTTGATAACGTAAAGTTTACCTTTACGGCGAATAATCTTGCAATCAGCGCTACGCTTTTTAATTGATGATCTAACTTTCATTTTATTTGTATCTATAAGTGATGCGACCTTTTGTTAAATCATAGGGCGACATCTCCAGTTTTACTTTGTCACCAGGAAGGATTTTGATGTAGTGCATCCGCATCTTTCCCGAAATATGCGCAATAATCTCATGCCCGTTCTCGAGTTCTACTCTGAACATCGCATTTGATAATGCTTCTCTTATTACGCCGTCTTGTTCAATTGAGGCTTGTTTAGCCATATTTTGTTGATTGTTACTTAATTAGCTGCTTCTAAACAGGGTTGCAAAATTAAATAAAAAATTTTAATTATTTATTTTTTTTGTTGTAAAACTTTTTCTGTTAATGAAAAGGTTGATAAAACGTCTGCTTCACCCTTTTTTATCGCCACTGTATGTTCAAAATGTGCTGAAGGTTTATTATCCTTACTCGTCACCGTCCAACCATCACTATGGAAATTTACACCGGCAACGCCTGCATTTATCATTGGCTCAATTGCGATAACCATCCCTTCTTCAAGCTTTGGCCCGCTGCCGCGTTTGCCATAATTCGGAACTTCTGGTTTCTCATGAAGCTTTACACCCACACCATGTCCTACCAATTCTCTTACCACGCCAAACCCGTTTAATTCTGCATACTGTTGAATGGCAAAGCCGATATCACCAATACGCATTCCTGCAACTGCTTTCTCAATACCTAAGTCCAGGCATTTTCTGGTGACCTCAACCAACCTTTGCTTTTCGTCATCCACAACGCCTATTGAAAAGGTATATGCAGAATCTCCGAAAAAGTTGTTTTTAATTACGCCACAGTCAACAGATATTAAATCGCCTTCTTTAATAACATAATCACTTGGAAAACCATGAACAACCTGCTCGTTTGGCGATATGCATAAAGAGTTTGGAAAACCATTGTAGTTTAAGAATGCCGGGATCGCCCCATTATCACTTATAAACTCGTAAGCCAGTTTATCCAATTGATTTGTTGTAACCCCGGGGCCGATAATTTTAGCAACTTCAGCCAACGTTTCCGACACCAATAGAGAACTTGCTCTTATTAACTCAACCTCTTCGAGAGATTTGTAATAAATCTTAGACATTCGCTTTTAGCTTCGAACGGGTAAATTTAGATGAGTGACCACAATAAAGTAATCACTCATCCTATAATTTAAAATTCAGTAATCTAAAATTACAATGCTGCATTACTACTTGCAGCCGGTACGCCCGTTCTGCCAGTAACACGGCCGGTTTTCATTAATCCATCATAATGACGCATTAACAGATAACTTTCAATTTGCTGAAGTGTATCTAAAACAACACCCACCAAAATCAGTAAAGATGTACCTCCAAAGAAGTGTGCAAATTCTTGCTTAATACCGAACTTAACCGCTATCGATGGCAAAACAGCAATAATTGCTAAAAATACTGCACCTGGAAAAGTGATTTTTGAAATTACATCATCTATGAAAGTTGATGTAGCTAAACCAGGTTTAACGCCCGGGATGAAACCACCGTTTTTCTTCATATCGTCACTCATTTGAGTTGGATTTACAGTAATTGCTGTATAGAAGAAAGTAAATGCAATAATTAAAAAAGCAAAAGTTAAACTGTATGCTAACGATGTCGTATTACTGAACTGAATTAACCATGAACCTTGTAAAGAAGGCACAAATTGAATTAAAGCCCCTGGAATAAACATTAATGCCTGGGCAAAAATGATTGGCATTACGCCAGCCGCATTTACCTTCAAAGGAATGTATTGACGTACACCACCGAATTGGCGGTTACCAACAATCTTCTTTGCATATTGCACAGGTACTTTACGTACACCTTGTACAATTAAGATGGTAAACATTACAATCGCGAATAAAGCAACAACCTCAAGTACTAATGCAACCGGACCACCACCTGTACTGGCAGCACCAACTTTATCAGAAAACTCCTGACTGATAGCTTGTGGTAAACGAGCAATAATACCAGTCATGATAATTAAAGACGTACCGTTACCGATACCTTTGTCTGTAATTTTTTCACCAAGCCACATTACGAATAGTGTACCTGCAGTTAATACAAACGTAGATACAACATAAAACATCGTTTGACTCATTACTGGCAGAATTGCCTCCTGCGGAACTTGAGTTTTAACATAGCCAACCGACTGAACAATCGTTATGGCCACCGTTAAATATCTGGTAATCTGGTTCAGTTTTTTTCTACCACTTTCACCTTCTTTCTGCATTTTTTGGAAAGTCGGAACAGCAATACCCAATAATTGCACCACAATTGATGCAGAGATATAAGGCATTACCCCTAAAGCCAAAATGGAAACACGAGAGAAAGAACCTCCGGCAAACATATCAAGCAAGCCTAAGATACCTGACTTTTCGTTAGCCCCCAAAGCGGATGGATCTACACCTGGTAAAACCACGTGAGATACGAAACGGTATACCAAAAGAATCATGACCGTAAATAATATACGCTCTTTTAATTCCTGAATTTTCCAGATATTACTTAAAGTAGTAAATAGCTTCTTCATTTAATAATTACAATTTTACAATTGAACCACCTGCTGCTTCAATAGCTTTTTGTGCGGTTGCAGAAAACGCATGTGCTGTAACTTCTAATTTTGCTTTTACTTCACCACGACCTAAAACTTTTACTAAGTCGTTTTTAGAAGCTAAACCATGCTCTTGTAAAGCAGCGAAATCAATCGTTGTTAAATTGAATTTTTCTGCTAAACCTTGTAAAACATCCAGGTTTACACCAACATATTCTGTACGGTTAATTGGTTTGAAACCAACTTTAGGCACACGACGTTGTAAAGGCATTTGACCACCTTCGAAACCGATTTTAGTAGAGTGACCAGAACGTGAACCAGCACCTTTGTGACCACGTGTTGACGTACCACCACGGCCTGAACCTGTACCACGACCAATTCTCTTACTGTTTTTTGTAGAACCTTTTGCAGGTTTTAATGTATTTAAATTCATTTTTTTGAATTTGTGCTGCCCTTCGCTTTCACTAAACAGGTACAGCGATAAATAAATAACAATTGAATTTTGAATGTTCGAATGTTAGCAATATGCGCATCCGTTCACTCAAAACTCATTTGTTCAATAATTCTCTTAAATTGCTTCGATAGCTACCAAGTGGTTCACTTTGCGAACCATACCGATAATTTGTGGTGTAGCTTCTACCTCAACACTTTGGTTCATTTTCGATAAACCTAAAGCCTGAACGGTTCTTTTTTGGCGCTCGCTTCTGTCGATAACGCTTTTTACTTGTGTTATTTTGATCTTAGCCATGATATTATCCGTTAAAAACTTTGTTTAAATCGATACCACGAGTTTGAGCTACTGTATAAGCATCACGCATTTTTGTTAATGCATCAACAGTTGCTTTTACCACGTTGTGAGGATTTGATGAACCTTTAGATTTTGCTAATACGTTATGAACGCCAGCACTCTCTAATACAGCACGCATTGCACCACCTGCAATTACACCTGTACCTACTGCAGCTGGTTTAATTAAAACAAAACCACCTGAGAATTTACCGATTTGCTCGTGAGGAACAGTACCGTTTAAAATTGGAACTTTAACTAAGTTCTTTTTAGCATCATCCACACCTTTTGCAATTGCTTCAGTTACCTCTTTCGCTTTACCTAAACCGAAACCAACAACACCGTTTTCATCTCCAACAACAACAATTGCTGAGAAGCTGAAAGTACGACCACCTTTGGTTACTTTGGCAACACGTTGTATACTAACCAAACGATCCTTTAATTCGATATCGGTGGTTTTTACTCTTTTTATATTGATAGTTGACATCTTACTTTTTCTTCAGATTAAAATACTAAACCAGCCTCGCGAGCACCTTCTGCTAACGATTTCACACGACCGTGATATAAGTAGCCATTTCTATCGAAAACAACTTCTTTAACACCAGCAGCAATTGCTTTTTCAGCAACTAGTTTACCTACTGCAACTGATTGGTCACTTTTGTTACCTGTTCCAGAAAAATCTTTTGATAAAGATGATGCTGAAGCTATTGTTGTACCGGTTACATCGTTAATTACCTGCGCATAAATCCCTTTATTGCTTCTATATACAGATAACCTTGGACGTTCTTCTGAACCGGTAAGTCTTTTTCTGATCCCTTTTTTAATACGATCTCTTCTTGATAATTTTTTACCTGCCATGATTACTATTTTTTAGATGCTGATTTACCTGCTTTTCTTCTTAACACTTCACCTACAAACTTGATACCTTTACCTTTATATGGCTCTGGTGCACGTAACGAACGGATTTTCGCTGCTACCTGTCCAATCAATTGCTTGTCAATACTTTCTAAAATAATTTTAGGTGTTTGACCTTTTTCTGATGAAGTGGTTACTTTAATCTCTTCTGGTAATTGAAATACGTAATGGTGAGAGTAACCCAAAACTAAATCTAATGTATTACCTGTGTTTGTAGCACGGTAACCAACACCTACTAATTCTTGAGTTAATTTGTAACCTTCTGTTACGCCAATAACCATATTGTTAAGCAATGAACGGTATAAACCATGTAATGCTTTGTGTTTCTTTTGCTCTGAAGGACGTTGAACTGTTAAAGTTCCGTCTTCCTGGCTTACAGTGATATCTGAATCTACTGTTTGTGTTAATTCACCTTTAGGGCCTTTTACAGTTACCACGTTATCTTTCGATACGGTAATTGTAACACCTGCAGGGATTGTAATTGGGGCTTTTCCTATTCTTGACATTGTGCTGTTCTCCTAATAATTAATAAACGTGACACAATACCTCACCACCAATATTTAATTTGGCTGCTTCTTTATCAGTCATTACACCTTTAGAAGTAGATAAGATTGCGATACCTAAACCGTTTAATACCCTTGGCATATTTTCAACACCAGCATAGTTTCTCAAACCTGGTTTACTAATTCGCATCAAAGTACGAATAGCAGGAACTTTAGTAATCGGATTGTATTTCAAAGCAATTTTAATAGTGCCTTGAACTGTAGTATCTTCAAACTTATAGTTCGCGATGTAACCTTTGTCGAAAAGAACTTTAGTAATTTCTTTTTTAAGGTTTGATGCAGGAATTTCTACAACACGGTGGTTGGCCTTAATGGCATTCCTTACTCTTGTTAAATAATCTGCTATTGGATCTGTATTCATTTTTTATTGTTTTTGATAGTGGTTTCCTTCTGCTACCCAGCTGTGGGACCTGCTACCGGTTAAAATTCTTTTAAAGCAAAAAGACTAAAGCACAAAGACCAAAGCGACATATATCCGCTTTAGACTTTGAGCTTTACGCTTTAAACTATATTACCAAGATGCTTTTTTAACACCTGGTATTTTACCGTCTAGTGCCATTTGGCGGAACGTAACCCTTGAGATACCAAAGGTACGCATGTAACCACGTGGACGACCAGTTAACTTACAACGGTTGTGTAAACGTACTGGAGATGAGTTTTTAGGTAATTTATCTAAACCTTCGAAATCTCCTGCAGCTTTTAAAGCTGCACGTTTTTCAGCGTATCTAGCCACCAATTTTTGGCGCTTAACTTCGCGTGCTTTTACACCTTCTTTTGCCATTATTCTGCTGTTTTTTGATTTTTAAATGGTAATCCGAATTGCTTCAATAACTCTAAAGCTTCAACGTCAGATTTTGCCGAAGTTACGAAAGTTATATCCATACCTAAAATTTTATTGATTTTATCGATATTAATCTCAGGAAAGATGATTTGCTCAGTTACACCTAAAGTGTAGTTTCCTTTACCATCAAAACCTTTATCATTGATACCTTTGAAATCACGAATACGTGGTAACGCAACAGAAATCAAACGATCTAAGAACTCATACATGTTATTATCACGTAAAGTAACACGTACACCAACCGGCATACCTTTACGTAATTTAAAGTTTGAGATATCTTTTTTAGATTGTGCCGGAACCGCCTGCTGACCAGTAATGGTAGTCAACTCAACGATTGTGGTATCCATAATCTTTTTGTCTGTTACAGAAAAACGACCAACACCCTGATTGATACAGATTTTTTCCAATTTAGGAACCTGCATTACAGTTTTGTACTGAAATTTTTCTTTAAGTGCACTTACAACTTCTTCTTTGTACTTGCTTTTTAATCTTGGTGTAGTAGCCATTATTTAATCTCCTCTCCTGATATTTTAGCAACTCTAACCAATTTACCATCTGCGTTAAGTTTACGACCTACGCGGCTAGCTTTACCAGATTTTGGATCAACCAACATCAGGTTAGAAATGTGAAGAGCAGCTTCTTTTTTAATAATACCACCGTTAGGATTTGCAGCATTTGGTTTAGTATGTTTCGATACTAAGTTAATGCCTTCTACAATGGCTCTGTTTTTATCTATTTGTACTGAAAGTACTTTTCCTTGCTGGCCTTTTGAATCGCCTGCAATTACTTTAACTAAATCTCCAGTGCGGATTTTAAGTTTTGATGGTGTATTTATTACTTTGTTTCCCATTTTACAATACCTCCGGTGCTAATGACACAATTTTCATGAATTGTTTTTCACGTAGTTCTCTCGCAACCGGGCCAAAGATACGTGTACCTCTTGGCTCATCCTGTGCGTTCAATAATACAGCTGCATTATCGTCGAAACGGATATAAGAACCATCTTTACGACGGATTTCTTTTTTAGTTCTTACAACAACTGCTTTAGAAACTGTACCTTTTTTAATATTACCTGACGGTAAAGCGCTTTTTACAGTAACAACCACTTTATCACCAATTGAAGCATAACGTTTGCCGGTTCCACCTAGCACACGAATTACTAATACTTCTTTAGCGCCGCTGTTATCAGCAACGTTTAATCTCGATTCCTGTTGTACCATCTTATTTAGCTCTTTCTAAAATTTGTACCAATCTCCAGTTCTTGTTTTTACTCAACGGACGAGTTTCCATAATCAATACTGTATCTCCGATACCGCATTCGTTTTTCTCGTCGTGAGCCATAAATTTGGTAGTTTTCTTTACGAACTTACCATAAATCGGGTGTTTTACTTTACGTTCCACGCTCACCACAACAGATTTATCCATCTTGTTGCTTACCACTAACCCGGTTCTTGTTTTTCTTAATTGTCTTTCCATTTCGACTCTCAAATTAATTAGTTTCAGTAGCTGACTCAGCGTTTTTCACTTTAGTCAGTTCAGTGTTTAAACGGGCTATGTCTTTCCTTACTTTTGCAATGCGTGAAGGATTTTCGATAGCTGAAATAGTATGAGCGAACTTTAATTTTGACAAGTTCTCTTTTTCTTCCGCAATCTTAGCTACTAATTCTTCTTTTGAAAGCCCTGTGATTTCTGAATTTTTCATTTTTATTTTTCTTTACGGTTGAGTGTAGCGGTTATAATAAACAAGTATTTACAACATTCATCTCAACAACTTTACTATGCTTCTACGTAATCTCTACGTACTACAAATTTTGTTTGGATTGGTAATTTCTGTGCGGCTAAACGTAATGCTTCTTTAGCTACTTCTAAAGGCACACCTTCAGCTTCGAAAATTACACGTCCTGGTCTTACTACTGCAACCCAGTATTCAGGAGCACCCTTACCTTTACCCATACGTACTTCAGCAGGTTTTTTAGTTACCGGTTTATCCGGGAAAATCCTAATCCATACTTGGCCTTCACGTTTCATGAAACGAGTTACGGCGATACGGGCAGCCTCTATCTGGCGACTTGTAATCCAAGTTGCTTCTAAAGATTTGATACCGAAAGATCCGAATGCTAATTCAGCTCCACGTGAAGCTAAACCCTTCATTCTGCCTTTTTGCATCTTCCTGAACTTCGTTCTTTTTGGCTGTAACATTTTATTTTGTTCTAATCGTTAAACGATGTTAATAAATCAATTATTTACGAGGACCTCTGTTAGCGCCTGCGCCACCACCTCTATTTGCACCAGGGCCGCCTTGACCAGGGCCACGACCACCACCTTGGTTTCCACCACGTCTGTCGTTACCACCACGTCTGTCGTTTCCGCCACGGTTATCTCTTCCACCGAAAGCTGGTTTATCTGACTGGCCTTTTGGACCGTTGTTTGTTGCACCAATGTTTGGAGACAAATCACGTTTTCCATAAACCTCACCTTTACAAATCCAAACTTTAACACCTATTTTACCATAAGTTGTTAATGCTTCTGCTAGGGCATAATCAATATCAGCACGGAATGTATGCAAAGGCACTCTTCCTTCTTTGTACTGCTCAGAACGTGCCATCTCAGCACCACCTAAACGACCAGAAGTCATGATTTTAATACCTTCAGCACCCATACGCATTGTTGATGCGATAGAAGATTTCATTGCTCTACGGAATGAGATCCTTGCTTCTAATTGTTTTGCAACACCTTCTGCAACTAATTGTGCATCAAGTTCCGGGCGTTTAATTTCGAAGATGTTAATTTGAATTTCCTTTTTAGTCAATTTCTTTAACTCTTCTTTAATTTTATCAACCTCAGCACCTGCTTTACCGATTACAATACCTGGGCGGGCTGTGTGGATGGTTACCGTGATGCGTTTTAAAGTACGCTCGATAACAACTTTAGCAACACCACCTTTAGCGATACGAGCAGAAAGGTATTTTCTTATTTTCTCATCTTCAACTAATTTATCGGAGTAGTTGTTGCCACCGAACCAGTTAGAATCCCATCCTTTGATGATACCTAACCTGTTTCCTATTGGATTTGCTTTTTGTCCCATTTCCTAAAATTAGTTTTGAGTTGTTTCTGTATTTTTACTATCTACAATCAGCGTTACGTGGTTAGAACGTTTACGAATTCTATATCCACGGCCTTGAGGAGCTGGACGTAAGCGTTTAAGCTGACGGCCACCATCTACCATAATTGTTTTTACAAACAGTTGGTTTTCTTCAGGGCGAGCACCTTCATTTTTAGATTCCCAGTTTTTGATAGCAGATAATAATAATTTCTCAACTCTTATTGCTGCTTCTTTATTGGTAAACTTTAAAATGCTTAATGCTTTCTCTACACGTTCACCTCTGATAAGATCTACAACCAAACGCATCTTACGCGGTGAGGTTGGACAATTGTTTAATTTTGCTATTGCTTCCATTGTCTAATTATTTTTTCTTTTCAGCGTGTCCTCTGAATGTTCTGGTTGGAGCAAATTCTCCCAACTTGTGACCAACCATGTTTTCTGTTACGTACACAGGAATAAATTTATTACCGTTGTGTACTGCAAATGTATGATTAACGAAATCTGGTGAAATCATTGATCTACGAGACCAAGTTTTGATTACAGACTTTTTGCCTGAATCATTCATAGAGTTTACTTTTTTCTCTACGTTATGGTCAATATAAGGTCCTTTTTTTATCGAACGAGCCATTATTTCTTCCTTCTCTCTATGATGTAACGATTAGAATATTTTTTAAGTTCTCTGGTTTTGTAGCCTTTAGCTAAAACGCCATTTCTTGAACGAGGGTGACCACCTGATGATCTACCTTCACCACCACCCATTGGGTGATCGACAGGGTTCATCGCTACCGGTCTAGTTCTCGGACGACGGCCCAACCAACGTTTACGACCTGCTTTACCTAATACTTCGTTTGCGTGATCTGAGTTAGATACAGCACCGATAGTAGCAAGACAAGTAGTCAGAATTAAACGGGTTTCGCCAGAAGGCATTTTTAAAGTAGCATATTTACCATCGCGGGCAGCTAATTGTGCGTAAGCACCTGCACTACGAGCTAATTGTGCTCCTTTTCCAGGGTGAATCTCCACGTTGTGGATAATAGAACCTAATGGAATGTTCGATAATTTTAAAGTGTTACCTACTTCTGGAGCTGCAGTATCGCCCGATAATAATACCGAACCTACTTGCAATCCTTCAGGAGCAATAATGTAACGCTTCTCGCCATCTGCATAGTTTAATAATGCAATGCGGGCAGTACGGTTTGGATCGTATTCTACAGAAGCTACTGTAGCAGGAATATCGAATTTATCGCGTTTGAAGTCGATTAAACGATATGATTTTTTATGACCACCACCCATGTAGCGCATAGTCATTTTACCTGTGTTGTTACGTCCACCAGACTTTTTTGATGATACAACCAATGATTTTTCGGGCTTGGTTGCTGTAATCTCCGTAAAGCTGGCACCAACTCTAAAGCGGGTTCCCGGAGTAACTGGTTTAAATTTTCTTAAGCCCATAGTTATAATTAATAATTAAATTAAAGATTTGCGTAATAATCTATTGTTTCACCGTCTTTTAACGTTACAATTGCTTTTTTGTATTTCGGGCTACGGCCTGAAACAAAACCTGCTTTTGTGTAACGGGATTTAGCTTTACCATCTACAACCATAGTGTTGATTGAAGTAATGGTTACACCATAAAGTTTTTCGATTGCAGATTTGATTTGCAATTTATTTGCTTTGTGGTTTACGCTGAACGTAAAAACGTTTAATTTTTCAGTTAAAGCTGAAGCTTTTTCGGTTAATATTGGTTTTTTTAAAATTTCCATATTACTTGGCAAATGCCTCCTCCAAAGTTTTAACAGAATCTGCAGTTAACACAAGTACACCAGCGTTTAATACATCGTAAGTATTTAAATCTGCCGCAGTAATTACTTTAGTTTTCTCAACGTTTCTGCTTGATAAATAGATATTATTATTTTGTGAAGGTAAAACCAACAAAGTTTTTTGAGTACCTACGTTTAACGCAGCTAATAAACTTGTATAGTTTTTAGTTTTAATTGTATCGAAGTTGAAATCTTCTAAAACGACTACGCTGTTATCTTTCGCTTTATAAGCTAAAGCAGATTTACGTGCCAATGATTTTAATTTCTTGTTCAGTTTAAAACTGTAATCACGTGGTTGAGGACCGAAAACACGACCACCACCGTTAAATAACGGAGATTTAATGCTACCAGCACGTGCACCACCTGTACCTTTTTGTTTGTATAGTTTACGGGTTGAACCTGCAATCTCATTACGTTGTTTAGATTTGTGAGTACCTTGACGTTGGTTAGCCAAATACTGTTTAACATCTAAATAAATCGCGTGGTCGTTAGGCTCGATACCGAATACCGATTCAGGAAGTTGCACCTTGGCACCTGTTTCTTTACCTGAAATGTTTAATACTTTAACTTCCATCTGATTACTTGTCTAAGATTACGTAAGAACCTTTAGCTCCTGGAATGGAACCACTAACTACTAATAGGTTTTGCTCAGCATAAACTTTCAAAACCTGTAAGTTCTGAACTTTTACCCTGTCTCCACCTGTTCTTCCAGCCATGCGCATTCCTTTGAATACACGTGAAGGAAATGATGACGCTCCCAATGAACCCGGGGCACGTAAACGGTTATGCTGACCGTGAGTCTGCATACCAACACCGGCAAATCCGTGGCGTTTTACAACACCTTGAAAACCTTTACCTTTTGAGGTACCTACAACATCAACAAAATCGCCTTCTGCGAAAGAATCAACAGTTACAACATCACCTAAATTAAGTGCAGTTGTAAACGAATCAAATTCTACCAGCTTGCGTTTTGGAGTTGTGTTTGCTTTCGCGAAATGGCCTTTTAACGGTTGAGTTGTGTTTTTCTCTTTTTTCTCATCGTATCCTAACTGAATAGATGAATACCCGTCTTTTTCTTCGGTCTTCACTTGTGTAACTACACAAGGCCCAGCCTCGATTACAGTACATGGAATGTTTTTTCCGTCTGCATCGAAGATACTGGTCATTCCTACTTTTTTTCCAATAATTCCTGACATTTTATCTTTTAATTTAACACCCATCGAAGCAGTAGGGCTTCGTTCAAGGTGGTTGTTCATCCCCCGAAAGGGACGGCAAAGATAGGCAAGAATTATTAATTTTCAAATAGTTAGCTAAATATTTTTTCAAATAATTTGCTGATAGATGGGCAGTTAGCTAAAAAAGATAAACTAATGTGCTAAACCACCATTTAAACTGATGGTTATGATGGCCAATATGATAAAACCAACGAGCACATAGAGGTAATCACGCTCAATTAAAAAGCTGAAAATGGCAAAAACGATTCGGGCAATAGGTGTAAAAATCAGCATTAAAATTCCAAACTGTACAATTGAATCTCCGTGGAAAGTTAAAACACCTTTAAAAATTTCGGCGATTGATGAAAACTTTGCCAGTTCTGGTTTGAAAACTTTGTAATCTGTTGTACCGCCTTTATTGTGGATTAGAAATAGGGCACCGCCAATGAGTACAATGCTCATCGAGATAATTACACCGGCACGGAGCAAAGTTCCAAGTATAACCTGAATGTCTTTGTCGTTTAAATTTTCCTGTTTATTGGTATCCATTATAATCCACTTATACCTTTATAAATCATTTGCAAAGCCAAAAATGTTACCACTATAGCAAATACTATTTTAAGCTTGTCGGTTTTGGTTCTTAATAAAACTTTAGATCCTAGTGATGCGCCTGTTAAAACGCCTATACAAACCGGCATTGCAATACCCGGGTCTATTTGTCCGCGGTGCAAATAAACAACAGCGCTTGCGGCCGCGGTAACCCCCATCATAAAGTTACTGGTGGTTGTAGAAACCTTAAAAGGTAAACGCATTATATTATCCATCGCAATAACTTTCAAAGCGCCGCTGCCAATGCCTAGTAAGCCCGACAAGGTCCCGGCGAAAAGCATCATTAGAAAACCCCCGGGAACATTTCGAACTGCGTATTTGTGCTCTACGCCCTTATCGGGGTATGAACCGTTTAACTTAAAAAATTTCGCCCATCTATCCGAATCGTCTAAAGTGGTATGGTCTACCTTTTTCTTTAATGTCATAATCGCAGAAAAGATAAGTATGCAACCAAAAATTATGGCGATGTAATTTGCGTTTAAGTAAACGGCGACTATCGCACCGCAAACTGCGCCGATGGTTGTTGCTATTTCCAGAAACATGCCAATTCGGATGTTGGTAATGCCTTCCTTAACGTACGCTGCAGCAGAGCCTGAAGAAGTTGCAATAACTGAAACGATAGAAGCGCCGATTGCGTAATGGATATCGACACCCAATGCCAGGGTTAATAGTGGGATAATAATTACGCCGCCACCCAAACCTGTTAGTGAACCCAGTAAGCCTGCTAAAAAAGCGCCCAGCAAAACAATAATGGTAAATAATAATACCGACATGCGGCAAATATAAGGCACACGTTTTGGCTAAACGAAGATTAAAAGAATAAAATAAAGTCTATATATTATATGGATGATGTAAATACAGAATGCCATTGATAGCATTTATCTCATCACTTCTTTCTAATGACTTGGTGGGGCTATGCTTTTTTAACGATGAGATCGTAAAGCCATATTGCACTAGTTAAAAACGAGCCCAAGCTAAGCTTTAAATTTACGCTCAGTAAGCTCGCTAACACTCGTTTCTAACGAGCGGGCAAAAGGAAATCGTTTTTAACGATGAAATCGTAAAGCTACATTGCACTCGTTAAAAACGAGCGCAAGCTAAAAACTATATTTCGCACAAGCGAAGGTTTATAATTACGCTCAGTATCCACTACTTCCCTAGCCTTTTAATCATTTCCGCACTTAAATCTCTGCCATCATTCAAGCGGTTTGCAAAAAACGATTTTGCTTCCTCAAAATGTGCTTTATATCCCTTTAAATCTCCATAACCAATTATCGATGCCCACTCGTGAACGGCGGTATGAAATTCCAGGTCATCGCCCCGAATTGATTTATCATACAAAGCAGTATGAATAGATTCCTCGAGCATCGCTTCATTTTTGAAAAGGTATTCGGCAATGCCTAATCGCAATTTAAAAGGTGGCGTTTGACAAATTAAATTATCGTAAGGATTAACACCCATTTTATACCAGGCGTAAACCATGCTTAATAAGCTCAGGTGAGAATTCGGCTTCTGTTTGTGTTCAGCATCCGATAAACTGAACTCTTTCATTATATTATCATCGAGCAATAGAAGATTTCTGCTTTCATGGAAAACAAAATCGCGGGCAGCATAAATTTTGGACCTAAATTCAGTTTCGTTTTCACAGATCATCAGCTTATACAATTCAGATTCTGCCTGAGCATAATACTTAACTTGTTTCTGTGCGTATGGATTCAAAATTGCCAAACCTGCGTATATGTGCGATTTGTAGCTGAAAATCCGGAGTGTGGTTAAAATTTTAACGTTGTCAATCCCCCCTGCATAGGCCGGATTATCCCAAGGAAAAAAGCCTGCATTTTTCCAGGCAGAACCCATGCTTTCGAAACCCATATGCGTTACGGCTTGCGTATCGGCAACTATTCTATCATGTTCCTGGTAATCATCCAACTCGATGATGTTTGATTTGAGCGACTTATACACTTCAAGAGCCTGTTTGTAAACCGCATCAGTTGCACGGTGTCTTACAACAACTAAGGTTTGTCCTTCAGGGCTAAAAGCCGGGCCATGCAAAGAGTGGCAGGTAACAATCTGGGTTTCTTTCGGAAGGTATTTTTCAAAGGCAGCAATTTCAGGATGTTTAACAGAGGTTTGGCCGCCAACAATAGCACCGTATTTTGTGGATAATGCAAAAGCAGCAACCACTTCGTCAATCTTCTCGGCTTCAACACAATAAATAATGAAATCTGATTTTCGGGAAACTTCATGACCATCACCTAAAACCTCAATTCCCTTCGGACCGAGTTCATTTTTTAAATCATCGAAACGTAATGGCATATCTGCACCGCACACCGCATAACCTGCATTTGCAAATGATGTGGCGTACAATTTTCCCATATCACCCAAACCAATAATTCCTATTTGCATGAAACAAATGTAATCTATCAGAAATTAATTTATAATAAATTGTATAAAAATGTAGTTTTACATTTTAACATTACATTTAAACTATGCAGAAATTTAAACACATTCTTTTTTGTTTCGTGGCGTTGATACTTTTGAACGTCACATTTGCTTATGCACAGCAAGACACTTCGAAAAATACTGATCCCTCGTTAAACGGCCAGTATCAGTTCATGTTAAAAAAATCGAAAAGCCTCTATGGTGCCCGCTTAATCAACCCTTCCAGGTTATCTGCAGTTTGGAAAAGTGTAAATGATACTTTACGCAAAGAGCGCAAACAATTGCAGGAAGCAAAACAGCAGATTAAATCTCAGGCAGAGAATATTGCAGGTTTAAAAGGGGAAGTTACCGGTAAAGAAAGTTCTTTGGCCAGCGCTACCGCTTCTGTAAATGAAATAAATTTCCTTGGCATTTCTTTTAACAAAGGCACATATAATACAATTGTTTGGGCGATTATCATTATCCTGGCCATTGCTTTAGCCATTGTGATATTACAAACTGGCAAGTTCCGGAAGGAAGCTACCTACCGTACACAACTTTATCAGGAAGTTGCAGACGAATTCCAGGCGCATAAAGTGAAAGCAAAGGATAAAGAGATGAAACTTGCGAGAGAATTACAAGACGAAAGAAATAAATGGGATGATGCCGGAAGGCGTTAACCAGCAAACGAAAAAGCCAGGCAGCAATTCGCTGCCTGGCTTTTTGATATATCAGTTAAATTATTTTTTGTAGAAACTGTAACGAAGCCCTAACTCAAATTCGCCATTGCTATAGTTTTGTAAATCGGAAGTGTTGGAGGTGTACTGCAATAGCAAACCAACTTTACGCTTATAATTTACTCCAAACCCGAGTGTAACGCTATTTGTTGAATGATAAATACCGCTAACCATTAGCTTCTCTTGTAGAAAACCAAGGTTTGCGCCAACGTCCAGTATACCTTTATAGTTTTCTACCCCTCTAAAAACAACTTTAGGTTCAATAAAATTAAGTGTTTCTCTTTTGATTGCGATTCTATAAGCTGCAGCGGCGAAATAAATTGAGCGATCTACTACATTTCTAATCTGATCCCGTTTGAACAATCTTTTCAAATTCGGAAGAGCACCTTGTATGGTCAGCTTCTGGTTTCTGTAAGCAATGCCGAAATCTCCATCGAGATATAATTTTCTATCACTGAAATTACCTAAAACTTCGTCTCCCAAATCGCCAACGGCTTTCCCCAAATCTATCCACTCGTTCATAACCCCTGCGGCAAGCCCGAAATCCACAAAGCTCGAGTCGCTATTTAGTTTTAAGTGATAAGCATAACTAAAAGTTGCACGTGTTCTGTTAATTAAGCCCGCACTTTCATTGTAAACCAATAGGCCCAGGCCAACCTTTCTACTTTTTACCGGTAAATCGGCTGTTATATATTGAATTCTTGGAGAACCTTTAATGCTTGTCCACTGTGCCTTAAATGCACCGTTTATATTTACAACGGAGTCAATTCCCGCTAAGGCCGGATTAGCTAAATACTGATTTTGGTAGTAAATACTTCCCATTGGATTAAGCTGACTGTATGCCGATGGCCCGGCAAACACTAACAACAGCCAGATGATGTATATTTTTATCTTTTTCAAAGCTGCTATTTTTTATAAAGTACCGAGATAAAACCTTTTACCGTGCCTGCAGAATCTACATCAATTACAAAATAATAGGTATCCTCAGCAAGTGGTCGTCCGTTGTAATAGCCGTCCCAGTTGTTTTGATAATTTGATGCGCTGTACACAACCCTTCCTGCCCTGTCGAAAATGGTTACTTTATTACTAAGGTATTTTTCCAAACCTTTCACCACAAAAAAATCATTCTTCCCGTCGCCATTTGGTGTTAAAAAATTATTTGCGATAACCAAATCGGCAGCATTTTGCGATATAATGATGGGTTGAAGGAAACCCTGTGTTAAACTGAGGCTATTGGTCTGGAAGGTTTGCACAAGTACCATTTCACCAATAGCAAAATCATAAAATTCATTATTAATTTTACCATATGCACTGGCTGTATTTATCACGGATGGCAAGTTGGTTGCAGGCGTTGTTTGAGCCATGGATTTCGAACCCAGGCTAATCATCATAACGCAACTACAAATCGAGTAAATCTTATTCATAATTACGATTATTGAGAAATTTTTACCCAATCCGTTCCATCGCTTTGAACGGTAATTACCTGGTTTAATACAGGTGCAGCAATTGCGGTACCATCGGGGTTTACCACAGCAGTTGCAAAGATTAATCCGCTGCCATTCATAATTACGTAAACCCTTCCCTTTACAGTAGATGCTAAGGGCAGTGTCACCGTTGCTGGCGCGGTTGTAATCCGAATAGTATGATGGCTTTCATTAAGCGTTAAACTTCCGCCAGCGGCATACCGTAAAATATTGGTACCTAAAGAACCATTGATGTTAAGTGTGCTTGCAGCTGGCGCTGATGATACAGAACCAGCCGCCAAAGCGTTATTTACAGTTAGCGTACCACCATTTGTTGCCATTGAGCCTGAAATTAGTGGCAAGGTTGTAGCAGAATTGGCAATTATCAGCGTGTTATCTGAGCTACCTAAAGCACCTGCCGCATCTGAACCGATGAAAATATTCCCTGCGCCGCTGGTGTTATTTCTGCCCGCATTCTGCCCTATCGCAACATTACCGTTTCCGGTATTTGCCGCTAAGGCGTAGCTTCCAACAGCTGTATTGCCGGTACCTGTAATATTTGCCGACAGTACGCGGGTACCGAAAGCCGTATTATCATTACCAACCGTATTCACAGCCATTGCCATAGAACCGTAGGCGCTGTTATTGTAACCGCTGAAATTCCGGCTTAAAACCATGTGGCCAAATGCACTGTTTTCAAAACCGGAAATGTTTAACGATAATGCTTCCTTTCCAAAAACGCTGTTGAAAAATCCGGAAACGTTAGATAAAAAAGTTCTGTAGCCAAACGACAGGTTGGTATCATTCGAGTTTCCTAAGCGGCCGGCTTTTTGCCCGTTAATCAGAAAGTTAATCGCAACATCGTCTGTATTACCCAGATAGTTATTACTTAAATCGATGTTGCCAGTATTTCCTTGCAAAGCCCACGAATTTGCATTTGCAAAAAGATTTCTGCTGATAAGCTCAGGCACACCAGTTGTAGCGTTGGTAATGTAAACTTTTCCTGCATCGGAAGCACCAGCGGTTGTCAATTTGGCGACACTAACTGAAGCATTTGCAATTTGGAGTGTTCCAACAGCAGAGTCGTCTATATTTACCGTTTTAACTTCTTTATTACCAATTTTTACTGAAGTTACAGCTGCATCGGCAAGCTTCGCGGTGGTAACAGAACCGTCTGCCAGTTTTGGCGTAGTCACTGCACCATCTGCAATCTTAATAGTCGTTACTGCTCCATTATTGATGTTTACAACAACATCTTTCAGTAAAGCCGTTGTACCGTTCGGCGTAATACTCAAGTCGGTTGATGATAATGCTCTTCCGCCGCCAAGGCTGTTTACATCAAGCGTAACGGGTTTCCATTGTGTGCCATCAAACAACAGCACTTGGTTGTTTGCCGGTGCCGCTGCATTTAAAGCTTTTCCCTGTAGATTTGCAATGGTAGGATTAGGATAGTTTCCGGTGAGGTCTCCTCCTGCTACGCCTGTAGATGGACCCACTGGTCCCTGAATACCTTGAATCCCCGGGTCTCCTTTTGGTCCGGCAGCACCTGCCGGGCCGGTTAAACCCTGCGGACCCTGCGCTCCTGTTAAACCGGTAGGTCCGATTGGGCCAGCAGGACCAGTGGCACCAACTGCACCCGGCGCACCCGTGGCGCCTGTAGCTCCCGTAGCACCTGTTAACCCAGTTGGGCCTATCGCCCCAGCAGGACCAGTAGCACCTTGAAGGCCTTGTGCACCCGTTGCGCCGGTTGCACCAGTAGCTCCGCTTGCGCCTGTTGCACCCGTAGGGCCGGCAGGACCTATAGCGCCTTGTGGGCCAGCGGGCCCGGTTGCACCTGTATCGCCTTTGGCGCCAGTTGGCCCATTGGCGGAGTATAAAGCATAAGGTACGCTCAGCAGTTGGGCAGTTCCGGCCAGACTAAAATTAGAGCCGTTATCCGGATCAACTTCAACTTTTATAAATTTTAATCCGGTTCCCCATGTAACACCGGCAATTGTTCCCGAAACGGAAGTTGCACCTGCGCTACCTATTACAACACTATATAAGCCAAATGGGTTGGTTATAACATTTCGCACTTCGGTATATTGTGCTGTTCCGGTAGCGGAAGCATCGAGAATACTAATTTTTAAAGAGATGCTTTTATTTGCAAGGGGCGTTCCATTTGTGTTACGGGCTGCACCTTGATAGTTAAACTGTTGAGGCACTTGAGCCTTTACAGCACAGGCCATGCAAACCAGAAGCATGGCAACGAGTAACATTTTTTTCATTTATCGGGATATGATCGTGTTTGGCTTAAACCAGGCTAGTTATTGCGAGGCTTAACTGTCAAATCTAATAAATAGTATAAGTACAGATCTGCCGTTTACACGAAATCCAGGCCTAAAAATGAAAAAGTGACTTCATTGATAAAAAATCGAACTACTTGAAACTGGTTTTTTACACAAACAGCAGTTTTGGAGCATTTACGCTCCCTTTAATTGATGCTATCCGCTGTTTTAGGTTTCTGACGGAAAAGATATTCCTTTAATATTTCGATATAGATCGACAGCGTATAAGTCGGTCATCCCAGACACAAAATCCAGTACACTTTGGGTTCTCGAGTAAATATCAGATAAGTCTGTATGGTATTGTTTAGCAATTAACTTCACCAATTTTTTGTAGTAATGTGTGTCATTATGAATTAGTGCCGGAACAAACTCTTCCAGCAATCCCGCCATGATTTTATAGCCTGCAACTTCCTTCTGTATAACTGAAGAGAAGTTGTAAATTCTTTCTACCGAAACTTTTTCTATTGTTCTCCAGGCAGTCAGGTACGGCTCCCGAATTAAGTCTGTAAGGCTCTTATTCAAGTTGCCCTTTAATAAAGCATCTTGCTCGGCATAGAAAATATCAGCACACAACACCGTTAAAGTGTTTATTGCTTTCGCCCGCAACAAGCCTATTTTTGCATCATCATCTTCGTAATCGTTTTGCAGCCTATCCTCAATTGTTCTCGAATTGGCAAAGGGTAACAAATAACTTCGAACTTCTTCATAAGAAAGAATTTTTAAACGATGGGCATCCTCTAAATCAATTATGCTATAACAAATATCATCAGCAGCTTCTACAAGATACACCAAAGGATGACGTTTGTAAACCAAATGTTCATTCTCTTCACGGGCCAGACCAAGCTCATCAGCTATTCTCTTAAAGCTTTCTTCTTCCGATTGAAAAAAACCATACTTTTTTCTGTGTAATATGCCTTTCTGCTTCCCTGCGATTGATGCACATGGATATTTTGCAATAGATGCGAGCGTTGAATAGGTTAAGGCATAGGCGTCGTTGCCTTTTCCTTTGAGCGGGTGCGTTAAAATACGGATAGCGTTCGCGTTACCTTCAAAATTTATTAAATCGTGCCATTGGGCATCATTCATATCCTTTTGATAAACTTTTCCATCTCCATCAGTAAAATATCTGGAAATTGCAGCTTCGCCGGAATGCCCGAATGCCGGGTTTCCTAAATCGTGCGCAAGGGCTGCAGCAGCAACAATATTCCCAACTTCATTAATCAAAGGTACCTCTTTAATCAGTTCGGGATTTTTGGTTTCTATTGCGTTAAGAAAGATATTCGCCATCGAACGGGCTACACTCGCAACTTCCAAACTATGGGTTAATCTATTGTGGACAAAAATACTTCCCGGCAATGGAAAAACCTGGGTTTTGTTCTGTAATCGTCTAAATGGCGATGAAAAAATTAGCCTGTCGTAATCGCGTTGAAAATCGGACCGTGCCTTATCTGAGCTCGCACCATACTGTTCCTGACCAAAACGCTTATTCGAAAGTAATTTTTTCCAATCCATCAATTTTTGCTTTTTCCGGAAGCGAAGTTAATCAAAAGCCAAAAACGACGGTCAATTATTTAACACAAAAGCTGAAAACCATTTCTTTTACCATTTGTTCTTAAAACACTATGAAAACGAACCCGTATAATAAAGAAGAACATTTGGAAGGCTACGTTGGTTCCGGAGAGGAATCGCCTTCAAAATCGGACGTGCAAAAAGGCAATGAAGGAAACGAGGTAACCAGCTTCGGGCAGGAAACCGATTTAAGAATTAAGGGAAATACTGCCGCACGAGATGGTTTTGATAACTCTGGCACACAGGGAAAGGATTCTTTGAGTGATGATACTTATGGGAATAAAGATGAAAACTCAACTATAGAAAGCGCAGAAAGCAAAACGGGTAGTTCATCAAAAGATTTCAAGGACACCCCAAAATCATTACAACGCAACGAAGATGACGTTCTGAATTCAGGAATATAGCTGATGCGATAAGCTTATCAAACTACATAATGATTTGACCTGCACAAATGTGCGCTTTTATCTATGCTAAAGTAAAGAGCAACTGGTTCGTATAAATATCGTGTTAATTTGGAACGACGGCTGGAAGTAGTCCAACGTTTAAAAATCGAATTTAGCATCCAGAGTCTTACAGTTGGCTTCCACCAATACCTTTTTCCGTATCTCCCGAACTGTCAGACAAATCAGCACCGGATAAATTAATATTCTTCAGCTGCTCTGACGATTCAACGTTCTCATCCGAAGAGCCGCTTTCGCTGTGATTACCATGTCCTTCCTGTGGCTCATTTTTGCGCTTAAATGCCGAAGCATCAGTGCTGTGACCGTAGGTGTCGTTATCTAAATCTGCCTCTTCTAAACTTGCGATATTCAGATTTTTGTTCACCTCTTCATTGGTTTCCTTTTCATTAGAATTTTTACTCAAGCTCATTTCAATTTTCTTTTATAGTTAGATATATAAATCAACAATTAATGGGTTAAAAAAGTTTAAGATCATTTAATAAAAACCTTTTATTAGTTTAAAACGATTTAGTAAAAAAGTTGTGTAACTTACATCTGCTTAACTGCCTGCAACTTTGGCCATTTCTATGCGGCCACGATGATTAAATAATAGTGCTTGTAGAGTATCAAAAACGGCAAATAAATGCTGTGCCGGCAACCAAAGGCACAGTCTGTTAACGATGCTAAATCATAATGCGTATTAATACCTCAATTTGTGGTATAAACACGTGCGTTGAGACATTAAAATATTTCGATATTTGAATTTACCCTTAAATTGTTTACTAGTACTAAGATTGAAAAACGCGACCAAAGTATTACTTGCTGAAGATCACACACTTGTGCGAAATGGTATCATCGCATTGCTCGATGATGAAACCGATATAGAAATTATTGCTGACGTTAAAAATGGTGAGGAGGTTTTAGAATACCTTAAAAATGGTACCGAACCTGATGTTATCCTAACCGATATTAACATGCCCGATATGAACGGCATGGAATTAATATCTACGATTGCGGAAAATTATCCGAAGATAAAATTACTCGTTTTAACAATGCTCGACCATGAAAAATATGTTGTGCAGGCCCTGGAGGCAGGTGCGCATGGTTATTTGTTAAAGAATGTTAACATCCCAGAAATTAAGTTTGCGATAAAACAGATCACATCTGGCTATCAATACATTTGCACGAACATTGCATTGAAATTGCTTTCGCAAAGTAACAGCCGCTACGCAGCTTCGGCTACCCAGTTAAAAACAACTGCAGAAATTTCTAAACGTGAAATAGAGATTCTCAATTTAATTGCCCAGGGATTAACCAATAGTGAAATAGCAGATAAACTATTCACGAGCAAGCGCACGATTGAGGGAAACAGACAAAACCTTTTAGAAAAGACAGGGACAAAAAACACTGCGGCCCTAATAAGTTTTGTCGTGCGAAATAGAATTATCGACTAAGACTGAAACCCGCCAGCAAATTCAGCTTCAGACCTTAAGATTATTTCACGCCGTTTGTTTGATTTGGCCGACTTTCCGGTTGGGTAGTATTTTCATTTTCCGAACCATTTGTGTCTCTACTTTCTGGCGGATGATCCATCCTTGTTTCTTCCAGTTCAGAAAAATCGCCACCCTTTTGGTTTGCAACTTCGCCATGAGATGGCTTTTTGCTGTCCGCTTCCGGCTTTGCAAAATCCTGTCCTTTAACAGCCCCAGATTTATCGTTTTGTTCCTCGGTTCCCATAAATTCCTTTAAAGAATAAACTATCGGTAAAGCCTTTTGTTTTTAAGAATTTAAAAGCAAGTTAGGATAGCCCGCTAAAGTTGAAGTTCGGGATAACAAAAAAGGCCTGAATTTACATCCAGGCCTTTTTATTGCTTTAAAATCTATCACACTTTGATTTCAACTTCAACACCGCTAGGTAATTCAAGTTTCATTAAAGCATCTACCGTTTTAGAGTTAGAGCTGTAAATATCCAAAAGGCGTTTATAAGCGCATAATTGAAATTGCTCTCTAGCTTTTTTGTTTACGTGTGGAGAACGTAATACAGTAAAGATTTTTTTCTCTGTAGGAAGTGGAATTGGTCCACTAACAACTGCACCCGTAGGCTTAACAGTTTTTACGATTTTCTCAGCAGATTTATCTACTAAGTTGTAATCGTAAGATTTTAATTTAATTCTGATTCTTTGGCTCATCTTATTTTAATTATGATTTCCTGTTAGAGCTATTAACAACAGAAATCGGATTTATCTTTTTAGTATTAGTAGCAAGTATTTAGTATCGAGTATCAAGACTCAATGCAGGTCTTGATACTTGATACTTTTATCTTAATACTAATCTTCAGCTTTAATTCTGCCTTTTGATTTAGCAATTACTTCGTCTTGAACGTTTTTAGGCGCTGGTTCGTAGTGATCGAATTCCATTGTAGAAGTTGCACGACCTGAAGTGATGGTACGCAACTGAGTTACATAACCGAACATTTCTGAAAGTGGAACTAATGCTTTGATAACCTGAGATCCATTACGGGTATCCATACCTTGTAACTGACCACGACGACGGTTCATATCACCGATAACATCACCCATGTTTTCCTCAGGGGTTAAGATTTCGATTTTCATGATTGGCTCCATCAAAGTAGGTTTACATTTAGGTAAAGCCTCACGATATGCCATTTTAGCTGCAAGCTCAAATGATAAAGCATCTGAATCGACTGCGTGGAATGAACCATCAATCAAACGTACTTTCATATCAGGAAGCGGATAACCTGCCAATACACCATTAACCATTGCCGCTGCAAAGCCTTTTTCTACTGAAGGAATAAATTCACGTGGAATTGAACCACCTGTAATTTCGTTTACGAATTGTAAACCACCTTTTTCAAAATCAGCATCAATTGGAGAAATAACAACCTGGATATCCGCGAATTTACCACGACCACCCGATTGTTTTTTATACGTTTCACGGTGTTGCGTAGAACCGAAGATTGCCTCTTTGTATGCTACTTGTGGCGCACCCTGGTTAACTTCTACTTTAAATTCACGTTTTAAACGGTCAATTAAGATATCTAAGTGAAGCTCACCCATACCAGAGATTACAGTTTGACCAGTTTCTTGGTCTGTTTGAACTCTGAATGTAGGATCTTCTTCAGCTAATTTAGATAAGCCCATACCTAATTTATCAACGTCAGCTTGAGTTTTAGGCTCAATTGCTAAACCGATAACCGGCTCAGGGAAATTCATTGATTCAAGGATGATTGGGTTTTTCTCTTCACAAAGTGTATCACCTGTTTTAATATCTTTAAATCCAACTACCGCAGCGATATCTCCGGCAGCCACATTAGGCACAGGATTTTGCTTGTTAGCATGCATTTGGAAGATACGAGAAATACGCTCTTTACTTTCTGAACGAGTGTTATAAACGTAAGAACCGGCTTCCAGGTTACCTGAATAAACACGGATGAAACATAAACGACCTACGAATGGGTCTGTTGCAATTTTAAAAGCTAAAGCTGCAAACGGCTCATTAATGCTTGGTTTTAATAAAACTTCAGCACCAGTATCTGGATTAGTACCAACAACACCTTCAGAATCAAGTGGCGAAGGCAATAACTCCATCACGTAATCTAACATGGTTTGAACACCTTTGTTTTTGAAAGATGAACCACAAACCATAGGTACAATTTTAGCATCTAAAACAGCTGCACGTAAAGCATCTAAAATTTCACGTTCAGTAATCGAGTTTGGATCTTCAAAGAATTTCTCCATTAAAGATTCATCATAATCAGCTACAGATTCTAATAATTTCTCTCTCCACTCCGCAACTTCATCAAGCATATCTTCTGGGATAGGCACTTCAGTAAAGGTCATACCTTTATCATGCTCATTCCAAACAATACCACGGTTGTTAATCAAATCAACCACACCTTTAAATCCGTCTTCAGCACCGATAGGTAATTGCAATGGAACTGCATTACTACCTAACATGTCTTTAACTTGCTTAACAACTTTTAAGAAGTCAGCTCCGGAACGGTCCATTTTGTTAACGAAACCAATACGGGCAACATTATAGTTGTTAGCTAAACGCCAGTTAGTTTCTGATTGAGGCTCAACACCATCAACTGCAGAAAACAAGAATACTAAACCATCTAATACACGTAACGAACGGTTTACCTCAACGGTAAAATCCACGTGTCCGGGTGTATCGATAATGTTCATGTGGTAAGCCTGACCTCTGTATTTCCACTCAACCGTAGTTGCGGCAGAAGTAATTGTGATACCACGCTCTTGCTCTTGCGCCATCCAGTCCATTGTTGCAGCACCTTCGTGCACTTCACCAATTTTATGACTAACACCAGCATAATAAAGGATACGCTCAGTTGTTGTAGTTTTACCTGCATCAATGTGAGCTGCGATTCCGATATTTCTTGTAAATTTTAAATCTCTTGCCATTGTTTATAATTAGCGAATGATTGAATTAGAGAATGTGAGAATGATATTAAAACCACTCGCTCATTCAAAATTCAATCATTCAATCATTTTAATATTTAGAATCTAAAGTGTGAGAACGCTTTGTTAGCCTCAGCCATTTTGTGCGTATCTTCTTTCTTTTTAACAGCAGCACCTTCACCCTTAGCAGCAGCTACAATTTCGCCAGCTAATTTCTCTTTCATGGTTTTTTCGCCACGTTTACGAGCGTATAAAATTAACCATTTCATACCTAAAGCTGTTTTACGTTCTGGTCTAACCTCAGTTGGAACCTGGAAGTTAGCACCACCAACACGACGAGATTTAACCTCTACAGCTGGCATAATGTTAGTTAAAGCACGTTTAAATATCTCTAAACCGTTTTCACCTGCTTTTTTCTCAGCAATTTCAACAGCATCGTAAAAAATAGAGTAAGCGATAGATTTCTTTCCATCGTACATCATATTGTTTACAAAACGAGTTACCTGAACATCATTAAATTTTGGATCAGGAAGAATAATTCTCTTTTTTGGTTTTGACTTTCTCATTTCTTATTTCCTCCCGATTATTTCTTTTTACCTTTTGTTGGCGCCGCAGCTACTTGTCCTGGTTTAGGACGTTTAGTACCATATTTCGAACGACGTTGGTTACGACCAGCTACTCCTGATGTATCTAATGCACCACGGATAATGTGGTAACGTACACCTGGTAAATCTTTAACACGACCACCACGGATCAACACGATTGAGTGCTCCTGTAAGTTGTGACCTTCTCCAGGGATGTATGCATTCACCTCTTTACCGTTCGTTAAACGAACACGGGCTACTTTACGCATTGCTGAGTTTGGTTTTTTAGGGGTAGTGGTGTACACACGTGTACATACACCTCTTCGCTGTGGACAGCTGTCCAACGCTGGAGACTTACTCTTGAACTCCAGTGCTACTCTACCTTTTCTAACTAATTGTTGAATGGTTGGCATTGTGCTTTTTTATGTTTTTTATTTAAAAAATTACCGCTCCCCCGGCATCTTTGCAGATAGCCCATAAAACGGACTGCAAAAGTAGAACAATTCTTTTTAAAAATCAAGGGGTTAGCACAAAAAGTTTGTACGTTTTAGGTTGTTGTGAAATGTTGGGCGTCGAGTTAGGATTTGATTTTGGATTTTAAGAACGAAGTGCTAGTCGCAACTGGCTGAACAGTTGAGAAAATTATCAGTGCAAACATGGCGGCTGTACCTCGTTTTTTGCAGCCCAACTGATGATTTAGAACTCAGTTGTTGTGATAACTTGCCGGCGTTAAAGCTTGAGATAACATGAATTTTGAAAACAAAAAAGCCCCCGAAAAGTGTTTAGCTTTTGGGGGCATTTTTGTTTTGAGACTGCTTTTTTCTATCACTTAAAGCATATCATTACTTATTTAGAAACATTGCTCTTCCTATAATTTTACGTAAGCTTCAAAGTTTGCCAAACAAGGATATGGCGTACCTTCAAGTAAAGTAATTTTAATATACCTGATTGGCGCTGACGGAGAAACCGCAAATTTTTGCTCCGTAGTTGTCGCCGGGTTAAAGTTTCTATTATCGCCAAGCTGCGTAAATGTAGTTCCATCGGCGCTGCCGGATACAGAAAATTTAGTAAAACCTTGCTTAGCATCGGTGTGTGCATTTAAACCGATATAACTGAGCAGGCTTGCTTTTTTCATATCTATAATAACCCAATGTGGATAAGGGTGCAACACCTCATAATCGGCTTGCCAGAATGAAGGAATACCGGTGGCTGTAGGGCTTTTGGCAGAAATTACATCGACAACATATGCGGCCAGATTCGTTTCGTCGCCAGGAAAGTTTACTTCGCTCGATGCCGTTGCCGTCCAGCCGGCCTTGTCCAAAGCCACATCAGTAATTGGTACCCGTTCTTGCAGGCCCTTCACACTCAACTCTGCTAAAAACGTAATAGAGCCGGTTTGCGTGGCCGCTTTTTCCAATGCAGTCAATTTTACAAACCGCACATTTCTCGCCGGACTGATTGTAAAAGCTTGTTCGGTGGCTAATGCCGGATTAAAGGTAAACTCGCCAATATTTATGAAAGTCGTTCCATCAACGCTGCCTTCGAGTTTAAATTTTGTAAAGCCTTTAACGCTGTTCTGTCTTGCCGTTAAATTAACCTGGGTAATTACAATCGGCTTTTTCATGTCAACGAGCAACCAATGTGGATAAGCAGTTTGTGCGCCCGCATAATTGCTATGCCAGATGGTATTTATATCGCCGTCTAAAACCGCAGTCGCAAGACCAGTATTTTCGCCGGTTAACTGTTCGCTTGACGCTGTTATGGTCCAGGCAGATCTATCCAGAACGGTTTCTTCAAGGTTAGACGTAAGCTCAGGACTTTTATCTTTTTTGCAGGAACTGACTACACCCAATATCGAGAGTAAAATCAATAAGCCAGAGAATTTTATTGTTGTCATTTTGTTGTCTAATTAGTTGGTAAAGCAGTTAAGTTTACGGATGGTGCAATGCCTGTGGCCGTGCGGGTAAAGTTGGTGTTGTTCGGAACAAAATCGTTAAAGAATGCACCATTTTGAAGGTAAAATTTGCCGTCTTCTACACCACCTTTAAAATCCATGCGTTGCTGTGTTGTTCCGGTTGGGTCGCAGCTAAATCTGGCTGCGCTTATTTCTGCCCAAACACCAGCGGTGTTTCTTACCCACATGTTGTTGTATAAAGCCTTACGTCCGGTATAACCTAAATCGACATTAAAGTTTTCGAGGAAAGAGTTTAAGCCTGCAACATAAGTATTTGTAGCGGGCCTTTTAAAAGTGGCCATAAATTTCCATACGCCAAGTTCGGGCGCAAAAAACCAAGATGAATACAGGGTGTTACCTGCGCCATCTGGCTTTATTTGGGTTAGAAATTTATAGGTATTCCCGGCTTTCCAGTTGTAGACCAAATAGCTTTGTCCACCGGTACCTTCGCCTGCAAAATTACCATTCACAACATCTGCACCTTTGCTGGTCAATAGTGTTTTACCACCAGAATCGGCATCCCACACCGAAAATAACACCCACCGTTCGGTTGCCGACTTAACCTGAATACCAAAATATCCACCATTGAAACCATTCGACATGTAGTAAGACCCGATATTATCCTGACCTGCCGGCACAGTTAATTCGTTATACATCCATTCGTTATTACCGGCAGGAGCGGTATAGTTTAAATGAACGGATGGCCCTCTTCTTGACCAATAAAACTGATTATCGGCACTAACACTTGCGTATTGCAGATTGCTTGAAGCAGCAGTTCCGCCCACCATAATATCTGAAACTTCTGCAAATGTAACACCGTCTTTGCTGACGCCCTGTAAATCAACTTTTACATAGCCTGGAGTTGTAATATCAACGATTCCGGCTGGATATACCGCAGCTGTAGTGCCACTCAAAGTCACTTCAAACGAAGTACCGTTAACAGTTAGTTTTACTAGACTTTTACCACTAATTACACTTCCTTTAATTGCGAGGTTAAACTTACCGGCCTGGCCAACCTTAAAATAGGTGCTAATTACACTAGTGTTATTTTTCCAGTTAGACAGTGTTGAACCAATAGTTTCGGTTGCCCCGGCGACTGATTGCGTTACAAAACTATTTCCCTGAACAGGAATAGCTATACTTGTTTCAATCACGGCCGGGCGAGGCTTAAAGGTATTCTTTTCGTTTTGCCCGCTTTTTTTGCAGGCTAACATTACAGTAAAAAAACTTAGGGCGATTAATAGACTAAATATTCTTTTCATAATTTCTCGTATTAAGGATTTTGAGTAAGATTTTTATTATTATCAATCTCATATTGTGGAACGTAGAAAATAACCCTTGCATCGGTAGGCAAAATTGTTTGGGTTATATTGGTGTTTGGCGTGTTGTTAAGTGCATGTGTTCCTGGGTAGTTTCTGCTCATTGGTTTGTTATTTCTAAACAAATCGTAAGCCCGCTGTCCTTCGAAAGCAAACTCCAGTCTGCGCTCGTCCAAAACAACATCCAGGATGGTTTTTCCTGCCGAGATAGCCGAAACCGTTAAAGCCGGGATGCCGGCACGGGAACGAATGATGTTTACATCATCTAAGGCCAGTTGCACATTTCCTAATTTAGCGTTGGCCTCGGCCTTGTTTAAATACATTTCTGCCAGGCGTAGGTAAACCGGCGAACTTAAATTGGCAATCCCTTCCTGCAGATTGTATTTTGTTACGTAATACATTGGCACATTCGGCGAGATTTTAGTGTTTACCTGCTGTACGCCGTTAATTTTATAAGGTGCAATAAAACTATGCCTTAAATCTGCCGGGTTTTTATCGAGTTCGGTCACATATTGTTGCGAAGCATAAATTTCACCATAACCCGTATTTCCCTGCGCACCAGGCGTAGACAAAGCGCCTGGAGTACCGCTATAATACATTGAGCCGATTGCGCCAAAATCCTGATCTTCAGTTTTGGTGTAACGAATGGCAAAAATAGTTTCAGCATTTGCTTCAGGTGTTTTGGTGAAATAGCTACCATAATCTGCGCCCTGTAATAATTTATAGCGACCAGAACTGATAACCAAATCAGCGTATTTAATCGCATTAGCATTATCACCCATGTTTAAATAAACTCTGGATAACAGCGCATAGGCAACTTCTTTCGAGGCGAAAATATCTGATTTAGCTACAGACATAAGTTCTGCAGATTTCAACAAATCTGAAAGTGCTGCATCGTAAACCTCCTTTACAGTATTTCTTGACGGCGAGGTTGCGTTTGTTCCCTCTTTCAAGATTGGAACGCCAGGATTAGCCCCGTTGCCCTGAACATAAGGGCGCCCAAACACACGCACGAGGTTAAATTCCATCATCCCTTTAAGAAATAGGTTTTCTCCCTTTAACTGTTTTAAATCGGCCGTAGCATTATCCGGTATTGCAGCGATAATTTTATTTGCAGCCACAATAACATAGTAGGCCTGTTTCCAAAAATTGGCACCATGTGTTCCTGTCGGGATATGCGTATAACGATAACACCTCGATAAGTCATCAGAAGAAGGCTGGCCCTGAGCGATGTTATCGCCCTGATATTCTGTTAAAAAGTGTGCACTTCTTACATAAGTTGCATTTCTAAGTACTGCGTAAGTACCGATGGTAGCAGTTTCAATATCACCTGGATTTGTTAATGCAGATTGATCGTCAATCGCGGTTGATGGTTTAACCTCCTTTTTACAGCTCCCTAAACCGAAAGCGAAGACAATTGCTATTGTATATATTTTAAATTGAATCTTTTTCATTTTTTGCTCTCCTATAAACCAATGTTTACACCAAATAATACCTTTTTACTTAGTGGATACCTGAAACTAGACACTCCTGAACTTAAATTTACTTCGGGATCTATGCCCGAAAATTTAGTGCCTGTCCAAAGGTTATCGCCGCTTACAAAAATTCTGGCGCTGCTAATTTTAATCTTACTCAGCCAGTTTTCTGGAATCTGATAGCCCAGCGTAACATTCCGCAAGCGGATGTAGCTTCCATCTTCAAGGTATCTTGTTGATTGTTGGTTTGAATCGTGATTTCCACCCAAAACCGGTTTTGGATGCGTGGCTACATCTCCGATTTTTTCCCATCTGGTCCAACCCGATTTTAATACCATCGCATTATAGCTTTCGTACAAGCCATCGTTATCGAAATAAGCACGACTGTTATTATACACTTCGTTGCCGTAAACAAAATTTAGGAATGCACTTAGCGAGAAGCCTTTGTAAGAAAATGTATTGGTAAAACCGCCGGTAAATTTTGGGGAAGCAGAAGTGCCTGTATATTGGCGGGTTGCCTGTGCGTAGGTATTTGTAACGGCGATATGGCTTACGCCGTCGGCATCGGTAATTACTTTCTCCCAAAGCGGATCGCCATTATTTGGATCTACACCTGCCCAGATTGGCATCTTCCAGTCGAAAATATCGCGACCAACAGCACTTGGCTGAGAACCCCCTGGATTTATAGCGTCTTTATCATTCGTTAACTTTAAAATTGTATTTCTGTTAAAAGCCATGTTTAAATTGGTTTCCCATTTAAATTCGCCCGTAAAGTTTTTTGTTGTCAGGTTAAATTCTAACCCTCTGTTTTTTAAAGCGCCAACATTATCAAAATAGCCTTTATAACCTTCGGTTGAAGGAAGCGGCACAAAGAATAATAATGCATTAGAACGCTTGTCGTACAAATCGACACTTAAATCTATGCGATTCCAGAAACCAATGTCGAAACCAATATTTGCTGTTTTCTGCTTTTCCCAGGTTAAATTCGGGTTTCCCTTTTGAGATGGACTTGCGCCGGGAAGACCTCCATAGCTTGCTCCGGTATCAATAGAATAAAGACCTAAAGATGGATAATCACCAATTTCCGCATTACCTGTTGTACCATAACTTGCTCTTAATTTTAGGAAGCTAATCGCTTTAATAGATTTTAAAAACTGTTCGTTGCTAAGAATCCACGAGGCGCCCAATTGATAAAAATCGCCACCACTCTTGTTTATGCCAAAACGTGATGAATTTTCATGCACAAATGATGCGATGGCAAAATATTTTCCAGCATAGTTATAATCTACCTGACTCAGGTATTTGCTGAAATTATACTCATTCGTTCCGCCAGATGGATTGCTGATAATATCGGTTGCTGTGGACATCACCGGACGACCGGCAGGCAAATTTTTTCCATTTAGGTTGGCTTCATCGTAATATGATTTTTCGGCCTCTCCAACGGCAAGAACAGTTAGGTGATTTTCGCCAAAACTATTTTCATATTTCAGCCTGTTAGAACTTAGCAACCTATTTTTATAGCTGGTAGAGTTATACAAAGAACCGTTCGTTGCACCGCCTTCTTTAGTCCTTTTATCGTAGTAATCTACTGCAAAAGTGTTGTAAAAAGTTGTTCTGTTATAGCTGGAGAAAGTTAGATTTTTAACAATGTTATAATCGAGATTTACATCGGCACTCAGGTTTAAACTTCTTGCATACGAAAGATTGTATTGTGTAGAATGTAAAAAGTTTTCGACGTCGCGTCCCAGCCAACTTGGGGTAATCCTTGGGTCAATTGGCGTACCATCCACGTTATACGCCGGATCGAAAGGCAAGTTTAAATAGCCATCACCCAAACTATTACTATTTGCATAGTTATCCCTGGTAAAAACTCCGTTTAGCAACAAACTTAGTTTAAGTTTTTTGGTTAACTGGCTGCTTAAGTTTGTGCGTAAGTTGTAAGCATTTTTATCGTTGTTAACCACAGTACCTTGCTCTCTATAGTAATTTCCGGCTACATAATAGCGTGTTTTCTCAGTTCCACCCGATGCTGACACGGTATAGTTTTGCGTCATACCATCCCGCGTGGCTAAATCCCACCAATTGGTGTCGGTATTTAAAACCGCCGGATTAGGATTTGAAAATGTTTTCTGGTAATCGTACAATTGCTGACTATCCATCAGTTTGAAATTGCCTGTAGATGGTGAGTTAAAACCCACAACAGAATTAAATTCGATTTTCGCCTCGCCAGCTTTACCAGTTTTCGTAGTTACGATGATAACACCGCTACCCGCACGGGATCCATATAAACCTGTTGCCGCAGCATCTTTTAAAATCGTGATAGATTCTACATCGTTTGGGCTGTAGGTTGCACCCTCTGAGCCGTAAGCACCCAAAATGTTTCCATCAACAACCAATAGCGGTGCTGTGCCCCCATTAATGCTACTTATACCACGAATAGTTATGTTGGGTGCTGATGTTGGATCGCCAGAAGCCGACGAAACGACCACTCCGGGCGCCTTACCCTGAATCATAGAAATTACATCGTTGGAAGCAACGCCTTTAAGCTTCTCTGCAGAAATTACAGATACTGAACTTGATAATTCGCCCTGCTTTTTTGAAGAATAGCCAACAACAACCACATCAGATAGATTGTTGTCTTCTTCCGCCAGGGAAATATTGAAAACAGTTTTGCCCTGAATTGCGATTTCCTGGGTTTTGTAACCCATGGATTTGACAACCAGAATCCCATTAGCTGGAACTTTTATTGTGAAATTACCATCTGCATCGGTAGAAGTTCCAATGCCAGGGTTGGCTTTTAAAGTTACAGTTGCACCCGGAACAGGCCCGGATTTATCTGTTATTTTACCTTTTATCGTTACATCATCAGCGGGCATTGCTTTTACATAAGCGTGGCCTAGACTGGTTTTGTTACTTATTATAGTTGCTGCCTGACTTTTATTTAGCCATAACAAGCCAACTCCTCCAAGTAGTAGCAAAGATTTAATCTTCATATTGTATTTTTTAGTTAGTTGATAGGTTATTGAATTCACATTAATGGTTTAATTTCACTCATAGGCAGCTAAATTGTTGATAAGAGTTTGTTTTCCGGTTCTCAAGACGTATTTGGTTATTTTATTGCGAGGAATTACAAAAACCACTGTTAAATGGTTAATCGCCTCATATAAAAACCTAATTTATAGCATTCGAATAGCACTTTCTTTTAAAATACTACGCAAACGTTTGTCAACAAAGCATATAAAAATCCTACAAGCTACATTCGCAGATGCTGAAGGATTTAGGACGTGCCCCAATTTATTCTAATTAAAACCGAAAGTGCTTTTTAACCGGTTTTAAGAAGATTTAATTTGTAAAAGGAGATGAGGGATAATTAAATAAGGAGGAATTGGCTGAGAAAAATAACGCAATTTGAAAAACAACAAACGTTTGCGTTAAGATTTATCATCCAAATCAGTACCCGAAGCATAATTATGTGCCTGCGGAGTTAAGAAATAGTGCTTTAAATGATTGCTGTAATTATGTTTGAAATATCTGGCTGTTTTTTACTTTGACTAAACCAAAGTCTGCGCTTTTGAAAGATAATTAAAATTGAGCGAATTAACGATTCACTTAAAAACGGTAGCTTTTGCTATTTGTTGAACGTACTTAGGTATAGTTCTTCCACTTTTTTTCTGGCCCAATCCATTCTGCGTAAAAACTTTAAACTTGATTTGATACTTTGATTATTGTTAAAACAATCAATTTTAATTAACGAACCCAATTTTTCCCACCCATAATGAAGCTGTAAATCGGTTACTATCTTTTCTAAAGTAATGCCATGCAGGGGATTATTCTTTTGCTGTTCAATCATGTTTGCAAAGTTATATCAAATAATAAATTAAAGCGATTTATATTGAGCCATCCAAACAGTTGCGTTTCCACAGGCGGGATCATCAATTGTATGCGACAAGACGCTGAAATTATGCCTTTCTAACAGCAACTCGTATTCAGCGCTATCTAAAGATGCATGAAATAAATTCACTCCGCCGTTCAAACCCCAAGCCTCTCCTTTTTTCGTTCCGGAGGTAAAAAGTAAAATCCCTTTTGGTTTTAAATGCTGTTCAAACACAGCAAACATTCTTGTTTGGTCTGCAGCAGGCAAATGAAAAAAACTATGCCAGGCAACCACAGCATCATATTTTTTTGGTAATGATAACTCCCGCATATCAGCTAAAATAAAAGCTGCCAATGGTAAATTTTTCTTTGCCAGCCCAAGCATTTTCTCACTTGCATCTACACCGGTTACGTTGAAACCGTTATCCTGAAAATAATTTAAAATCGGCAAACCTGTTCCGCAACCAACATCAAGGATGCTTCCATTAATCGGGATTAACGCAATGAGTTTATCGAGGTAGCCTTTTTCCATTAAATTTTGAGGGCGGTTTTCAGCAAACCAATCTCCAATTTCATTGTAAGCTTCAAATACGTTCTGGCGATTTCCTTCCATAATGCAACCTAACCATTTGCCCCTTAAAAACAAAAGCCATTCTGCAAACAGAATGGCTTTTGAATAAGAATTGTACCGTTAAAATTATTGAGCTGTCCAGCTATTGTTATCAGGATTTAAATCTGGCAAGACTTTATTTGGATCTAAAATTACTGATGTAACTTCTTCATTTGTTGGATAACGTACAGTCCAGCTTGTATTTTTCATCCAAACATCAACCGGAAGTTTTATGATATCCGTTTTACCACTTTTAGTTTTAACCTGAAGGATAATTGGCATTGGCATTTTTTCCAGATTGTTTACCTGAATGGTATAGGCTGTAATGTTTCCGTCGGTTTTAACGGCTTGTACATTACCGATTGCCTGGTCCATTTTCCAATTGTTTAACCACCAGCTTCTCCAAAACCAAGCTAAATCTTCACCTGCACCATTTTCCATCGAACGAAAGAAATCAAAAGGTGTTGGGTGTTTAAATGCCCAGTTCTTTATATACTGGCGGAAAGCGTAGTCAAATCTGTCTTCGCCCAGTACCTGGTCTCTTAAAATATTTAAGCCCCATCCTGGTTTGCTGTAAAGGTTAATACCAATATTTCTTTCTGCCATTCCATCAGGCATAAGCATAATGTTTTCCATTGCTGGGTTACCAATTACTGCTTTACCAATACGGTTCATATCTGTCGGGCGTGGTTTATACTCGCCATTGTTAAAACTCTGAGCTGAAATACCGTTGATGAAAGTATTAAAACCTTCGTCCATCCAGCCGTATTTACGCTCATTCGAGCCCACAATCATCGGGAACCACGAGTGTCCGAATTCATGGTCGATTACGCCCCATGCACTTGCTTTTTTAGCTTTCCAGCCGCAAAATACAATCCCGGGATATTCCATACCGCCAATATTTGTAGCTACGTTAACGGCCATGGGATAAGGATATTCGAACCATTTGGTAGAATAGTGTTCGATGGTAGATTTTACATATTCAACCCCGCGGCCATATGCATCTACTCCATTACTTTCAATCGGTTGCGCGGAAACGGCAAGGCCTTTTCTTCCACTCGGGAAATTAATACGAGCGGCATCTAAAACAAATGATTTTGATGATGCCCAGGCAGCATCTCTGGCATTCATAATTTTGAATTTCCAGGTCAGTTTGTCTTTTGCCGGGCGGGATTTTGGATCAGTTACCTCTTCTGCAGCACGGATATGAACAGTTGCATCGCTCGCTTTAGCGGCATTCCATCTTTTTAACTGCTCGGCGGTAAACACTTCCTGCGGGTTTAACAACTCACCAGAACCCATAACTATGTGTGTTGCAGGAGCGGTAATTGCATAGGTTATATCACCATATTCACAATAGAATTCGCCTCCGCCCCAGTATGGCAAAGTGTTCCAACCCAAAACATCATCATACACACACATGCGTGGAAACCATTGTGCAATGGCAAAAATTTCACCATTCTGAGTCGTTAAATGCCCGGTTCTATCCGAACCTTCTTTAGGAACGATGTAAGAATAATCCATTTTAATGGTTACTACATCTCCATTTGCAGCCAGGGGCTGCGCTAAACGAATTTGCATTCTGGTATCTTCAACAATTGATGTGAATTTAACCGCAGCGGTTTTTTGCGAAACGCTAACATTATTAATTTTATATCCGCCATCAAATTTTTCGCCCTGCGCACCGTAACGGCTGCGGGCCGGCGTAACCTGCTGCCCGCGAGAACCCTCTTTAAAAGTATTCTGATCTAGCTGTAACCATAAATACGGTAATTTATCCGGACTATTGTTTTTATAAGTAATGGTAACTGTTCCGTTTACCATGCTTTTAGTTTCATCAAGACTTGCAGTGATGTTATAATCTACGCGATTTTGCCAGTATTTCGCACCTGGAGCACCATTTGCAGAACGAAATTCGTTACCATTTTGGGTATAAAATAGTGGCCCGAATGCTTCGGCAGGGCTATAGTTTGTTGTTGGAGGAGTGGCCGGTGTAGAAGCCTGCTGAGCCGATGCAGAAAACGCAAAAGCCAGGCAAACAAAACACGAAGTGATAAATTTGTTTAGTCTGATAGTCATAATATGTATTTATTTGGCGGCAAATATAAAAAATAAGCACAAAGTGTATTCTTTGTGCTTATAATGTTACTTTACAAGATGTTAAGGCCTGCATTGGCGGCAATTGTATTAACTGATTTTAATTTTTCAATGCTGGCAAATCCTGCATTTTTCTTTCTGCAGGCGATAACTTTAACCAGGCATGATAAGCCTGAACAATGTAGTATGAATATTTAAAAGGGCGTTCCGACTGTACTTTCAATACAGATGGACGGTAAAGAATCATAAAGTTTTTCAAGTCCTGCCCTTCCAGTTTAAGAAGATTGCTGATTGATTTTTCGTTAAAATTCCGGTCTATTTCTGCAAGATACCGCTCCCGCTCCTCAAACTCCGCTTCTTTTCGTTGCTGGCGCCGATATTTACCATAGCCCAGATTCATGCTTAAACCACCAACCTTGTCCGTCATTTTCTTGCGTTCAAGATTGCCTCCAGTACCCATTAACGTGTACTTTTCTGCCATTGGATCTGGCGAGAGTATTTCTTTATTTATTTTGGCTCCCCGAATGTTTACATCGCCCAAATTTGTATTCCGCTCAACCATGTAAATGGTTTTAGGCAGCAAATTAGTTAAATATAATGTATCGGTGATGTAGCCCACCAAAGAAAATTCCAGCAAATCGCCTGTATTGGCTGCAATTGTAAACTTGCCAGAGGCGCTTGCGGATGTTATCTTTTTGCTATTCAGGTTTCTGATTGTTACACCGGGTAAAGAGTTGGATTTTTTAGAGAAATCGTAAATTGTACCCGTACTTACACTCGATTGCGCAAATACGCCAAAAGGAATGGCTAGAAATAGAAAGATAATCAGCTTATGCATAGTCAAAAGTATATTAGTTTAAATAACCGAGTTTGGTTTTAACAAACTTTAACATTAAACAATGGTGTTAGCCAAGTGTTTCCGCATAAGTGTTATCATCAAAAGAAATTAAAATTGCATGACCATCCTTTTCGATAACCGGGCGTTTAATAGCACTGGTATTATGAATTAAATATTGAATTGCTTTTTCTTCGGTATCAATTCCAACCTGCTCTTCTTTAGTAAGCTTTTTCCAGGTTAAGCCTTTCCTGTTCAATACGGTTTCCCATCCAAATACCTTGCACCATTGGCTTAATTTTTCTTCACTGATTCCCTTCTTCTTAAAATCATGGAATTCGAAGTCAATTTTATGCGCTTTTAACCAATCCAAAGATTTTTTTACAGTGTTGCAATTTGGTATTCCGTATACGGTCATTATATTCTTTTTTGTTCAAAGATAGGAATTGAATTTCGAATGAAAGGCTTTGTGGCAATTGAATGGATAACCAATGGAGAAAAGCCAGGAAGTTCCTATTCTATCAAATGCAGCTAATTCATCACATTTTTTTAATGTTCCATCACATTTTAAAAAGTTTTTTAATCTTCATTAGTAAAATTGCATCACCAAAAAAAAACAAAATGGATTTTAAAGATTTACGAAAAGTTGAGTTCTGGATATCTACCGCACTCTATATTTTAGTTGTTATTTTACTTATTTCCGGCGCTGATGCCAGAATACGCAACGAGAATTACTACTATTTCTTAAGCGAGAAGATTACGTATTCTTACTTTTCGAATTATCTGGTACCCGAACTGTTTCGCTTTTCCATTCTTTACCTCACTTTTCTGGCAATAAACTTCCTAATTATGCCCGCATTTTTGAAAAAGCAAAATGTGCTGGCAAACAGTTTATTCCTTGCAGCCTTGTTTTTAATCGGCGGACTGGTTTTTAGCATTTGCAAAACCTATTTCGAAGCCTACACTTTATTTGATTACGATGATTTACAACATGCCTACAACAGAATCTTTTTTCGGGGCTACGTTTACAGCATGTGGTCTATCGTTATCATCTCTGCTTATTCGCTCATTAAAGCTTTCATAAAATACTTATCCGAAACTAAAGGAAAAAACGCTGATGAAGAAACCCAAATGAAGGTAGATATCGGGTTCGGACTTGGGTTTTGGTTTGTTGGCCTGCTCCTTTGGATATCGAGCAACTCTGCAATTGAACTCAGTATCTGTTGGACGCTTGTAATTTTCTCAGCAATTGGCATAGTAATCTATTCTATTTACACGCTCCTTCCTCAAAATTTCGCGAAGGAAAAGCCCTTCAAAGTGTTTTTCTGGCAAGTGTTTTTCATCTCAATTTTACTTGCAGTGCCACTCGGTTTAATTTCAACGCTATTTATCTGGCGCATAGAAATGTTCTTCATCGTCTTTCTATTCCACATGCCAACGCAATTAATAATCAGCGCACCCTTATCGTGGTTTATTTATAAAAGGCGCCTTGCCAACAGAACAGAAATAACTTCACTAAAAACCGAGCTCGGAAAATCTGATGCAAGTTTAAGTTTTTTACAATCACAGATAAACCCGCATTTTCTTTTTAATGCTTTAAACACCCTTTTTGGAACCGCCTTGCAGGAGAATGCCGAACGCACCGGCGAAGGGATACAAAAACTTGGCGACATGATGCGTTTTATGTTACATGAAAATATGCAGGATAAAATCTCGCTTACCCGTGAGGTAGAATACCTTAATAACTACATCGACCTGCAAAAACTGCGCACATCACGCTCCGCGGATATAAAAATCGAAACCCAAATTGATGAACAATTAAACAACCTGCAGATTACGCCCATGTTGCTGATTCCATTTGTAGAAAATGCCTTTAAACATGGTATAAGTTTGCAGCAATCATCGCACATTAAAATCACGCTTCAAACAAAAGAAAAAACCCTTTATTTCGATGTGCATAACAGCATACATTTGAAGGCCGATAACGACCCGGAAAAGTTAAAAAGTGGTATTGGTTTAGAAAATGTTAAACAACGCTTAACACTTCTATACTACGGCAGGCACGAACTGATTATTCGTGAAAGCGCAAAAGAATTTTTTATTCATTTAACTTTACAGCTTGATTAAACCATTTTATACCCTTAATTAATGACTGCCATTGCAATCGATGATGAACCAATAGCGCTGGATATTATCAGGCTACATGCTTCGAAAGTGCCCTTTTTAGATCTGAAAGCTTCATTTACGAATGCTTTTGAAGCAATAGCATATTTGCAGGCCAATAAAATTGATTTAATTTTCCTCGATATTAAAATGCCGGATATCAGCGGGATAGATTTTCTACGAAGCTTGAGTAACCCACCGATGGTGATTTTTACCACCGCTTATACGGAACATGCGGTGCAGAGTTTTGAACTTGATGCTGTTGATTATTTGTTAAAACCTTTTTCACTATCGCGTTTTTTAAAAGCCTGCAACAAGGCGCAGGAACTCTTTAATCTGCGAAACCAAAAGCGTGAGAGCAAATCTGCCCATATTTTTGTAAAAGATGGTTATGAACAAATTAAAGTTGAATTAGAGCAAATCCTGTATGTTGAAGCTTCCGGAAATTACACACAGCTTCAGCTTAACGGCAGATTGCTCAGTTCAAGAATAACAATAAATGATCTGGCAGAAATGCTTCCGAAAAACGATTTTATCCGTTGCCACAGAGCCTTCATTGTAGCCAAAAATAAAATAACAAAGTTCGATCGAAGTCAGATTTGGATAGGCGAAAAAGCAATACCGATTGGCGCAACATATGGCGGCATACAACTGATTTGATAAACTGACAACTTTTAAACATTAGCTGCTTTTAAATTCCATCCTTAGCCCTATCTTTGCCGCATGTCAAGTCAATTAAAAAATTTATCAGATTTTTCTCACACAACTGTGCCTAATGGTGCAAACTATAAATTTGGAATTATCGTTGCCGAATGGAACGCTGAAATTACCGGCGCATTATATAACGGTGCTTTACAAACCTTGCTAAATAACGGCGTAGCCGCAGAAAACATAACTTCACTGGCGGTTCCGGGTAGTTTCGAATTAACGGGTGGCGCAGAGATTTTACTGAGCAAAAAAGCAGACTTAGATGCGGTAATCTGTCTTGGCTGTGTAATACAAGGTGATACTAAACACTTCGATTTTATTTGTGATGCAGTAGCGCAAGGCTTAACTAATGTTGGCATAAAATATAGTAAACCTGTTATTTTTGGTGTTTTAACAACCAATAATCTGGAGCAAGCGCAAGATCGTGCAGGTGGTAAGCACGGCAACAAAGGCGATGAGGCAGCAATAACCGCGATTAAAATGGCAGAATTTTCTGCAAATATTTAGCTTGCCTTTAATAAAAAGTTGTAACTTTAGAATTATAAAATCATATCTGATGAAGAAAGTTGCCATCTTATTATTGGCGGTGTTTTGCACCATTACTATTTTAGAATCTTGCTCATCGAAACTATGCGCTGCATATAGTTCGTATCCTGAAGGTAAACGCAGAAGAAACTAATTTTTCTTTTCTCATTTTTAGGTCATTTGCAGAACATTATGTTCTGGAACTTGTTAAGCCTATAAATACATACAAAAATCATGACTTGGGTTAACTTAACTTCAATTGATCAGCTTGATGAAATAAAAAACGCAAGCGGTTTCAGCCTTATTTTCAAGCACAGCACACGGTGCTCAATCAGCATGATGGCTAGGAAAAATTTCGAAATGGATTGGGATGTGATTCCTGAAGATACCAAATTGTATTTTCTTGATCTAATCGCCTACCGGGAAATCTCAAACGCAATTGCCGAAGTTTTTCAGGTAGCACATCAATCGCCGCAAATTTTATTAATTAAAGGTGGCGAATGTATTCTGGAATCATCACATAGTGATATCTCTGCTGAAGAAGTTGCAGAGGTTATAGCTGCCTAGTTTTTTCGTTTAAGGTAAAAAAGGATCTGCTTTTTACAGCAAATCATATAAGCCATATATTTGTAGCCACAGATGAACAGGGTTTTCTTAACTGTTAATCTGTGGCTATTTGATTTAAGCCGTTTCTATTTTCAAAACTTTCGAAGTTCTGGTTCTTGTGGCTTTGCAAAGCGCTGCGTCATCCGCCAAAGCCTTGCCATAAGTTGGTATCATTTCTTTGATTTTCGCCTGCCATTCCGGAGTTGCCAAATCTTCTTTAAAACAACGGTCCAACAAATCGAGCATGATGGAAACTGCGGTTGATGCGCCTGGTGATGCACCCAATAAAGCCGCGATAGAACCGTCGGAGGCACTTACCACTTCTGTGCCAAATTCTAAAATTCCGCCTTGCTTCTCGTCCTTTTTTATAACCTGAACGCGTTGTCCGGCATATTCAAGTTCCCAATCTTTTAACTCTGCTGTAGGCAAATATTCTTTCAAAGCCTCTAGCCTATCTTCTGGCGATTGCCTTACCTGCTCAATTAAATATTTTGTTAAATCAAGGTTATGTAAACCCGCAGAGAGCATTGGGCGAATGTTATTGAATTTAATTGATTTTGGTAAATCAAGGAATGACCCGTTTTTTAAAAACTTCGTAGAGAAACCGGCATAAGGACCAAAAAGTAGTGCCTGTTTGCCATTAATCATCCTTGTATCCAAATGTGGAACCGACATCGGTGGCGCACCTACTGCTGCTTTTCCATAAACTTTAGCATGGTGCTTGGCGATAATTTCTTCATTTGTACATTTTAACCACTGGCCGCTAACCGGGAAACCGCCGAAACCTTTTCCTTCAGGAATGTCAGATTTTTCGAGCAAAGGCAACGAACCACCGCCAGCGCCGATAAAAACGAATCTCGCAACCCGTTTGCGTTTATCTCCGCTTTCTAAATCTTTCACTTTAATGCTCCAGTTATTGTCTTTGTTTTTTTTCAAATCGCGAATCTCGTGGTTGAAAAACAGACTTACATTAGGCTGGCTTTTTAGGTGGTTAAACATGTCGCGGGTTAACGAACCGAAATTTACATCCGTACCAAGATCCATTTTTGTAGCCGCCACTTTTTCACCTTTTTTACGGCCTTCCATAATTAAGGGCGCCCAGTTCTTAACCGTTTCAGTGTCTTCGGTGTACTGCATATCGCTAAACAAATCACATTTCTGTAATGCATCATAGCGTTTTTTAAGGTAATCTACATTTTTTTTGCCCCACACAAAACTCATGTGCGGAATTTTACGGATAAAATTCTCGGGACTTGAAACTAAACTTTTTTCTATAAGATATGCCCAGAACTGCTTGGAAACCTCGAAATGCTCTGCGATTTGAACAGCCTTTTTGGTTTCGACTGTACCATCTTTTTTCTCGGGCGTATAATTCAATTCGCAAAAAGCAGAATGGCCAGTACCGGCATTGTTCCATGCATCAGAACTTTCTGCGGCTGCGATATCAAGTCGCTCGTAAATTTCTATACTTAAATTAGGCTCTAATTCTTTTAATAAAACACCAAGCGTTGCACTCATTATGCCCGCTCCTATTAAAATTACATCTGCGTCAGTTTTACCAACTGTCTTTTTCTTTTTAGTCATCTTATATGAAAGGAATTACAAATTTAGAACATTTTAAATATGTCACGAATTTTTAAGCAATTAATAGTCGAAAAATTGCCGAAATATTAGATTCTGTTAATAAACTTTAACATTAGCACCAAACTTTAACATCAAAAGTTTAATTCTGTGATTTTGATTCATTTTATAACTAATGATTTTGATGTATTGTTTGCTTTCGATTATATTTAAAAACATGGTCATAATCAGGAAAGTTTTAGAAAAAGAAACAACAGCATTTGTAGGTTCATCTTTGTAATCAAGCTACTTATTACAAGGCAACGGCAATTGGCAAGTAATTGCCTAACGGAGTTTTAGGACTGTTTCAAAATGTTGAATATTTGGAAAATTAACGCAGGTTTAACACCAGTGCATCGAAGTTGTTAGTTTTATGATAAATTACGTTTAGAATAGATAAAAGGAAGAGAAAGTGTTTGAAATTGATTTAAAGCAATATATATGAAGCCAAAGGAGATTTTAGAACTGTGGATTAAAGCATTTAATGCTGCAGATTTAGAAACATTAATTGACTTATACGATGATTCTGCGGTAAATCATCAGGTTGCGAATGAAGCTGTTGAGAGAAAATATGCAATTAAAAAAATGTTTGAAGCAGAATTTGCAAATGCCGAAATGGTTTGTAAGCCGGTAAATATTTTTGAAGATGGTGATTGGGCCATTATGGAATGGCAGGACCCAAAGGGTTTAAGAGGTTGCGGCTTTTTCAAAATTGAGCATGACAAAATTATTTTGCAGCGGGGTTACTGGGATAAACTCTCATTCCATAAACTTTACGATATTCCGCTATGATTTGATTGTTTCTAGAGCATTAGCCACCTAAACCGTATTGCATCGGCATCCCCCAACATTTTTCGTTGGGGATATAGCGAAAAGACGGACCGAACCAAACCCAATAGCATTACAGCACCTTTCCAAATTTTGGTTCTAAACGTGTTATACAATATGTCCGTAATTAATGGCAAGATAAAGCTGGTGCATTATTACAACAGCCAAACATTTCAACGTTACAAGATTTCAATCCTAATCCTTAACTTTGTATCATGATTGATTTACCAGTTGTACCTGCTGTTACAGAAGTTAAACGCAAACCAGATTGGTTGCGTGTTAAATTGCCTGTTGGAAAAGAATATGCGCAAGTTCGCAGTTTGGTAGATACACATAAGTTGCATACCATTTGCGAAAGCGGAAATTGCCCTAATATGGGCGAATGCTGGGGCGCTGGTACGGCAACCTTCATGATTTTAGGAAATATCTGCACCCGTAGCTGCTCATTTTGTGCGGTTGCAACTGGCAGGCCGCTTGCTGTGGATGTTGATGAGCCAAATCGGGTTGCCAATTCGGTAAAGCTGATGGGCGTTAAACATTGCGTAATTACGTCGGTAGATCGCGATGATTTAAAAGATGGTGGTTCAATTATCTGGGCCGAAACGCTCCAGGCCATTCGCAAAGAAAGTCCTGTTACCACGTTAGAAACCTTGATCCCCGATTTTAAAGGACAATGGGATAATTTATACCGCGTTTTAGAGGAACGCCCGGAAGTGGTTTCGCACAATATGGAAACCGTTAAACGTTTAACCAGACAGGTACGTATCCAGGCGAAATATGACAGAAGTTTGGAAGCCTTAAAAAGAATTTCTGAATTTGGATTGAGGACTAAAACCGGCATTATGCTTGGACTGGGCGAAACAGATGAGGATATCTTTGAAGCGATGGATGATTTAGTGGCAAATGGAGTGCACATTTTAACCTTAGGGCAGTACCTTCAGCCAACGCGTAATCACCATCCGGTGGTAGATTGGATTCATCCTGATACTTTTGCAATGTATAATGAAGTGGGCCTTGCAAAAGGCTTAAAATATGTAGAAAGCGGACCGCTTGTCCGTTCATCTTATCATGCAGAAAAACACTTATTTCCAATTGAAGGGATTGCTTAGCACCTTTGATTTGATTGTTCTTTAAAATACTTTTATAAATCGCATTCTAAACAGGAATAGCTTTATAAAACAATTTTTTGCTTTATGTGTTGAAGATTGTATCTTAGTAACCAAAGTGACTGCATTTAAAAAATTAACCCTAACCGAGCCTGAACTTGTTTTAGCACTGCAATCGAAAGATCCTGTTGTACTAAAAACATTGTACAGTATGTATTCGTCAGCTCTGTATGGCGTTATTTCCCGTATAATTACCCATACCGAATTAGCCGAAGATGTTTTGCAGGAAACGTTTGTTAAAATCTGGCAATCGGCCTCACACTATGATAATACCAAGGGCCGTTTATTCACATGGATGATGAACATAGCCCGTAATCTTTCTATCGATAAGCTTCGTTCTAAGGATTTTAAGAATTCACTCAAAAACCAAGATATAGAAAATAACGTAAGTTTCGTTGATGAACAAAACAAGGTAACTTTTAACCCGGATGTAATGGGTGTAAAGCAACTTGTAGAGAATTTAAAACCTGATTTACAGTCTGTTCTCGATTTAGTTTATTATAAAGGCTTTACACATGTAGAGGCTGCAGAAAAGTTAAATTTGCCTTTAGGAACGGTTAAAACCCGGATCAGACTGGCCATTATAGAATTGAGAAGGAGTTTTAATTGAGCGTGGAAAATTTAAAAGCATATATAGAATCTGGAGTACTTGAGCTGTACGTTTTAGGTGATTTATCACCTGAGGAAACGTTGCAGGTTGAAGAAATGGCATCCCGGCATGTTGAAGTGCGGGATGAAATAGCTGCAATTGAGCAGGCTATGGAACAATATGCATTACAAAATGCCATTCAGCCTCCTGCAGATTTAGAAATTAAGTTGTTTGAGAAATTGGGTATAAGTGAGGATGATGAGCTTGAAACGGTTTCTGAAACCCAGTTTGAAGAAGAAGGCCCAAGAATTGTTCGTTTAGATGGTAGCGACGGACGGGTACGCACATTGAGATATGCTTTAGTTGCCTGTGTTGCTTTGTTGGTAGTTAGTACCGCGGCACTGTTTATTACTTATAATAAACTGAATGATGCGCACGACCAGATTGCCAGCTTAAATTTAGATAAGCAGAAGTTTGCCGGCGTAGTTAAGCAGCTGGAGTTTGATAACAACGGACTAAATAATATGGTTGCCATGAATGACAGTAAAGAATGGGCAACTATTCGCATGGCAGGACAAGCTTTTAGTCCGAAGTCTAAAATGAATGTTTACTGGAATAAGAAAGATAAGTCGGTGTTAATTAACTACGTTGCCATGGATTTGCCCAAAGCAGATGATACACATGAATACCAACTTTGGGCGTTGGTTAACGGCAAACCGGTAAGTTTGGGCGTATTTGGTAAAACTGATTCTACTTCGAATGATGCGCTGAAAAAGATGCAAGCCATACAAGAAGCACAGGCTTTTGCGGTAACCCTGGAACCAATGGGTGGAAGCATTAACCCTACCATGGAAAAGTTAACCGTAATGGGTGGTGTTTAGGCTACTTTTAAAATAAAAAAAAGGCTCGGATTTTAGAAAATCCGAGCCTTTTGCTTTTAAGATTTTTGAACGTATTTTACTTCTTCATAAGGTTGAACCAATACCCAGCCTTCTCCAAAAAATTCTAGCTGAAAGGATTCTCCACTTCCTCTGCCAATAAAAGAACCAAAAGTTAAATTGGTTTTAATATTTGGAGAAAGGTGTTCTGACCAGGCTACCGTTGCATTTGGATCCGTATAAACGGGTTGATTAGCACTTACCTTTAACAGCAAAGGTTCGCCGTGAGTAGTTATCGCAATATAGCCAGTTCCAGATAACCTGACCTGGAAAAGCCCGCCACTCATCATACCGGCAATGCTTTTCAGCATTTTAATTTCGTTTGTAATTGTGCCTTCTAATGCCAAAACATCGTTACCGTTTACAAAAATAGATTCGTTTTGAAGTTTAATGATTTTAACTTTTTTACCTTCATCAGCCAGGTATAATTTACCTGTTCCGGCGGCATGCATAAGGGATGTGCCTTCACCGGAAATTGCTTTCTTTAGTAAACCACCCAAACCTTTACTTAATAAGCCTTCTCGTTTGAAATCAATACTACCAACGTAGCCAACCATTGAGCCTGCCTTGGCCATTATTTTTTGATTCTTAAGATTTACTTCCAGCATCGCAGGCTTTTCAAGTTCGAAAAAATCATTTTCGCTTGGGTTTTCTGCTGATTCCTGTATCAGTTCGGTTAAAGTGTATTCTCTTTTTGTGTCCATAGTTTAGTTTTTATTAGGTTTCCGCTGCCATAAAGATATCGGCTAATTCGTTAATACCAAATAAACAAATTGTTAGCTTGGTGATTTGATTGAAAAAGAAACTTTAAATTCCGCTTCAAGCCGTTTTTGTATTTGCAAGCTGTTTCATTACTAAAGGAATCTGTTTTGCAACCTCCGATGCACTTACCGCGACACTTTCTCGGGCAAGCCTATCTCCTGCCCGGCCATGAAGGTTACATGCTAAAATTGCGGCATCCAGAGCTGTATACTTTTGAGCAAGAAACGCAACGATAACGCCGGTCAGCACATCGCCCATTCCACCTTGGGCCATCGCAGGATTTCCTGTATCATTGATAAAAACCTGCCCTGTTGGTGAACAGATGAAAGTAAATTGATTTTTTATTACGATAACAATTTTCATGCTTTTAGCTTTATCCCTTGCCGTTTGCACCCTTAACCACCAGTTAGAATGTTCGCCAAATAATCTGTCGAACTCCTTTACATGAGGAGTTAAAATAGAATTTTCAGGTAATTTTTTCAACAGATCCCGTCTTTCGGAAAGTATGTTCAGGCCATCGGCATCAATTACTAAAGGTTGTTTAGCAAATATTAGTTGCTCCAGCAATTTTTCATTCTCTGCGGAAATGCCTAAGCCCGGCCCAATAGCGATAGACTGGTATTTTTCAGGATTTTCAATTCGCGTATGTTCATTTCTGGGCAACGCCATGACTTCGGGCAGCACAGTGTTTAGCGCTGTTAAGCCACTTGCAGGTATGCAAGCAGTGGTTAAACCTGCTCCCGCATGCAGGCAGGCCATGGATGTAAGCAGCGCTGCGCCCATGGTGTTCGTATTGCCAGCGATGATTAGAGCGTGGCCATAAGTTCCTTTATGGGTAAATGATTTTCTTTCCTTAAAAATTAAATTGACGTCGCTTTCTTGAAGCAGATAAAAATCCGACACCTGCTTTTGGATAAAATTTTCATCCAAACCGATATCAACAACTTCATATTTTTCGGTAGCTAATGCCGATTCTGGAAAAAAGAAGTTAATTTTGGGGCGCTGAAAACTTATCGTTTTGTAGGCTTTTATTCCGTTATATTCAGCAGCTATATCGCCCTCAGGAGGGAATCCGGTAGGGACATCAACCGAATAAATCTTTTTATTTAGCTTATTAATGAAATTAACCAAATCAGCGTAATCGCCGGTAAGCGGTTTATTTAAACCAGAACCCAGGATTGCATCTATCACAATATCAGTTTTAATAGATTTTAAATCTGCTGGTTTATTCACAATAACTTTTTTGCACTTCGATTCATCTATCCGCTGTAAATTAATCGTAAAATCAGGACTTTGTTTCTCGCTAAAATTTACAATATAAACTTTGACATTTTCGCATCCATTATTCAAAAGCAAATGAGCAATTGCTAAGCCGTCGCCTCCATTATTTCCCTTTCCACAAAAAACCGCAATGTTTTTTTTGGCATCAAATTCATTTTTCAGAAAACTTTGCACGAAGGCCCGTGCGGCTTTTTCCATTAAATCGATGGAAGCAATTGGCTTGTTGGCAATTGTAAACTCATCCGCCTTGCGCATTTGTACCGAGGTAAGCAGTGTTTGCATTTATCTAATATAAGATTATAAGGAACAATGCAAAAGACCTGAATTTGTTTGGGTAGCGTAGGCTTTATTTCGGGCATATATTTTTTGTATCTTCCCTGTTTATCCGCCAATGCATCTTTATGTAAATAATAATTGAGAACTTAGGCATTTGTTTTCTGTAGGGCGTGTTCCTTGAGTGAAATTCACCGAAAAACAGGGCTCGAAAATAATTACAAGAACCTGAACTGGATATTTCCCTGTCTTGGCGAAATGAAATTTAAAAGCATGGCTAAAAAAATCATAGGCGTAACCGATTGTAGCAAATTCGATATTTACAGCAACTGGATTTTATCATACGATGAAAATATCCAGGTAGTTAAACTTGGCTATAAACTAAATAATTTCGAAGAGATTGAAAAATGTCAGGGAATCTTACTAACAGGCGGCGAAGACGTTCATCCAAGGTTTTACAAAATGCCCAAATACTATTCTTACTGCTACGAAGATGATGTTGATGAGCAAAGGGATGAATTTGAATTCAAGGTTATGGAATACACAGAAAAAAACGGAATTCCACTGTTAGGGATTTGCCGGGGAATGCAGGTTGGAAACGTTTTCTTTGGCGGAACGCTGATTCCCGATATTGCCACTTGGGGAAAATTTGACCATTCGAAAATGCCTGATAAAAGCGACCGGTATCATGAAGTTCTGGTTAATCCATCTTCCTGGTTAAGTACAATTGTAAATACCGACAAAGGGCTGGTAAATAGTAATCATCATCAAAGCACCGATAGAGCCGGAAAAGGTTTGGTGGTGAGCGCAATTTCCCCTGATGGCGTTACGGAAGCTATGGAAAGGCTTTATCCAGATGGAAAGGCTTTTCTTTTATTTGTACAATGGCACCCCGAGCGGTTAAAGGACAGGCAAAGTCCGTTTAGCAGGAACTTACATGAGGCATTTATTAACGCGGTAGAATTAAATATCAACGCCAAGATTTCGCATTAAAAAGCACAGGAGTTTAAGAAAAACATCGAAGGGAAATAAATAATGCAAAGCGATACTGAAAATAACTTAATTGAGGGCGAAATAGCCGATTATCTTTTAATTGACGAAGGAATATTAATTGCTTACAGCAAGAGTGTTTTACGAACGGTAGAAAGCATAAGCAGAAATGTAGATTTGGTAAAAAGAATTACCAATAATAAGCCTGCTCCACTTTTAATTTACCTGAAAAACTCACCTATACCAGACAAGGAAACCCGCAGAATATCTACAAAAAAGCTTCCTGAAATTTATACCGCAATGGCGATGGTCTCAAAACCGGGACTCGCCCAGTTCATCATGAAAATACTTTTTAAATTTCAAAACCCGCCAATTCCAATGAAATCATTTACAGATGATAAGAAAGCTATGGAATGGTTAAAACGTTTTTTGTAAACACTTCTAAACCTTTTTTTATAAATTGCGGATTAATATTTATTCGGTTCATCCGCAATTATTATTTAATGAAAAAATTCCTTCTGATTATTTCGTGCTGCATTTTGGCCGCCAACACTTTCGCCCAAACATTAGTAAATGAAACTGAATCCGGCGATGCCGAAACGACAATTTCGACAGCACAAATTGCGATCATTCCCGAGCCCGTTTCGTTAATGAAAAAGGCAGGGACCTTTACATTGCCTGAAAATGTGATCATTCAGGCATCAAAAAGCGCCGAACTTAAGCAATCAATCAGTTTTCTAACACAGAAGATTAGCACTGCTACAGGGAATGCTGTAAGTACAGTAACTAATGCGGCCCACCCAACAATTAAGCTCATTTTAAATACCCAGGAAGATGCCCAGCTCGGCAATGAAGGCTATAAGCTAAACGTTAACCCTACGCAAATTGTAATTACAGCCAACAAGCCGGCAGGTGTATTTTGGGCTGTACAATCATTAGTGCAGCTATTTCCGGTAGAAATAGAAAGCAAAGAGCCGGCAAAAAATGTAAAATGGAAATTACCCTGCGTAGATGTTGTAGACTATCCGAAACTTGGTTGGAGAGGCTTGATGTTCGATGTAGCCCGCCATTTCTTTACTAAAGATGAGGTAAAGCAATTTATTGATAATATGGTTCGCTATAAATTTAACCTTTTGCATTTTCACTTAACTGATGATGAAGGCTGGAGGATTGAAATAAAAGGCTTGCCTAAACTAACGGAAGTTGGCGCCTGGAGCGTAAAAAAAACAGGAACTTTTGGCGATTTTACGCCACCAACTGCCGACGAACCTCGTACCTACGGTGGCTTTTACACACAGGAAGATATCAAGGAACTTGTTGAATATGCACAAGATCGTTTCGTAAATATAATGCCCGAGATTGATGTTCCAGGCCACAGTTTAGCCGCAATTGCGTCGTATCCGGAGTTATCCTGCACACCCGAGGCGATTAATTATAAGGTACGCTCCGGAGAAAAGATAATGGATTGGAGCCGTGGTGCACCTCCAACTGCATTAGTGGATAATACGCTTTGCCCCGCCAATGAGAAAGTTTATGTTTTTCTAGACTCCGTAATTACCCAGGTTGCCAAACTTTTCCCTTTCGAATATATCCACATGGGTGGCGATGAAGCCCCGCATAATTTCTGGGAGAAAAACGAACAGGTTAAAGCGCTGATGCAACGCGAAGGTTTAAAAACAATTCCACAAGTACAGGCTTACTTTGAAAAACGGGTAGAGCAAATTGTGGTTTCAAAAGGTAAAAAATTTATGGGTTGGGATGAGATTTTAGAAGGCGGCGTTTCGCCCACTGCTTCTGTAATGAGTTGGAGAGGAATAAAATATGGTATAGATGCATCAAAAGAAAAACATAATGTGGTGATGAGCCCGACTGATTTCGCCTATTTAGATTATATGCAGGCAGACGTAACCACAGAACCACGTGTTTACGCTTCCCTAAGACTCAACAAAGCTTACCAGTTTAACCCGATTCCTGCGGGCGCAGATCCGAAATATATTATCGGCGGACAAGCAAATCTATGGACGGAGCAGATTTTTACCTTTCGCCAGGTGCAGTATATGTTATGGCCGCGAGCTTTTGCAATTTCAGAATCGGTATGGAGTCCAATTGAAAAAAAGAACTGGACGAACTTTATTGAACGGACCAAAAATCAGTTTAAACGTTTAGATCTTGCTGAAATTAAGTATTCACCTGCCATCTACGATCCGATTATTTCTGTGAAGCGTTCTCCAGATAAGCAACTGATGGTTGAGTTGACACCGGAAATTGATGGCCTGGATATATATTACAGTTTCGACAACTCTACGCCCGACCGTTTCTATCCGAAATACAATACCGCTTTAGTTCCGCCTAAGGATGCCAGCATGTTACGCATAATAACTTATCGTGGAAAACAACCGATTGGCAGGCTAATCAGCATTCCCATTGCAGATTTGCAAAAAAGAACGAGGTAATGGCAAAAGAGATAGAACGTAAATTTTTGTTAAACGCCAGTGAATGGCAAAAATTAAATAAGCCGCCAGGTAAAAAGTTACGGCAGGGCTACATTTTAACCGACCCAAACAAAACGATAAGGGTTAGAACCTCAGAAGATAAGGCCTGGATAACAATAAAAGGCATTTCGGTTGGTGCCACCAGGTTGGAGTTTGAATACGAAATACCACAGAACGAAGCGACAGAACTTTTGGATAACTTCTCAGAAAATGAACTGGAGAAAACGAGATACGAAATAGTTTACCGTGGCAAGCTGTGGGAAGTAGACGTATTTTCGGGCGATAACGAAGGCTTAATTGTAGCCGAAATTGAGCTGGAAGCCGAGGATGAGCAATTCGAATTGCCAGACTGGATTTCAGATGAAGTGACCCATGAAAAAAAATATTACAATTCAAACCTTTGTAAAAACCCTTTTAAAAACTGGAACTGAGCATTGCTGACAACGCCCGGTTACAGATGTGAATAACTAAAGCAAAAAATTTTTAGTTCGATTACTTGCAATTGTTATATTCGCTTATCAAAAAAATCATCCTTGTTTAATTTTTGAAATTGGATATCCCTAATAATCCTTTTTCACCATTGCAAAATTTTAAACAATTACATATACAAAAGGATGAAAACAACTAAATTTTTATTGAGTATGGTTATCGTGGCTACGCTATTTTTTGCGGGCTGTAAACCAAAAGACGCAGACATACAAGCCGCGATTCAGGCTAAAGAGGCTGCAGGAATTACTGTTGCCGTAACAAAAGGCGAGGTTAATTTAACCGGCGAAGTTGCCGATGAGGCGGCAAAAGCTCAGGCTGAAGTTATTGCGAAGGCAGAAAAAGGCGCTAAGACAGTACTTAACAATTTAACAGTTAAATCAGCAGATGCGCCTGTAGTTATTGCAGAAGATTTAAGCTTGATTAGAAATGTTGCCGATGCGGCGAAAGATTTCCCAACGGTTAAAACCGAAGTAAAAAACGGCATTGTTACCTTAACCGGCGAAATCAAAAAAGCATCGCTAATCACTTTCATGCAACGTTTGAGTGTATTAAAGCCGAAAAAAATCGACAACAAATTAACTATAAAAAATTAAGCTATGTCATTACTAGAAAAATATAAGGCACTAACTGATGCTGCGACTGCGGCAGGAATAACCGATTTGGCAGTACGTGAACAAGAGGGAATTTTATATGTTGATGGAACCGCGGCAGATGGTGCGACTAAAGATCATTTGTGGGAAACTTACAATCTAATTGACCCCAATTTTGCATCGGCTGATTTGGTTTTAAATGTTAATGTAGCTGCTAACGCAGCTGTAACGCATGCCAAAGTAATTACCCAGAGCAGTAATTTAAATATTCGTAAAGGACCTGGAACAGACCAACCTGTAGTAGGTAAAGCTGCCCACGGTGAAATTATAACACTCGTAAACAGAAGTAATGGTTTATGGTGGCTGGTTAGAACCGCAGATGGCGAAGAAGGCTACTGTTATGCACAGTATTTAGAACCGCAACCATAGTCTTGTCTCAAATGATCAAAAGCCGCATTAATATTGCGGCTTTTGATGTTTATCTTTATGCTTTCTTCAAAAATCTGGTAGGCGGTTTTTCAACTTGTCTGATATCTCAAATAAAAACCTGTACTGGAACCAAGATTTAATCAGCGATTTGCTTTTGCATCGTTTGCTCACCCTGAAACCTCGCGGTTACAGTCCCATCTCTTTCTTCAGAAACTTGCCTGTTAAACTAATCGGGTTCTGTACCAACCCTTCCGGTGTGCCTTCGAATAAAATTCTGCCACCACCGGCTCCGCCTTCCTCACCTAAATCAATTACCCAGTCGGCAACTTTTACAACATCTAAATTGTGTTCAATAACCAGAATAGTATTTCCTTTATCTACTAATTCCTGAAGCACACCTAAGAGTACATTGATGTCTTCGAAATGCAAACCCGTTGTCGGTTCATCCAGAATATAAAAGGTTTTTCCGGTATCTTTTTTAGAAAGTTCGGTTGCGAGTTTAACACGCTGTGCTTCTCCGCCAGATAAAGTTACCGATGATTGCCCTAAAGTGATGTAACCTAAACCAACATCTTTTAAAGTTTTGATTTTGCGATAGATGATGGGAATGTGCTCAAAATAGACACAGGCATCTTCAATACTCATATCCAGCACATCACTAATAGATTTTCCACGATACCGAACCTCGAGTGTTTCCCGGTTGTACCTTTTGCCACCGCATTCTTCGCAAGGCACCTGAACATCAGGGAGAAAATTCATCTCTATAACTTTCATTCCGCCACCCTGACAAGTTTCGCAGCGCCCGCCTTTTACATTAAAAGAAAAACGGCCAGGCTTGTAACCTCTAATTTTCGCCTCCGGTAATTGTACGAACAGGTTCCTTATGTCTGAGAACACACCGGTATATGTTGATGGATTTGAACGTGGTGTTCTTCCAATAGGCGCCTGGTCAATTTCAATAACTTTATCAATTTCTTTCAGGCCACTAATTTTCTCGTAAGGAAGAGGTGTTTTCTTTGCTCTGAAAAAATGATGATTCAAAATCGGATACAAAGTTTCGGTGATTAGGCTCGATTTACCACTGCCCGAAACACCAGTTACCGCAATGAATTTACCCAAAGGAAAATCGACCGAAACTTCTTTCAAATTGTGGCCTGTAGCTTTAATAATCGACAATTTGTGTCCGTTACCTTTTCTACGCGTCTTTGGCGTTTCAATACTTTTCTTCCCGTTTAAATATGCGGCTGTTAAGGTATTTGATTTCAGAATTTGTTTAGCAGTTCCTTCGGCAACAACCTGTCCGCCATGAATACCTGCGCCGGGGCCCACATCAATAACCCAATCGGCCTCTAAAATCATATCCTTATCGTGCTCCACAACCAAAACGGTGTTGCCCAAATCACGCAAGTTCTTCAATGCATTAATTAAGCGTTCGTTGTCCCGCTGGTGTAAACCAATGCTCGGCTCATCAAGAATGTACATTACATTCATTAACTGCGATCCAATTTGCGTTGCCAAACGAATACGCTGCGCCTCACCACCCGATAGTGTCCGGGCCGTTCTATCAAGCGTTAAATACGTTAAACCCACATCAGTTAAAAATCCAATACGGGCTTTAATTTCTTTTAAAATTTCTTTGGCAATAATATTCTGGCGTTCAGATAATCTTTCATCAACGTTTTCAAACCATTTATGCAGATTATTTATATCCATTGAAGCCAAATCGAAAATATTCATTCCATCAACCTTGAAATGCAGACTTTCTTTTTTTAATCTTGCGCCATTACACTCCGGGCAGGTTTTAAGTTTTCGAAAGGCTTCCATATCATCCACCGCAGCCTCACTCCTTTTCTCATTTTGCTCCTCGAGCATCTTAATTATCCCGTCGAAAGTGATGTTATAATTCTGAACGTTCCATTTATTATACTCAACCTCAACTTTTATCAAATCTGGTGAACCATTCAAAATGATATTAATTACTTCATCACTTAATTTCTCAATCGGCGTAGATAGAGAAAAGCTGTATTTCTTCGCCAACGATTTCAGCACCTGAAACATCCAGGTATCGCGGTATTCGCCAAGTGGAGCCAGGCCTCCGTTTAATATACTCAATTTAGGATTCGGCATTACCGATTCCTTATCAACAACAAAAATATAACCCAAACCATCGCAACGTTCGCAGGCGCCATAAGGTGAGTTGAACGAAAAACTGTTCGGCTGGGGTTCATCGTAAGAAATCCCGGTTGTAGGGCACATTAAGAATTTGCTAAAGTGCGCAACATTGTTGTCCTTATCGCTAATTTTGATTACACCTTTGCCCATTTTCATAGCCGTTTGGAGCGAATCTAACAGGCGTTTCTTATCCTTTTCATCGATTATCAAACGGTCTATAACCACTTCGATATCGTGAATTTTATACCTGTCGACCTGCATTTTCGCTGTAATGTCTTTTATCTCGCCATCTACGCGAACCTTAACATAACCCTGCTTACGAACCTGTTCGAACAATTCGCGATAATGCCCCTTTCTGCCCTTTACAATCGGCGCCAGGATGTTAACGGCAGCACCATCAAACTTTTTAAAGATATTATTAAGAATCTGGTCTTCGCTCATGCGTTCCATCTTCTCCCCAGTATTGTAGGAATATGCATCGGCCACACGGGCGTAAAGCAGGCGCATAAAATCGTAAATCTCGGTAATTGTACCAACAGTAGAGCGGGGATTTTTGCTGGTCGTTTTTTGCTCTATGGCAATAACCGGGCTCAAGCCCGAAACTTTATCCACGTCAGGGCGTTCCATCCCGCCCATAAACTGGCGACTGTAAGCGCTAAAAGTTTCCATATAGCGGCGCTGGCCTTCGGCATAAATGGTATCAAAAGCCAATGAAGATTTTCCGCTTCCACTCAAACCGGTAATTACAACCAGCTGGTTTCGGGGGAAACTAACATCAATATTTTTTAAATTATGTACCCTTGCTCCGTAAACTTCAACATCTTTTTGCTCACCAAGGTCGATAGATTTATTGCTCATATTTTATTAAAAAATTGGGAGGATTTGGGCTGGAAATGAACCCGAATTCCAATCTGCAAAAATGCTAAAAATTTTATCAAAAAGAAAGTGTAATCCAATCTGTATTAAGGATTAATTGTCATAATGCCTGCTCCTGTTTCTAAGAAAACCAGACGATAAACCAAAGCGCATGTAACCATAATGATCTTTAAAATAAATGTTGTAATTATCCTCGCCATAGTAACCTGCGGCAGCCATTAAAAACACGTTATGCATAAAAGGAAAACTGTAATTAAAGCTGACTTCCGCATTTAAGCGCTTCCCCGCATTCCAAATATTTTTCTCGGGAATTTTGTTTACGGCATAGCTTATTTCAGCATTTAAGCGCCAGGTCTCTTTTTCCTCTTTGTGATTATCCTTTACTTTCGATTTTTTTTCGAATTCGTCATATCTCCTTAAAGAAAAATTGTACAGTATTCTTGTAAATCCGAAACCATCATCGAGCGCCGGCTCATATCGAAACCATTTATACCATTGAAAACCGACACGATGATTAAGGGAAAAGTAGCTACCATCTGGATTTATCGAACTAAAATTACCAAAGCGGTAGGATAATGTGAGGTTATTGGCATTAAAATTCCCTGTGTTTGTGTTAATGCTTCCGTCGTCATTTCTCGGTGACGCATCTTGACCATTGGAGTGATGTGTAAAAGCCAGCTCCGCATACTTATAATGTTCGGGGTTTGGATTTAACCTGGCGTAAAGTGCTCCGCCCAATCGATAACTTGGCGTTCGAACGGCTGCAGAAAATTCATTGCGAACACGAACTGTAAAATCCGGAATTATAGCAAAGGCAACCGGCGATTTATAACTTCCGAAAAGCATGTAAGTAGTTGTTAACCTACCGTTTATAACATATTTTGATGGCGCACCTAATTCGCCACCGGGCGAAGTGTAGGCCAGGTCTGCATTCTCCTTATATAAATGAATGTAAGCTTTATTGGCAATTTCTCGTTTTAATGCAAGCGAATCGCTATCGACAGTCTGGGCAAAAACAGCTAAGCAGGAAAGATTGATTATGATGAACGAGAGGAAGTGTTTTTTCATTAACCAATAAACGTTGGTTTATGTCAGTTGGTTTTTGCAATTGTATAGAAATGGTTTTAAAGCAAATTAATAGTTTAACTAAAGTTACTTATTCCTCCACGGTCTCTGAAACGCAGAAAGCGTTCTGTTACCATTCAATGGTCGTTTCGTTTTCGGTAGGGCGGCCTGTACATACTAACACCCGACCCCGCTCCAACTCATCATCTGTAAGCACTTCATTATAATCCATGCGCACGTTGCCTTTGGTACAATTGGCTACGCAAGTGCTGCATACGCCACCGCGGCAACTGTATGGCAACTTTATTTTATGCTCAAGTGCAACATCTAATATCCTTTTGGGCCAGGGGATGTCTAAGTTGTAAGTTTCGCCCTGAAAATTCAGTATTACCGAATAGGTGTTTTTATCTACTATCTTTTCCGAGCTATCATCTTCATCAACTTCATCTTCTGGCAATACAAACGTTTCGCGTTTAATTTGACTGATATCGAAACCCATACCTAATAAAGTTATGCGGCATAAGTCCATATAAATTACTGGTCCGCAGGAATAAAAGAGTGCTTTTTCTTTGGCGAAAACCAAATGTTCTTTTAAAATCTTCTCAATATAAAACTTGTTCAACCTGGCGGTCATCAGGTTTTTGCTGTTGCTGAAAACAAAAATGATTTTTAAGCGCTCCGGGTATTTTCTTTGCCATTCATTAAGTTCCTCATAAAACAAAGTATCTTCCAGAGAGCGATTACTGTAAACCAGCGTAATTTTCGATTTCGTTTCACGCACCAGGGCTGTTTTCATAATGGCAAACAGTGGCGTGATTCCAACTCCGGCAGCAAAAAGAAAAACATCGCGTTCCAGGTTTTCTTCTGGCAAATAGCTGAATAAGCCTTGAGGCCCCTGAGCTAACAGTATATCACCTTCGGCAGTTTTGTGATGCAACAATCTTGAAATTTCCCCGTTTTCCACTCTTTTTACCGTAATGGAAAGTGGCTCATTAACGTCGGGAGAGCTGTTGAAAGAATATGACCGGCGGATCTCTTTATGTTTTCCTTCAAATATTAAAGATATAAATTGCCCGGCAAGGTATTCTGGATAATCGGCATCAACTGGCTGCAGCTGAAGCGTAATATTATCGCCGGGTTGGTTTATAATCTTATCAATTCGCAGTTTGTACATAATGCAAAGAAAAGGATTTTGTTCAAAATTTCGTTAGCGGATTAGCCATTTGTATCCAATGGCGAACCCTATTTCGACAAAAAACACCAAAAAAAAACGTCCTGAATAGTCAGGACGTTTACCAAATGCTTGTCTTTTATTTTTTATTCGGCATTGTATGCCAGTAATTCTTTCGGTTTATCGTAACCATAGCGAACAGGATGCTCAATAATCTGTTTCATCGAAATTACTTTATAAACGTAACCACCGGTTTCACGGTTAAGTTTCATTTTGTAGTAATTATCCTGATTTTGACTATTGATCTGCTTGCGTAAACGGCCGTCGCCAACATTGTAAGCCGCAGCTACCAATGTCCAGCTTTCTAAACCTTTATACATTTCTTTAATGTATTTACATGCAGCCACGGTAGATTTACGCAGGTTATAGCGTTCATCGGTTCCGCCGCTAACTTTCAATCCGTAGGTGCGGGCGGTACCGGGCATAAATTGCCACACACCTGCTGCGCCTTTCGGAGATACGCCTGCCTGCATACCCGATTCAACTAATGCTAAATACTTGAAATCATCAGGGATGCCGTAAGCGGCCAGAATAGGCTCGATAACAGGAAACCATTCGGCAGCTTTCCGCTGTAAACGATGGGTTTGCGTATTGCCATAGGTATGAGCTGCAAGGATTTTTTTCATTTTCCGTTCAACCTTTCTATCGCCAAGAGGCAAGGTTTCGTCGGCAAAATTTAGCTGAGCCATTAGAGATTTTTTCTCTTTTTTGGGTTGTTCAGCGGGTACTATTGTAGTGTTTATCTTTTTTTCTTTTAAAAGACTTTTTTGTGCTAAGGGCATTTGGTAAGCGAACACTTTTGCCAAAATAAATAGTGCTGCCACTATCGCAAATGGTACTATGTGTTTCTTTAACATCTTCCTCCTTTTTTTGGTGAACTTATAAAAAACGTTGACAAAGGTAAAAATTAATAATCAGATTACCAACTAGTTACGAAATTAAGCGCCAAAATCGAGCTTTAAAGTGCTTTAAACGTGGATTTTAAATTTTGATTTTCGGCTACTTTTCAGTATTTTAGAGGCTATTTTTCGACAAAATTTTATCGGCGCTCCTGATTGGTAATTTCAGCTATTTTACATAAATTTGCAGCCCGCATTTCAGGTGCGGCTAAAAGCGTATCATGATAAATAAAAACAACAGGAACAGTCGGGATGACAAGTCCAAACCGGGAAGCCGAAAAACCGAAGGCAGAAGCAGTGCCGGTGGTTCTGACAGAAAAAGATCAGAAGACAAAAACAGTAAATTCAAAAAATCATCCGATTCAAATACAGGCTTCAGACCTAGAAGCACAGACAGTAAAGATTTCAAATCAAAATCCTTCGGAGACAAAAAAGATTTCAAGCCAAGGAGCGATCGTAATTTTAAATCGAGAGATGAAGAACCTAAAGGTTTCAAATTTGGAGATAGAGAATTTAAATCAAAGGACGCATCATCCAAAGGCAGCGAACGTGATTTTAAACCAAGAGAAGGCGGCTCAAGAGATTACAAACCAAGAACAGGAGAAAGAGATTTCAAATCGAAAGATGGCGGCTCGAGAGACTTCAAACCAAGAACAGGAGACAGAGATTTTAAATCAAAAGAAGGTGGCACAAGAGATTATAAACCAAGAACAGGCGAACGGGATTTCAAATCTAAGGATGGAGATTCGAGAAATTTTAAACCGAGAACTGGTGAAAGGGATTTCAAAACAAAAGAAGGCGGCTACAAAGACTTTAAATCGAGAGGCGGCAGAAATGACGAGTTTAAACCAAGTGCAGGAAGCTCGAGAGATGTAAAACCGAGAGAAGGTGCAGACAGCAGACCTTTCAGAAAACGCGAAGAGCTTAAGCCAAGAGATACAGAATTTAACCGTGAGGAAAGAACTGTAATTAAGCAGGGGCGTAAAACTAATGAAGAGAAAGGCTTAATTCGCCTAAACAGATATATTTCAAATGCCGGCATTTGCTCACGCCGTAAGGCCGATGAGTTAATTGCAGCCGGTATTATCACCGTAAACGGCGAGGCAGTAACCGAGCTGGGCCACAAAGTAGACCCAGCAAAAGATATGGTGCGCTACAACGGCGAGTTGCTTAAACGCGAAAAAAAGGTTTATGTTTTATTAAATAAACCGAAAGATTACATCACTACAACAGATGACCCGCAGGAGCGCCGTACGGTTATGCAGTTGGTAGATAAAGCCAGTCGCGAGCGTATTTACCCTGTTGGGCGTTTAGACCGCAACACTACGGGCTTACTATTGATGACAAATGACGGTGATTTGGCAGATAAATTATCGCACCCAAAAAACGGCATCTCAAAAATATACAATGTAGAGTTAGATAAATCTTTATCGCAGGCAGATTTAAATAAAATTCAGTTTGGTTTAGAGCTTGAAGATGGTTTGATTAAACCAGATAACATTTCTTACGTTGCCGGCGGAACTAAAAAAGAGATTGGCATTCAAATCCATAGTGGCAAAAATCGGATTGTTCGCCGTATTTTCGAGCATTTAGGCTACAATGTAGAAAAGCTAGACCGCGTAGTGTATGGTAATTTAACCAAGAAAGATTTGCCTCGTGGAAGATGGCGTTATCTTGAGGAACATGAACTCATTCAGATTAAACACCTGATAAAATAAATTTCAAAGGCAATCAACAGATTGCCTTTTTTGTTTTATGAGGATGAACCTAAGCGATTCCGCAGTGTTTAATTATAAGTTGATGAGATGAGGAAAGCCGGCAGTAATAATATTTTCTCATATTTGTTATAAATTCAAGATTGATCCTATGAAAAGATTTAGATTACTAATGTTGTTGCTTTCATTTTCGCTAGCCAGCTTAGCACAGCAAAGCAATTACAACCTCCTTATCGGCACGTATACAAACACCCCTGCAAAAAGTGAAGGCATTTACACCTACAATTTCAATACCAGCACCGGAAATACAAAATTAAAAAGTGTTGCAAAAAACGTTGCCAATCCAAGTTACATTGCAATTTCACCCGATAAGAAATTCGCTTATTCGGTAAACGAAACAGGGAAAGAGAGTAGTGTGAGCGCTTTTAAGTATAATGCTGTTACAGGTGGATTGACGTTCATCAATAAAGTTTCGAGCGAAGGGGCCGACCCATGTTACATTACCGCAGACAACGATAATGTAATTGTTGCAAACTATAGCGGCGGAAGTTTGGCTGTTTTTAAGCGAAAGACTGATGGTAGTTTAAGTAGCGCGGCACTTGTAATACAACACACCGGAAAAAGCATCGACCCGAAAGGCAGGCAGCAGAGCGCTCATGTGCACATGGTTAAGTTTACACCCGATAAGAAATTCCTCATTTGTAATGATTTAGGTGAGGATAGGATATACATTTATACCTACAACCCAAAAAGCAACAAGCAGGTGTTGGTGTTAAAAAACGTTTTAAGTACTACTGCCGGAACAGGACCAAGGCACATTGCCTTTTCCCCAAACGGAAAGTTCGCTTACCTCGCCCACGAATTTAATGGCAGCATTACAGGCTTCTACTATACCAATGGAAGCTTAAAAAAGATTCAGGAGATTGGTACTACCCCAAAGGGATTTGAAGGACGAATAGATGGAGCAGACATTCATGTTTCTGCCGATGGCAAGTTCCTGTACGAAACCAACCGCGGCGATGCAAATACCATTTCGGTGTTTTCTATTCTTTCTACAGGGATATTGCGGTTTGTAGAAACGGTAAGTACTTTAGGTAAAGGACCAAGAAATTTTTCAATAGACCCAAGTGGCCGTTTTGTACTCGTGGCTCACCAATACACTAATAATGTTGTCATTTTTAAACGCAACAAAGTAACGGGCAAACTTACAGATAGCGGAAAACGTATTGAAGTTGCCGCACCCGTAAACCTCGTGTTTACCAAATAGCTGCAGCCACTTCAGGCAAAAAAAAAGACTTGCCATGTGGCAAGTCTTTTTTTTTAAGCTGGCTCAGCAACCTTCGCTACATTGCGGTATGGATAATCACTGAATATATGTCTGCGGGCGAAACGGCCTGGAGAATCTGCATTTACCAATTTAACATAAATGGCCTTAGGCACGTCAAAATATTCGTACGCACTACCGTCGAAAAACTGGATGTTTAATACCTGTTGTTTGTATTCAAAATCGAGAATGTTCGATTTTGTAATCGTTTCAGTATAAGTTTCGATATTTTGTTCACGGGTTTCCGGCGCAATACTCACTAAAAAATGGTAAGCTTCAATAATATCTTTGCTTCTTGCTTCTGCCTCTAATTTTTCCTCTTCCTGCTGAAATTTATCCGGGTGGCAATCTTTCATCAACGTACGGTACACCGACTTAAGATCCTTTAATTCGGCATTTTTATCTACGCTTAAAAGCTTTCTGTAATCAACAATTTTTTTCATCTAACCTGTTTTCTAATTTGAAATGCGACAATTGAAACGTTTATCAAGGGTTTCAAGGGCGCAAAGGTACAACTTATAATCGTTTGATTTTGAGAAAGTTTTGTTTTAATAAATATATTTTATTGATTTCTTAAAATCGAATCGTTTTCTGAAACACTCATAATTAAATAGTTAGCGCTCAATTGTTGCTAACCTACATTTAATTAGCTTCATAAAAGTCCTTTTTAAATATTCATCAAAAAGCCAAACCGCAAAAAATCAGGGTTATTTTAAGCAGATAATTTAGTATTTAGGTTGCAGTGAGTTTTCGATTACCTCTTTATAATAATTTACGTATGAAGGTAAAATTCTAATCAAATCGAAATCTTTTGCTCTCGTAAATGCATTCTCTTTAAAACGCTTCAGGGTTTCATCATCCTTGAGTATTTCGATGGCATGTGCCGCCATAGAATCTACGTCGCCTACTTCACTCATGTAACCGCAAAAACCATTAACGTTTAATTCAGGAATGCCACCGGCATTTGTTGTAATGATCGGAACTTTACAAGCCATTGCTTCCAGTGCAGCCAGACCAAAACTTTCAGATTCGGATGGCATTAGGAAAAGGTCGGATACTGAAAGAATTTCCTCGACAGCATCTTGCTTGCCTAAGAAACGAACATGGTCACAAATATTTAGTGAGCGGCACAATTGCTCGTCATATACACGCTCGGGTCCATCGCCTACCATTAAAAGTTTGGAGGGAATTACCGCCTGCACTTTTTCAAAAATACGGATAACATCTGCAGTGCGCTTTACTTTTCTAAAGTTACTGGTATGTATTAAAATGCGTTCATTATTTGGGGCAATTGCTTTCTTAAAGTGGTCTTTTGCCTGCAAACTAAAGCGGTTAAAATCAATAAAATTTGGGATTACCTTAATATCTTTCGTGATTTCGAAATGATTATAAGTATCGTCTTTTAAATCCTGCGAAACAGTGGTAACGCCATCGCTTTGGTTGATTGAAAAGGTTACTACCGGTTTATACGTTGGATCTTTACCAACAAGGGTAATATCGGTACCATGAAGTGTGGTAACTACAGGAATATGAATGCCATAGCTTGCCAAAATTTGCTTGGCCATGAAGGCTGCAGAAGCGTGCGGAATTGCATAATGCACATGTAGAACATCTAGCTGCTCAAAACGAACAACATCTACAAGCTTACTTGCAAGCGCAGATTCGTAAGGGGCATAATCAAACAGCGGATAATCCCTTACCGAAACTTCGTGATAAAACAAGTTTGATGAAAAGAAATCGAGCCTTGCCGGCTGACTATAAGTTATAAAATGAACCTGGTGTCCTTCATTAGCAAGTGCTTTCCCAAGTTCCGTTGCAACTACGCCACTACCGCCAAAAGTAGGGTAGCAAACAATTCCTATCTTCATTATATATGTATTGTTGTTACCGCAAATGTAACCCAATTATATCTAATTTATGTGTAAGGCAATTGCAATAAAAACCCAGACAACTATTTTGCTGAGCGGCCGCTATTTTAAACTAATATCACTTTTTTAAACTGGAGCAGTTTTGCATTGAAATTGATAATTAAACAGATTGCAGGTTTTGATAAAATCAGTTGATTAAATACATCCAAATCAGTTGATAATAACATAAAAGGGCAAGATTTTATTTCCACAATAATGCCGTCATTTACTAAGAAATCAGCGTGGAATTTATGGTCGAGTACCATACCATTATAATTTACGGCGTATTTTTTATCCCTTGTGTAAGGTAAACCATTATGCTGCAATACCGATTCAAATGCATTGCGATATATTAGAGCAGGTGAGCCACTACCCAATTGTTTGTGAATCTCGAATGCAAACTCAACTAATTCTAAGCATTCTTCTTTAAAAGGAAAATCTTTTGGCTTTTGGTTTTGAGTCATATAAATTAAGCGTGGAATATTTTAGGGCTGAATGGATAATGCTGCCCGGATACATTGTTATGTTGAGCGACAATTATTTATAGAAGAAAATGACTTTAGGCGATTTATAGCCGACTTTCCGTTCCTCCCCCTGAATCTGCGTACGAATATCTTCTACCTTAGCGATTTGTTTATTGAATCGTTCCAAGGCCTTTTCTGCATCATTAGCGTCAGATTTCGCCTTTTTTGCCAGCTTATCCATGGCTTTCAAATCGAACGAACTTCCCGAGGAGGTTTTGTCGCTTTGGCTGCTGGTTTTCGCGGCAGATGCCGTTGCATTGCCATTCGCCTCCAGCAACTTCAGACGCAGTTTCTCCACAGTAGATTCCTCCGCAGATTCTTCGGTTTTTAACTCCAGAATTTTGATGGTTGCTTTTAAAATTTCGATTCTATTGTTGAGTACGCCGAGCGAATCTTTTGATACCCTGGCGCTATAGGTTTGAGCCATTAAAGGAATCGCTGATGTGCTAATCAGAAAAATGAAGACAAAGGTTTTCATAATGGAATGTTTCGAAACATAATCCAATATGTATGCCCGAATGGCAAAAGCCTATAGCACAGCATTTAACAGGCTTTTCAGACAGTACTAAGAAAAATTTTGTTGAATTTCGAGAAAAAAATTCCCCGCAGGGAAGATTATTTTAGTTTTTTCATCTCGTCTTTTATAACAAGAAGCAGTTCGTTTGGCCGCTGGGTACCAATGAAATATTCAAGACCATCCCGGTCGGTTAAAACAACAGCATCTTTACCCGAAGAGTAAAAACGAATTGTACCTTTTGTATGTAGGTTGTAAACAGGATTGTTAAAAAAATAGCGGCTGTAAGTTGCTTTGCGAACATCCGTTATGCTATTTAAGTCGATTTTAACACGCTTGGTCGTCCAGAGGCCATCCAAAATCATGCTCCCTTTATCTACTACGATTTTATACTGAATTAAGAAAAGTAACAACATGGAAACGCCGATAATCCCAAAACCAACCACCAGGAATAAATCCTGCGTATTATCTCTGTCGCGTTCGTAAACATAGGCCGCAAAACAGAATGCAGCCATAATAAGCCTAATGAAAATGCGAACATAATCACGGCCGATATACTGTTTTTCGATGTATGCGAATCTGTTTTCCACTTAATTAATTTTCGAGTTCGAATATAACAACTTTTTTGGTTGCCTGAGTTAATTTGTAGCGGTTATCCTGTCTCATTCCGGTAATCCAGATAATTTCCCCGTTTCCATTAACCAAAATCGGGATATTTGATTTTAAATGCAAGGGCACCTTCTCATCAATAAAGAAGTCGCTTATTTTTTTAAATCCTTTCATGCCCAGCGGGATAAATTTATCGCCATGTTCCCAGTTTCTCATAATCAGCGGGAACTGCAAAGCAGCTTGATCAACAAAAATTTTAGTGGCATTTGCTTCGAACTTTAAATCATTAGAAAAACTAAAGCAGAAGTTATAGTTGCCAAATTCAAAAGTTAAATCCTTCGGATGGATTACTTTGTGCCGCTGCAAACCTGATTCAATTTTACTAACAATTAGGTTTTCTCTATCAATTGTGGCCTGATGGCTGCTGCTGTAAAATTTAATTCCACTTTGTTTATCAACAGCATTTATGATTTCTTCAATCACACTTTCGATAAAATTATAGGGTTTCAACAATTCAAAAAGCAAGAGCTTTTGCGGTTCTAAAAGTTTAATTTGATTTAAAGCAATATAGACACCATCGGGTTTTGTGGAAATTAGTTCAGCCGCAATCATTTCGACCTGCGATTTCAGAAAAACCTCAATCTCCGCAAAGCGTTCAACGTTCTGCTCAAATGTGCGCTCCAAATTGGGGTTAATAGCCTTTAAGTGTGGAATTACTTCCAGGCGTAATTTATTTCTGGTGTAATTAGCACTCAGGTTAGAGCTATCCTCAACAAAATCGATATTATTGTTAGCTACAATTTGATTAATTTCTTCGCGGTTTAAAAAAAGTAGCGGCCGTATGAGTTTGTCGCGTTTCGGCAAAATGCCATGCATTCCGCTAATTCCGGTTCCCCTTACTAAATTAAGTAAAACCGTTTCTATAGAATCGTTCTGGTGTTGCGCCAGGGCGATAAAATCATAACCGTTTTGCTGCCTTATTTCTTCAAACCAATTGTATCGTAAAGCTCTAGCTGCCATTTGTGTGGAAATTTTATTTTCGGCAGCATATTTTTTTGTGTCAAAATGCGTTACATAAAAAGGCAGATTTAAAGATTGTGTAAGCGTTTTAACAAAATGCTCATCGCGTTGCGCTTCATCTGCACGTAAATTAAAATTACAGTGTGCCACACCAATACCAATTTCATATGCTTTAAAAAGATGCAACATTAATATCGAATCTTTCCCTCCGCTAACAGCTAAAAGAATTCTGCTACCTTTTTTAAACAGCGCTTGCTCCTCAATATATTTCTGAAAATCTGACAAAGGTAACATCCACCAAAAATATTTAATTTTAACCGGTTTCCAACGTTCGGAACAAAAAACTAACTTTGTAAAGTGCAAAAAACATTTGTCTTTCTTTTTTTACTGATTTGCCCCGTGTTATTATTCGGTCAGCAGAAAGGTTCTATTATAAAAATTATTTCTTCTACGCGTATAACCGGTGATACAAAAGCAAAAGTAAGTTATTTACGCAACCCGGTTTTTCAGCAAGACAACGCAACCTTAACCTGCGATAGCGCAGTCTTTTACACGGAGCGTAACTATTTCGAAGCTTATAAAAACGTTCACATCCATCAGTTAACAACCGATATTTATTCTGACCAGCTTCAATATGATGGAAATAAGAAACATGCTCATTTAACAAATAATGTTAGAATGGTAGACCCAAAATCTACGCTTACCACGAACATTCTGGATTATGACATGGTTGCAAAAATTGGAACTTACACCAGTGGCGGCAAAATAGAAACTCAGGATGTTGTGCTGACCAGTAAAAACGGTTACTATTTTAATAACAGCAGCGATGCCTATTTTCGGTACAACGTTGTGGTGGTTACGCCGCAAAGCGTTATTAAATCGGATACGATGCGTTACAACGTTGATTCGAAGTGGACTTATTTTTACGGCCCTACAAATATTAAAGGGAAAGACGATAATTTATACACGGAAAACGGCGCTTACAACACATTGAGTGAAGATGCCTACTTCGGCAAAAAAAACCTCTACACACAAGACACAAAATCGCTAAGGGGCGATAGCTTATATTATTACGGAAAAATTGGCTACGGGAAAGCCGTTAAGAACATTGTTTTTACGGATAAAAAAGACGGCACGAAAATGTACGGCGATTTAGGCTTCTACTACAAGGCAGACCAGCGAACTCTGGTAACCAAAAAGGCCTATGTAGATTTAATTTCTGGTGATTCTGTTACAGTAAATAATAAAAAACGCCCCGACACGCTTCGCCTCGGCGCAGATACTCTGGAAACCCAAATGGCTTTGCAAAAAACACTGAAACTAATTCCTAAAATTTCCATAAAAGCGGATAATGAGGTTGGGGAGGACGAAGAAGAAGCGCCAAAAACGGAGAAGAATTCTGGTAAAGAAAAAAGTGTACCTGCCACTAGTAAAAACCAGAAAGCAACTACGCAAAGCGGAAAAGAACCAAAAGGTAAACGCGACGATAAATTGGCTGCTAAAAAGCCCGCTAAAGTTCCGGGTAATGTGCTCGATAGCGTAAAGGCAAAGATTGATAGGACTACGCTTGAAGAGAAGTTAAAAGTTGATTCTGTGTTGAAAAATGCTTCGAAAGTTGTTGACACGCTGAAGAAAAAAGCAGGCAGTTTGAATGAAGTTGTAAAAAAAACTCCGAAAGTAAACCCGGATAGTTTATTGAAAAGCATACCAAAAGCTGCAAAAGATAGCCTCAATAAGGTGACTAAAAAGCTTAAAGCTGATACTGTTTTTAACCCGGCGGACACTGTTACGACGAGGGTAATCAGGGCTTATCATAACGTTAGGATTTTTAAGAGCAATATTCAGGCAAAAACCGACAGTTTGTTTTATACCAGTGCAGATTCTACGCTTCGTTGTTACGGCAACCCAATCATCTGGTCGGAAGGCTCGCAGGTTGTAGGCGATACAATTTATGTTCAGTTTAAGAAAAATAAACTCAACAATTTACAAGCCTTTAAAAATGCATTTCTGGTAAATACACCGGCAGATTCACTCCGCTTTAACCAGATTAAAGGCCGTTACATGACCGGCTTTTTCGAAGAGGGAAAACTCAAAACCCTGTATGTTGATGGCAATGCGGAAAGTATCTATTATACGCAGGATGACAGTACCAAGGTTTACAAGGAAATGAACCAAACCTTAAGCAGCCGGATAAAATTCAGATTTAAAAATAACGATATCGACGAAATTGTTTATATAAATAGCATTGAAGGTGCACTAAACCCTGAAAATAAAGTTCCGAAAGATAATGTATTAAAAGGATTTTCCTGGAAACCTAAAGAAAGACCAAAATCTAAAAAGGAAGCGATAGGTTCGTTAGGCATAAAGAAAGCGACACCAAAAACGCCGGCAAAAACCCCGGAACCGAAATCGGTTGCTGGTAAAGCACCCGCAATAATAAAACCTGCAGCAACAAAACCTGCAACGACAAAAGCCGTATCGAAAACTGATTCGTTAGTAAATTTTGGGATTAAGCCAATTTTACCAAAAAAGGATTCGGTTAAAGTTGCGCCGAGAAGCACCGTTAAGCAGTAGCTTCGTTTCTCAGAAAAGCAATCATTTTTTGAAGTGCCAAGGCCCGGTGGCTTATTTTATTTTTCTCACTCATTTCCATCTCAGCGAAAGTAATATTGTAGCCGTCTGGCTGAAAAATTGGATCGTAACCAAAACCTTTAGCGCCTGAAAGTTTCGTTCTTATGCTGCCGGCAATAACACCCTCGAACAAATGGTTCTGGCCGTTTTGCATCAAAGAAATAACAGTTTTAAACCTCGCCTTCCTGTTTTCGACACCATTCATCTTCTGCAAAACAAGATTAATATTTTCCTGACTATCGCGGCTACCAGAATACCTTGCCGAATAAACGCCAGGCTCATTATTTAATGCTTCAATTTCAAGTCCGCTATCATCGGCAAAACAATCGAGCCTGAAATGCTCCGCAACATAGCTGCTTTTCAAAGTTGCATTGCCCTCAAAAGTAGCGGCAGTTTCAGGAATGTCGACAAAGCAGCCGATGTCTTCGAGGTTTAAAACTTCATACAGCCCCTCAAGAGCCATCCGTATTTCTTCAGTTTTATGCTGATTATTTGTTGCGAAAACGAGTTGTTTCATCGAAAATATGTTTCTAACTTGAAGAACTTATTTAAGTTTTTGGAGATTTCCCCACAGCGATTTTTTTGCAGATAAGTCACCATCCAGAGCATGAAGATTTGGGGCGAAAATCATTTTTGTTGTTCCATGAAAAATGATTTCGCCACTCCAGCTTAGGTTTAATTTAAGATGTTCTGCCCCTACCCCAAAGGCGAGCATTACAGCAGGTTTAAAAAACTGGTGTAATTCAACGAAGTCGACATTCTGATAATTTGCATAGTTAAGTAAAGCGAAATCCGGCGTAGCCAAATCAATTGCCTTAACTATTTTACGCAACAGTTCACGACCTTGTTCGGTACTTACATCGTTGGCGGTATCATTTACTAAAATCAATACTGCCTTTTTATTTCCACCTAAAAATCTAAAGGTTTTCGGCAGCACCGGTTCATTCGTAATCGCGTGCATTTCTGCCTCTTTAATGCTGTTTTCTAACTTCGGCAACGCATTTTCATGCACAACTTCTTCAACTTTATCAGCTGAAAGTACAGTTTTGATCTCCGCAGCCTCATCACTTAAACCGGGCAAAATATTGCTTGCAGGAGCAACAGAGGCAATATTTACGGATTTATCTTCAACCAAAAAAACATCTTCAGTAAAAAATAATCGTAAAGCATTTGCATTGTTGGTAACCTGACTTTCCATTCGTATTTTTGCGGTATAATAATTTCTGTTAAAATTAGTTAAATATCTTATAATAGCCCCGCTTATTGTTACTTTTATCCTTTAAAATTTATAGAGACTTTTGTGTGAGAAAGGCATCTTGCTTATTTGTTTTCAGTTTGTTATGGAGTTCATCGTTCGCACAAAACGTAGCCGTAATTAACAGTAAACCTGTTAGCAGCAAGGAGTTTATGTGGGCTTATAAAAAGAGTCATAACGGGAATGCTGCTGCAAATTATAACGACTTGTTAAGCTACCTGAATCTTTACATCAATTTTAAATTGAAGGTTTTAGATGCAAAGGAAATGGGTTTAGATAAAAATGCTACTTACCAGGAAGAGGTTAAAACTTACGAAATTGCGCTCGAAATGCACAAAAAAGTCACCAATTCGGGTAAAGACCACGATTACCTTCTGAATGAGTACAAAGAAGGTGTTTTAATGTTCAATGTATCAGAACAAAAAATTTGGAACAAAGCGCAGGAAGATGAGCAGGGAATTGAAGAGTTTTATAACAAGAACAAACAGAATTATAATAAATCATTAAACGAGGTAAGGGGTGATGTAATTGCCGATTACCAACAAAAGCTGGAAGAGAACTGGCTTAATAAGCTTAAAAATAAATATTCCGTTAAAGTTAATGAGAACGAGTTGAGAAAGTTAGCTAAACTATAACTCAGACCGGGCTTAATTAATTAATCCATTAGTATTAAATTTGCAAAATATAAATAATAGAATGAAGAAAGTTTTTTTAGTAGTAACTGCTTTAATTAGCTTGTTTTTAAACAGCTATGCCCAAAAGAATAACATCGACAAAGTTGCTGCTGTGGTAGGTAATAATATTATTTTACTATCCGATTTAAATCAACAATACACACAATATCTGTATCAGGGCCGCCCTGCCGATCCAAATATTAAATGCATGTTATTGCAGCAAACGTTAACCCAAAAATTGCTTAAACAACAAGCCGAAATCGATTCGGTTATGGTTGATGACGCCCAGGTTGATGATGAGGTGAACAGACGTATGCGTTATAGCATGCAACGTGCAGGCGGACAAGAACGTTTAGAACAATTTTTGAATAAATCTATCCTGCAGTATAAAGATGAAATGAGGCCATCAATTAAGGATGAACTTATTGCACAAAAGATGCAATCTAAAATAACTGCAGATATTAATGTTACCCCGCTTGAGGTAGAAAAATATTTCAAGACGCTTGGAGATAGCATCCCTGAATTCGGCACTGAAGTTGAAATTGGCGAAGTGATTTTAAACCCACAACTTACCAAAGCCGAGAAAGAAAAGTTTCATGATAAGATTGAAGCTTTGCGCTTAAGAATTAAAGGCGGCGAAGATTTTGGTGCTTTGGCGAAGGCTTATTCGGAAGACCCTGGTTCGGTGAGCGACGGTGGTGATTTAGGTTTTTTTGATAGAAGCCAGATGGCAAAAGAATTTACCGCCTGGGCTTTTAAACTTAAAGCCGGGGAAATGTCGCCTGTATTCGAAACCGAATTTGGCTACCATATTTTACAGGTAATTGAGCGTCGTGGCGAATCCGTTCATGCGAGGCACATTTTGATTATGCCGAAAAGCACACAAAGTAGCTTAGACCGTACCAAGCTTCATGCAGATAGTATTTACAATAATATTATGGCTAAAAAAATAAGTTTCGCTGCTGCTGCAAACCTATATTCGGATAATAAGCAAACTAAGTATAATGGCGGTATGATGCTTAATGCAGAGGATGTTCAGTCAAGAAGTACTTTTATTCCGGTAGAAAAATTAGATCCTGCAGTATTCCTTGTAATCGATACGATGAAAACTGGTGGGATTTCGAAACCAACATTATTTACTGCAGCAGATGGCAAGCAAGGTTACCGTATTTTATATTTGAAATCGAAAATCCCGCCTCACAAAGCAAATTTAGCTCAGGATTATCCAAAAATTAAGGCTGTTGCTCAGGAAGACAAAACAAATCGTACATTGAGTGAGTGGTTTGAGAAACGCCGTGAAAGCACATTCATTAAAATTGATGATGAATTTCAGGATTGCGACCAATTAAAAATCTGGACTAAGAAAAAAGCGGAGACTAAATAATGCCAATGCAGTATAAGAACGAAGTAGAGGCTGTAAATGCCCTTCATCAATCTTTCAACAACATAAAAGCAGAAATAAGCAAAGTTGTAGTTGGGCAGGATGAAATCATAAAATCGGTATTAATTGCTATTTTCAGCAACGGACATTGCTTATTGGTTGGTGTACCAGGCTTAGCTAAAACTTTACTTGTACAAACGGTGGCTTCGGTTTTAGATCTTGATTTCAATAGAATTCAGTTTACACCCGATTTGATGCCGAGTGATATTATTGGTGCAGAGATATTGGGTGAAGACCGGCATTTTAAATTTATTAAAGGACCTGTGTTTTCAAACATTATCCTTGCTGATGAAATAAACCGTACGCCGCCAAAAACGCAGGCTGCTTTATTGGAAGCCATGCAGGAAAAGTCGGTTACCGCAGCAGGACAAACCCATGCGCTGCCAAAACCGTTCTTTGTTTTAGCAACGCAGAACCCGATAGAGCAAGAAGGTACTTACCCGCTTCCTGAGGCACAGTTAGATCGTTTCATGTTTAACATTCAGTTAAATTATCCTGCTTTTGCAGATGAGTTAACAATTGTAAAAAACACGACAAGCAACAAAAGTATTCAACTGCAAAAAATTATTCATGCAGATGATATCCAGTATTTCCAGAAACTAATCCGAGATATTCCGGTAACAGATAATGTTCTGGAATATGCAGTAAAACTTGCGGCAAAAACACGGCCGCAAAGCGAATTTGCTACCGAGGCCATTAACAAATACATCAGCTGGGGCGCCGGACCGCGAGCTTCGCAATTTCTAGTTTTGGGCGCTAAGTGTCATGCCGCAATTTCAGGCAAGTATGCACCAGATATTGAAGATGTACAAGCAGTTGCAGAGCCAATTCTGCGCCACCGTATTGTGCGTAACTATCGTGCAGAAGCCGAAGGTTTATCAATTGAAAAGATAATTAAGGATTTACTGTAAACCCTTCTTAGAAATAAAAGGCAAACCTTTATTTTCTAAACTTTGTTACTATCTTTACCACACAATTACAAAGCATAAATTTTAAATCAAAATATTCGATATGTCAGCTCACGATTCACACGCACCAGTTCAGCAAACATCAGGCATTTGGGCTTTACCATTAACCGCATGGATTATTGTATTAATTCTTTGCGTTGTATTTACCAGACCAATCTTTCATCACGAAGAGGAAGGTACAACGTCTCATGAAAAAACTGAAATGCCAGCACACGAAAAAACAGAAGCTGCTCCGCATCATTAAGAGCACCATATTTAAACAAGAAATGCGCTGGTTTACCAGCGCATTTCTTGTTTAAGGTAGTTTTTATTTAATCTGACCAATAAGGTTTGGATAATCAGTAATTACACCATCTACACCAAGGCTCATTAAATATTTAACTTCTTTTACGGAGTTGATTGTCCACGGAATAATTTTTACGCCCATTTCATGGCAACGATCTACCAAGCCTTTTCCAACCAAAACAGAGTAAGGGCTGTAAATTGTCGGCTTAAAACCAAGTTTTTCGATGTAATCCTCAAAAGGTTCCTTCTCATCAATTAATAACGAAGTCTGTATTTTAGGGTATTTCTCGTGCAAGTACTGCAGCGTTCTCATGTCGAAAGATTCGATGATAACCCTTTTCGAAATCTTTTTGGCATTTACAATATCCATTATCAAATCAACAAACTCTGCGGGCTCAGGGTGAAATACATTATCGCCATTTTTAATTGTCTTCGTTTCTATGCTATAAACAGGTTTTGGAAGCCGCTTTAATTTAACATATTCTTCAACTTCATCAATCGTTTGAGATAGTAAAGGCTTGCTAACTTTAAATTTCATTTGGCCCGGAAAGCGTGAATGGGTCTTGCTTCCCACATCGAACTTTTTGATTTCATCATAATCCATTTTATAAATGTTGAAATCCTTTTGGTTTTTTAACGTTATGGCTTTTCCGTTGGGCTGAAGCGAAATTTCATTATTAAAATATGGTTCCTGAGAAAGCACCACCTGTTTGTCTTTCGAAATTACAGCATCCATTTCCAATGTGGTAACACCCAAATCCAAAGCCTTTAACATTCCCTGAATTGTGTTCTCGGGCATAATGCCACGAGCGCCTGCCTTTCCCTGCACGTCGAACTTTCTTTTCTGGGCTGATACATTTAACAACTGAAATGTGAGGAATACAGTATATAACAGTAGTTTTTTATTCATTCAATTTATTTTAAGAGTAACGAAATTAAAGCAATTCAGGTATAAAAAAAGGGCTAACTTTTTACGGAGAGCCCTTTAAGCAAATTCACATTAAATATTATCTATCAGCAGGAACAAAGGCCTGAACAATTAAATTCCAGCTTGCATCAGCTGCTTTTTCGTATACAAAAACGTAATTAAAACTTTCTCTTAAATCAGCCTTGTAGTCAATTGTTGCAACACCATAAGTATAGGCCAAATCGCTGCCAAGTGCTTTATCAACACCTGTTGTTTTCAGGTTTATTTTTCCTATCATCCCATTAAAAAATGAAAGAATTTTTCCTTTACCTTCAATCGCGTCATTGCCCGGAAACAATAAGCGGGCGTTGTTGGTTAAGAAACCACCAAAGGCTGCAATTCCATGTGTTTTAAGAAATGTATTTAAGGTTTTCTCTGTTGTTAGAATTACATCTTTACTGGCTTTTTGCTCCTTTTCATTAAAGAACTTAGGAATAAAGCGGTCCTTTGGTTCTTCAAATCTGTTGGGCATTTTGGCAAGCGGCTTATTGCTCTCGGTTCCTAAATCTATTGCCAGTTTCCAGGTTCCGTTTTCTGCTTTCCAGATAGAAAGATACTGACCATATTTTTTTTCAGTGCCTGCAAGCTCGTACGGTCCGGTGGTGAAACCCAAATCTCCGCTGCGAGATACTTTCGCAAAATTCGGCTCCCAGGAAACTTCATTCGAGCCTTTGGTTTGCGAGGCGTAAAAAGTTTTTGCATTTACCGGATTCGGCCTGAACACAAGTGTATTGGCCGAAGAATATTCGATATAGGATTCTTTATCTCCTTTTTTTGCGATAGATTTTGCAAATTCTTTTTCTGCGTTTACCAAAGACTTTGTAGTGCCATCGCTCTTTTGTGCGAAAGCACTTAGCGCTAAAGCAACAGCAAAAGTTGTAGAGATTAATGTTTTCATTCGTTGTTCTGTTAAGGTATGGCGAATATAAAATTTTATTTTACGGCTGGTTCGAAAAGTAATTAACAATTGAACATTCTATTTTTCGCGGTAAATGGTTTCGAGTACAGTTTGGCCGGTTGCCTTTAAAGTATTCTTATCAATGTTGGCTAAATTATCGAGTTGAGTATGCCAGTTAATGTAAAAACCACTGTTATCGTTATAGTGAATAATATCGACTGATGGAACACCAGCTTTGTTCATCCAAAAATGGTCGTCAACAAGTTTCCCACTCGGAATGCGCACAAAATAAGAGGAGTAACCAATTTCATTACCAATATCCCAAACCTTATTTACAATTGCCGGGGCCAACTGCCTGGAAATTTCATCTTGTGTAAACTGAGCACTGCCACCGCCAACCATATCCAGGTTTATGCCGAACGAAGCCTTGTAGCCGGTTGCAGCAGCGTTTTTAGCCCAATATTGCGAGCCTAAGCACCAGGTAGTTTCATCGGGTGTTTCATCATTTGCCTTGCCATAATCCTCCAGGTCCCATAAAACAAAGTCGACGCCAACATCGGGTTGTTGCTGATGAATCTGGCGTGCCATTTCCAAAATTACGGCTACGCCACTTCCAGCATCATTTGCTGCATCGAAAGGCTTTGTATGATTTGCAGCGTCAGCATCCTGGTCCGAAAAAGGGCGGGCATCCCAATGTGCTGCTACTAAAATCCGGTTCTTTTTCTCCGGACTAAAACTGGCAAGGATATTTTTTAACTGGAAGCTTTTCCCATCATAAGTTGTCGTTTTGGCGCCCTGCACCTTTACTTCAGCACCAAAAGATTTCAGCTTCGAAACCAGATAGTCGGCACATTTTTGATGCGCCACTGTACCCGGAATTCTTGGACCAAAATCTACCTGTGCTTTAGTGTAAGCAAAAGCGCTGTCGGCATTAAATTCGGGCGAAACCAACTTAACTTCCTGAGGCGTAGCGTTACTTTCCTCAGCAGATTTTTTATCATTTTTACACGCCTGAAAAGTTATTAAAGCAATTACAGGCAATATTAAAAGTTTTCTATTCATTGTATTAAGCTAAAGGTGAAAGCTATACCTTACTCCAGGTTGTGCCTTCTTTGCTGTCTTTAAGTTGAATTCCTAATTCCTGCAATCCAATTCGAATCTTATCAGATGTTGCATAATCCTTATTTTCTTTGGCTTCTTTGCGCAAATCGATAACCATTTCCAAAACGCTGTTCAACTCCAGGTTGTCAGATTCCTCATCTTTTAGCCCCAGAATATCAAACACAAAATCCTGAGTCAGTTGCTTAAGCTTAGCTAACTCGACAGCAGAAATTTTGGCTTTTCCATCGTAAACAGTATTAATAATCCTAACGGCTTCGAAAAGCTCGGCAATTAAAACCGGACTGTTAAAATCATCATTCATAGCATTAATGCAGTTGGCTTTTAATGCATCGATATCAAAATCATTTTGCTCCGAAACAGTTAATTTTTCTAACAAATTAACAGCAGCCATTAAACGCTTAAATCCTTTTTCTGAGGCATCAAGTGCATCGTTAGAAAAATCAAGCGTACTCCGGTAATGTGCCTGCATCATAAAGAATTTCACCGTCATCGGACTATAGCCTTTCTTAAGCAAAGGATGGTCTCCGGTAAACAATTGCAAAGGCAGAAAACCATTGCCAGCCGATTTAGACATTCGTGTACCGTTTACGGTAAGCATGTTGGTGTGCATCCAAAAACGGGCAGGTTGGTGGTGGCTGCAAGCTTCTGATTGGGCAATTTCATTGGTATGGTGCGTTGCCGCCAAATCCATGCCGCCGCCGTGAATATCAAACTCTGCACCTAAATATTTTGCGCTCATGGCCGAACATTCAATGTGCCAGCCCGGAAAACCCATTCCCCACGGCGATTGCCATTGCATTAATGTTTCTGGCTTAGCCTTAATCCAGAGCGCAAAGTCTAACCGACCGTGTTTCTCATCCTGTCCACCCAATTCGCGGGTGTTGTTCAGCATATCTTCCAGGTTACGGTTGGTTAAAATCGTATAGTTATATTCTTTGCTATATTTTTCTACATCAAAATAAACATTACCGCCAATTTCGTAAGCATATCCGTTTTCAATGATAATTTTTATCATTTCAATTTGTTCGATAATATGCCCCGTGGCTGTGGGTTCAATACTTGGCGGCAACGTATTAAACATACGCATCACATCATGGAAACCCAGCGTATATTTCTGCACAATTTCCATCGGCTCCAACTGCTCCAGCTTTGCCCGTTTTGCAAATTTATCGTCACCCTCATCCCTATCGCCTTCCAAATGGCCGGCATCGGTAATGTTGCGAACGTACCTAACTTTGTATCCTAAATATTTCAGGTGTCTAAAAATTAAATCAAACGACATAAATGTGCGGCAATTGCCTAAATGCACATCACTGTAAACCGTTGGGCCGCAAACGTACATCCCAACATTGGGCGCATTTAATGGCTGAAAACTTTCTTTTTTACGAGAAAGTGTATTGTAAAGCTGTAAGCCGGTATTCATAGTGCAAATGTAATATTTACCATCGTAAAGTTTCAGAATTGCTAATTGTTTAAAAGCTAAATCAACACTTTGTAAACGAAAGCTTTGTTTTTTTATTTGAAAGGGTACACCTGCATTCCAATTAACGCCTGTTCCTCCTTTACATTGCAAGTCCTCGCTGCGCTCCGGGCTTTACATTACAATCAGGTTTAAAAACCAAAATCGTGCTAAAAACAAAATGCTCAAGTCAAAAATCCAACATAGATTTTCGCCTGAGCATATATATTTGTGTAATTAAAACTTACTTAAGCTTCGCCTTAAAAACTTTCTCCAACTTTTCCAGTTTCGGTAAAATTACCAATCTGCAATAAGGCGCATCGGCGTTGTTTTTGTAATAATTTTGGTGGTAGCTTTCTGCAACATAAAACGGTTCGGCCGCTTCAATGGCAGTTACAACTTTTTTGCCGTAAGCATTTGTAGCGTTTAATTCGGCTTTATATTTTAGCGCAAGCGCTTTCTGATCTGGCGTATGGTAAAAAATAACAGAACGGTATTGTGTTCCGCTATCGGCACCCTGGCGGTTTAACGTTGTCGGGTCGTGGCTTTTCCAAAAAACCTCCAGCAAATCTTTATAAGTAATCTGCATCGGGTTGTAGGTAATTTCCAAAACCTCTGCATGGCCTGTAAAACCAGTACATACTTCTTCGTAAGTTGGGTTGGCAACTTTACCGCCTTCATAGCCAGATTTTACCGAAACTACGCCTTTCAATTTTTGAAATATCGCTTCAGTACACCAAAAGCATCCCATACCAAAAGTCGCCTTCTCCGTTTTTTTTCCTTGCGCATTGGCCTGGTTTATGGCCAGCACAGCTAATAAGATTAAAATTATTCGTTTCATGTTTTTGTGTGTTGATTTTTTTGCAAGCTGAAATGTACTGCTTTATCATACTATATTACGAAATAAAGTTTTTTAAAGTTTCCATCCTTTTAATAATGGATTTTACATGACAATCATAAAACAGCTGTGATGCAATGGTGATGTGAATAACTTAGTATCTTGATAATTAAATTTTTAAACAGCAAAATATTACTCCTTAAGCACTTATTAACAATTCTTTTTTAAATTCGTACAACATTAAATAATAAAAATATGTCTACACCTTATATTCCATGTTTAGATTTAGGTTCGTATATCAACGGAACTGAAGAAGAGCGCAAAAAGTTTTCTGATGAGCTTGGCAGAGCTTTTAACGATTCGGGCTTCGTTACCATAACCAACCATGGTTTAAGTCAGGAATTAATTGATAAACTTTATGAAAATATCAAAGCTGCCTTCTCGCTGCCTGTAGAAACAAAAAGAAAATACGAAAAACCCGAGTTGGCAGGTCAGCGTGGTTACACAAGCGCAGGTAAAGAAACTGCAAAAGGCGCTAAAACACCAGATTTAAAAGAGTTTTGGCAAATTGGACAGGAAGTTACAGACGGCGACCCCGTAAAAAATGAATACCCGGATAACGAGGTTTTGGAAGAGTTGCCCGAATTTAATAAAGTAACCGGTGCCATTTATAAAAAGCTTGAAGAGAATGGCACACACCTTTTGCGTGCGATTGCAACCTATTTAGAATTACCAATAAACTATTTCGACAAACACGTTCATAATGGAAATTCTATTTTGAGGGGCATACATTACTTCCCTATCGAAAACCCGGAAACCATCCCTGATGATGCGGTACGGGCCGGAGCGCATGAAGACATTAACTTAATAACCTTGCTAATTGGTGCAAGTGCCGACGGACTAGAGGTTTTGACACGCAGTAATGAATGGCTCCCAATTAAAGCGCACCACACAGATATCGTTGTAAATGTTGGTGATATGTTGCAGCGTTTAACAAACAATAAGCTTAAATCGACTACGCACAGAGTGGTTAATCCGCCCCGCGAATTGATGAAAACTTCGCGTTTTTCGGTGCCTTTTTTCCTGCATCCCCGCAGCGATATGGATTTGACAAGTTTGCCATCAACAATCGATGCCGAACACCCAAAAGCCTATAGCGATATGACAGCTGGCGAATATCTCGACGAAAGATTGAGAGAAATCGGATTGAAGAAATAGCTGCAAGTAAAATATCCTTGTTAAAATCCATATTCAAGAATAGTATAGAATCAAAAAGCATCGGTAAAAAGCCGATGCTTTTTGATTAATTTGCATTGATTAAGCAATTACTTTCAAGCTTTTATATCAAACTAAAATAAACACTTTCATGAAAAAAATTTTTCTAATCACGCTCCTATTTTCGGTCTGTATCGTTTCCGTTTTTGCCCAGAACCAAAGCATAAAAGATCTGTACTGGGATTATACTGTTATAAGAACCACTGAAACCGAAAAACCAAAGGCAATTGAAATTGCCTTGTCGCTGATGAAACGTTCTTCAGAATTAAATGCAAAACAAGTGGCGAATGTAACATATCACCTGGGCCGCCTTTATGAGGAAACTAACCAAATGAACCTGGCCATTCCTTACTATGAAAAAAGTATTCAGTTAACCCCGGGTTATTATGTGCCTTATCTGGCTTTAGGAAATCATTATTTTAAAGATTGCCAGGCAATGGTTAAAAAGCTAAACGAGGTTGCAGATGCAAAGAGTGTCGCAATGCATGGTAAAATGACAGAGGATTACAATAAATTTTCGTCAAAAACGGCTGCATATCTTGAAAAAGCTTATGCCTGCGACCCAGATGATTCTACAAAGAAAATGATAAGTTATCTGTATCAATCCTCAAAAAACAACGACGCCGAAAAAACCTTTGATGTCAGGATAAAAAAGCTCGCAGAAAATTGCGTTACCTTATTAGATGATGAGTAAAATTAACCTGGAAGGTTTTCAAACCTTCCAGGCTTAAAAATTATTTTTTTGATTCGTCTATCGCCTTGTTTACAACATCCTGAATTCTTCCTCTAATCTTTAAGTTTGATAGTTTATCGCTAACCGTTGGGTTTACGCGGTTCGATAGAAAAACGTAAACCAATCCACGTGATGGATCAACCCAAATACAGGTTCCAGTATAGCCGGTATGTCCGTATGTTTGAGGTGAAGCTAAATCTGAAGGGTAATGTTTTGTCGTATCCGGATCCCAGCGATCGAAACCTAAACCACGGCGACTAACAGCCGATTGTTTAGAAGTAAACATATCAACGGTTGCCGGCTTAAAATACACTTCGCCGCCATAAGTACCGCGATTTAACAACATTTGATAAATGATGGCCAAATCGTTTGCACTCGCAAATAAACCTGCGTGGCCGGAAACACCGCCCGCAAGCGCTGCACCCTGATCATGTACATAACCAACAAGTAAAGTTTTCCTGAAAAATTTATCATCCTCTGTCGGAATAATTTGATCTGCTTTAAATCTGTTTCTAGGCAAAAAACCGGCAGTTTGCATGCCTAATGGCTTATAGAAATTTTCGTATGCATATTGGTTTAGCGGCTCTTCGCTAATGTGCTCAACAATATCTTTCATTACATACATGCTAATGTCGCTGTAAACATATTGCCCGCGGGTCCTTATCGGCGAGTTTAACATTTTGGGCCACATAAAATCTTTAAAGAAGCCTTTTTTGATGTAGTAATTATCGGCAACTTTTGTTGGGTAAGCCGCAGATGAATCTCTGCTGTAATCACCGGTTTTCACATAATCGTGAAAAGGAATGTATGGAATGAACCCAGCCTGGTGCAACATCACCTCACGAACCTGGATATTGTTCATGGGCGAAGTTCTTGCCTTCGGGATATAGGCACCTATGTTGGTATCTAATTTCAACTTATCTTCTTCGAAAAGGCGCATTACTGAGGGCGTTGTTGCAGTTACTTTAGTAACGGAAGCCAAATCAAAAATATCAGTTACTTTATCTGGCAAGTTAGAATCGTAGGTGTGTTTGCCGTAAGCCTTGTTAAAGATAACTTTTCCATCTTTCGCGACCAGCACCACCAAACCAGGCGTAGCTCGTTGATTAATTGCCTGAGCAGCAATCGCATCTATATCTTTAAAACTGTTCGAGTTTAAACCGGCATCTTCCGGCACGGTATATTTTAATCGCGTAGTGGTAGTGGTAAAGCCCGAGCCAGCAGTGTATTTTGCCGAAAAGGCTGTTGTTAACTTATTGGTTGCCGCAATACCTCCGAAAATATATTGAGGAACAATCGCCGCAGCATCAGCAGAATTCTGACCCGTCCAGATGACTGGTGTTTTTACATTATCCAAGCCTTTTAAGCCGGTACCATTTCCGAAATATGAAATTATTACCGTTTTACTTTTACTGATGCTATTTATAAAACTTACATACTTTGCCTTATTAATATTTTGATCATCAATAGAAATTAGAATGGTGTTGAAGTATTTTAAATCGTCTTCAAGGTCGTTCAGGTTAACACTATCTTTAAAAGAATCGGCAGAGAAAGAAGTTATCTTATCATATTTATTGGCAAGACTGTCAAAAACCGAGCTGTATGCAAAACTTAAACTAACTGATGCAATATTTTTTTTCGCGAGCGATTTTAATGGAACAATTGTTTCCTGATTGTTCAACAACACCGTTGATTTAGATATACTGTTAGCAACAGAAAGCTTTTTCTCGTTGGCTGTATGCTCTTGTGCGCAAGCCATTAAACATAAAACATTAAAGAAACTAGCCGCTGCCAGAATAATTAATCTACTTCGCTTCATATACTTTTTCTCCGTTCAAATAGGTTTTTAATACTTTGGTTTTTAATATGTTTTGTGGTGATGTTTTCAACAAATCTGTATCTAAGATCACAAAATCTGCCATTTTACCTTTTTCAAGACTGCCTTTTTCCTGTTCTTCAAAGTTTGCCTTAGCGGCCCAAATGGTCATTCCCTTTATCGCTTCTTCTGGTGTTAACGCATTTTCTATTTGAAAACCCCCTTTCGGGAAACCTTTGGCATCTTCACGCACCGTTGCAGCATAAAACGTTAATATTGGATTTATGTTTTCAACAGGAAAATCTGTACCTAATGGAATCCAGCCGTTTTGTTTCAACAATTGTTTGTAGGCGTAGGCATCTTTAAGCCGTTGTGCACCCAATCTCTGTCCAGCCCAATACATATCAGAGGTGGCATGCGTTGGCTGCACCGAAGGAATTATGCTGGCTTTGCCAAATAAATCGAAATCGTCGGAGTTAACTACCTGAGCATGCTCAATCCGCCAGCGCTTATCGTTTTTACCTTTTAAAACTTTGTTGTAAATTTTTAGCATCACGCGGTTTGCAGAGTCGCCAATTGCATGGGTACACATTTGAAAATTATGTTCGGCAATTTTTGCGGCAACTTCCTCATAATGCTTAATATCACTCAACAAGAAACCCGATTTCTCCGGCATATCGGTGTAGGGTTTCAACAAACAAGCACCCCTTGAACCCAGCGCACCATCAGCATAAACTTTGAAAGCCCTAACATTCAGTCGGTCGGTTTTTATGGCGCCACGTTTAAATAAATAATCGTAGTTGGGTTCTGCATCAGAAAGCATTACGTACAAACGCATTTTAAGCTTATTTTCTTTTTGCAATTTCTCAATAAAATCTACTGCTTCAAAGCCCAGGCCGCAATCATCAATAGTTGTTAAACCGGCAGCAAAACAATTTCGCTGGGCATCGGTTAAAATTTTCTCTGCAAGCTTCGCATCAGGCGAAGGGATTTTACTTTCTACCAATCCAACGGCGTTATCAATCAACACGCCTGTAAGCTTACCGTTTTTCGTAAGCATATCTCCTCCGGTTAATTTCTGCTCGCCTTTAATTCCGGCATCATCTAACGCTTTTTGGTTTGCAATAGCGGCATGGCCATCAATACGATTTAAAAAAACAGGCCGGTTTGGGAAAAGTTTAGTAAGTTTTTCATTGGTCGGAAAAGCTTTATCAGCCCAATCATTTTGGTCCCAACCGTTGCCAATTAGCCAGCCATCAGGATGTGTTTCGGCAAAAGCTGTTAATCGCTTGATTACTTCTTCCCATGATTTTGTTTCCCGCAGGTCTGCCGTTTGCAAACTTTGTCCGTAGCCAAAAAAATGGGCATGTGCATCTATAAAGCCGGGATAAACCGCCTTGCCGGCTGCATCAATTTCTTCTGATGAACTGTATTTACTTCTAATTTCCCTGGTTTTCCCAACCGCTAAAATTTTACCGTCTTTAACAGCAAATGCTTCAGCAATATCAAAGTTTTGGTCGACTGTGTAAACCTTGGCGTTATAAACAATTACATCGGCCTTTTCTTTTCCGCAAGATGAAAGAAAAAGCGCAAGAATTATTGCATAAATAAATGATTTCATAACGCTAAAGATAGATAATTGAAATCATATCACTTTGTAATTTGAGTTTTACAAAGGCGTTTTAAAAGCCGCCAGTTCTTTAAAAATCAAAGGCATATTTTATGGTTTTGCCTTAAGGAATGGAATGGCTGGTTGATAAAATAAGTTTCGATTGCCTGCAGCAAGGAAAATGTTAATGATAATCAATAGAAAATTAATAACGTATAATGCGATTAACATTATCAAAACAGTTTCTGGCGGCCCAAAACTTCCAATATGAAACATTTTTTGAGCAATTAGCAAGCCATACACTGCTACCAAAGCAATGCACCAGGTCATCTGAAAGTTCAAAAGTCTTTTACCGTCGGCTTCTGTAGATTTCTCTCTCTTCAAAACCCAAATAATCAATGGAACAACAATTCCTAACAAAGGGAAAAAGATAAAACTCAATGCCGATAAATTCAAAACCGGCAGAAGGTATTTGTCTCGCTCGATAGTTTCCACAATCAAATCATTCGGTTTTAAATTAAATACTCCGGTAATTCTAATTAAAGTATCTCCTCTGGTTTCGGTTTCATCCAATTCAACCCGCTGAATAGTTCTTAAGCTTAAGCCGGCCCTCCTGGCCAATTCCTCCTGACTTAAGCCATGCTGATTTCGAAGTTCTTTTAGCTTATCTGAAAGTTTCATATTTATTGAAGCGTTTAAACAAATGTAAGTTTATAGTTCAAATTTGAGTAAGACTTGTTTACGTCATCTTTGCGACAGGCAGTTTTATGCATTTAACGACAGTCATTTAGGTGTTGAGTTTTAAACAAAAGGCATTCCTTAAGCTTATTTTGCATAATTTAGCGAATTCACATTGCCTTATTACATGACTGATATTATTCACCTCTTGCCCGATGCTGTTGCCAATCAAATTGCTGCCGGAGAAGTCGTTCAACGACCTGCTTCTGCCGTAAAAGAATTGCTCGAAAATTCTATTGATGCTGGTGCAAATAAAATTCAGCTCGTGATAAAGGATGCGGGTAAGGCTTTGATTCAGATTATTGATAATGGCTGTGGCATGAGCGTTACCGATGCCAGAATGTGCTTTGAGCGCCATGCAACATCAAAAGTTAAAAAGGCCGAAGATTTATTTGCCATTCGTACAATGGGTTTCCGTGGCGAGGCCATGGCGTCAATTGCAGCAATTTCGCAAGTTGAAATGAAAACCCGCAGGCACGAGGATGAAGTTGGTACCTGCATAAGTATAGAAGGTGCTGTGGTTACTGCCCAGGAACCCGTTGCAACTTCCCCGGGAACACAAATTTCGATTAAGAATTTATTTTTTAATACGCCTGCAAGGAGAAACTTTTTGAAAAGTAATCCTGTTGAAATGCGTCATATAATCGATGAATTTACAAGAGTTGCCCTGGCCCACCCTGCCGTTTTTTTTAGCTTACACCATGATGGAACCGAGATTTTTAACTTACCAAAAGGAAATTTAAAGCAACGGATTGTTCATATTTTTGGGAACAACTATAACGAGCGTTTAGTTCCTGTAGAAGAAGATACAACGATTATTAACCTGAAAGGCTATATTGGAAAGCCAGCCTTTGCTAAAAAAACAAGGGGCGAACAGTTTTTTTTCGTTAATAACCGTTTCATAAAAGATCCGTACTTAAACCATGCGGTAAGTTCGGCTTTTGATGATTTGCTGCCCGACGACAGCTATCCGCTTTACGTATTATTTATAGAAATTGACCCGGCAAAAATTGATGTCAATGTTCATCCAACGAAAACGGAAATTAAATACCTGGATGAAAAATCCATTTACGCAATCTTAAAATCTGCCGTAAAGCGTTCAATCGGAAGGTATAACATTTCCCCAACCTTAGATTTTGACCAGGAAACAGGTTTTAGCAATATGATTTCGCCCAAAGCGGTAGAAGACATTGTGCCGCCAACCATCAATTTTAACCCTGATTTTAATCCTTTTGCAACCGAAACCAGTTCCGTTTCGGGATACGCTTCTTCCCCACGAAATTATGAAGCCAAACCAAGTGCAAAAAACTGGGGTTCGCTTTATGAAATCACTCAGGAACCAGTTATTGAACAGGCCTCTTTTTATGCTGATGAAACGATACTTGAAACCAAGCAAAAGCAATACATGCAATTGCATAACCGATACATTGTTTCACAAATAAAATCGGGTTTAATGGTTATCGACCAGCAAATGGCACATGAGCGCATACTTTACGAACGGTTTCTAATTCATCTCGATGATAGAAAAGGTGCATCGCAACAGAGTTTGTTTCCGCAAACGATTACCTTAAATGCTAACGATTTCGAATTGGCCAAGAGCTTGCTCGACGACATTAAGAGCTTAGGATTCGACGTTCGGGAATTTGGTAAAAATACTTTAGTTGTTGAAGGAATTCCGGTAGATTTAGGAAGCGCAAACATTAACGAAACACAATTGTTTGAACAGCTTATTGAAGGTTTTAAAAACACCCAACAAGATTTAAAATTAACAAAACGCGACAGTTTAGCAAGAAGTTTAGCCAAAAACAGCGCCATTAAAGCTGGTACAAATTTAGGTCAGGAAGAAATGAACACATTAATTGATGAACTTTTCGCCTGCAAAACGCCTAACTTTAGCGTAAGTGGGAAACCCATTATCCAAACAATTACCTTAGGTGAGCTGGATAAGAAATTTGAAAAATAACGCAGCCGAGAGCGGGCGTTTAATGAAACAAAAGATAAATGAACAGAATACATATACCGCCGGTAGTAAAAAATTTGCTGATTATAAATGTTATATTTTTTATCGGCACACTAGTTTTCAGGCCTAATGGCGGCTATCCTTTTGTAGATTGGTTTGCCGTTTATTATTTTGACTCTCCGGATTTTAAAATATGGCAGCCGATTACCTATATGTTTATGCATAGTCCGGTAGATTATTTTCACATAATCTTTAACATGTTCGCCCTCTATAGTTTTGGCAGTTTACTCGAAAGCAGATGGGGCGCTAAAAAATTTATAATCTTTTATTTTATAACTGGCCTGGGGGCGCTGGCGCTGCAATGGGCTGTGCAAGCATATGAAGTTTATTCGGTTGTTGGCCACGTAACCTTCGATGTAACTCAAAACTTATCTGCTCCCCAGGATAAAATAAAAATGATGGGAGAAATCTATTACGGACCGATGCTTGGCGCTTCAGGCGCAATTTTTGGCCTGCTAGTTGCTTTTGGTATGCTGTATCCAAATGCAGAATTGTTAATCATGTTTATTCCTGTTCCGGTAAAAGCGAAATATATTATTCCGGTGTATATAATTATCGAGTTAGTTTTAGGCGTTGGCAAGTTTGCAGGAGATTCCGTTGCGCATTATGCTCATTTGGGTGGCGCTTTAATTGGCTTCATTCTGGTTAAAATATGGAAGGATAAAGACACATTTTATACTTACTATGAATAACAATATTTTTAAAGACTTAAGCTTTAAAGTTTTCCGATCGGGCAATCCTTTGTTTTTTTACATCGGCATAAATACAATTATTTTTATTGTTACCGCTTTGATAGCACTGGTCGCTTTCTTAACGCGGACAAATGTTGACGTTTACGATTTGGTTAGGGAATATTTCGCCCTGCCGGCATCATTTTCAAAACTGCCAGAAAGATTTTACACCGTTTTCACCTACATGTTTTTCCATGATGGCTTTCTTCATCTACTGTTTAACATGCTTGGGTTATTTTGGTTTGGGCAGGTTTTTATGAATTTTTTAAAAAGCCGCCAGTTTCACTTTGTGTTTATCATAGGCGGTTTAGCGGGGGCTTTGTTATTTATTGCGGGGATAAACCTGTTCCCCGTTTTCGCTGATAGCCTGGCTGGGATAACCGTAATCGGCGCCTCAGGCTGCGTAATGGCCATTATTGTCGCAACAGCTACGCTGGTTCCTAATTACGCTTTTTACCTTATGTTTTTAGGTGAGGTAAAGATAAAATACCTTGCCCTTGCTTATTTTATACTCGATATTCTGAGCCTCGGTTCAACAAACGCTGGTGGAAGTTTGGCGCACATTGGCGGCGCAATTTTAGGTTTTAGCTACATAAAAATGCTTCAGAGTGGAAATGACCTGAGTAAAATTTTCGAAAAAAAACCGAAATTACGCGTGGTAAAAAACGAGCAACCGATAAAAAAGCCTACTTTTAAAGGTGTTTCACAAAACGAAGTAGATGAAATTTTAGATAAGATATCTAAATCCGGTTATGATAAATTAACCGCAACCGAGAAAGAAAAATTGTTTAAAGCCAGTAAAGATTAAATGCCGAAGCCAAAATCTAAATATTCTTTTTTTGACAAAATCTTTTTGCCCTTAACTGTTGTTTCGGTCATCTGCCTGTTGCTTGGAACCATTGCCGGCTACATCGACCCACGCAAGAATTTCCTGATGGCATATTTTGCTTTGGCTTATCCTTACTCGCTTGTCGTTTCTTTTCTGTTTTTTATCTGGTGGAGTTTAAGAAAGCGATGGGTTTTTTCAATTATCATTATCCTTGTAATCGTAATTGGCTTTAGAACATTCCATGCTACTTTTGGTTTCGGAGGTATTGAGGGCGGAGCCGAAAAAGAAGTTGGTTCGATAAGAATGATGACTTACAACGTGCACAGCTTTAAGTTATTTGGAGAGGATAATTCTATTCCGGTAAAAGAAAAAATGCTGCAGGTTGTCAAAGACCAGAATCCTGACGTAATTTGTTTTCAGGAATTTTATACCCGAAAAAAAGGAAAGTTAAATACGATAGACAGCTTGAAAAAGTTGTTAAAAATGGATAATTATTATTTCCGTCCGGCCGGCACCGAAAATGATTTTGATGCATTCGGACTTGCTATTTTCTCCAAATTTCCGATTAAGAATAAAGGCGAAATTGTCTTCGAATCTTCCGGAGACAATATGAGTATTTTTGCCGATCTGGACATCAAAGGAAAAACGATGAGGGTCTTCAACGTTCATTTCCAGTCGATAAGTTTTCAGCCACAAGATTATCAGTTTATCGACCAGCTTACTCAAAAAACCAGAGGGAAACTTTATGCTTCCAAAAGAATTTTAAGGATGTTGAAACGGGCTTTCGTAAAACGAAGTGACCAGGTAGACATTATGAAAAAAGAAATGGCAAAGTGCCAATGGCCATATTTAATTGCCGGCGATTTTAACGATACTCCGGCATCCTACGCAGTTAATCAGGTTACAAAGGGGCTTAACAATTCATTTATTAAAAAAGGTTCGGGTTTTGGCAAAACGTATAATGGGAAGTTCCCGAACTTTCAAATCGACTACATTGCAACAAGCAAAGATTTCGAAATTCTCAACTATCAGATTACGAAGGCAAAACTATCTGACCATTTTCCGGTGAGAACTGATATCAGATTCATCGAAACAGTTTCAGCAGATTAATTTTACTTTGTAATTCAATAGCAATTACTTTCTTTCTTACCATACATCAACAAAGGGCCATTATACATTACAGATATTTGTTTCAAAATTGAAATTTAAATATTTGAACAATATGAATTTAATAGAAGCTTTGAACTGGCGATATGCCGTTAAGAAAATGAATGGCGAACCGGTTGAACAGGAAAAAGTAGATCAAATTATAGAGGCAGCACATTTAGCACCAACTTCATCCGGCTTACAGCCTTTTAAAGTTATTGTAGTAACTAATCAGGAGTTAAAAGAAAAAATTGCGCCGATTGCTTATAACCAATCTCAGGTTATCGATTCATCCCACTTGCTAATTTTTGCGGCTTTTGAAAATTATACAGAAGAAGGAATTGATGCAACTTTTGCCTACATGAATGCTCAGCGTGGCTTGCCAGATTCTGCTACTGATGCTTATAAAGCACAGCTCAAAGGAACAATTTTATCTAAAACAGCCGAAGAGAATTTTAACCATGCTGCTCGTCAGGCCTACATTGGCTTTGGTGCTGCGCTTGCCCAGGCGGCCTTGTTAAAAGTGGATTCCACTCCGATGGAAGGCTTTAATGCCCCCGCACTTGATGAACTTTTGGGCTTAAACAAGCAAGGCTTAAAAAGTGTAACCTTATTACCATTGGGTCACCGCGATGAAGCTAACGATTGGTTGGTGAACCTTAAAAAGGTACGTAAACCATTAAGTGAGTTTTTGATCGAGTACAAATAAGAGATTTTCCTGCTTAGGAACATGAACGCCGGTTTTACTAATAATAAAACCGGCTTTTTTATGTAAAAAAATGTTAAAGCCCTGCACAGGTTATGTGCTCTATTTTTAATTGGATATATTTACAACCTAAGTAATTAATTTCCTTTCATGAAGATTTTTAGAATTTTATTAATCGTAGTTTCTTTTTCCTTTGCTATAAACTTCTCCTCATCAGCGCAAACTGATACCATAAGCATCAACACGATTATTACTAAAACCAATAAAGTTTTGAATGATTATCCTGCCGAAAAAATACACATTCATTTCGATAAACCTTACTACGCCGTTGCCGATACCATCTGGTTTAAAGCTTACGTAACCGAAAATCAAAATTTACTTTCCGGAATAAGCAAAATCGTTTATGTTGATGTTATTAATCAGCGTGATTCGCTCATTCAAACCGTTAAGTTACCACTGGCTGGCGGTATGGCAGAAGGAAATATTCCACTATCAATGGAACATTATCAGCAGGGAAATTATCATTTTAGAGCCTACACCAACTGGATGCTAAACAGTAACGACCCGGCATTTTTTAACAAAACATTCTACATCGGGGAAGCAATTGATAAAGAGCTCAAAACGCACATCAGCTATAAAAATTTATCTACGGATAAACAGGAAAAAATTGATGCCCGCGTACAATTTAAAGACATTAATAACAAGCCCTATGCAAATAAAAATGTGAACTGGCAGGTTGTTACAAGCTACACAACCATCGCCAGAGGAAGAGGAACAACTGATGCGAATGGCTTTTTAACGATAAACATGACCGCTAATCAAAAAGCTGAATATCAACTTCAGAAGGGCGAATTGATAACAAGTATTAACACCACCGAGAAAGAGGTTATAAACAGTACATTTCAATTAAAAAATGCAATAATCAATAAAGATTTTCAGTTTTTCGCAGAGGGCGGAAATCTCGTTTCGGGCATAACCAATAAAGTGGCTTTTAAAGCGGTAAAAAGCGACGGCTTGGGTATCAATTCGAAGGGCATTATAACCGATAACGATGGAAAGCAAGTTGCTACATTTACTTCGCAACATTTGGGCATGGGTACATTTAACCTCTTGCCAGAAGCTGCCAAAACTTACAAAGCAACCATCACTTATTCGGATGGTTCTACGGAAACGGCGAACCTGCCTAAGGTTGCCCAATCCGGAATTGTTATTACTGCCGATAACGCTGACCCGGAAAGTATAACGCTGAAAATTCTTGCTAACGATGCTTTTTTTCAGGCCAACCAAGGCAAAAAGTTTTATTTGCTGGCGCAAAGCAAAGGCGTACTTTGTTATGGAGCGCAAGCGGTATTGTCCAATAAAGAATATTTGACAACGGTGCTCAAAAGCAAATTCCCGATGGGTATTGCGCAGTTTACTTTGATGGCCGAAAACGGCCAGCCACAAAGTGAGCGATTGGTTTTTGTACAGAATAAAAACACAATGGCTTTGGCGGTAACTAGTGCCGCTGCCAGCTACGGACCAAAGAAAAAGGTAAAAATTAACCTCGCTGCGAAGAAAGATGGCGTACCAGTTGATGGAAATTTCTCTGTTTCGGTTGTTGATGAAACAAAAGTTCCTTTTAACGAAGACGGCGCAAATACCATATTAACCAGTTTGCTGCTAAACAGCGATGTAAAAGGTTACATAGAAAGGCCAAACTACTATTTCACGACACCTGATGCAAAGAAAAATTCAGACCTTGATGTATTGCTTTTAACGCAGGGTTACAGGAGCTATGCCTACACAGACATGATCAGTGGCAAACTACCAAAAATTACCTTTTTACCCGAGCAGGGAATCGAAATTTCGGGTATTTTAAGAATGTCGAACGGTATTCCGGTAAGAAAAGGCGCTCTGCTTTTAACCATTCCCGATAAAAGATTTAATCTTGAAGGTACAACCGACCCGGTTGGAAATTTTAAATTCACAAACCTTAACCTGACTGATTCATCAAAAGTAACCATTACGGCAAAGTATAATGTAAACTATAAAAGCATGGCCATAAGTTTGAATGGCACGCCTGTACCTAGTATAAGCCGTAACTTTGGTGCTGCAGATGAAGTTTTAAATATAGACAGTACCTTAACAACCTATCTGGATAACAGTAAAAAGCAATACGCTTACCTGCATACATTAAAAGATGTGACCATTAAAGCAGCCGCAATTCCGAAGGTTAGTCATAAGGATTACCCTGCCTTAACCGGGCTGCCAGCGATAGCCGACCATGAGATTTCCGGCGATAGATTAACAGGCTGTAACTTGCTGATTAACTGTTTACAAACAATGGCTCTTGGAACTACATATATTGATAACAACTTTTACATTACCAGAGATTACAATCAGGGCAACAAAATCCCAATGGGTATTTTTATAAACGGATTGCTAATGGATGTGAATCAGCTTAACACCGTTGATGTGAAAATGATTGAGTCGGTAGAAGTGTTTTTGAAGGATGAACTTGGTTTGGTTAACAGAACAAACAATATCAACGGAATTATCGTAATCAATCAAAAGAAAATGCCAAAAGGCACCAAGATTTCTAAAAACGAATTGCTTGATATGCTTCCAAAAAATTACGAAGTTACTTTTTCACCACAAGGCTATAATAAAGAAAGGCAGTTTTACATGCCTCGCTATGATGTACCGGCAAACCTTAACAGAAATGATTTAAGAACCACCATTTACTGGAACCCAAAATTAGTTACTGATAAAACAACTGGCTCAACATCTTTCGAATTTTACAACGCCGATGGAAAAGGGCAATATAAAGTTGTTGTTGAGGGTATCGATTCGAGCGGAAATTTAGGTCGTAGTGTATTTAGATACACCGTTAAATAACACCGAAATTTTAGCGTAAATCGCGTTCAGTTGTGGGCGGTGTATGCTAAACCTGATGTGGCAACTTTTCTCCCCGTAAACCGGCAATAATATTCTTTGCAACTAAATCTGCCATTGCATTTCTGGTTTCCTGCGTGGCAGAGCCAATATGTGGAAGTACGGCAACGCTTTCCATGTTGAGCAAGGGATTATCTACCGACATTGGCTCGGGATTGGTTACATCTAAACCTGCACCCCAGATTAAGTTGTTTTGTAACGCGGTAATTAAATCTTCTTCGTTATGAATTCCGCCCCGGGCTGTGTTGATAAAAATAGATCGTGGTTTCATTTTTTCAAAAACCGCCATATCAAATTTGCCCTTCGTTTCGGGCGTTAAGGCGGTATGAACAGAAATTACATCGCTTTGCTCAATCAGCTCATCAAAAGATACATACTTTGCCCCCAGCACTGCTTCTGCCTGCTCATTTCTTTTCCGGTTGTGGTAAATAACCTTCATTTGATAGGCGCCAATGCACCTTTTTGCCATTTCGAGGCCTATCTTGCCCATACCAAAAATACCTAGAGTTTTACCATGCAGTTCTATCCCGAGTTCAGGCGTCGGTTCATAGTTTTGCCACTGGCCGTTAAGGATTTTTTTATGCAGGTAAAATGCCTTTCTGGACACTGCAAGCATCAGCAAAAAAGCGGTATCAGCGGTAGCGCCACTCAAAACGCCAGGTGTATTTCCAATTGGAATATTCAGGCCCCTGGCTTCCTCAACATCAACATTATCAAATCCTACCGAATGCAAAGCGATAACTTTTAAATGTTTGCACGACTGTAAAAACGAGGCGTCGAGCTTATTCGGGCCAACGCTAACCAAGGCATCAACATCCCGGCAGGCATCGATTAACTCTGATGAAGTGATTTGCCGGGCCTCCTTCCAGTTACTTACAATTATATTATTTTGTGCTAACAACTTTAAACCGCTGTCTGCGATGTTGCCACTTATAAAAACTTTCATACAAACAGTAACATAGAAGTTTTGAGGATGTTTTTGCTTAGTTAGCGTACAGTTAAATTAAGTGATTGAAAGGTATGCGCACTGAAATAACCAAGCGCATTGTTCGAGATATTTGATGTTGGATTTGCCGGTGTTGTACCTTGATTTGGACCGCGATTCGACTGCTCGCTCAGCGCAAACCAGTAATCAAATACATTCGAATCTACACACTCCATCTCTATTTTCACTTTATCACCTGTATTCAATTCATCGCTATCATTATTGTTGTTATTCGATTTGAAGAAAAGCTGAATTTGAAGGGGGTTGCCATTGGTTAGCCTATCGTTTGAAGCGTAGAAACGTTGAGAAAGGTAATCGTTTACGAACAAATCGAAATGATAGAAGTTTGCTTCCTTTATTGGGTCTACTAAATAAGCAACGGCCGTTTTCCTGTCGTTACCAAAAAAAGAATTCAGAACAATACCAATTGAATCCAGCTTAACATTATTCGGCATCCTGGAACTTGCTGTATAGTTTTTGCCTTCGGCAGTAACATCCAGATTGTAGGTAACACCACTGGCGCCACGCATTCTGTTGGTGTAAATTCCCGGCGCAGTTTCCGCAAAGATGTAATTATTGCCACGGTTATCGCTTACCTTAACCGTTGCACCAGAAACAGCCGGAAAATTCAAAGCAGCATCGTAATTTATCGTTTTTGATATTTTAATTTGTTGTACTGCCAGTTTATCGGTTATCTTCCCTTCAATTACAATTTGTGGCGGCGCATTATCGGTATCAATAGAAATAATTTTCTTGCATGAAGAAAACATCAGGCTCAAAAAAGAAAAATATATAAGTAGCTTTTTCATATCATTTAAAATTTGAAGTTCCAGGTTACGGAAGGAATTAACCCAAATAATGACGTTTGTTCTGCAATGGTTTTCGTGGCATTAGTTGGGTCAGTTTTAAATTCGATTGAATATGGGTTTTTTCTGGCAAGTACATTGTAAATGCCGAAGTTCCAGCTCGATTCATATTTCCCCCGTTTACGCGGCTCCAAAGTTGCACTAACATCTAAACGCATGTTATAGGGCATTCTGCCGGCGTTTCGCTCTGTGTAGTAGTAAGCGGTTTGGCCACCGATAGAATATTTCCCTGCCGGAAAAGTTACCGCGTTCCCTGTGCTGTAAATAAAACTTGAAGAGAAGGTCCAGCGCCTGTTCATATTGTAAATGCCAACTAAAGATACATCGTGTGTTCTGTCTTGCCGTGCCGGGAAATAATTTCCATTATTCAGTTGCGCAAATTTGCGTTCAGTTTTAGATAAGGTATAACCCAGCCAACCGTTCAATTTTCCAAATTTCTTCTTAAAAAATAGCTCCAATCCATATGCCCTGCCCGAACCGTAAATTAATTCTGATTCCACATTTGAGTTTGCCAGAAGCTGAGCTGCATTTTTGTAATCGATTTGATTCTGAAGCCATTTGTAATAAACCTCTGCAGAAAGTTCATAGTTATTTTCCTGGATATTTTTAAAATAACCCAAGGCAACCTGATCTGCGATTTCCGGCTTAATGTTATTGCTGCTCAGCACATACTGATCTGTTGGCGAACTCGAAGTGGCGTTTGTTAGAATATGAATATTTTGCGTATTACGGTTGTATGATGCCTTAACAGAATTTTCATCATTAAAAAGATAACTCACCGAAAACCTGGGCTCTAAATTCAGGTAGTTTTTATAAAACTTGCCGCTTTCTACCGGTTCTGTAGAATTGATGTTGCCGGCAGCATCATAAGTACTGAAATTACCCGGACCAAGTAATGAAAACGCTGCAACCCGCAGCCCGTATAAAAAGTTCAGCTTTTCCGTAGCAGCCCATTCATCGGCCACATAAACAGCACTTTCCAAACCATAACGCTTCTCTTGCGTTAGTGAATTAACCTGCGATTCTTGTGAAGTTGTAATGTCGATTGGCGAAATTCGATGATGCGTAGCATTTAACCCGAACCTGAGAATATGTTTGTTGCTGAAATATTGAAAATCCTGTTTCAGGTTAAAATCCCGTACCAATGATGTAGCCTTAAAGTTGGTAACATCATTGAGCAGGCGAACCGTATAGTTGTAATTATTGTAAATTAATGAAGTGTTTGAGAAAAGCTTATCGCTGAAAATATGGTTCAATCTCAAGGTAGTTGTTACATTTCCCCAGTTATTTTCAAATAAATCTTTAACACCAATGTTATCTTTTCCAAAATAACCTGAAAGGTAAATGGTGTTTCGATCATCGATTATGTAGTTCGCCTTGGCATTAATGTCATAAAAATTCAAAGTGCTGCCGTTAACTGAAGAATCCGGCGAAGCCCTCAAAAACAAGTCAATATATGTCCTTCTAAAACTAACCATGAAAGAGCCTTTGTCTTTAACAATCGGCCCTTCTGCCTTTATCCTCGAAGCAATAAGGCCGATACCACCCTGAAATTTAAATTCCTTGTTGTTTCCATCGTCCATTTTAACATCTAAAACTGATGATAAACGCCCTCCATATTGTGCAGGCATTCCGCCTTTATATAAGCTAACATCTTTTATGGCATCAGCATTGAAAGTAGAGAAAAAGCCAAGCAAATGTGAGGAGTTATAAACAACAGCCTCATCTAAAATTATTAAATTCTGGTCTGCAGCGCCACCCCGAACATAAAAACCTGTATTTCCCTCGCCGCCCGATTTAACGCCAGGCAACAATTGAATCGTTTTTAATATATCTTTTTCACCAAGCAATACCGGGATAGAATTCAACGACTTCATATCTATGCGCTCCAAACCCATTTGAGCACTTTTTACATTTTCATTTTTACGATTTGTTGCACTTACAGTAACTTCCGATAAATCATTAGCTGTTTTGAGCTCTTCGTTAAGTTTTAAATCTTTATTTAATTTGATGGTTTTGACCACAGAAACGTAACCCGCATAGCTAACCACAACAGTGTATTCGCCTTCAGGCTGGGTTAAAGCATAATAGCCATAGTTGTTGGTAGAAGTAGCCAGATTAGTTTTTCCGCTCAATTTTACGGTTGCGCCGATTAAAGTTTCGCCAGTATTCGCATCCCGAATGGTGCCACTTAAGTTATACTTGTTTTGAGCCGAAACAGTTTGCAGTACAAAAAAGAACACAACTAACAATAGGTAAAACTTTACAGGCATATCGGCTAAATCTGATGATCGATTGATTCAAATGTACGAAATACAAGTTCTTTTCTATCAGTTGCCAGGATTTTTAACAACACCAGCAGGCTCTCAACGGCATTTATTTTGCCGGATAGACGCTAATATTGTGCGAACGCAACATATAAGGACTGACATTTTTATTGCCCGCAGTTTGGAATGAGATTAGCTTCGACGCCTGCATTGGCATATGGCAGTCGATACAGTTTGTTTTTAACACACCTTTTTTAAGTGTTTGGCTGGTATGCTTTTGTGTTTGATGACAGCTTATACATCTTTGGGAATAAATGGCCATATTCCCTTTAATGCTTTCGTGCGTATTGTGGCACGATTGGCAAGTCATTTCGCTTTTACGATAGCACATACTTCCCTGGAGCATTGCTGTTTGATTTCCGTGTACATCAGGATTAACACCACCGAAAGACACAAAATCCTGTGCATAATAATCGTTTAAATCATCGCCGGGCTGAAAATTAAACACGGACTGCACGGTGGTAAGCTTGTTACCAGAATGGCAAACACCGCATGCATCCATTTTTTGCTTGCGACTTAACGTTTTGAAGATGGTGATAAACTTTGCCGTTTTTTCGTCCGGGTTTTCGAGGTGAAAAACCGCATGCTGTTTTCCGGGTCCGTGGCAACGCTCGCAGTCAATTCCATAAAGCAAAGAGCCTTTTTCCAGTTCTTCATCCATAGCCAGTGCCGAAACCTGTTTAGTTTCCTTTTTAATGTAAGAGCTGTGGCATTCCAGGCACCTGCTCGGAATTGGCCGGTCGAAATACATGTTATTAATGGGAAAACCCGGACTATTTGCCCAGGTTTTTATTGCTGAAAAATGCGACAGCGGTAATTGATATAACTTTCTTCCTTTCCAATATGCATAGGTAAAGGCTTTTTCGCCCGAGCCGAAAGCAATGTCGAACCTTTGAATTCGGCTTTGTTTGCCATCTAGGTAGGCAACCTGATAGATTCCGCTATCCCGCTTTTCAATCTTAACCTTCATGTGCGCATTAAAGGCGAAAGAATTAGAGTCTGTTTGCAGGTAGCTCTCGAGTGTTTTTTTATTGGCCGGCGCAGAGCTTTGAGCATGTGCACTATGAATAAAAGACTGCGCAACTTTCGCATGGCATTTTATACAGGTTGCTGCACCTGTAAAATTTTCACCCCTAACATCGGGCGGAATTTTATCCGCAACATTCATGCACCTTGAAAGGACTACAATGAAAATTATCATTAAACCAAGAACGAAGAATATGCGCTTGTAGCCCTTTAACACAGGAATTTTGTTATTTTATTTTACAAATTGAATATAGCTAAAATTATAACCACCTGTATCTGCAATAATTTTAATTGTCTGTTTGCCCGAGTTTAAAGCAATGTTTTTTACCTCGAAAGCGGCGAACTTTTTAGCAGCACCGGTATTTGGAATGCTGATGTCTTTCGCCAAGATTTTTCCATTTACTACAATTGAGATCTTGCCATCCGTGTTAGATGAAGCTGCGTTAATTTTCAATGTATAATTACCCTTTTTTGCAACCTGAATTGTGTACTGTAACCATTCCCCTTTTTCAATGCTGGTTACAAAATATTTTTCATACTGAGTAGAATCTTTGAATATATCAACCCCGTCATTTCTGTAAATCCGCCCGCGATTTCCGGCAGTTCTCTTGTTGGTAACCGTGTGATAATCGGCGGTATCCAAATCGAAATAAGCCTTACCATTTTTGCCTAAATCATAATCTACTGCGTCAATAATTGTCCCACTTTTAACCAAATTAGCCTTGAAAGGCTTCGTTTCATCCGAATGTGGCTGCCGGATCATGGCGTCAATAACATCTCTGTGAATGATTGTATTTTCGAGTTTTGTGTAAATTGCCAACTCCATCATGCCACTATATACGTTGCTTTCTTTGGGCTTGTTTCCGCCATTGTTCATGTAATTTACAACCGCATTGTAGTTTGGGTTAGATTTTATCTCCATCGGGTTATTAAAGCCAACTTTCTTTAAAGGCCACCAAGCCCAGCCGATATTGTTTTTCTCAAGCAAGCTGATGGCATCAGTAAACCAGGTATTGGAATTTTCGCCGGTTTCACCCAACCAAACCGGCACATTTTGCTCGTCTCTGGCTTTTATCATATGGGCGATCGATGCCTGATCATTATAATTCCAATATTTGTGAAAGCTTAGCGCCATATTCTTATCCCAAAGGGGAAAAATGCCATTATAATTGTTACCCCAACCATTGCTTTCGATGATAATGATGTGTTTCTTATCTACCTGCCGAATGGCATTGGTAACTTCCACCATCAACTTTCGTAAAGGCGCATTAACTTTTTCCTTCGTTCCGTTTTTATCTTCTGAAGGGTTAGAAAAACCGTAATTAGGCTCATTAATTATGTCGTAAGCACCAATCCACGGTTCGTTTTTATAGCGATCGGCAAGTTTGGCCCACAATGCAATCATTTTTTGCTGATTTGCTTCACTTTCCCAAAGCATTGGTTTGGATGGATCTCTATCCGCGATATTTGTATCGTTTCCTTGTCCGCCGGGCGTAGCATGTAAATCTAAAATAAGGTACATGTTATTCGCTTTGCACCAGGAAAGCAAGCTATCCGTTAACGCAAAGCCACGATCCAGCCATGTATTCTTCCCTGCCACCGTTTCTTTTTCAACCGGCAATGTGTAAAGGTTATAATGCATTGGTAAGCGGACTGAGTTAAAGCCCCAAGCCTTTAGTGAGTCGATGTCGATTTTGCGGGTATGGTTATTTAGCCATGCGTCGTAAAACTCCTGAGTTTGTTTAGCCCCCATTAAGTCTTCCAAACGCTCACGGATTTTATATTGCTGGCCATCTTTGTTAATTTTTAGCATGTAACCTTCCTGCAACATCCATCCGCCCAGCCCAAAGCCACGCAGCAAAACGTTTTCGCCTTTTTCATTTACTATTTTTTTCCCGTCAGCTTTTAAAAAGCCTTGTGCTGAACCACTTAAACAAATCGAACTTAAGCACAGAAAAACCAGAAAAGATTTTAATTTATTTTGAAACATTGTATTGTAAATTACCAGATGTAAGTACCAACAGCCCCTTTATCAAGCGTTGCCGGCAGAATTTTTCCATTATAACTGATGTTGAAGCTTGCCATTTCCTTGCCCGTATTGGCAACAATTAAAACCTTCTTTCCATCAGGTGTTTTAAAGGCAACATTCGATAAATTTGCGAGTTCATTTGAAGCGATGCGCACAGAACCCGGGCGAACGAATTTCGAAGCATGGGCAACCGAGTAATAAGCGATATTTCTGCTAACATTATCCTTATCGATGGTTACAGCGCCCTGGCAGGTTGGGCAACCACCCCTATCAGTAAATGGTTTGTTTTCCGGGTCTGCCGCCAAATTCCATTCCAAAACAGTTCTGCTCCAGTTGCGTGTTGCGCCTATAATTAACCGCCTAACCGGGCCTGTAATGTTTATATCTGCAGCGCCTGGGCGCTCAACAACCATTTGTTCTGAGAAGTAGATATTCTTATCAGGATGTGCATTATGTATATCTGTTAAGGCTTCAATTTTTCCGCCGTAAAGATGAAATGCGGAACCGTCGATATATTTTCTTGCCTCAGCATCATCCAAAATTGAAATTGGATAATCTGGCCGGTCGGCATTATGATCGAAAATAATAATTTTCGTTTTTAAACCTGCGCTTTGAAATGCAGGGCCAAGATGCTTTTTAACAAATAGGGCCTGATCAGGAGCAACCATTAATAAACTGGGGTTATTACCAGGATGCAATGGTTCATTTTGCACCGTAACTGCGCCAATTACAATGCCTTCCTTTTTCATCTCCTGAATGTATTTAACGAAATATCTGGCGTAAGCATCATAATATTCGGGTTTAAGCATGCCGCCGCGGGCATCGTAAGTTGTTTTCATCCATAAGGGAGGAGACCATGGCGAACCTAATATTTTAAGTTTAGGGTTTATTGCAAGGATCTCCTTCATTACCGGAATGACGTCAGCTTTATCCAATCCCAGGTCGAATTTATTTTGCTCCAAATCAGTTTGTCCCTCTGGGAGGTCGTTATAAGAAAATACTTTCTCATTTAAATCTGAAGCGCCAATACTTAAACGGATGTAGCTTACACCAATGTTATTGCCATCAGTAGCGAACAGTTCTTTAAGTAATGCGGCCCGTGCTGGGGCGCTCATCCGAATAATGTGCTGCGCACTTCCCCCGGTTAGCGCATAGCCAAAGCCATCGATAGCCTGATAAGTTTCTTTATCGTTTACAGCAATTGTTTGGTTATTGTTTGAAGAGGGCGAGAACTTTAAAACATCTTGCTGTTTGGCAAATAAAACGGAGCGATCTGCTTTCGTAAGCCAGAGTGTGGCATTGGTTTGGGCCGATGAAGTTAGTCCGAAAGCAAAAATTAAAACAAAGCAATAGCTTATCGCCTGTAATTTCATAAGGGCAAATTTATTATTTGTAGAAGATTAGAAAGCTTTGAAGCACTGGATTTAGCTTCAAATTATGTAAGCAGAACGGGGCGTATAATAAAAGGGGGCAGACAAGAGTCCACCCCCAAAAATATTATTTAGTACCTCCGTATTCTTTATTTTGCAAAATCTTAGTATTGTTTAATTCTGCTTGTGGAATAGGGAAAATTTCGTTTTTATTTGCTGTAAAGCCTTTGTAAGCTAAAACTGTAGCCGCTTTACCCCATCTCACTAAATCCAGAAAACGATGACCTTCGCCTGCAAGTTCCAGTCTTCTTTCTTTCATGATGTTATCTAAAGTAACTGCAACAGGATTTAATCCAACTCTTGCTCTCACGGCGTTAAGCAATTGGTAAGCACGGCTACCAGGGCCAACAGCGCCACCGCTTTGCAAAATCGCTTCTGCTTCCAGCATATAAGTATCAGCCAAACGTATTTCGTAAGCATCCTGAGGGAAGTTTAACTCAGTTTGTCCGGTTGGAGCTTTATCAGAAACGCGGCCAATTGTTTTTTCGATAAAATAACCGGTATTTCCATAACCTTTTTCATAGGTTGCGATACCGTTTTTCTCTAAACTATCCAGGTTAGCAACAGTTGCTTTGTTACGTGGGTCGAAATGGATGAAATCGAAAAATTCTTTTGTAAAAGGCAAGAAGCTATAGCCAGAATAATAATCTGGTGCACCAGCTAAAACCGGTTTGTAGCCACGTGGACCAACAATAATATTCAATAAATTACCTTCTGAAGCACCTGCATCGCCCCAACCGCCGTTAGATGAGTTCGCATGAACAATTTCCAGAACTGATTCTGTATTGAATTTATTGCTCACTTTAAATAAATCGCCAAAATTTGTTAGCAATTTATAACCGTAAGTTGGGTTCGCCTGACCTGGAGTTGGACCATTTACAAGCGCAAACTGCTCTGCCGCCTGCGCATTTTTTCCTTGCCATAAATAAACCTTACCAAGTACAGCCTGTGCAGCGCCTTTTGTTAGCCTGCCACCTTCTGATGCAGCTGGAACGGTGTTTGGTAAACCAGGTATTGCTTCTGTTAAATCCTTTTCGATTAAAGCATAAACATCTGCAGGTGCAACCTGTAATACATCATAAATTTGTTTTGGATCTACTTCTGAAGTTAATAATGGTATATTTTTGAAAAAACGTACCAAATCAAAATAAAATAAAGCCCTTAATGCTTTTGCTTCGCCGGTAAAACGGGCTTTAAGCGTAGCATCCATATTAATCTGACCAATTTTAGAAAGAAATACGTTCGCCCTGAAAATTCCGGCATAACCTTTATTCCACAGGTAGCCTTGCGGACCAGTCGTAGGATTAAGCGTAAAATTATTTACAACCTGTAAGTCGTTAATGTCTGACGGACCACCACCACCGGCAACATGATCATCACTCGCGGCATCCATAATGGCAACTTTGTCATAAAGGCCACCGGTTTGAAATCCAAATCTATCATAAATAGAAACTAATGCTGCATAAGCATCAGCAGGGGTTTTGTAATAGTTATCCAAAAGAACACGCTCTTGTGGATTAATTTCTAAATACTTTTTACAACCTCCTAGTAGTTGCAAACCAATTAGGGTTACAACCAGATAAGTAATTTTTCTTTTCATTTTAATTTTTTAAAAATTAGCATTTAAACCAAATACAAACGAACGAGCTTGTGGATAAACTCCACGGTCAATACTAAAAGCGTTACCACTGTTGTTTGATCCTAACTCAGGATCGTAACCGCTGTAACCTGTTATGGTAAATAAGTTTTCTGATAGCGCATATACGCGGAATTTCTTAAGTCCGATTTTATCCGTTACCGATTTTGGAATCGTATATCCAATCTGGAAAGTTCTCAGTCTGAAATAATCTCCTTTTTCTAAATATAATGAAGAGAATTTAGTTAAGTTTTTATTTAAATCTGCATCTGTTAAGCGTGGTTGAGTAGTTGATGGGTTTGTTGGAGTCCATCTATCTAACCTTGTAGTTAAATAATTGGCATTCGGAATGTCCAGTCTTCTCAAACCCTGGAAGATCATATTTCCGGCAACACCGCTACCAAAAGCAATTAAATCCCAATTTTTGTACGTTAAGTTTATCGTTAAGCCATAAGTAAAATTAGGCAAGCCGTTTCCGATAAAGTCTCTATCGCTTTCATTGATGGAATTATCGCCGTTTAAGTTTGCGAATTTAACATCACCAGGTTTAGCCAAAGGTTGCAATGGCTGACCATTAGGACCAACGTATGCATTGATTTCTGCTTGCGATTGAAAGATACCCTGATTTACATAACCGTAAAATTCGTTATAAGCATGGCCAATCTGGGTACGGGTAATGTTACCTAAAGTCTGGAATGTTGCCTGGTTATCATCTATAAAGTTAACACCCGGACTTAGCTTATCAATTGTGTTTTTAATGAACGAGCCGTTACCACTAACATTTAAACCAAACTCACCGATTTTTTTGCGGTAAGATACCTCAAATTCAAAACCTTTGTTAGACATATCTGCAATGTTTGCAGCCGGACTACCGCTACCAATATAACCTGGAACAGGAGGATTTTGTAGAATACCAACAGTTTTCTTATTATAGATATCGGCTGTTATGGTAAAATCTTTGAAAACCGTTGCATCAATACCTAAGTTGGTCGATCTTGTTTCTTCCCATTTCAAATCGGGATTTGCAGACGCGTTAGGACTGTAACCAATGTTTACATTGTTAGAATTACCAAAAGTATAGTTTCTACCACTTCCAACAGTTGGCACATAAGTAAAATCGCCAATACCATCGTTACCGGTAACACCGTAACTAGCTCTTATTTTTAAGAAATTAACGTAATCATTTTGCGGGAAGAAATCTTCTTTTGTCGGTACCCAACCAATTTGACCCGATGGGAAGTAACCATATCTGTTGTTTGCACCAAATCTTGATGAACCATCACGTCTGATTAATGCAGAAAATAAATACTTCTCTTTATAATCGTATGTTAATCTAGAGAACAAAGAGAAAATTTTGTGGTCTGTGCCTTCACTACCGTCAGATGTTCTGTTTGCAGCTACTGGCTTAAATCGCATAGAAGCCGAATAGAAATCGGTTGCAGGTACATCAAAGAATGTTGTACTTACACTTCTGCTGAATCCATCACTATATGATCCTTGTCCTAATAATAAACTTAAATTATGATTTCCTAAACTTTTAGAATACGATAGCGTGTTTTCTAAATTGTAAGTCATTACATAATTAATATTTCTTGAAAACTGCGTTCTGGTATTAGAAGTTGATGAGTTCAAATAATAAATCGGGTTAAATCCATCGCCTCCGTAAAAAGCAAGTTTAGAACCTAAAGTAGAACGAAAACGCAAACCTTTAATTGGTTCGGCTTCTAAGAATGCGTTACCAACAATATTGTGATCCCAATCGTAGTTGCCAATCTGTCTTTTAATGCTTGCCAGCGGATTGCTAACTTCCTGAGCTACTCTGGTAGAAATTCCGTAAGGAAATCCGTTAGCATCTCTAAATACCGGTTGGTTGCTGTATGGAGGCAAACCGTAAACTGCAGGATCGGTTATGATTGCAGGCGTTAATGGGTCTAAATTTATAGCAGAACTTAACGGACCACCAAACTCACTATTTGTGTTGCCAATGGGGTTTGTTACCGAGTGACTATAACCCAAATTTTCGCCAATGGTTAACCATTTAAACAGTTTATGAGTAGTGTTAATACGAATGTTGGCCCGGTTATATTTCGAAACATCTGTAGAAACGATACCATCAACCTTAAAATAACCAAACGACAGGAAGAATGTAGATTTCTCACTACCGCCACTTATCGTTACTTCGTGGTTTTGACGGGCTGCACTGTTGTTAAAAATTAACGACTGCCAATCTGTACCCTCACCTAACGAAGCAGCATTTGGGTATGGCAATACTGGAGTTGTTCCGGTGTAATCATTAAGGTAAGATTCATTTCTTAATGTGGCATACTCTATAGAATTTAAAAGATCTAACTTTTTAGCTGCACGTGCTACGCCGTAATAGCCATTGTAAGTTAAATTTAAACTACCAGCCTTACCTTTTTTAGTGGTAACTAAAATTACCCCTGAAGCAGCACGAGTACCATAAATTGCAGCAGATGCACCATCTTTTAAAACCTCAATCGATTCGATATCAGATTGATTTAGATAGCCAATACCGCCATTATCTACAACTACACCATCAACAACCCAAAGTGGGTTATTTTTTGATCCGAACGAGGTAAATCCACGCAACCTTACTGTAGATGCCGAACCCGGCTGACCTGATTGAGCCGCAATTGTCAAACCTGAAGTTCTTCCTTGTAATGCCTGTTCAAGGCGGGTTGTGGTTGGCTGGTTTTCCAAATCTGCGGCTTTAACGCTTGATATTGCTCCAGTAACAACACTTTTCTTTTGCACACCATAACCTACAACAATAACCTCACTCAAATCTTTAGAATCTGTTAATAGTGAAACGTTAATTTTTCCACCAGCTGGAACCGTTACGGTTTGCGAAACCATGCCTAGTAAGCTAATAGATAATCTAGAACCCACGGCGGCCTGAATGGTAAATACGCCGTTTGGATCTGTAGATGCGGCTCGGGATGTGCCCTCAACTTTGACTGTAACACCTGGAAGCGGAGTGCCGTCTTTCTGGTCTGTTACCTTTCCTGTTACAGCAATATCCTGCGCAAATAATGCTAAGGGAAATGCCATGATACAGTAAATGAAGAATACGAATGTAAATCTTCTTCTCATAGAAAATAATTTTAAGTTAAAATTTGGTTAGTTCACGCTATGGTTTGGTGCCATAACTCGATTCAAATCTATATACAGCGCAGAATATTGTGTAATATTTTTGTGCTACACAAACACTACAAAGCGTAATTTTCAGCGTTTAGGCACTACTTTTGGCACTACATAAGCACTACACACAAACCTTAATACCTTGATTTACAGTCACTTGAAAATTACATTGATAAAATAGAAAGAAATCGATTAACGGATGATTTTAAACGCTTTTTTGCCTCGAAATCTCCATCAAGAACTCATAAAGATTCGTTTCGGGCTTAAGATTTAGCTTTTTTCTTAGACGATATCGCCCTACTTCTACAGCTTTTATGGTGATGTTCATCAGCTGTGCCATTTCCTTTGATGATAAGTTCATTGAAAGATAAGCGCAAAACTTTAAATCGTTCTGACTTAAATCCGGATATAAATCTTTTAGCTTATTGAAGAATTCTGTATTAACATGGTTGAAGTGGACACTGAGGTGATCAAGCTCCTGATCTTTTTTCTCGACGTCTTTTATCAACCTGATGAGGTGGCGAAAACTTGGAGAATTTTCGGTTACATTTTCCTGATTTTTAATTACTGAGGAAATTACCTCCTTAATTTTCGCAAGTACCTTTCCGCGTTGAACCAGGTGCATAGTCATTGTAGAAAGTTCCTTGTTCTTGTAAGTTACATCAGCTTCAAGCTTTTCGTTTTTCAACCTAACTATTTCCTTTTCTGTTCTATCAAGTTCCAGCTGGTGCAAATAGCTCATTCTTTCCTGTTCCTTGATATGTTTCTTTTTTTGCCACCTAATCAAAAGCCTAATCAACAATAAAAATAACACCAGGTAAGCAATTTTCATCCAAATGGTGCTGTACCAGGCGGGTAAAATCACAAAGGTGTAACTTGCCACCGCAGATTCATTCCCAACATCGGTTCTTGCTTTCACATTAAAAGTATATTCACCATGCGGCAGGTTGGTATAATCCTTTTCGCTTTTGGAAGTCCATTCAGACCAGGAATCATCAAAACCAACCAGCTGATAGCTGAACCTTGTATTTTTTTCATGTTCGAAAAGTGTTGATGCAAATTCGAAATGAATGGAATTTAAGGCGTTTTTATATTCGGGAATTCTTGAAATATCTTGCTTTGGGATGGCAAGTCCGTTTTTTGTGAAGTAACCGCCAAACACAAGGCTATCTTTTTGACCGAACAGTTTTATAGAACCAATAACAACCCGCGGTTTACTCAGGTTTTTCACGTATTTTTTGTAGTTTACGTGGTAGGCACCTTTGTTAGCGCCTATAAAAATATTCTCATTATCAAGTGTGTAAATAGATTCGAAGCCACCAACAACTTTACCATCTAATTCTGGAAGGTAAATCATGGTGAAAGGCCTGTTTGCGGTGCCTTTTGAAAAGTCTGCAACACCGACCTTTTTATTACTTACAAACCAAACGTTACCATCATTATCTTCCTTTAAGTACTGAATGGAAATATTGTTGAACGCATTACCAAACAGCTTAAATTTGTAGAAATGATTTTGTTTTTCATGGTATTCATAAATTCCATTCACAGTGGCAATAACAACCCTGTTTTTTATCCTGTAAACGTAATTATATAACTTTGAAGGCAGCCCGTCTTTGTCCGAAAACAAAGTTGTTTTAATCACCTTTTTCCTATCAGCTGATAGCTCAATCTTGTAGACACCATGGTAGGGGTGCGAGGCCCAGATTTTGTCATCGTTGCCGACAACAATGAATCTTAAAGTTTCTGATATGCCTTGTATTTTATCGCCGTTTGTGAATACTCCATTTGCGAAATTGATGGTTTGCAAACCAGAATATGTGCCCACGAGCACATTTTTTGCCGGATAGACATTTTGCAGCGGCTGAAACATCCAGGTTCCGGGAAGCGCATAAACTGGCTTGGCAACGTCGGCGTTAACAGTAAAGGCGCCATCCTCATGAGCCATTAACAATTGGTTGTTAATCTCATCTAAGCCCCAAACCTGTCCTTTGGTATTTATTACTTCGCCAAAGCCGGCAGTTGACAGGCTTAAATCTGCACTTCTGTTATCTAATTTAGAGGTATAAAGACCATTTGAAGTACCAATGTATATACGCTGGTTTATTTTTCTAAAAGCATAACTTGTTATCTGCTTGTTTCTATCCGGTGAAATATTTTTTATTGCGCTATTAATCGCTACATAAGCAATTCCATCATCCAATGCAAGCCACATATTTTTGTCGCTATCTAACAAAATTCCTCTTACATTATTGTTTTGAAGTCCTTCGCGATAATTATACCGCTGAACAAGCTCGCCTTGCTTATTTATTAAATATACGCCGCCCGATGTGGTACCAACAGCATACAGATTCTTGTTCATCTGACTCGCAAAAAAAACACGATCATTAAAAAAGACGTCATCAAGCTTTGTTTTAAACGGAACAAGCTGGTTATTGCAAATGAGGAAAAAACCCTTCTTTAAAGTTGACACCAGCAAGGTATCGCCGTTGTATGCAGAGATGGAAGTGATTGAAGATTCTTTTAAAACCGGGTGCGAACAAACCGGTTTCCATATTTCTTTATCATAAAAAAATAAGCCTGCGTTTTTTGCCTGCGCATAAATTTTGTTTCCTGCCTTTCCTAAGTATGACCACGTATCTGCCGGCTTGTAGATTTTTATTATACCGTCTTTATATTGAAGAATGGCATTTACCGAGCGAAAGAAAACCTCGTCGTTTACGATGGAAATGTCCCAGATGTCAGCAATCTTACGAAGATTTTCGGGTAGTAGTTTTACTAACGAATTGTACTTTAAAACACCCTTAGTGTCAGGAAAAAAATAACCAATTTCATCCTGTGCGCCGATAAAAATTCTGTTTTTAGAATCGATAGCGATAGAACGTACTGAAGTAAAGTTTGGCAAACGGTAAATGCTCCAGTAACGACCATTAAAAGTTAATAAGCCTTCGTTATTGCCAAAATATAAAATGCCGTTCTTGTCTTGCTGTACGTCCCAGTTTTGAACGCCGCCATTGTACTGTTCATTATTGTAATTCACAACTTGCGGAATACCCAGCAAATCTTGGGCGATTGCAGAAAAAGCAGGCAAAAACAAGCTTAAAACCAGCAAAATTTTCTTCATGGTTACCTCGGATGATAGGAAAATAAATATATGGATTTATTTTATCAGATAAGGCTTGACAGCTCTTTCCCAAATTTTATAGCCCTCAGGGTTCATATGCAGCATATCGCCCACAAATAACTCGCTTCGTGATTTACCATCCTTTAGCATTTTAGGAAAAATATCAATAAAGCTGGTGTTTTGCTCGCCGGCTAAAAATCTCTTAATCAATTCATTTGATGCTATTGCCTTTTCTCTAAATTTATCGCGACTGGGGCTTGGTTTTATGGAGATGTAAGCAATGGGCGTAGCAGGCAATTTTGCCCGTATGGCTTTGTAGAGAATTATGGTTCGATTTAGAACCGTATCTGCAGTAACCTTATCGTTTACAATATCATTCTCACCTACGTACAGTACAATTTGGCGTGGCTGATAAGGGAAAACAACATCATTCAAATAAAAAGTAATGTCGTTAATTACCGCCCCACCTATGCCACGGTTTAAAGCATTGTATTTAGCAAAAACCTGTGTTAAGTTATCCCATTTCCTTATAGATGAGCTACCAACGAAAAGCACCGGGTTAACTGGTGGCTTAAACATTTGGTCGTACTTTTTAATGGTTTGAACATCATCCCAAAATGGTGGCTTTGATTGTGCATGCGCAGTAAATATAATTAAGTAGCAACAGGTGATGAGCAAAAGGAATTTTTTCATTTTGGTTAGGATTGATTAACTGCAAATTTGCCAATAGAAACTGATTTATCAAACTTCCATGCGGATTAATTCCAAAAAAAAGGCATTTGTGTTATAGCAAACTTTAATTTGAGTATGTAGCGGCCAAAATATAATGACGGGGGTTTTCGAAAAATTCTCAATCAGCGAACAGCCCTCAATGTAATTAGTGACCCCTCAGGGGTTCGAACCCTGGACCCACAGATTAAGAGTCTGTTGCTCTACCAACTGAGCTAAGGAGTCTGGTACTAAAATCAAATATAAAATAAAAAGGGCGATATAATTTAATACATCGCCCTAATAATCAATAACAAAATCTAATTCGCCTTCAAAATATCACTAATGCCCGCTGTTAGTTTTTTAATTTCGCCATAAGCCGTTTGCTGATTATCTGTTTTATCAAATCGGATACTCAAAACCCCTTCAGTTGCTGTTAGCTTAAACTTTTCGCCACCCCTCAAAATCACTATCCTGTCGGTAGCCTGGCTCAAAGGCACTTTAATATTTGTGTGTTTGGCAAAGTATTCAGCTAGCCGGGCGGTCTTATTTGCAGGATATTTTGCATCATAAGTATACTTTGTATCGGTGTCTTTAACCTGAATACTCAAGTTACTGTTGTTTGTTTTACAGCCAAAGTTTAGCGAAATTATTAAAGCCAAAATGGCGAAGATTATCTTTTTCATCTTTTTGATTTGATGGTGAATACAATTATTTATGTTTTTGTATAGTTCTAGTTTAGCATTTATCCTCCAGCCCGTCCTTTTATATCCTCTGTGGCAGTATTTCTTGTTCTGGCAGATTTCACATTCTGGTTACCAAAGCCATAACTGATGCTGAAATTTGCTCGTCTGCTGGTGTAGTGATTTGTAACCTGCAAATTTACATTCTGGTAGTTAAGCGCTCCTTTCCAATAATTCGTTAGTAAAATATCATCCATGTTTAGCCTTAATTTTAGTTTTTTGTTAAGCATGCTTTTCTGGATGCCGGCATTTAATGCATATTGCGGAATTGTAGTTTGCTCCACACCATAAACTTTTGGCGAATTGTACCAGAAACTTACTTCTACAGTAAAGTTATTTGGCAAAATAAATGATTGTGATGTATTGAAATTGTAAGCTAATTTACCTGCACTGTAAGTCGCACCCGCAAGGTTTCCATCAGAAAACTTGTTGTAATATAAACTTGCATTGTTTTGCATACTCCACCATTTTGCAACCTTCACCGGGAAATACAAATTAGCCGAATAATTTTGTGCCCGCCCCAAGTTCTGCCTGATTACGCTTACAATTCTCGTTACTTCATCTTGCTGACTGATTTGCGTAATCAAATCCTTAGTGTTTGAATAGTTAACAGAAAAGGAAATTTCTTTGTAGCTATAACCAACTTCGAAATTGTCTGTAAACTGTGGCTTAAGGTATGGATTGCCCTGGTCTACCGCATATGGGTCCATGTAGAAAGCAAACGGATTAAGCTGCTGGTAGTTTGGCCTGTCTACCCGGCGACTGTAAGAGTACCTGATGTTGTTATTAGCATTAATTTTTTGATTTACAAAAGCTGTCGGAAATAATGAAAGATAATTCCGGTCTACCTCTTTATTGCTGGTAACAGAATTTCCGTTAGAGTGTGTATGTTCTGCTCTTAAACCCAGCTGTATCTGCCAAATTTTCCATTCTTTTCCGAAGTTTACATAAGCTGCATTAATGTTTTCCTTGTAAATAAAATTATTCGATTTGCCTAAATCGTTTTGCCACGCACCAGCCAAAAATTGTTCTGATAGGAAATCATTATGGGTTATAACGTAACTGCTTTTTAAACCAGCTTCGAACTTCATCGTTTTGTTAACCGGTAATGTTAAATCGGTTTTAGCCGCAAAAATATCGATGTTAGCATCGGTGTTATTTCTCAATAAGGTATTATTGGTTTGCTGCCCGGTTTGATTTAAATACCTTGCATCAAATTCCTCATTTTTTTTGTTGTTAAAATTTGAATAATCAGCATCGAAAGTGATGTTTTTGCCCGTTCTATCGAAATCGTGTTTAACATTAAAATTTGCTGTTAAATTATTCGCAGGCGATTTTGAAAAGGCATTTTGCAAAACTGAATTATTGCTGGTGATGTTAGATTGGACTTCGCGGATGAATGTATTGCTAAAATTATCCAACCTCGTATTTACTGTGTTTGCATCCACCATTACCCCAAAAACCGTTTTTTCTGAAGCATAATAATCGGCACCCAGCTTTCCCTGCACGCCAACGCCCTTATTTTTTCTATCAAAATCTTGTGTAAAATCACTTGCCAGGCCATTTGCAAAAGTGGTACGCGTTAAGAAAGTATTATTAAAATTTGCTTTTCGGGCCACTGTGCCATTTCCGAAAATATTCCATTTTCCTTCGCGATGATTCAAATTCAAATTCACGCCTGCACGAACCAGGTCTGTAGGCGAATCGGGCATAATTCCTTGTCCGCCGTTTACCGATACCGTTCCATTCGTACCAAATGCCTTATTTCTTTTGAGTTTTATATTGATGATACCAGCGTTTCCGGAGGCATCATACTTTGATGAAGGATTGGTAATCAGTTCAATTGTGGCAATCTGGTCGCTACTCATGTTACTCAACAAAGTTGTCACATCGGCACCCGATAAAAAGTTAGTTTTACCATCAATCATTATGGTAACGCCCGATTTGTTATTTAGCTTTATCTGCTCACTTTGGCGGTCAACCTGTACTTCAGGTGCTTTTTCCAAAACCTCAAGAGCGGTACTACCGGAAGAAACAATGCTGTTTTCAACATTTAAAACGGTTTTGTCCATTTGGTGCTCGATGTAAGGTTTCCGACCCTGAACGCTAACCTCTTTAAGCTGTTTGGCATCCCCTTCCATTACAACGTTTGCAATTTTCAGTTCGCCGCTTAGCTCAAATGAGGCAGTTTTTTTGGTTTTGTAACCCATCATCGAAATCGACAACTGGTAACTGCCATTTTTCAACTGGTCGAACATAAATTCTCCATCAACACCGGTAGAACCGCTTTTTACTACTGTTGTATCAGGAGAATTTAAAACTCTTACGATAGCAAAAGGCAAAACCTGACCTTTTTCGTCGACAACTTTCCCAGAAAGTTTTCCGATTTTTTGGGCAAAGGAAGCCCCACACACCATAAGGCATGCAATTAGCATAAATAATGTTTTCATAGATTTCTTTCTTCTGGTATTTGCCACGTCTACCCTAAACCGCAGCAATGTTTTTACGGTTGGCAGAAAGCGGGCTTTTTAAGCTTTGTCTGGCTTTATTGAAACTGATTTATTGCGGGTGATTGTGCAGGTTAATGTTATTGGTTTTCATCAACGTTAATACCTAACTCCTGCTTAACTTCTCTAATTCGATTCGAAACAGAATCTTGGTAAATCGTATCTGCAACCTTACTTTTTTTCATTGCTTCCAAATCAATCAGTTCCTGATTTAACTTCTTTTTCTGTACAGCTTCTTCTTTCAGTTGCGCAACACACTTCAAGCCATCGTCCGTCATTATCCAGGTGCTATAATCATTCGAATCACCTTCTTTATCGTCGCAATCCCAGGTTCCGTAATTATTAACGTAGCGGTAAGCATCTCGTTTAATAACCAACTTTGTACCCACAGGTACTTCGAGGTTTATCCAAACTTCCTGATTTCTCCAAATCGTACCCTTCCTTAACTGAAATCGTGGGTTGAAAACCAAAGAAGCATCTTTTGAGCTGTAACTATAACTAATGTTTTGTGCATTCTGCAAGGCACTACGAAAAGTTTTTCCCTGCGATTCGTACTTTTGAACGATACGGCTTACACCGTTTTCACTTTTGTTGATGTTAATGCGGATGTTGTTCGGCGATACAAACGGACCATCTTCAAAATCATCAACCACAACCTGGTTTTTTTGATTTGCATCAATGTGGTAAGCGACGCTATCCTCCCGACTAAAATATTTGCTCTTATCAATATCGATAATATAAGTTGGCAGGGTTTTAAGTTCCGTAGTCTGCGTTAGTTCTGCATGTTGCTTAAATTCTGAAGAAATTTTTGCGGCCTGATAACCGACCGCGGCAGCACCTGCCAACCATATAATTAACAGTGCGAACGAAAGGGTTTTGTTTATGGCTTGTTTGCTAAAAGCAACCCTGATGGAGAACAGAACAAGGGCTAACACAGGGATAAAACACACAATAAAAGCGCTGAACAAAATTACGCCGCGGTTACCTTCGTTAACAATAGAAAAAGGGAAGTATTCATAAATGCTTGCATCCCAAAAGCCCTGAAAAGCAGCCATGCCAACAATTAACCCCAACAAAAACAGCACACCGAAAACGACAATCACAATGGCAATGAGTTTAAAGATAACCTGTCCTGTTCCTGATATAAAGCGGCCAAGCCATTCAACAAATTCGCCAATAAAGTTGCCTAAACGAGCAAAAACGGGCTGCGCATGTTTGTTTGCTTCGGATAATCGCTCCCTAACAGCCTGTAATTCTTCATCTAAGTTCTTCTGAAAACCCTGAAGATTTGCTGGTTCGCCTTTCATTTCCATTTTTTCGATCCTGGAAGTTGCCTTTGGCATAATAATCCATAATAAGGCATACACCAGAATACCGGTTCCGCCCAAAAAAACCGTTAAAACGGCAGCCAGCCGAATCCATTTTACATCAAAATCAAGGTAATGCGCAATACCTGCACAAACACCCGCAATAACACGTTCGTCCATATCGCGGTAAAGTTTTTTACCGGTAGGCTGTGCCTGAAAACTTGCATTAACAACCGGCTCTTCTTCTGTCGCACCTTCCGCGTTATCAAAATCCTGAACACGGCCCATCTGGCCAATTACAAAATTGACATTACCTGCATCAACTACCTGTTTTTTCTGTTCTGCTAATTGTTCAGTTAACAGTTCTGCAATCCGGTTTTCGATATCTGTAACAATTTCCAAATCGTCTGCATGATTGGCAAAATATTGTTTTACTTCGTTTAAATAAGCCTTCAAAAGCTCGTAGGCACTTTCCTCAATGTGGATTATCGTGTTGCCTATATTTATGATGATGGTCTTTTCCATTTCTTTGCGGTTATAATTTTTTACGAGTTGGCTCCTTTTTGTGAAATACCCACAGCATAAGCCAGCTCCTGCCAGGTTTGGTCTAATTGAGATAAAATGCCCTTACCGGCTTCCGTTAAGGTGTAGTATTTGCGGGGCGGCCCTGAGGTAGATTCTACCCAGTTGTAACTTAATAAACCATTGTTTTTAAGCCTTGTTAATAATGGATATAGTGTGCCCTCAACCACCAAAAGCTTTGCCGACCTCAATTCAGCAATAATATCCGAGGCATAAATTTCTCCTCTTGCGATGATTGATAAAACACAGTACTCCAGAATTCCCTTCCGCATTTGTGTTTGCGTATTTTCTGCTATCATAAAACAAAGATATATGTTTTATACAATACTATGCAATACATAGTACTAAAATAATTTTAATTATTTACATAAAGTACTATAAATCAATTGATTATTTTTTGCTAAAAATTTTTGTGCTCAGGTTTTGTGCATTATTTCTCTGATTTTTTTGTAAAGCTGGTTCAGTAATTCGTCGGTTTCAGTCGTCCCGCTATCCCCGATAGTCCCGATTTTAAAAAAGAAAATCGGGTGCTATTTGGCTCTATCGGGTTTAAACTTTTCAGGTCTTTGCAAAAAACCTCCGAAGCCTGTGCTGCTAAAAAAAGTGGTTGCAATAATGGGTCTGTTTAAAAGCGTAACAATTTCCGGGGAGGTATAATTCTGATGTACAAGAGAAGGAGCCATCACATCACACCAAAATATAACAGCGGGTAGCAGTAATATCTTCGCAAAAAATATACAAACAAGGTAGATTTAATATATTTTGATAATTTTGCGGAACCATAACTTATTTCGATGAAAAAATCAATTGCGAGCATTGTTGCAGAGGCAAATCAAAGTGGAGAAGGAACGCTGAAAAGAACCTTAGGGCCGGTAAATTTAATATTGATTGGTGTTGGCTTAACTTTAGGTGCGGGGCTATTTTCGATAACGGGACTGGCTGCAGCAAACCATTCTGGCCCTGCGGTAACGCTTTCTTTTGTAATTGCAGCGTTGGGTTGTGGGTTTGCAGCATTGTGCTATGCAGAGTTTGCATCAATGATTCCTGTCGCTGGTAGCGCTTATACCTATTCTTACGCGACAATGGGCGAGCTGTTTGCCTGGATAATCGGTTGGGATTTAGTGTTGGAATATTCTGTCGGTTGCGCAACTGTTGCAATAAGCTGGTCGCAATATTTAACACGTTTCCTCTCAAGTATGGGCATTTACCTGCCGCCGCAACTTACTTTATCGCCTTTTGAAACGGCAAAACTTGCTGACGGTTCTACCGTGAACGGAATCGTAAATATTCCAGCTGCTTTGGTGGTGGTGTTAATGACCGCCATTCTAATTCGTGGCACAAAAGGCTCTGCTATTGTAAATGGCATCATAGTATTTTTAAAGGTTGGGGTTGTGTTGGTCTTTATCGCCCTGGGTTGGCAATACATCGACCCGGCAAACTATCACCCGTACATTCCTGAAAACACGGGCACCTTTGGCCATTTCGGCTGGAGTGGAGTTCTGCGGGGTGCGGGTTTAGTTTTCTTTGTATTTATTGGCTTCGATGCCGTTGCCGCTTCTGCCCAGGAAACCAAAAATCCGTCAAGAGATTTACCCATTGGTATTATTGGGTCGTTGTTGGTTTGTACGGTATTGTTTGGCTTATTCGGGCACGTGATGACCGGTTTGGCAAACTACAAGGATTTTGCAAACAGTGGCGCTCCGGTAGCCATCGCGATTGAAAAAACACCATATGGCTGGCTGAGCCAGGCCATTATTCTGGCTATTTTAATTGGTTACACTTCGGTTATCTTAATCGATTTAATGGCGCAGTCGCGAATGTTTTATTCCATCAGTAAAGATGGTTTGCTGCCAAAAATATTTTCAGATGTCCACCCGAAATTCAAAACCCCATGGAAATCGAATATTATGCTCTGCATTTTTATCGGATTGTTTGCGGCGTTTGTGCCCATGAATGTGGTCGGCGAAATGACGAGTATTGGCACCCTGTTGGCGTTTCTTATGGTATGCGTAGGGATTCTCATTCTCAGAAAGACAGACCCGGAGGCTAAAAGGCCATTTAGAGTTCCATTTGTACCTTTAATTCCTATCCTTGGTATTTTAGTTTGTCTTATTATGATGGCTTTCTTGCCATGGGAGACCTGGTTAAGGCTTGGGGTATGGCTTGTTATCGGCCTTGCAATCTATTTTTGGTATGGTAAGAAGAATAGTAAATTGAAATCAGGAGGATAAATTAATGATTGACTTCCCGTACAGAAAACAGCATTAACCTGTTTCGTTTTTCATACAACACACCTTTTTAAAGATTGAAATTAATAACGGGCAAAAGTATAAATATCAAATAGTTAACAAAGAAATACGAGTTATTAACAATTCAACATTTTAAGGAGGTTTTGGCCTGGCTTTTGTTTTATAGCGAATAACCTATAAAAACATTTGCCATGATCATTAAATTAGACACCCAAGTTTTCAAATTTACCAGGCAGAAATCACACAGTGAATCTCAATTGGCAACCCCTTTAACCAGAGCTCAATGGATTAATGCTGACAGAATAGTGATGGCAGCAATGTTCATCGCAACCATCGCAGGTTCACTTTTATTCTAAGCCTTTTTGCATTTCATCTGGCTTTTTGAAAACAGTCGATTTGATAAATTGGCTGTAGTAAAGTCGTTGTTCGAGCACTGTATATTTTTCGGTTAAAAAGTAAGGCTCCATATCTATCAGCCTTTTGGCCTCAACAATTTTCAGCAGCCTGAAAAACAGATACATGGATTTGAGCAACATCCACTTCCACCACTTTCCTCCTTTTTCCCTTAAAGTAAAATCTACCAACAGCCAAAGGCCATTTGGTTTTAACCTATTATGTAGTAGGCAGAACACTTCTTCAATTCTCGATGCGTTGAAATTATCAAACAAAAACGGCGTTGAAATTACATCGAATAATTCTTCTGAATCGAAATGTTCTATAGCGATATTCACAAATTTAACGCTGTTGCCACTTATAGCCCTTACTTTAGAGAGCGCTATCATTTTTGCGGATATCTCTACATAAGTAATTTTTATGCCTGATGGATGAATTTTTGAAATTTCTTCCAAAATCCACCCGGTACCACCGCCAACGATAAGCATTGAACCACCTTTCGGAATAAATTTTAACTGATCAATCTGGGCATTTACCTGTGCTTTCCCATATATTAACCGGCTAAGCTTGTCGTAGATGTTCGCTATTTTGTCGTAGTTGTTAAGCATTGCTGATTAAATATTTTGAAGCTGGATATCCCACCTTTGAATTTAGTTTCTAATGTAAGCGCAAGTTATCTGCCGTTTTGAGTAGATAAATTGGCTATTGCACTAACTGCATACCAATAATGCCGCAAATGGCTTTAAAAAGAATCAGCCCATCAATCACCATCAGATAATACAGAATATTTTTTCTTTTGTGCATGGAATAGGCCACGTAAATGGTTAAAAGAAAAGGCAGAATATTGCAAAGAACCTGTGGCCATCCAAAACCTTTATATCTTGCAAACACACCTAAAGAAATTAGCCCGATTATCAACAAAGGTATAAGAATACTAAAAATTGTTTTTCGCAGACCATAACGCACTACAAAGGTTCGCAGGTGTTTATTAGCATCCGTAGGATAATCTTTAATGTCGAAAATGATCGCATTGACAGTACAAAACATCCAGTTTTTGATAAACAGCCAGGTCCACAACACAGAATCGTGATAGCCGATACCCGTTTCAATTTTTAACATTATTAGTGGTAACACATTTGCGCAGCATGCCCAAACAAATCCAATAACAAAGGCTTTTAACCAGCCGGTATTACGAAGGCTAAAGTTTAAAAATGATTTTGGCAATAAACCATAATATAAAATGCCGGCGGTTATAATCATTGCAATCGCTATCCAGTAACTCACCGGTAGCCTGAAGATATTACTGAAGTTTTGATAAAGGAGATTTACCGCCAATAACATACAGATGATAAACAAAATCAGCTGACTCCAATTGATGAAGTTTTTGTGCTTGAAATACCATTTGTTTCGTGGATTTTTAGTTGCTGGATTGGTAGAAACCTTATTGTAAGCGTAAGTGTAGTAAATGGTCGGCGCTAAAAAAAGTAACAGATAATAGTTGACCGAATTGAAAGGCAAACGTAGCTGAAATGTAGCTTCAATTGTTAAAGCAACGGCCAAAAGACCTACAAAGTAATTTCCAAAAAAAATAAAGCGGATTATTTTACCCATGTATTTATACCGCCTGCTGGCTGATTATTATTTGCCAATTTCGGATATAATATTGAATAATACCGAATAAATAAATCAAAAAGCACGGAACATTGCGACTAACCTATTGGTAAATTATCCCATCGAACTTCGGGATTATTAAAAGAAAAAAGCCTCTCAGTTTTCTGAAAGGCTTAGTGTGGGAAATGAGGGGTTCGAACCCCCGACCCCCTCGGTGTAAACGAGGTGCTCTGAACCAGCTGAGCTAATTTCCCTTTCCTTTTGGGAATGCAAATATAGCGCTATAATCTTGTTTCGCAAATCTTTTTTATTTTTTTTCAGCTCAACAAAGTCTCCAGTATTTTATGAGATTGTACCTCGCCAAACGAAGCGGTATGTAAGGTGTAGAAAACCAATATCTTATCCAATAGAAATCTCCTCTGTTGGTTGCTCATTTTAATTTCAGAAATCTTTTCAAGCGGCGTGTTAAACAACAACACAAAACTCAAGGCATCTTCTAATTGCAGGTAATTGGAATGTATTGGAACTCTTGATACAAATTCGCCTTCCTGTAAATCAAAATAAATCTGGTCGGTTCTTCTTCGCTCATTAGGAGAAAAACCTAAAAATCGTGTCAGTTTTAAAAGGAATGACAAATGGAAATTTGGATTAAGTTCTTCACTCTCATCAAACCAGGCTACTGAATTAAATATATAATCGAACAGGCTATCATCTGCAGATTGCTGCCTGATGCTTTTATACAGCACTTCGTTTAAAAAAATCACAATGCTGGTTTTTACCATATCATATGGAATACTTCTAAAAACCGGCGTCTGCCGTACTTCAGAAACCCTTTGAATGTTGGTATTTACTTTGTGATAAACCACCATATCCAGCAGGTGCAGAGACTGCAGCATGTTCATTTTTATCTTTGCCTTAGGCTTTTTTACACCGTTTATCAGGTAAGATTGCATACCGAACTTATCGGTTAACACCTGAACAATTACACTGCTCTCGCTGTAACTAGTCGTTTTTAAAACAATACCCCTGACTTTGTGCAACATGCCACTAAAACAATTTTTCCAAAAGTATGTTATTTGTGCAAATTTAATTACGCAAAAAATCATTCCGATTTGTAAATAACATTAGTTTTGCCGTTATCATTATAATTTAAACTAGACTACTCATGTGGGTTAAGCTATCGAGGTTTATTCTTCAAAACCGTATTGCAATTATCGTATTTTTTGTTCTGGGCACACTTTTCATGGCTTATCAAGCCAAAAACGTTAAGCTCTCTTATACAGGAAGTAAAATCCTGCCGGTAACCGATAGCGCCTTTATTAAGTACAATAATTTCAAAAAAACGTTTGGCGAAGATGGTAGTGTGATGGTTGTTGGTATTCAATCGCCAGAAATATTTAAGAAAGAGATTTACAATGACTGGGTTGAACTCTCAAATGAAATACAAAAATTAAAAGGCATAAAAGCTGTTTTGTCATCCGGCAAAATTTTCCAATTGGAGAAGGATACCGTTGGACAAAAATTTGTGCTTAAAGCAATACCTGGCGGCATGGTGAAAACCGATGCTGAAATGGATTCTATTAAGAATGTTTTATTTAACACGCCCTTTTTTGAAGGATTGGTGTACAATAAGCAAAATGCTACTTTGATGGCGATTACTTTTGATACCAAAATTTTAAATACGGCGCAACGAAATCCAATTCTAAAACAAATCGAAGAAAAAGCCCTAGCTTTCCAGGCGAAAACAAAAATACAGGTTCATATTTCTGGCCTGCCCTACATCCGTACCGCGGTTAGTAAACTCGTTAGCAACGAATTTGTGCTGTTCTTAGGCCTATCAATTTTAGTTTCTGCAATAATTTTGTTGATTTTTTTCAGAAAATTCTATGCTGTCTTCTTCCCCATTTTAGTGGTTGTGATGGGTGTTATCTGGAGTATAGGTACGCTCGTTTTATTCGGCTTCGAATTAACAATTTTGACCGGACTAATTCCCCCACTTATCGTAATTATTGGTATTCCCAATAGTATTTTATTGCTCAATAAATACCAAAACGAATTGAGGAAAGATGGTAATAAACAACGGGCGTTGAGCCTAACCATCGAAAGAATTGCGGTTACAACGCTTATTGCCAACATTACTGCCGCAATAGGATTCGGAGTTTTATACTTTACCGGCAGTGAGTTATTAATGCAGTTTGGAAGCGTTGCATCCATCAATGTAATGATTACCTGGCTAATGTGTTTATGCTTAATTCCGATTATTTTTAGTTATTTGCCTGCACCAAAGTTGCAGGCACAAAACCATGTAGAAGAAGGCTTTTTGCACAGGCTGCTGGTTAAAACCGATAACATTGTTCAGCATAAAAGCAGCCTTATTTACATTGGAACAATTATTATTTCTATAATCGCTGTTATTGGCGTGCTAAAAATTAACGTAAATGGTTATGTAGTAGATGATTTGCCAAAAAGCTCCACAATATTAACAGACTTAAAGTTTTTTGAAAAAAATTTCGAAGGCATTTTACCGCTCGAGGTAAGTGTGGATACTAAGAAAAAGAACGGCGTTTTTAACCTAACTAATTTAAAGCGCATGGAAAAGATGGAAAAAATGATTTCCGCTTATCCAGAATTTTCGCGTTCTATTTCCGTAAATATGGGTTTGAAGTATGCAACCCAGGCTTTTTACAACAACGACTCAACTTTTTTTCGCCTGCCGGATAACATGGAGAAAAACTTCATTTTAGCATACATTGCAAGTGGCGGTAAAGGAAATGCAAGTTTGTTAACCAACTTCGTAAGTAAAGACAATCAAAGCACAAGAATCAGTTTCCAAATGGCCGATGTTGGCTCAAAGCGTTTGGATGCGATTATGGCAGAACTAAAACCCCGCATTGACAGCATTTTGCCACCCGCTAAGTTTGATGTTGAACTGACAGGCTCGAGTGTAATTTTTTCAAAAGGGACGGATTATATGTTACGGCATCTGTTCGAAAGTATTGGCTTAGCAATCGTTTTGATTTCCCTGTTGCGCTTAGCACAGTTTAAAAGTTTGGGCATTATGTTTATTTCGTTATTGCCAAACATTGTTCCACTAATTATCACTGCTGGTATTATGGGCTACTTCGATATCTCGCTGAAGCCATCAACAATTTTAATTTTTACCATTGCCTTTGGATTAGCGTCTGATCAAACCATATATTTTCTTACCCGCTATCAGCAGGAAATGAACTTAACTAACTTCAACGTTCCGAAGGTGGTTACGGATACGATAACAGAAACAGGGGTAAGTATGACGCATATTGCCTTAATTCTTTTCTTTGGTTTCGGAATTTTCACAGCATCAACTTTCGGCGGTACAGTTGTTCTTGGTCTCCTCCTCTCAATAACCTTATTAGTAGCGCTCATTTTTAACTTAACATTATTACCGGCACTGGTTTTATGGTTAGACAAAAACAAGGTGAGAAAGGTAATTTCTGATGAAGAATCGGCGAAAAATATTGGCGAATTTGACCATTAACTTTTTAGATTAAAGGCTTGTCTGTAGCTTTTAGCTGGAGCTAACATTGCCGCAAAACATAAGGCAGTCGAGTAAAGCGAAATAACCGTAACGCGATTTAAATCTGATTATATGATTAGACGGCTTGCCCCGGGTTTTCATCAAGGGCAGTTTAAAAGAAACCTAACTTACGTGTAACAGCTTAAGTTAGTTAAACCTGATGGCAGCGAACAGGAGCGAAATTTTTTATTGAGCGACTAAAGCGAACAGCAGGACTAACGTTAATTAGACTGCTGCATTTGCTTTTGAAAATAATTAAATAAAAACTTCTCTGTAGAGAAACCAGAAGAGAATAATTAGCCAGGTTTAACCAGCATATAAACTCGTATTACTCTGTTGCGGGCTTTTCTTCTTCCTCATCTACAGGAGCCTCAACAGTTGGGTCGGTAATAATCTCTGCGTTCCCATCATCGTCTTTTTTAGCGAATAAAATGGGATACAACATCCAAAGCGCACCTACCATAACCAAAACGCCTGCTAAAATTTGGAAGTAACGGGCCCAACTTACCTCATTAGCTTCCAAAACACGGTAAGCAATGTACGAAAGCACGCCAAGAATGAGAACGAACACGGCTTTTTGTAATTTGAGGAGCTTTATCATGGCGAATTTCTTTTGAGTTTGATGATATGGACTAAAACAAAAACAAGTCCAATTAGTTCGAGCAGGCCACAGAAATAAAATGCGTAAAGCACAAAATCGCGGTTGGCAGGATTAATGACAGCAACAACTGGTAGTACAATTATAGCAAAAATCATTAAGGAAAGCCCGATATTAAATAATTTCACGTTAAAGTATTTACACCAAAACTACCAAATTTGAGCGAAAAACTTTAACTTTGCAACCTTAATTTTTTGAGGTACTTGATTGATGTATAGCGAATTTAAACAATTAGACCTTGCCAAAATAGGGCAAGAAATACTGGATTTTTGGAAAGAAGAAAACATCTTTGAAAAGAGCATTTCATCGCGTCCTAAATCCAATCCGTTTACTTTTTACGAAGGACCGCCCTCTGCTAATGGTATGCCGGGGATTCACCACGTGATGGCTCGTGCTATTAAGGATATTTTTTGTCGCTATAAAACAATTAAAGGCTACCAGGTTAAAAGGAAAGCAGGTTGGGATACCCACGGTTTGCCTGTTGAATTGGGTACCGAAAAAGAACTGGGTATTACCAAAGAAGATATTGGCAGAACAATTTCGATCGAAGATTATAATGAGGCCTGTAAAAAAACAGTAATGCGTTACACAGATGTGTGGAACGACTTGACTGAAAAAATGGGTTACTGGGTAGATATGGACGACCCGTATATTACCTACAAATCGAAATATATGGAATCGGTTTGGTGGCTTTTAAAACAAATTTACGATAAAGGATTAATTTATAAAGGTTACACCATTCAGCCCTACTCGCCAAAAGCCGGTACAGGTTTAAGCTCACACGAGGTTAACCAACCTGGTGCCTACCGCGATGTAACCGACACCACAATTGTTGCGCAATTTAAAAGCATTGCTTCCTATTCTGGAGACAGTGATGTAAATACCGTAACCAAAGCCTTTAACATCTCGCCGGAATTAACCGGGATGGATGAAGTATTTTTCCTGGCCTGGACCACCACGCCCTGGACTTTGCCATCGAACACTGCTTTAACCGTTGGACCGAAAATAGACTATGTTTTGGTTAAGACTTTTAACCAGTACACTTTTCTGCCTGCATATGTTATTTTGGCTAAAAACCTCGTTGGCAAACAGTTTGGAAAGATTTTCTTTGAAACTAATGAAGCCGGAGACTTTGCAAACTTCAAAGCTGACGATAAAAAAATACCTTATCAGATTGTTGCTGAATGTAAAGGAACTGAATTAGTTGGTATAAAATACGAGCAGCTTTTAACCTACGCATTACCATATACAAATCCTGAAAATGCTTTCAGGGTAATTGCTGGCGATTTTGTAACGACGGAAGACGGAACCGGCATTGTTCATACTGCTCCTACATTTGGTGCAGATGATGCTAAAGTGTCAAAAGAAGCGGTGCCCGAAATACCACCAATGCTTGTTATGGACGATAACGACGTTCTTGTACCACTGGTAGATTTGCAGGGAAAATTTACAAAGCATGTTCGCCCTTTTGCAGGCAAATACGTTAAAAACGAATACTACAGCGCAGGCGAAGCACCAGAAAAATCGGTAGATGTGGAGCTTGCAATTTTATTAAAAGAAGAAAACAGAGCTTTCAAAGTTGAAAAATATGTACACAGTTACCCACACAGCTGGAGAACTGATGAACCGTTGCTGTATTACCCATTAGATTCGTGGTTTATTAAAGTTACGGACGTTAAAGACAGAATGTTCGACCTTAATGAAACGATAAACTGGAAACCAAAATCTACAGGAGAAGGGCGTTTTGGCAATTGGCTGAAAAACGCCAACGACTGGAACTTATCACGCTCGAGGTATTGGGGAATTCCATTGCCAATCTGGCGAACGGAAGATAAAAAAGAAGAAATTTTGATTGGTTCTGTTGAAGAGCTTTACAACGAAATCGAAAAATCTGTCGCTGCAGGTTACCAGAAAGAGAACCCATTTAAGGGTTTTGAAATTGGTAACATGTCTGAAGAAAACTATGATTTGATTGACCTGCATAAAAATGTAGTTGATAAAATTGTTTTAGTTTCGGCGGCTGGCAAACCGATGACCAGGGAAAGCGATTTAATTGATGTTTGGTTTGATTCTGGCGCCATGCCTTACGCTCAGTGGCATTACCCTTTTGAAAACAAGGAAAGCATTGATAACAATGGAGATTTTCCGGCAGATTTTATTGCTGAAGGTGTAGACCAAACACGTGGCTGGTTTTATACTTTACATGCAATATCTACACTTGTTTTTGATAAGTTAGCCTATAAAAATGTGGTTTCAAATGGCTTGGTGTTAGACAAAAACGGGCAGAAAATGTCTAAACGTTTGGGCAATGCCGCAGATCCTTTTCAAACCATTAACGAGTACGGTGCCGATGCAACACGCTGGTACATGATTTCGAATGCAAACCCATGGGATAACCTAAAATTTGACATCGAAGGAATTGCGGAAGTTCGCCGTAAATTTTTTGGAACACTTTATAACACTTATGCGTTTTTTGCCTTATACGCAAACATCGATAAATTCGAAATCGACAAAAATAATTTAAGCAAAGTTGAAGATAGAACGGAGTTAGACCGTTGGATTTTATCCCTTCTACAAAACTTAATTAATGAAGTTGATGATGCCTACAATGCATACGAGCCAACAAAGGCAACTCGTTCCATTCAGGCTTTTGTTGATGAGCATTTAAGCAACTGGTACATCAGGCTGAGCCGTCGCCGCTTTTGGAAGGGTGAAATGACTGATGATAAGCGTGCTGCTTATGAAACACTCTACACCTGCCTTGAAACCCTGGCACAACTTATGAGTCCGGTTGCGCCATTTTTTGCCGATTGGTTATACAGAAATCTAAGCGTAAATGATAAGAATGCCGAGCAATCAGTGCATTTAACGCTATGGACACCTGCAGATGAAAGCCTAATTGATACCGATTTAAACGAGCGAATGGTTTATGCGCAAGATATATCTTCAATGGTATTATCGTTGCGTAAAAAGTCGGGCATCAATGTTCGTCAGCCTTTAGAGAAAATTTTAATTCCGTCTTTAAGTAATGATTTTGAGGAAAAGATTTCCAAAGTAGCTGATTACATTCTTTCGGAAACGAATGTTAAACACATTGAATTTATTACTGATACACACGGCATCGTAAAGAAAAAAGTAAAGCCAAACTTCAAAGTGCTGGGTGCAAAGGTTGGTAAAAATATGAAAGCAGTTGCAAACGCAATTAATAATTTCAGTCAGGAAAACATTTTTACCTTAGAAAATGCAGGACAAATAGCAATTGAAACTGACCCCGAATTTGGCGAAACCATTTCATATGAAGTACAATTGACCGATGTTGAAATCATTGCAGAAGACATTCCGGGATGGCAGGTTACAAATTTAGGCAGTTTAACAGTTGCGCTGGATGTGACAATTTCTGAAGCGTTGAAACAAGAGGGGATTTCCCGTGAGTTGGTTAACAGAATTCAAAACTTACGTAAGGATTTGAACTTTGAAGTAACCGATAGGATTAAAGTAGCTTTACAAAATGATAACCTTATAACTACTGCGGTTAATAAAAACATGGCATACATTTGCGCAGAAATTTTAGCCGATGAACTAGAATTAACGGATACTGTAACTAATGCAAACAAAATCATCATTGATGATGTTGAGTTAAGCATTTCAGTAACTAAAATATAAATCCATATATTAGAAAACTAAATTAAAAGCATGGAAAATAGTAACAAAACACGCTACTCAGACAGTGAACTTCAGGAATTTAAAGAATTAATTCAAGATAAATTACGCATAGCGAAAGAAGAGCTTAATGCACTAACGTCGTCATTAAGTAACCCAAATGCCAATGGTACGGAAGATACTTCAGGCGCCTACAAAACGCTGGAAGATGGTTCTGCAACCATGGAAAAGGAGCAAATTAACCAACTGGCTGCCCGTCAGAAAAAATTCATTGATAATCTTGAAAATGCGCTGGTACGCATCGAAAACAAAACCTATGGCATTTGCCGCGAAACTGGCAAATTAATTCAGAAAGAACGTTTACGTGCGGTTCCACACGCTACTTTGAGCATGGAAGCTAAATTAAAACAGAATTAATGAAAGGCTATACAAAACCTTTATTAGTAATCTTTTTAGTTTTACTTGCCGACCAGCTGCTTAAAACGTGGATTAAAACCCACATGTTTCTTGGCCAGGAGTTTAACATTATCGGCAAATGGTTTATAATCCATTTTACCGAAAATAATGGGATGGCCTTCGGGATGGAGTTTGGTGGTGAGTTTGGAAAGTTAGCGCTATCGTTGTTTAGAATTGCTGCTGTTGCAGGTATTGGTTATGGTTTACACTACCTAATTAAACACAAATACCACCGCGGTCTGGTTCTAAATGTCGCCTTGATTTTCGCCGGCGCTTTGGGTAACATTATCGATTCTGTATTTTATGGAAAGATTTATGGATACGAAACCTGGTTTCATGGCCGGGTTGTAGATATGCTCTATTTCCCGATTGCGGAAGGACACTTTCCAACTTGGATTCCTATTTGGGGAGGTGATGAGTTTGTGTTCTTCAGGCCGGTTTTTAACCTTGCTGATGCGGCAATTTCGGTGGGTGTAATCCTGATCCTCATTTTCCAAAAAAATTACTTTAAAGAAGATGTGAAAGATGAGGTAAGCATTAACAGTGAGATTGTTGAAGACTAAAACTTACGATTGAATTGACTTAAGATATTCACTGCCCATTTCTTTATCGAGATGGGCTTTTTTATGCTCCATTTTTTGTTAGGCACCGAAACCCAGGCTTTGTAGTGCAAGCTAAAACGGCAATAACAGCAATAAACCGGCGTTGAACACCACAGAACAGTTTTAAATTTTTCGGCAACAAGATGATACAGCAAAATATCAATTACAAATGATAAACTTCCTCGACATATCTTACTTAAAATCCGGAAATGAGAAGCAAAGAAATGCTTTTCAGGTTTTAACTTCCAATCGAATTTTAGAGAAACTGGCCGACTTTCAACCAATTTTAGTGGGTACCATTCCGATTGAAATAGATATTGATACGAGCGATTTAGACATCATTTGTTATGTTCAGCACAGCGAAGATTTCAAAAAAATTTTAATTAATCACTTTCAGGATGAGCAAAACTTTCTAATTTCTGAGGTCAAAAATCTTTGTGCGCTAAAAGCTAAATTTGTTATTGGTGGTTTTGAAATTGAAATTTTTGGTCAAAACATTCCCGTGGAAAAACAGGATGCTTATCGACATATGCTTACTGAATACAAAATACTGATTGACAAAGGCGAAGATTTCAGGCAAAAAATAATAGCACTAAAAAATCGGGGATTTAAAACAGAGCCTGCTTTTGCTGAATTATTGGCGCTGAAAGGAGATGCCTATAAGGCAATGCTGGAACTGGATGTATAATTAGCATAGTAACCTTAGGTATGCGATTACTTGAGAAAAAAAATATTAACCCGCTGATTCTATTTCTTAAACAACAGGCAGAGCAAATAACCTACAAAATAAGCAAGCAAATCGTACACACTGAAATAAGTGCCTAGGACGATGCTCCAGAACCTGTTATGTTGCAAACCCAACCAATTTACATAATGGAAAGCTTGCAAAATCTCAATAAGAAAAGAGAAAATCAAAACGCCTAAGGCTAGCTTTGTATAATTTGTTTTTAGAAATATCCTGAGAAAGGCATAAATCAAAACGACGACCAAAACATCACCACCAAACGGGCGGATGTAAGCGTCGTGCAAATATTTCGCAATTAATATTTCAACAATAAATATTGCTATGAAAATGAAGAGGAATTTAAGATTGAAAGTTAATTTCATGCCCCAAATATATAACAGAATACCGTCATTTCGAGCGGTAGAAGAAATCCTGGAGTGTTGATGAGCAAATTTTCACATCGGTTCGCTTTGCTTACATATCATTTACGAAAGCACCCTCAAAAAAAAAGCCTCAACTATTAGCTGAGGCTTAAATACTTTATGATAATGACGCTTACACGCCTAATAATAATCTTGCCGGGTCTTCTAACAATTGCTTAACACGAACAAGGAATCCAACAGACTCACGCCCGTCAATAATCCTGTGATCATATGATAAAGCAACATACATCATCGGACGAATTACAACTTCACCTTTTTCAGCAACAGGGCGCTCAATAATGTTGTGCATACCTAAAATAGCCGATTGTGGTGCATTGATAATTGGTGTAGACATCATTGAACCAAAAACACCTCCATTCGTTATTGTGAAGGTTCCGCCAGTCATTTCCTCAATGGTTAATTTACCATCGCGGGCTTTCAAGGCAAGTGCCATAACAGATTTTTCAATTTCAGCCAGACTCATGCTTTCTGCATTACGAATTACAGGAACAACCAAACCTTTTGGTGCTGAAACAGCGATCGAAACATCAGCAAAATTGTTGTAAACAATCTCCTCGCCATCTATACGAGCGTTTACCGCAGGGAAATCTTTTAGCGCCTCAGTAACAGCCTTTGTAAAGAAACTCATAAAACCTAAACCAACGCCGTGTTTTTCTTTAAATGAATCTTTATACTTCGCACGTAAATCCATGATCGGCTTCATGTTAACCTCGTTAAATGTGGTTAACATCGCTGTTTCATTTTTAACAGCAACAAGTCTTTTAGCAACTGTTTTACGCAATGGAGACATTTTCTCACGACGCTCAGAGCGTGGGCCCGCAGGCACACTAGCAGCAACCGGAGCAGCTTTAGGCATTTCTGCCTTAACGCTTCCAGCATCTGCTTTTACAGCGTCATCTTTAGTTATACGCCCATCAATACCGGTACCTTTTATAGCAGCGGCATCTATCCCTTTTTCAGCAAGAATTTTTCCAGCCGCCGGAGACGGAGTTCCTGTAGCATAGCTATCTCCAGATGCTTTTTCAGCAACCGGAGCCGAGGTTTTTTCTTCAACAACGGCTGCTTGTTCCGCTGCTTTCGGTGCTTCAGCTTTAGCAGGCGCTGCGCCACCATCTTCAATTTTACAAACAACTGCACCAATTGCTAAAGTATCACCTTCAGCAGCTATGGTTTTTAAAGTTCCTGCCTGTTCTGCAGTTAATTCGAATGTAGCCTTGTCTGATTCTAATTCAGCAATAACTTCATCCATTTCAACCACATCGCCGTCTTTTTTTAACCATTGTGATAAAACAACTTCCGTTATCGACTCACCAACTGGTGGAACTTTTATTTCTAAACTCATAATGTTTAATATATGTCTTTACTAGCTTCTAATTTCTGTTTTATTGCCAATGTTCCATAATCAAATTCCAATGTCAAATAGACTTTAACATCGGAATTCGTTTGTCGGATACTATCCTTAATCGGCTTCCGCCAATTTTTTTGTAGCTTTTTTGGTCGCCTCTTTTACTTCTTCGGTTTTAACAGCAACTTCAAGCGCTTTAGCCAAAATGTATGCCTGTTGGTTAGCATGTTGTTTAGCAAAACCAGTTGCAGTACTGCTACTTTCTTTTCTTGAAATTACATCAATGCCTTTTAAGCCTGTTTTATACAACTTCCGGAAAAGATATGGCCATGCGCCCATGTTTTCTGGCTCTTCCTGCACCCAGAAAACCTCTTTAGCATTTTTATATTTCGCTTTTATGGCTTCCATTTGGTCAACAGGTGTTGGATATAGTTGTTCAACACGCACTATTGCAACATGTTTCACCGCATCTGCCTGTTGTTTCTCCAACAATTCGTAATAAATTTTACCGCTACAGAAAACAATCCGCGTAACATCTCCAACCTTAACGTTTACATCGTCTATAACCTCTTTAAATCCACCTTCGGTAAATTCTTCAAGTTTTGAAACACAGGCTGGGTGGCGTAATAAACTTTTTGGTGTGAAAACGATTAACGGCTTACGGAAATCGCGTTTGAACTGGCGGCGTAAAACGTGGAAAAAGTTAGCGGGTGTAGTACAATTTGCAACCTGCATATTGTAATCTGCACAAAGCTCCATAAAGCGCTCAATACGGGCCGAAGAATGTTCTGGCCCCTGCCCTTCATAGCCATGAGGCAATAACATTACCAAGCCATTTTCACGTTGCCATTTTGTTTCAGCACTTGCGATATACTGGTCAACAACAATCTGCGCTCCATTAAAGAAATCGCCAAACTGAGCTTCCCAGATGGTTAAAGCATTAGGGTTTGCCATTGCATAACCATATTCAAAACCTAAAACACCGTATTCTGATAAATGCGAATTGTAGATATCAAATGTTGCCTGCTGGTCTGAAATATTGGCTAAAGGCACGTACTCTTCCTCGCTATCCTCTAAAGTTAGTACCGCATGGCGGTGAGAAAAGGTGCCACGCTCTACATCCTGGCCACTTAAACGAACACGTTTGCCTTCTGATAATAAAGTACCATAAGCCAGCTGCTCGCCCATTGCCCAGTCGAAAACGTTTGTTTCATTAACCATCTTAGTACGCTCAGCAAACAATTTCTCGATTTTTTTGAAGAACTTTTTATTTGATGGTAAAGTGGTAATGCGTTTACCAATTTCTAATAAAGTAGATTTTTTTACGGCCGTTACCGGAGAAGTTTCGAAATCTTTTGGAGTAGCCATACGCAAATCTGCCCAGGCGCCGCCGAATTTAACCTCCGCATTACCCGCAACATATTCTTTGGCTTCATTTAAGCGTTCCTGCAAAATACCACGAAAATCTTTTTCAAGTTCTTTTGCCAGGCCAGCCTCTAACTTACCTTCTTTCGTTAATTGGTCTATATAAATTTCCCTTGGATTAGGGTGTTTTTCAATCGTTTTGTACAACAAAGGCTGTGTGAATTTTGGTTCATCAGATTCGTTGTGCCCGAAACGGCGGTAACATAAAATATCAATAAAAACGTCGTTTTTATATTTCTGGCGGTATTCCATTGCTAAATTAATAGCATAAACCAACGCTTCAGGGTCATCGCCATTTACGTGGAAAACCGGCGATAATGTTACTTTTGCAATGTCTGTACAGTAAGTGCTTGTACGTGCATCTTTATAGTTGGTGGTAAAACCGATTTGATTGTTAATTACCAAATGTATAGTTCCTCCGGTTTTATAACCTTCCAGCCCTGCCATTTGAATTACTTCGTAAACAATGCCCTGCCCAGCAACCGATGCGTCGCCATGAATTAAAATTGGTGCTAAACGACTATTGTCGCCGCCATATTTGAAATCAATTTTGGAACGGCTCATGCCTTCAACTACACCGTCAACAGTTTCTAAGTGAGATGGGTTTGGGCAAAGGCTTAAGTGAACACTTTTACCAGCAACCGTGGTTACATCGGTTGAGTAACCTAAGTGATATTTTACATCGCCTCCGAATGGAGTTTCCGGGTTGTAACTTTTACCCTCAAATTCTGCAAAAATATCTTTGTAGGTTTTTTGCATAATGTTGGCAAGCACATTTAAGCGGCCACGATGGGCCATCCCGATAACAAATTCTTCAATGCCTAAATCGGCTCCTTTTTCAATTACCGAATCTAATGCAGGAATTAAAGCCTCTGCGCCTTCTAAAGAAAAACGTTTCTGACCCAAAAACTTGGTACCCAAAAAATTCTCAAAGCTCACCGCTTCATTTAATTTTCTAAGTATTCGTTTTTTCTCATCGATGGAAAAATTAGGCGTATTGCGGGCACTTTCCATTTTTTGCTGAATCCAGTTCAACACTTCCGGTGTACGCAAAAATTTATATTCAGCTCCAATTGAGCTTGCATAGGTTTGCTTTAGAAAAGCAACGATATCTTTCAATTTTGCTGCGCCAATGCCGATCTCAACGCCAGAATTAAAAACGGTTTCTAAATCTGCATCAGATAAGCCAAAATTTGCAAGATCTAAAGTTGGCAAATGTTTGCGTCTTTCACGAACAGGATTAGTGTGCGTAAACAAATGACCACGACTGCGGTAACCATCTATTAAATTTAAAACACTAACCTCTTTTAAAAATTGCTCAGGAGTTTCAGCATTTGTTGCAGGCGTTTCGGAACCTCTTCCAAAATCAAAACCTTCAAAAAATTTCTGCCAACCAAACTCAACTGATTCAGGATCTTGCTGATACGACTGATATAAAGAATCTATATATTCGGCGTTTTCGCCGCTAAGATAAGATAAACTACCCATTATTTAATGTTTACTATAAGCCTTACAAAATTAGAATTTTACCTTATATAAATGCTAAAAAACTCGATTAAAATGAGATTTATTAAAGTATGGAAGTATTATTTACAAATGATTGAATTTTGAATGTAAGATTGAGAGAATATTAAGTTAATCTAAGTATTCAAAACTTAATCATTCCATCGTTTTTTAGGAAGCCCAGGTTAAAGCATAACTGCCTTTTGGATCCAGATTTTTAATGTTTTTATCTAAATCAAAAACGCTTTTTGATTTTTGGTCATTACCAACGCCGGCAATATTCGCCCAGTTTCCCCAATTGCTTGCAGGGTTATAATCAATAAGCTTTTCCTCAAAATACGCGGCACCTAAAACCCAGGTCACCTCTAAATTATTTATCAGGTATAAAGCTGCCGTTTGGCGTGCAATATTTGAAATGTATCCGGTTTGGTTAAGCTCGTTCATAACAGCATCTACAATGGCAAAACCGGTTTGTCCATTCTTCCAGCTATTAAAATTCTCGTCCGTATTGGCTTCATCGGTAATACCCTGACTACCAAAGCCATCAGGCTTAAAAAAAGTATTGCCGTATTTTTTAAACATAAAACGGAAGTAATCTCTCCAAAGCAAACCCAATAAAACGTGGTTAAACATTGCCTTGGTATTTGGCATGCCTTCCATCTTTCTTATCTCCCAATACACCTTACGCGGAGATAAACAGCCCATTGCCAACCAGGCAGAAAGCTTCGAGGCCAATATCAGATTTTTAGTTGTTGCCGCCTGCTGCATAGCGATAATAACCTTCTGCAAAGTACTGATTCCTTCAGCTTCGCCACCGATAAATTCAAAATCGGAACGGGTGTCTTTTTCCTGAAGTGCCAAGTTTAAATCTGCAAGCAAAGGAATATTACCCCAATCGATAACTTCAGCAACGTTGATTCTATCTGGAGCTAAAAAGCAGGGCTTGATGATTGCATCACGTTCAATTTTCTTTTTGAATTGATTAAATGCATCAGGGATATCTTTTATCGGAAAAGGCAAATCCTCTTTGTTGTAAAGGGTGTGGCCTATAAAATGTTTTAGGTTTACCCGTAACTTCCAAAGCCCGTTCTCAACCGAACTTGAAATCTGGGTTTCTTCTTCGGCTACTTCCCTATGGTGATAAACCTCATTAATTTCATATTCCTGAACAAGAACGGGTATAATTTCTTCAGGTTTTCCCTCGGCTACCAAAAGATTGCCGCCAATTTGTTTTAATGAATTCCGCAGCGCAGCAATGCTTTCTAAAGTAAACTGCGCCCTGATGCTTCCTGTTTTTAAGGTGCCGTACTTAGTCGGACCGAAAAATCTCGGATCGATGATGTAAACGGGCAAAATAGAATCCGATTTAGCAATCGCCTCGACCAGCATTTCATTATCATGCAAACGAAGGTCGTTTCTAAACCAAACAAGAATTTTTTTTGACATCTTTTTTATGGAAAAAGGGTGTTAAGAACGATTAACAAATTTATCTTATTTTTTTTTCAGGAACAAAAACGGGGCTAATATTTACAAACGACCAACAATTTGTAAACTTATTATGGAAAATGATCTCGGTTATCATCTATTCATAGATAAATCAATATACATAATAAGAAAAAATAATGAGAAAACTGCTGATTAGTTTGCTATTTCCGCTGAGCGTATTTGCACAACAACAAATTAAAACAAAAGCCATTTTGGAAAGCGTAACGGTTTATAACAACGGCGCACAACTGAGCCACAAGGGAAAGGTAAATTTACCGGCAGGAACTTCAGAAATTGTGATAAATAACATTTCTGGCAGAATTAATGAAAATTCAATTCAGGTTGGTGTATCACAGGGGGTTACTATTTTGGCAGTACAATTTAACCGGGATTTCCTTAATACCGATGCTGCGAACCCTGAAATTAAAAAACTAAACGACAGTTTGAAAACTGTTTCAGCAGAACTGACAAAAACCAAAAATGCGAAAACGATTGAAGAACAAACGTTACAGCTTTTAGATGAGAACCGAAAATCTGGCGGAACAGCCAGCGGAACCAATGTTACTGAACTGGCTAAACTCACCGAATATTATCGAACTAAAAACGCAGAAACCAGAAATGCAATTGCCGCCTTAAATTTAATCGAAGAGAAACAGAATAACAGACTAACCGCACTGCAGCAACAAATTGCTGAGTTGAAGAATAATCCAAGTCAGCAATTAGGGCAACTGGTTTTACAATTAATGACCAAAGAAAATACTGAAGCCAACTACAATGTTTCTTACGTTACACCGAGTGCAAGTTGGCTGGCAAGTTATGATGTTAAGGCAATTAATACTTCCAATCCTTTGGCAATTGTTTACAAAGCTGCAATTGTACAAAGCACAGGTTTAGACTGGAAAAAAGTCAAGCTTTCACTATCTACAGGAAACCCAAATTATAACATTACCGCACCAAACTTAAATCCATGGTTTGTGTCTGCCTTCAATCCTGTGCCGCAAGCGTTAGCTGGAAAAATATCTGGCATTCAAATCAGAGGAATGGCCTCACCTGTTTTAAATGATGAGCAAGCCCTTAATGATGTTGTGGCTGTTGGCTATGGAAAAGTGAATCGGAAGGCAATGAGCGTGGCAAAGGTTTCGACTGTTAATGAATATACCTCGATAAACGAAACACAACTCGGCGTGACTTTCGAAATCGACATCCCTTATGATATAAACAGCGATAACAAACCACATACGGTGGCATTTAAGGAATATCAGGTACCTGCAAATTACAGGTATTTTGCCACTCCAAAATTAAGCAACGATGCATATTTATTGGCTGATGTAATTAACTGGGAAAAATTAAACCTCCAGGCAGGAGAGGCGAATATAATATTTGAGGGCGCTTACACCGGCAAATCTTATATAAACCCAGCCAGCATACAAGATACGATGAGCTTAAGTTTGGGACGAGATAAAAAAATAATTATTACGAAAGAGAAACAGGAAGATTTTAGCAGCACCAAATTTATTGGAAGTAACAAAAAGCAACTGTTCACCTATTTGATAAAAATAAGAAATACGAAGAAAGAAGCTATAGAAGTGTATTTAAAAGACCAATATCCGTTGTCAACTGAAAGCGATATCGAAATCGAATTGTTGGAGAGCAGCGGTGCTGAAGTAAATAAAGAAACAGGTATGCTTTCGTGGAAGTTGAAGATTGCACCAAATGAGACTAAAACTTTGAAACTGAGCTATTCTGTGAAAGCACCAAAAAGTAAAATAATTGCAGGATTATAATTGGATACTCAGAACAAAGGTTAAGGGTTGGGAAAGTCTCAACCTAACCTTTAAACTTTAACTTTTAACCTTTAACCTTTAACCTTTAACCTTTAACCTTTAACCTTTAAAAAAAACCCTTTCGTATCTTTGTTGTTTCTAAAAGATGGCTAAAAAAATTCTTATTACAGGAGCAACGGGTTTAGTGGGTTCAGCACTTAAGAAAAGACTGCTAGGCATTGGATATGAGGTTAATACCCTATCCCGAAAACCTGAAGGCAAAAACGCATTTCGTTGGGATGTGGATAATCAACAAATAGATGTTGCCGCGTTAAATGGCGTTGATGCAATCATTCATTTGGCTGGTGAGCCTGTAGCTGATAAAAAATGGACCGCCGAACGCAAAAAACAAATTATCGATAGTCGCGTAAAATCTGCCAAATTACTTTTTGAAGCCATCAAAAAATCTGAAAACCACAAAATAAAGTCGTTTGTTTCAGCCTCTGCAGTAGGGTTTTATGGTGATTGTGGCGATGAAATTCTGACAGAAGATAGTCCGAATGGTTTCGGATTTTTAGCTGAATGCTGTAAGCTTTGGGAACAAGCCGTGGATGAAGGCAAGAAACTAAGCTTAAGGATTGTAAAGCTCCGTACCGGAATTGTTTTAAGCAAAGATGGCGGCGCCTTGCCGCAGCTGGATTTGCCTGTTCGCTTGTTTGCCGGCTCGGCTATTGGCACGGGCAAACAATGGACGCCCTGGCTGCACCTTACCGACATGGTAAATATGTATGTCGAAGCTGTCGAAAATATACAAATGGAGGGTTGCTACAATGCCTGCGCACCTTTCCCGGTAACCAATAAAACTTTAACAAAAGCGATTGCAAAGCAACTGCATCGTCCTTTCTGGCCAATGAAAGTGCCTAAAGCGGCCATCGAATTATTACTTGGAGAAAGAGTTGAGGCCGTTTTAATGAGCAATAATACTTCTGCACAAAAGCTTTTAGATGCTGGTTTTAAATTTACATTTACAAACCTTGAAGAGGCATTAAAAGATATTTACAGTCCCAATACTGATAGAAAGTCCTAAAGGCAAACCTGAAAAGGCAAGATAAAATATATGCAAAATCACGCAAGCGACAACGATTCAACGTCCTCATCAGAAGATTTAGGTATAAGTATTTTCTGGTTTCGGCGGGATTTACGTTTGGAAGATAATGCCGCATTCTATCACGCTTTAAAAGGCAAACATCCTGTTCTTCCATTATTTATTTTCGACAAAAATATTTTGGATAAGCTTTCGGAAGACGATGCGAGAGTAACCTTTATTTATGAAACACTCGCTTCTATTAAACAGGACCTTCAAGCCAAGGGTTCGGATGTGTTAATTAAATATGGCAAACCTGAAGAAGTTTGGCAAGAGGTTTTAAAAGAATATGAAGTTAAAGAAGTTTACACAAATCATGATTACGAACCATATGCCCGCGAGCGTGACGATAATATGTTCGAATTTCTAAACAGTGAAAACATTGCCTTTAAAACTTTTAAAGACCAGGTTATCTTTGAGAAAGGTGAAATCTTAAAATCGGATAAAACGCCTTACACTGTTTTTACGCCCTTTTACAGACAGTGGCAAGCGAAGCTAAATGATTTCTACACCAAGCCTTATCCAACCAAAAAATACATTAAAAACCTGTTTCAAACTAAGAAGATTTCCTTTCCAACGCTGAAAGAAATGGGTTTTGAAAAAAGCAAGCTCGATTTCCCAAAACTAACTTATAAAACCAAGCTGGTCGAGTATGCAAAAGAACGCGATTATCCTGCTTTAGATGGTACAACACATATTGGCTTACATTTACGATTTGGAACATTGAGCATCAGGAAAGCTGTGCAAGACGCCATTGATGCTAAATCAAACGTTTGGTTATCGGAGCTAGCCTGGCGTGAATTCTACATGACGATACTCTGGCACTTTCCTTACGCTGCTTTTGATTCATTCAAAAAACAGTACGACAAAATTAAGTGGCGCAACAATGAAGAGGAGTTTAAAGCCTGGTGTAAAGGTGAAACAGGTTACCCGCTGGTTGATGCCGGTATGCGCCAGCTAAGTGAAACCGGCTGGATGCACAATCGGGTAAGAATGGTTGTTGCAAGTTTCTTATCTAAACACCTTTTAATAGATTGGCGTTGGGGTGAAACCTATTTTGCTGCAAAGTTACTGGACTACGAAATGGCAAGTAATGTAGGTGGATGGCAATGGGCTGCAGGGTCAGGCAATGACGCGGCGCCGTATTTTAGGGTTTTTAACCCTGAGCTGCAAACTAAAAGATTTGACCCAAAATTTGCCTACATAAAAAAATGGGTACCGGAATTTGGTACAAAAAAATATGCCCAACCAATAGTTGAGCATACATTCGCACGTGAAAGAGTGCTTAAAGTTTTTAAGGAAGCCCTGTCTTAGTTTGTAACGCTTACAATTTGGATATCGAAATCCAAATCACTATTTGGTACTATGATTGCATCTAATCCACGTTGCGCATAGGCCAATCTTGAAGGAATAATCATCCTTAATTTTGTACCTGCTGGGAACTTTGGAATAATTACTTTCCAACCGTCAATTAATTGGCTTGCTGTTGCAAATCCTGTTGAGAAAGATCCGTCAGAAAGTGATTGAAATACGGTTCCATTTAGTATCCGACCTGTATAATTAATTACAGCACTACTTGTCTCCTTATCTGCAAATGCAGTGCCTGTACCTAAGGTATTAACAATATAATAAATACCTGATTGATCTTTAATAGCAGAGCTCGTTAACCCTTTGGCAGCTAAAAATTTTGTGATTCTATCGTCATCCAAAAGCGCTTGCTTTTTAAATGGATATGTAGTAACTGTAACATCCAGTACCGTATTGGACGGAACATTTCCAGCACCGTTTTTTCCAAATGCCAGATAAGATGGCAACAAAATTCTGGCCGTGCCACCTGGCTTTAATGCAGAAATAGCAGCTCTAATCGCAGGAATATCATACTTCGTTTTTGACAAATCTGGCCAGTAAAATGAGTTTGAATATCCAACATAGTTTGCCAAATTTCCCGTAACAGGAGTTTGCAGATAGCCAGTACCATCTTCCAAAGATTTGATGTTAATGTTATACAAAACCGAATCTGTATTCTTGAACGTATCGCCGGTTCCGGCAGTTAAAACCTGATAATAAAAGCCAGTTTTCTCCGGGTCCTGCACCATAACGCTGCTCAAATTATTTTTTTGAATGTAGCTCGCGATCTTGCCGTCATCTATCGTTTGGCTGGAATCATACTCCTTTTTACAGGAAATAAACATCAGGGCAGCCAATAAAACGGTTAACAGGCTAAGTTTTGTAAAGTTCTTCATTAATTATTGTACGTTTATTAATTGTATCGTAAAATCTAAAACAGAGTTTGCAGGTACAGGCCCGGTTGCCTGACTGCCGTAAGCCAAATTAGGCGGAATAATTAACCTGATTTCGCCGCCTTTTTGAATAAGCGGGATACCAATTTTCCAACCTTCTATTAGTTGATTTAAAGCAAGAGTATTCTCTTTTCCACCACCGTTATCAATTACAGTTCCATCTAACAATCTACCTTCGTATTTTATTGTGATTTGAGTATTTGCCGGATAGCCAAAAGAACCTGAACCTGGCTTTATAATTTGATAATATAGTCCTGACGAATGTTTAACGGCACTAATATTATTCTTTTGAATAAAATCGGTAATCTGTTTATCACTGTTTTCTTCCTTTTTGCAAGAAGCAAATACAACTGAAACTAATAAAAAGCTGCAGAAAATAAATTTTAATGTGTTATTCATTAATTGGTAGCATTGTAAAGTGTGATGGTAAAATCGAGAGGCGAATTTGCAGGGAGTACCGCTTGAGGGCCAGTTTTTGTAACGTTACCATAAGCATAATAAGATGGTATCAGTAACCTGATTTTACCTCCTTTTTGAATATATGGAATTCCAATTTGCCACCCGGGAATTAAATTCCCTAAAGTAAATGATACGGGAGTGCCGTTTGAAGAATCAAAAACAGTTCCTGATAAAAGCCGGCCTTCGTAATCTACATTGATACCTGTTGAAGCATTGTATACTAAGTTGCCACTTCCAGGTGCAATGATTTGATAGAATACCCCATACTGTTCATTTTTAAGAACCGGGATATTATTCGCTTTAACAAAAGCTCTGATTGCGGTTGTGTCTGCCTTAAATTGCGCAACTGCATCATAATTGCCATCATTTGTTTCAAGTTTTTTACATGCAGCAAAGCACGCAACGATGCTAACCAACAATAAAAAGTGCTTAATCTTAATCATAGTCCGCAAAAATAAGCTTTTAATATGGATGCTACAATTTTTAACCAAATTTAACATTCACGTTAATAGTTGTAAGTTAGGGATTGCGAGTTAATATTATCAACCGCTAAATTTAATCTGCCGCCGTCGAATCATCAACATCTAAACCTTAACTTACAACATAAACAATAACTTAGAAAATATACTTGTTCGCCTCAATAAGTTGCTGCGCAACCCTTTGGCGGGCATCTTTAACATTAAACGGTTCAACTTTGGTAAATCTTCGCAAACCAACCAACATCATCCTTTGCTCATCACCTTCGGCAAAGGCCCAAAGTGCTTCTTTACCTGCTTTTGCAATACCGTCAACAGCCTCAACCATGTAAATTCTTAATAAATCCAATTGGCCTGATGTTGCAGCCTCACCTTTTGTAGCTACTAATTTTTCAGTTCTTAACAATGCAGATTCGAACACATAAACATAACCAGCCATGTCCGCAATATTCATTAAAATTTCCTGCTCTTTGCTCAAGGTCATCATCAGTTTCTGCACCGCAGCACCGGCAACCATTAATGTAGCTTTCTTTAAATTAGCCAAAACTTTTTTCTCCGCTGCAAATAGTGTATCGTCTTTTTCACCGAAATCAGGGATACTCATTAATTCTGCTGCGACAGCCGTGGCGGGTGTCATTAAATCGAGCTCACCTTTCATTGCTCGCTTCAACATCATATCAACGGTTAACAAACGATTAATTTCATTTGTTCCTTCAAAAATTCTGTTGATACGGGCATCGCGATAAGCCCTATCCATTGGTGCATCGGCGCTAAAACCCATTCCACCATAAATCTGCACCCCTTCATCAACAGTATAATCTAAAGCCTCAGAACCCCAGACTTTTAAAATAGCACATTCAACAGCAAATTGCTCAACAGATTTTAGTCTTGCCTTTCCAGATTCCATTCCGCCGGCAACCAGCTGGTCGTAGGTATCATCAATATTTTGTCCGGCACGGTAATTTGCCGCATCAACAGCATAAAGTTTTGATGCAATTTCTGCGATTTTGAAACGTATTGCGCCGTATTTCGAAATCGGGCGACCGAACTGACTACGCTCGTTCGAGTAATTAATTGCTGTACTTAGCGTTGCTTTTGATGCGCCAACTGCCGCAGCCGACAATTTAATACGACCAATGTTTAAAATATTTACCGCGATTTTAAATCCATTCTCTCTATCGCTCAACATGTTCTCAACCGGAACAGGGCAATCGTTAAAGAAAACCTGGCGGGTAGATGAACCTTTGATACCCATTTTGTGCTCTTCAGGATTCATAGTGATGCCACCGAAATCCTTCTCAACAATAAACGCAGTTAAGTTCTTATCATCATCAATTTTTGCGAAAACAATAAAAATATCGGCAAAACCACCATTGGTAATCCACATTTTTTGTCCGTTGATGATGTAATGTTTACCATCTTCACTTAGCTTCGCTTTGGTTTTTCCGGAGTTAGCATCCGAACCCGAATTTGGTTCAGTTAAGCAATAAGCCGCTTTCCACTCTCCAGAACCTAATTTTGGAATATATTTGGCTTTCTGTTCCTCATTACCATAATAAAGAATTGGCAAAGTGCCGATTCCTGTATGCGCCGAAAGCGCCACCGCAAAAGAGTGCCCGGCGCCAACAACATCGGCAACAAGCATCGAAGTATTAAAGTTTTTACCAAAGCCACCATATTCTTCCGGCACAGACACGCCAAGAATTCCCAGTTCGCCCGCTTTGGTTAAAAGCGTTGGCATTAATTCCGGGTCTTCCTGTTTATCAATTTTATCTAAATTTGGATAAACCTCGGCTTCCAGAAAATCGCGACAAGTTTGTGCAATCATTTGTTGCTCTTCATCAAACTCCTCAGGGATGAATACATCCTGGTAAACGGTTTCTTTAACTAAGAATTCGCCGCCTTTAATTGTCTTTTTTTCAGTTGTTTCCATTTTTATAGTATCTAGTAGCGAGTATCAAGTATCAAGACAGGGCTCGAAAACTAGATATCTCTAAGTTTTAATATTTTTTAGGTGTTAATGCTTTTACCTAAAGAGTAAACCATTTTTTGAATCTCAGTTGTTTTTTCTATCAGATTAGCAGCAAGGCTGTCATCTAAAAGTTCAAGCCTACTTGAAATAATTAATTGTGTTTCCAACTCAAAAGCTGAACCTTGGCTAATTGTAAGAAAGTGTTTAAATTGAGCATTACTTCCTCTACCCGAACCCTCTGCAATATTCGAAGGAATTGAAACACAACATCTTTTCATTTGAGAAATCAAACCATATTTTTCATCATTTGGTAAAAATGAAGCTGCTTTATAAACTTCAACCGCTAGTTCAATCGACTTTTGCCAGACTTTTAAATCTTTAAAATTGTGCACTTGTTTTAGTATTTAGATTTGAATAAAATATTTGGGATGATTTTTTGAAGGATTTTTTTTTACCTATCGCTATCATCTTGATACTTTATACTCATATCTTGATACTAAATTAAAACAATTCAAAAATCCCGGCTGCTCCCTGCCCCGTACCTACACACATGGTTACCATACCGTATTTTTTGTTCTGTCTTTTAAGCTCATTCATCATTTGCACAGAAAGTTTTGCTCCGGTACAACCCAGCGGATGACCCAATGCAATTGCACCGCCGTTTACGTTAATAACATCCGGATTTAAATCCAATGTTCTAATAATGGCTAAAGATTGTGATGCAAAGGCCTCGTTTAATTCAATTAAATTAATATCATCCTGTTTTAAACCGGCTTGCTTTAGTGCTTTCGGAATAGCTTCAATTGGGCCAATACCCATAATTCTCGGTGGCACACCCGCAATTCCATAACTCACCAGCCTTGCAATTGGCTCAACATTCAGTTCTTTCATTTTCTTTTCAGAAACCACCAAAACAAATGCTGCACCGTCTGAAGTTTGCGATGAATTACCCGCCGTTACGCTACCAACCGCGTCAAAAACAGGCTTTAATTTTGCTAGTTTTTCTAATGTCGTATCTGCACGTGGCCCCTCATCTGTATCAACTACATAAGAACGGGTCTTCTTTTTCATGTTTTCATCAAGGTAGTTTTCGTTTACCGTGATTGGCAAAACACCATCTTTCAAATGACCGTTTTTAATGGCATTAATCGCTTTTTCATGCGATTTTAACGAAAATGCATCCTGGTCTTCACGACTTACATTGTATTCTTTCGCTACCGCTTCGGCCGTTAAACCCATTCCCCAATACCAATCAGGGTTATTTTTGGCAACCTCTGCATTTGGTACAAGCTTCCAGCCGCCAAACGGCATCCCGCTCATCACCTCTACCCCGCCAGCGATGATACAATCGGCCATTCCGGCTTTAATTTTTGCAACCGCCGTGGCAATAGTATCCAAACCTGATGCACAATAACGATTTACCGTAACACCCGGAACCTTGTCAGTATCCAAACCCATCAGCGAAACCATGCGGGCAATATTTAATCCCTGTTCGGCCTCTGGTGTGGCATTCCCCACAATTACATCATCTATTTGTTCTTTATCTAAATTCGGAACCGATGCCACCAAAGCTCTAATCACTTCTGCAGCCAGGTCATCGGCTCTCGTAAAACGGAATACGCCTCGGGGTGCTTTACCCACTGCTGTGCGATATCCGGCTATAATATATGCTTCCATTTTATTTAGTATCTAGTAGCTTATTAGTATTCGTTTGCGATTATCAAATGTCAAGACCAGGCTTGAGCATGAAAATCGCCAATATTTTATTTTTATTAATATTAGAAAAGCAAAACCTGAATTTCATCGGTTTAACTAGTCCCGCTATTCGTTACAATCTTTTTATGATTGTCAGTTTGAGCTTGTCCAAGATCTGCAGCAAAAAGTATTTTCACTTCTATCGGGTTTAGCAAAATAGGCTCGGTTTTCAAAAGACCTCATTCTGCCCCCTCAAGGCTTTCAAGCATTCAATTTCTGATACTCATAGTTTGATACCAACCTTAATTCCTCAGCGGCTTTCCTTTGGTTATAATCGACTGAATTCTCTCTAATGATTTTCGTTCGCCCGCAAGAGATAGAAAAGCTTCTCTTTCCAAATCCAGCAAGTATTGTTCACTAACTTCTGTTGGCGATGATAAATCGCCACCGCACATTACATAACCAAGTTTTTCAGAGATTTTTTTGTCGTGCTCAGAAATAAAATGACCTGCATACATGCTATTAGCTCCGGCATACACTATTCCCAACCCTTGTTTGCCCAGCACTTTAATATCTGTGCGCTGAACTGGTTTCGTATACCCTGCATCCGCCAGCTCAATCGCTTTTGCTTTAGCATCAGCCAGTAAACGATTGCGGTTCATCGAAATCGAAAACTTATCTTTTTGCAAATAACCTAACTCATAAGCCTCGTAACCGGAAGTAGAAACTTTCGCCATTCCAATGGTTAAAAAGCGATCTTTTAATGCATTCTGCACAATCTGGTCATCCTTATATTCATCAGATGCCCTAAGCGCAAACTCCTTTGTTCCGCCGCCACCCGGAATAACACCAACACCAAATTCAACCAAACCCATATAAGTTTCTGCAGAAAGCTGAACATGATCTGCATGCAAGCTAAATTCGCAACCGCCGCCTAATGTTAGGTTGTGCGGTGCAACAACTACCGGAATCGACGAATAACGAATTCGCATTGAAGTATTTTGGAACATTCTTATGGCCATGTTCAATTCATCCCACTCCTGCTCTACTGCCATCATAAAAATCATCCCCACGTTTGCGCCGGCAGAAAAGTTTGCGCCATCATTACCAATTACCAAACCACGGTAATCTTTTTCGGCCATATCAATGGCTTTGTTAATTCCAGAAATTACATCACCACCAATCGTATTCATTTTGGTGTGGAATTCAACATTCAGAATTCCGTCTCCCAAGTCGATGATCGAAACTCCGGAGTTTTTCCAAAGGGTTTTATTTTCGCGGATGTTATCCAAAATGATAAACTCATCCGTACCTGGCAAAGCCTTGTAAGATTTAGATGCAACATCATAGTACTTTTTAATGCCCGCCTCAACTTTATAAAAGGAAGTATTTCCGGCATCCAGCATTTCATGCACCCAAGCCGCAGCTTTGTTGCCATATTGTTCCATGGCCTCAATTGCTTCTTTAACACCAACGGCATCCCAAAGCTCAAAAGGCCCAAGTTCCCAACCGAAACCAGCACGCATTGCATCGTCTATGCGGTACAATTCGTCCGAAATTTCCGGAATCCTGTCTGATACATATTCAAACAAGCCAAAAGAAGAGTGACGGAATAATTCGCCCGCTTTATCTTTTCCTTTAGCAAAAATCTTCATACGCTCACGAAGGTTTTCTACCGGCTTAGTCATTTCCAGCGTGGCCGACTTAACCTTTTGCTGAGGTTTGTATTCAAGCGTTTTTAAATCGAGCGCCAGAATTTCTGTCTTGCCTTCTGCAGTTTTTGTCTTCTTATAAAAACCTTGTTTAGTTTTATCTCCGAGCCATTTTTGCTCCTCCATTTTTTTAACATATTCCGGGAGCTTAAATAGTTCGTGCGCTTTGTCATCGGGGCAATTGTCATAAAGTCCTTTAGCCACTTTAATCATGGTATCTAAACCAACCACATCCGATGTTCGAAAAGTAGCCGATTTTGGTCTGCCCAAAGCCGGACCAGTAAATTTATCTACCTCTTCTACGGTTAAATCGAGCTTTTCTACTAAATGCAACAGAGCCATAATGGAATATACCCCAACGCGATTCGCAATAAAAGCAGGTGTATCTTTACATAAAACCGTCGTCTTACCTAAAAATTTATCGCCATAATGCATCAGAAAATCAACAATTTCAGGCTTGGTATAAGGCGTTGGAATAATTTCCAGTAATTTTAAATACCGTGGAGGATTGAAAAAATGGGTTCCACAGAAATGAGCCTTAAAATCTTCACTTCTTCCCTCGGCCATCAAATGAATCGGGATACCAGAGGTATTTGAAGTAATTAACGTTCCGGGTTTGCGAAATTGCTCAACTTGTTCGAAAACTTTTTTCTTGATGTCAAGGTTTTCTACAACCACCTCAATTACCCAGTCAAAACCGGCAATCTTCGACATATCATCATCAAAGTTTCCCGTTTTAATCTTGTTTAATACTTTTTTGGAATAAACGGGAGATGGATTCGTTTTAACGGCCGTTTGTAAGGCCATATCTACAATCCGGTTTTTTACCGCTGGCTTATCTAAAGTTAATCCTTTTGCCTGCTCTTCGGGTGTCAGTTCTTTTGGCGCAATATCTAAAAGCAAAACCTCTACACCAATATTGGCGAAGTGGCATGCAATACGCGACCCCATAATTCCCGAACCTAAAACAGCAACTTTATTAATGCTTCGTTTCATCAGTCTATAGTTTTTTATTTTGTTCTGATGGAACCTGCTTCAAATTGAGCCCTTTTTAAACTCAGGCAAAGCAGGTTTCATTTACAGGTAATGTTTAATCAACAGTATAAGCAACTGTTATATCGTTTAGTTTTATCAACAAATTAATGAACGTTTCCTTTTCTTTCTTGGTAAAATGTTCATCAAGATACTCGTTAAATTTTCGAACTACGCCCTTTGCCAGGTGCTTCTTTTCTTTACCAAAATCGGTAAGGAAAACTTTTACAGAACGTTTATCGCCAACAGATGTTTCCCGGTAGATAAGGTTAGCTTCTTCCATGTTGTTTAACATGCGAGATAAGCTTGTCGCCTTAACCCCAAGCAGGGCGGCAAGGTTGGAAACGGCCGTTCCATCAACATCATCAATATTTATAAGCATGTAACCAATAGCCTGGGTAATACCAAAAGTAGAAGCCATTTGGTTGTACTTATTAAACATGTTCTGCCAGGCAAACTTAACATGGTAATCTAATGTCTGTAATTGCTTCATTTGGTTAATTTTATTATGCTTGCATAACAAAGCTAATGAATGTATTTTGTTATTGCAAGTAGAAAATTCAAAATAATTGTCAAAAGATTCCTATAATAGATCAACACAAATGAAAACACGAAATATGCGGGAAATGAAAAAAATATTGCTCCTTGGCGCAATGGTATTGTCGGTTTCAACTTTGAAAGCACAGGTATCTTATTTTGGAAATGAAGCGACTAACATCGAAAAATTAAAGATTTTAAAAAACACCACAACTTTATTTACGCTTACATATAGCGACTATAGCGAACTCGCTAAGTTTGACGAAGCCATAAAAAAAACGTGGACAATTACACCTTACAAAATTATCAGGCCGGAAGAACTTGCGGTTTACGATAAATTGGAACGCTACTCTTTCTTCTACTTTGATGCCTACGCAGAAACTAGAGATACAATAACAAATGCCAATGTCGTTTATACGCTGAAACTGATTAGCCCGTCAGACAAGCCGAAGCAAAGAGATGAAAGCATTTTCGCGATGGTAACACTATTTCCGGATATTTATACCGAGCAGACTGTAAAAGAAATTGGTGATAAATCTGGTGCGCGAAGAAGCATCAAGAAAGAGTTGCTGAATTCCCTCTATAATAATGCGCAGTTCATTAACTGGTCTCCAGGCTTGTTAGCCGGTTATCTTAAGCAAATAAACGATGGCTTACTCGCTCAGGAAAGCAGGGAATTAGACTACCAGTTTTACAATAAGGTTAGGTTACCAAAACTGGCGACCGAAACACTATATGTTCCGGAATACGTTCGTGAGGTTTTCTCCTTGCAGCGGATTAAACTACCAACATCTAACACAGCACAGGAACAGTATAATTACAAGTTGAAATTTTTGCCTTTTAAAGAATTAGATAGTCTGATTTTGAATAAAACTGAAGGCATTAAGTATTTAGTTTACACACGCCGTTCGAAAGATAAAATAATAAGCATCTATGATAGCAGGGATGACAAAATCATTTATCAAAAGTTTTATTTTCAAACGCCAGAATTTGAGATGGATGATTTAAACGACATCAAAAAAGTTGTAAAATCAATTAAATAAAAAAAGGCTCCTGATTTGCATCAGGAGCCTTCGTATTTATATTTTAAAATCTACTAGTAAAGTGTAAACTCTACACGACGGTTTTGTTGACGACCAGCTGCAGTTTTATTTGTTGCAATTGGTTGAGCTTCACCGTAACCTGTAGCTTCAATTCTTGATGCATTTGCACCTTGAGAAACTAAGTATGCTTTTACAGATTCTGCTCTTGCTTTAGATAAACGTAAGTTTAAAGCATCAGAACCAGTATTATCAGTGTGACCTGCTAATTTTAAGCTAAAGTTTTTCTGTACTAATAAAGCGGCAACTCTGTTTAAAGATGCATAAGATTTAGAACGGATTGTTGCTTTGTTTAAATCGAATTCTAAGTTTTTAATAGCCGCAGCTACAACTTTACGATCTTCTTCCGTTACAACTACTTTCTCAACAACTTTTTCTGGAGTTTTTAAAGGACAACCAGCACCATCAACTACAGTACCAGCTGGAGTACCCGGACATTTATCCAATTTATCTGCAACACCATCGCCATCAGTATCTTTCAACAAATCAGCCATTTCAGCACGCAATCTTGCATTTTCAGCTTTTTGTGCATCTAAATCGCCTTTTAATGCGTTAGCTGTATTTTTTGCTGCTAAAGCTTCATCATAAGTAGCGGCAACTGGATTGTGGAAAGCCAATTGTTTTCCTTTACCTAAAGCAAATTCTAAACCAGCATAAGCATAGTTATATTTATCATTACTAGCACCTTTGTATAATCCGTCAAGGTTATCACCATCAACAAAATTTACTGTCCAGCCTAAATCGATGTTTACACCGTCTGACACTTTAAATTTTGCGCCAACGCCAACAGGAATAATTAATTCACTGATTGTTTTATCACCTGCGTATGCCGATGTACCTGCAGCTGTTGTAATCGTTGGTTTGTAACCAGCTAAACCAGCACCTGCTGAAGCATATAATTGAACTGCATTTTCTTTTCTAAACATGTCGATGTTAAACATATTTACAACTGCACTTAAGCTGGCAGAATAATTAAGTTTAGTATCGAAAGCAGAAACAGGACTGTTGTTAATATAGCCACTGTCATAAGCCTCACTGTTATCACCTTTTAACTTACCCATAACTCCGTCTAAACGAAGAGAGAAATAGTTTGTTAATTGTTTTTTCACGTATAAACCGTAACCGAAACTAGTTTTGTTATTACTGAAATCGTTTTTTCCACCTAGAGGAGAAAGTGGAGTAAGGCCACCAGCATTTACACCGATTGACCATGTTCTGAATTGAGTTGTTGGAGCAGTATCCTGAGCCAATGCCGCAGTACCTGCAAATAATCCGGCTAGCACTACCGGAAGTGATTTAAATAAATTTGCTTTCATATTTTTAAGTTTAACGTTAATAAGCGTCGCCGACTTCTTACAACTGTCATACCAAAAAAGGATTTTAGGCAAAATATTTTAAATTTTTCAAGTATTAATACCCGATTGCCTTGTCATCACCACGTGGATCTGCCCCACCCTGGTACGTATTCCACTTAGTTTTAAGGATTGCATCAACCCTACCAATTGGGCCCCGAAACTGAGTTTTATAGCCTTTAGCCTTCAATTTCTCTGTGGTTAGGCTGTCTAATGCATCTTTTTCTACAGTTACTTCATCTGGTAACCATTGGTGATGAAATTTCTTCGCAGCTACGGCAGATTGCATGGGCATTTCAAAATCTATTACGTTTATAATGGTTTGAAAAACAGACGTTATAATTGTAGAACCTCCAGGTGTACCAACAACCATAAACAGATTGCCATTCTTTTCTACAATAGTTGGTGTCATCGAACTAAGCATTCGTTTATTTGCTGCAATTGCATTTGCTTCTCCACCAAGCAAACCGTACATATTAGGTGCACCCGGTTTAACCGAGAAATCATCCATTTCATTGTTCAAGATAAAACCGCCGCCTTTTACCACAACTAGCGACCCATAGGAGCCATTTAACGTGGTGGTTATGGAAACTGCATTCCCTTCTCTATCTACAATCGAGAAATGAGTTGTTTCTTCATGCTCATTTTCCCTAAAAGTACCAGCCAAAACGGTGCTGCTCGGGGTTGCAGCATCCCACTTAAAATTAGCCATGCGCTGCTTATTGTAATTTCGATCGAGCAGTTTGTTTGTTGGTACCGAATAAAAATCCGGATCGCCAAGATGAGTAGCCCTATCAGCATAAACCCTTCTTTCTGCCTCAACCATAACCTGAACTGTAGAATCTGCATTATGACCCCATCTTTTTAATGGAAAAGGTTCTACACTTTGCAGCAATTGTATCAAAGCTATCCCACCACTTGATGTTGGCGGCATTGTTATAATTTTGTAGCCACGATAATCGCCGGTAACAGGCTTACGCCAAATCGCGTGGTAGTTTAGCAAATCGTTCTTCGTTATCAAACCGTTGCCTTTTTGCATTTCTGCAATGATAGCATCTGCAGTAGCGCCTTCATAAAAACCGGCCCTGCCCTTCTGCTGAATCAACTTTAAGGTATTGGCCAACTCGTTTTGAATCAACAAATCATTCTCTTTCCATGTACTCTCCAGGTTAATAAATGCAGCTCCGTCAGGATTATACTTCATAAAGTTTCTATGGAGACTGTTTAATTCTGAAGCTTGTTGTTTAGTTAGCCTGAAACCATTTTCAGCCAAATCGATGGCTGGCTGAACAACTGCCGACCAGCTTAATTTGCCGTATTTTTTGTGCGCTTCTACCATTCCGTCAACCGAACCCGGAACACCAACAGCCAAATGGCCGTAAAGGCTTTTGTTAACAATTGGATTTCCTGCAGAATCTAGATACATGTCTCTAGAGGCAAGTGAGGCTGCCTTTTCACGAAAATCTAAAGCATTAATTTCGCCTTTTGCAGATCGGTAAACCATGAAGCCACCACCGCCTAAGTTGCCGGCGTTTGGATATACCACTGCCAAAGCAAACTGAACCGCAACTGCAGCATCAACTGCGTTGCCGCCCTTCTTTAAAATCGCGATACCAACTTCCGACGATTCGGGATGTGCGGATACCACCATTCCATTTTTATATTCACCACTGTTGTTTTTGCCTAACTGACCACTAACACAGCCCGATGCAACCGATGCTGCTAAAACACAGCTGAAAAGAATTGCACTAATTTGGTGCTTTGTAGTCTTCCGCATCCTTGTAAATTTTGTCAATTAAATTATTGTTTTTCTCGGTAATTACCTTACGTTTCAAACTTAGTTTTGGTGTAAGTTCGCCTCCATCAATACTCCATTCTTTTGGCAGCAGTGCGAACCTTTTTACCTGTTCCCATTTACCAAAACCAACACTGGCAGCTTCTATCACTTCATTAAACTTCGCTAAAACCTGCTCATTTTTAATTATTTCATCATTCGATGTAAAGCTAATTCCCTTCCTTCCAGCCCAGGTTTTCAGAGTCTCAAAGTTAGGTACAATTAATGCTGACGGAAACTTTCTGTTTTCGCCCAGCACCATTATTTGTTCAATAAAAATCGATTCTTTGTACTTATTTTCGAGCATTTGTGGAGCAATATACTTCCCACCCGCTGTTTTAAACATTTCCTTTTTCCTGTCGGTAATTCGTAAAAACCGGTCATTAACAAGTTCGCCAATATCACCCGTGTGGAACCAACCATCTTTATCAATGGCTTCGGCGGTTAAATCAGGGCGGTTATAGTAGCCTTTCATCACCTGATGACCTCTTGTTAGAACTTCACCATCCTGAGCAATTTTGACTTCAACACCTTTTATAACTTCACCAACCGAACCGAACATGGTGCCGCCAAAGTGGTTAACGGTTATAACAGGCGATGTTTCTGTAAGTCCGTAACCCTCGAAAACCGGCATACCCGCAGCCCAAAAAATTCTCGCTAAACGCGGATTCAAAGCTGCGCCACCAGAAACGATAACGACAATTTCTCCACCTAAGGCTTCCTGCCATTTCTTAAAAACGAGTTTGCGGGCAATGTTTAGTTTAAAGTTATACCAACTGCCCGCATCAGTTGCATATTTTTCTGCTAATGAAACCGACCAGAAGAAGATGCCTCGTTTTATACCGGTTAAAGCTTTACCCTTTTCCATTATTTTATCGTATACCTTCTCAAGCAAACGCGGCACGGTAGAAAATGAATTTGGTTTTACATGCTGAATGTCTGCAACAATGGTTTCCATACTTTCTGCATAATAAACAGAAGTGCGGTTAAACAGGTACAAATAAATGATCATCCGCTCAAAGATGTGTGATAGCGGAAGAAAGCTCAGCCCTTTCTTCACGCCTTCGGGCATAACAACCGCAGAATTTTCAAAATTTGCAACCAGGTTATTATGCGTAAGCATTACCCCTTTGGGTGTCCCTGTTGTGCCCGAGGTATATATTAGCGTAAGAATATCTTCTGGCGTAACGTTTTCCCTGTAATCATCAAGGTTGATTTGGGTGCTCGCTTTACCATCATCAACAAGGGTTTTCCAGTTTTGCGCACCAGCGACCTCACTAAATGAATAAATTTTTATTTCCGGATTTACTGCCGCTATGTTAGGCTTAACTTTGTTATATAAATCCTCATCCGCAACAAAAATTAGGGCAACTTCTGCATCTTTTAATATAAATTGAATATCATGATCAGCTAAGGTTGGGTAAAGCGGAATTTGATAGGCACCTATTTGATTGGCTGCAAAATCTGCAATGTTCCACTCTGGTCGGTTGTGCGACATTACCGCAACACGGGCACCTTTACCAATTCCCTGGTTTATTAACCCGCGACTTAAATTATCTACCGCATCGCAAAACTCTTCGGTTGAATAATTAACCCATTTTCCAGCGATTTTACCATTGATAAATTCTTGCTGAGGTTGCTCAAGGCTAAATTTTAAAAGATCAAAAACCCGTGTAATTGCTGCAGCCATAGTATTATAATATTTGGTTAAGTTAAAAAATCAAACATAAAGATCAGCGTCTTAAGTTGAAAAACAGGAAAAAAAATACCGATTCCTGAACACTTATTTGAATGCGGTTTGAAAATTTTACTAAACTTAGCAATTCCAAAATTACTATGCAAGCATTGTTTTTATCCATCTGAATTTTTACCTTAAAAACATAATCGGCACTAAAGTTGTTAGGCAGATATTAATTAGAAAACGTTAACAAATATTTAGATTATGAAAAAATTACTTTTTACTATTTTCGGATGTGCGGCCTTATTCGCAGTGAGTACTACAGAAGTTAAAGCTCAAAATTACAAAACAGGCGTGGGTTTAGGCCTCGATTTTGGTGATGGTGCAACGCTTGTTGGTCCTTCATTAAGACATCACTTCAGTAGAAAAGGTGCAGTTCAGGGTGAGGTTTTGTTTGGTGGAAACTCTACAATTATACAGGCATTTCTTCAATATAACACCCCTATTAAAGGCGCTGCAGGTTTAGATTTTTATGCCGGTGGTGGTCCGTCAATTCAATTGTATGATGGAGGTTCTAGCTTTTATCTGGTACCTATGGCTGGTTTAGATTACAAATTTAACGGTGCTCCATTAGCATTGGCTTTAGATTGGAGACCAAGATTATACATTGGCGACAATGATAGCGACTTTAACGCTGGTCGTTTTGGACTCGGCTTTAGATACACTTTTTAAGCCTCAAATAAATAAAAAAAGCCCGCCCGAAAAATTTTTCGGGCGGGCTTTTTTGTTGGCAGGTATCAATTTTGAATTAAATACCCATCCATTTTTTTAGTACAGTTTTTTGCGCAGCTGATGCATTTTCATCAATTGTGGCTTTAAGGCGAACACTAGGATTTGCTTTTAAAATCAGGTTGATTTCCTTTTCAACTCCATCGCGTTTTACCTTCAGTTTTAATGTATCGCCAATATTCTTCTTAGCTAACAATGGTAAAACTTCGAGCGAAACCATTGGCGAGCGTAATTTTATGTTACTCAAGGCATCGCTTACAGAAGTATCATCAAGCGAAATGATAACATCATTAACATTTAAGCCAGCATCCCAGGCTGCAGAAGCTCGGGTGGTAGAGGTAACTGTTAAACCATCGTTGCCGAGTTGTGCAGCTGCACCCGTTACTGGTTTATCCGGCGTAGCATTTTCAGTTGAAACATTAACGCCCGCATAACCAAAGTACTTTACATATTCTGCATCATCAACCCCGTTAACATATTTCGCCCAAAAATTTGTAAAACTGATACCAGAAATCTTCTCAACCATCGCCTTAAATTCCGCATCTGTGTAACCACGCTTAAGGGTTTTGCATTGCAAATACATGGCTTTCATCACATCATCCAAACTTTTTGCGCCTTTCGTTGCATTAATAATTTCCAGGTCCATTAAAATACCGATAACCTCGCCCTTGTTGTAGTAAGAGATTGAGTTATTTTTTGAATTTTCATTGGGGCGATAACCGATAATCCATGCATCGTAACTAGATGCTGATGCAGATTGAATTTTTGCACCAGGTGTATTCAGAACCGTTGCAATTCCGCCTGCAAGCGCATTAACAAATCCATTAGGATCACTAAAACCTGACCTTAAAATGTATTTATTCTCATAGTACGATGTAAAACCTTCGGCAACCCAAAGATTTGTAGTGTAATTTTCGTTATCATAGTCGAATGGGCCCAGGGCAACCGGGCGTAGGCGTTTCACATTCCAAAGGTGATGGTATTCATGCGCAACTAAACCTAAAAAGCCTTTGTAACCAGCATCTGTACTATATGCATTCCTACTGGCACCCAGTGTAGTTGAGTTTAAATGCTCTAAACCGCCACCACCACGAGCGAAATTATGCACGATAAATAAATAGTATTTATTGGGATTTTCGCCGTAAACTGCAGTTTCCTGTTCCACAATTTTCGCCATATCTACTTTCAGCTTTTCTTTATCGTAGTTACCGCCGCCATACATGGCAACTTCATGGCGAACGCCAGAAGCCATGAATTCAAATGTATCCTGATTGCCAACTTCGATTGGACTATCGTATAAAATATCGAAGTCGCTTGCTTTATAAGTAAAAGTTTCACCGGCTACCAAAGGCATGCCTGTCGAAACCTTCGTCCACGATTTATATGGAATAATTTTTACGGTACTTGGAGATTTTATCATGCCAGCGGGATGCATAAAAATACCTGTTGGCGATAAAAATGCGTGAGACTCATCTATGAAAGCAGTTCGTACAGAAATTTCGAAAGCGTACACACGGTAGTTTATTTTAATATCATTTGCTTTCGCTGAGAAAACTCTCCAAATGTTTTTCCTCACTTTTTCTACCTTAAGTTTTTTTCCGGCGGCTGATGCAGTAAATCCTTCTACACTCTTTTCAAACTCACGTACAAGGTAAGAACCGGGGGTCCAAACGGGCATTTTAACATCTACATAATCTTTTGCCAATCCGGAAATATTCATTTGCACCTCGGCATAATGCGCCTGAGGTTCTTTAAAGGAAACCTCGAAACCTATTTTAACCTGCGCCTTCGCTGCCATAATGCTTGTTAGTAATACAACTAAACCTAATATCGATTTTTTAATAAACATATAAATGTGTTTTGCCACAAATTTATATTTTATCACCTTGCTTTAAAATTTTATTCGGTATAGAGGCGTAAAATAATTAATACAAGGAAGATTTTATTAATCTGGTTTACTAATTTATAAGCAACGTGAGAAAATGTGTTTGAGCAATATTTTGAGGAAACAGGCTGTAACATCCTTAATACAACAAATTTATGATTAAACTAATTGAATATTTTTACAAGCTTTTTTGGTTACATTTTAAAAATTGATGTTCCCATAAAAACGACTACACACATACAAATGAAAAAAAGATACATTATTTACATTGTTTTGGCGCTGGGCCTGGCCTATCTGGTTTATTACCGAATAAATGCAAACAAAAAATTAGAGGGTAAAGGTGGCGCCCCTGGTGCCGGAAAAGAAGGGAAAGGTGGCAAAGATGGTAAGGGCGCTCCTCCAATGGTTGTAGACGGTATTGTTGTTAAACTATCGAAATTCGATAACGACCTGGAAGTTACCGGAGCAATTGAAGCGAACGAATCTGTTGTACTTAAAAGCGAGGTTTCAGGACTTGTTACTGGTATTTATTTTAAGGAGGGCACAAATGTATCAAAAGGAAGTGTTTTGGTTAAGGTAAACGATAGAGACATTCAGGCGCAATTGCAAGATGCACTAACAAAGCAAAAACTATCGGGAACTAACGAAAACCGTGCAAAACAACTTTTGGCTAAGGGTGCAATCAGTCAGGAAGAGTATGACACATCACTTGCAGATTTAAGGTCTTTTCAATCTCAAACCAATTTGATAAGGGCACAACTTGCTAAAACAACTATCCGTGCGCCGTTTAGTGGTAGAATCGGCTTACGCAGTATTTCTGCAGGCACCTATCTAACGCCGAGCACGGTTATTGCAAATCTGGTAAGCACAAATCCGGTAAAAATCACTTTCTCCGTTCCCGAAAAATATGCGGGCCAGATTAAAATCGGCTCAGAAATTTCGTTTACTACCGATGGCTCATCAAAACAAAATACGGGGAAAGTTTATGCAATTGAACCTGGAATAAATACTGCAACCAGAACATTACAAATACGTGCTTTAGCACCAAATGGCGAGAATGATTTGCTGCCTGGCTCCTTTGCTAAAATAAAACTGGCATTAAATACCTTGCAAAATGCTATCCTTATTCCAAATGAAGCTGTAATTCCGGTGTTGAAAGGGAAAATTGTATACGTACAAAAAGATGGCAAAGCACAGGAAGTTAAAGTTGAAGCAGGAACCAGGACCGATGAAAACATCGTTATCACTTCAGGCTTAAAGGCTGGCGATACCGTGTTAACCACCGGTTCTATGGCTTTGAAAAAAGATGCGCCTGTTAAAGTTCATTTGGTTAAAGAATAATTATGAGTATCTCAACCACGAGTATAAAAAGACCGGTTCTTGCCATAGTTATGAACCTGCTTATCGTCCTCTTCGGGATAATAGGCTATAATTTTTTGGGTGTTCGTGAATACCCTTCTATTGACCCCACGGTTGTTTCGGTAAGAACATCCTATCCGGGCGCAAATTCGGATATTATCGAATCGCAAATAACAGAGCCACTAGAAAAATCGATTAACTCAATTGATGGCATCAGGAACATTTCATCTTCCAGTAATCAGGGAACAAGTAACATTACGGTAGAATTTAACCTTGATAAAAATATCGAAGAAGCCACCAATGATGTTCGGGATAAAGTTTCGCAAGCCGCCAGAACTTTACCAAAAGATATTGATGGTTTGCCAACAGTAAGTAAAGCCGATGCCAACTCGGATGCGATTTTATCGATGACCATCCAGAGTGATAAACGAAATACTTTGGAATTAAGTGATTTTGCGGAAAACGTAATCGCCGATAGGATTCAAACGATTCCAGGCGTAAGTAGCGTGCAGATTCAGGGACAGCGAAAGTATGCCATGCGTATTTGGATGGACCCAAACAAACTGAGTGCTTATGGATTAACCTCTCAGGATATTGTAACCGCATTGGATAATGAAAACGTGGAGTTGCCCTCGGGAAAGATTACCGGTGCTACGACAGAACTTACTGTAAAAACATTAGGAAAACTAACCAACGAAACGCAATTTAACAACCTAATTTTAAAAACAGACAGCAACCAGGTTATTAAACTAAAAGATGTTGGCTATGCAGTTTTAGGGCCTGAAAACGAAGAAACAATTTTACGGGAATCCGGCCTTCCAATGGTTGCAGTTGCTATAATACCACAACCGGGAGCAAACTACCTGGATATTAGCAAAGAGTTTTATAAGCGTTTTGATAAGCTGAAAGCAGATATCCCGAAAGATATAAAACTGAAAGTTGCTTTAGATACCACACTTTTTATCAAACGTTCTGTTACCGAAGTTGCCGAAACAATAGGTTTATCTTTGGTGCTGGTAATTTTAATTATTTATCTCTTCTTTAGAGATTGGGCAATTGCATTCCGACCGTTAATCGATATTCCGGTTTCTCTTATTTTTACCTTTTTTATAATGTACGCTTTTGGTTTCTCTATAAACGTACTGAGTTTACTGGCAATTGTATTGGCCACTGGTTTGGTGGTTGATGATGGAATCGTGGTAACGGAAAATATTTTCAAGAAGGTTGAAGAAGGCATGTCGCCATTTGAGGCAGCAATAAAAGGATCAAACGAAATTTTCTTCGCTGTAATTTCAATTTCAATAACCCTTGCTGCAGTTTTTTTACCGGTGATATTTTTACAAGGCTTTGTAGGAAGGCTGTTTAGAGAATTTGGAGTGGTAATTGGGGCTGCCGTTTTGGTTTCGGCTTTCGTATCGCTCACGCTTACACCGATGCTTAATGCCTACCTGATGAAGAAAGGCGGACATAAGCCATCGAAATTTTACAACTGGACAGAGCCCTACTTTGTGAAATTAAACGAAGCTTATGAATCAAACCTGAATAAATTTTTAGATAAGCGATGGCTATCAATCCCAATCATTGTGGTTTGTATGGGTATGATTTTTCTGTTTTGGAAAATTTTGCCGAAAGAAACAGCTCCTTACGATGACAGAAGTGCGATAAACATTAACGTAACCACACCTGAAGGTTCATCATTTACCTACACGGATAAGTTTATCATGAAAATTAATCAAATGGTAATCGATTCTGTGCCGGAAAAAAATGTGAACATCACCATTACCTCTCCGGGATTTGGAGGCGCCGGTTCAACCAATTCCGGTTTTGTTAGAATGGGATTGGTAAACCCTGAAGACAGGGTACGCTCTCAAAAGGAGATCGCCGATATGTTAACCAAAATAACTAAAAAGTATAGCGAAGGGAAAACAATCGTTAACCAGCAGCCTACAATTTCGGTTGGCCGCCGCGGGGGATTACCAATCAGCTACATTATTCAGGCACAGAACTTTGAAAAACTTCGTGAAAAAGTGCCATTGTTTATGGATGCAGTTAGTAAAGACCCAACTTTTACGGTTTCTGATGTAAATCTCAAATTTAATAAACCGGAAATTAACTTAACAATTGACAGAGACAAAGCTAAGAACCTGGGCGTTTCCATATCTGCAATTGCGCAAACATTAAATCTTGGTTTAAGCGGTCAGCGCTTTTCATATTTCTTCATGAACGGAAAGCAGTATCAGGTTATCGGCCAGTTTGATAGAAGTGACCGCAAAGACCCACTGGATTTAAGCTCGGTGTATGTTCGAAGTGATAATGGAACGCTGGTTCAACTGGATAACGTAGTTACTGCGAAAGAAGAAAGCAGTCCGCCGCAGTTATATAGAAACAACCGCTTTATTTCGGCAACCGTTTCTGCTGGCCTTGCTCCGGGCAAAAGTATTGGTGAAGGGATTGATGCGATGGACCAGATTGCAGCAAAAGTATTGGATGAAACCTTTTCGACCGATTTGAGTGGAGAATCACGGGATTTTAAAGAAAGCTCATCGAATACATTTTTCGCGTTTGGCCTGGCCTTACTATTGGTTTATCTTATTCTTTCGGCACAATTCGAAAGCTTTAAAGATCCGGTTATTATTATTCTTACTGTGCCGATGGCGGTTGCCGGCGCATTCCTTTCGTTATGGCTTTGTGGCCAAAGCTGGAATATTTTCAGCCAGATAGGTACCATTATGTTAATCGGTTTGGTTACAAAAAATGGTATTTTAATCGTCGAGTTCGCAAATCAGCTCAAAGAAAAAGGAATTCCTATTCCGGAAGCCATAAGAGAGGCAGCAGTATCGCGTTTGCGACCAATTTTAATGACCAGTTTGGCCATCGCAATAGGCGCTTTGCCAATCGCTTTAGCACTTGGTGCTGCAGCAAAGAGCAGAATGAGTATGGGAACCGTTATCGTTGGTGGAACAATGTTCTCTCTGGTTTTGACTTTGTTCGTTATCCCGGCAATTTATTCTTACTGGGCAAAGCCGTATAAACCAAACCGAGATTTGAAGGAAGCTGAGCGTTTCGAGCATGAAGCTTTAGAAGGCGTAAAATAAATATGATGATTAAAAAAATAAACATATTTGTGTTGTTGATGGGCATTTTTTCTTTTGCCACACAAGCGCAGGAAAAATTGACCCTGCAAGAGGCTATTTCCATTGCAATGCAAAATAATTACGATATTAAAATAAGCAAGAATAACCTTAGCATCGCTAAAAACAACGCCAATATCGGCAATGCCGGTATGTTGCCCAACTTAACAGGCACTTATTCAAATGGCGGCAGCTATCAAAACACGCGGCAAACGCCTGCTACAGGACCTGATAGGGTTATAACTGGCGCAAAGAGCACAAATAATGATATTGGTGCTGATTTGAACTGGACTATTTTTGATGGCTTTACCATGTTTGCCAATTATGACCGTTTAAAAGAATTACAAAAACAGGGCGAAGTAACGTCTCGCCTAGCCATTTTAACTACCGTTTCGGATGTTATTACAGCCTATTACGATGTTGTACGAAATCAGAAACTGGTTATCGCGGCCGATAGCGCAATTGATATTTCTGTGTTTAGAGAGAACATCGCCAAAACGAAGCTCCAGTTAGGCAGAGGATCTAAACTTGATGTTTTAACCGCACAGGTAGATTACAATACGGATACTTCAAATTATCTGCAGCAAAAAAATGCACTTCAGGTTGCCAAGGTTCGCTTGAATCAGTTAATGGTTAGAAATGTTAATCTAACTTTTTCAGTTGATAACAATATCGATATTGACCAGGCATTGGTTTACAGCCAATTGGCCGAACTGGCAGGAAAGCAGAATCCAAATGTGCAGAATGCCTTTATAAATCAAAAGGTTGCATCATTAAATCTTAAAGCGATTAAAGGCGCACGCTATCCCGTTGTAAGTTTAAATTCAGGCTATAGCAGAACCAATAGCACATCGCCAACGGGCTTTAACCAGAAATTTGCGGCCAATGGGTTTACTTATGGGTTAACAGCAAGCCTTAATCTGTTTAACGGCTTTTTACAACGTCAAAATGAACGAAACGCAAAAATCGACATAGAAAACTCAACTTTAAATCTCGACAAAACGAAACTGGATGTAAGCACGCAATTGCTTACGGCCTATCAAAATTACAGCACCTACCTCGATCTAGTAAAACTTGAGCAGAGAAATGTCGATATCGCAAAAGAAAATCTTGATATCACTTTAGCTAAGTATCGTTTAGGAAGCATTGCACCATTAGAGTTAAGAGAGGCACAGCGCAACTCAATTGATGCACAAAATCGTTTTATCGAAATGCAATACCAGGCAAAGCTCGCAGAAATTACCTTAAAAGAAATCAGCGGGAACATAAATTTGTCTAATTAATTTTTATATTTAATCTTATGATACTCGTTGCAGATAGTGGCTCATCAAAAACCGATTGGATGGGTTATCTTAATGGAGAAACCATTAAATTTAACACCCAGGGAATAAATCCTTATTTCTTGAATGAACAAGATATTACCCGCATAATTTTAAAAAACGAGGTTATCGCACCATTGGCGAAAGATGTTAAAGAAATTTACTTCTTCGGCGCAGGCTGTTCTTCTCCCGATAAACATGAGGTAGTTTCTAACGGATTATCTGCTGTTTTCACTGGCGCATTTATCTCTGTTGAACATGATTTACTAGGTTCAGTTTATGCCACCTGCGGAGATACTGAAGGTTTAAACTGTATTTTAGGTACAGGTTCCAACATTTGCTATTTCGACGGGAAAAAGATTCACGATGGTCATCATGGCTTAGGCTACGTACTTGGCGATGAAGGCTCGGGTACATTTTTCGGTAAAAAAGTTTTGCTCAGTTATCTTTACAAGAAAATGCCTGCTGATTTAGAGGCCGAGTTTAAAAAGACTTTTCCGGCAGAAAAAGAGCAAATTATTACAAACGTTTACCAAAAGCCATTTCCCAACATTTACCTTGCAGGTTTTAGTCGTTTTTTAGCAAATAACCACGAACACCCTTTCGTTAAAGACATTCTCAAGAAAGGATTTCAGGAATTTGTAGATACTAACGTGAAAGATTATCCAAACTACAAATCGCTTCCCTGCCACTTTGTTGGTTCGATAGCATACTATTATCAGGATATTTTGAAAGAGGTTTTGACTGAGAACGGAATAAAAACAGGCAAGATTTTACAGAAGCCAATTGAGGAGCTTTACAACTTTATTTTGCAAAAAGAAGGCATTGTTAAACAAGCCATTTAGTGCAGTAAAGCGTTATTTTAAAAATTAACAAAATCTTAAAACATATTAAACATAACCACAAACATTTTGTTATAATTACAAAGCGGATAAAATGCTAAATAATATGAAGAGAATACTGGTAGTTGATGACGACATTGAGGTTTTAGAAACCATACAGTTAATACTTGAAATTGGAGGGTTTAAGGTTTCGGCGCTTAATAATGGCGAAGAAGTTTTCGATAGAATTGATAGCTTTAAACCTGATTTAATTTTATTAGACATTTCCTTAGGCCATATTGATGGCAGGGTTTTGTGTGAGCAGTTAAAATCTATAGATTCAACATCAAAAATTCCAATTCTTTTAATATCAGGCTTATACGACCCTAAAGATTTTACAACATTGAATTATGGTCAGGACGATTTTCTTTCGAAGCCATTCCAAATGGATGTGTTGCTTAAAAAAATCAGTAAAATTCTGTCGCTTGAAGAAAGTGAGCCTAGCTTTTTAATGAATTAAGTCTTGTTATAAAAAATAATGAAAGCCAAATGCATATTGCATTTGGCTTTTTTTTTACCCCAAACAATACTGTCAATTTGGCAAAGCGAAGGCTTTGGAACAAGCCTTGATATGCAGGGTTTAGATTAAACAATTATTACATATGAGCATACAAGAAAAAGGAAACATCTCGATACATACCGAGAATATTTTCCCGATAATTAAGAAGTTTTTATACTCTGATAACGAGATTTTTCTTCGGGAGTTAGTTTCTAACGCAGTAGATGCAGTCCAGAAAATTAAAAGACTAGGTTCATTAGGTCAGTTTAATGGCGAAGTGGGCCAGCCTTTAGTACAGGTAGCAGTTGATAAAGAAGCAAAAACCATTACCATTAGTGATAATGGCTTGGGTATGACAGCCGAAGAAATTAAAAAATACATCAATCAGGTTGCCTTTTCTGGTGCAAGTGAATTCGTAGAGAAATTTAAAGACGCTAAAGATGCCAATGAAATTATTGGTAAATTTGGTTTAGGTTTCTACTCTGCTTTTATGGTTGCAGATTTAGTTGAAATTCAAACTTTATCGTATCAGGAAGGTGCAGAACCAGCTCGCTGGGTATGCGATGGAAGCACAGAATTCGAAATTACTGAAGGTACAAAAACAACGCGTGGTACCGATATTATCCTACATATAAATAAAGATTCTGAAGAATTTTTGGAAGAATCGAAATTGCAGGAAATTCTTGATAAATATGCCAAATTCTTGCCTGTACCTATAAAATTTGGTAACAAAACAGAATCAGTTGAAGATGGTGAAGATGAAGAAGGAAAGAAAAAGTTTAAGGATGTAGAGGTTGACAACATCATTAACACCACAAATCCAATATGGACTAAAGCGCCTGCAGATTTGTCAGACGAAGATTATTTAAGTTTCTACCGCGAGCTTTATCCATTTAGTGAAGAACCATTATTCTGGATTCACTTAAACGTAGATTATCCTTTCAATTTAACCGGCGTATTGTATTTCCCTAAGTTGAAAAACGATTTCGAAATGCAACGCAACAAAATTAAGTTGTATTCCCGCCAGGTATTTATCACAGATGAGGTAAAAGACATTGTTCCAGAATTTCTGATGCTTTTACATGGCGTTATCGATTCACCGGATATTCCATTAAATGTTTCGCGTAGTTTCTTGCAGGCAGATAGCAACGTTAAAAAAATCAACAACTACATCACTAAAAAAGTAGCTGATAAATTATCGGAATTGTTTAACAAAGACCGTAAATCTTTCGAAGATAAGTGGAAAGACATAGGGTTATTTGTTAAATATGGTATGATTAGCGAAGAGAAATTCTACGATAAGGCAAAAGATTTTGCCCTTGTTGGAAATACTAAGAACGAACTTTTCACCCTAAATGAATACAAAGAAAAGGTTTCGCCCCTACAAACTGATAAAAATGGAACGGTTGTTTACCTGTATTCTAACGATGCATCAAAGCAAGACGCTTTTATACAATCGGCCAATAAGAAAGATTATGATGTGTTGGTTTTAGATTCCCCGATAGATAACCACTTCATTAATCAACTTGAACAAAAGTTAGAGAAAACGTCGATAAAACGTGTTGACTCCAGCGTAGCTGACAAACTTATTGAAAAAGATGAGGTTAATGAGCACGTTTTAAGTGAAGACCAGGTAAAAGAAGTAACCACGATTTTCGAAAAAGCCATTACAAAACCAGGCATGCAGGTAGAAGTTGTTGCTTTAAACCCTGATGAATTACCTGTTACCATTACAATGGATGAATTTATGCGCCGGATGAAGGACATGGCCGCAATGGGTGGCGGCATGGGTTTTTATGGCCAAATGCCTGATAGTTACAAAGTGGCGATTAACGGCAACCATAAATTAGTTAGCAAAATTTTAAAAGCAGAAGGCGAAGAGCAAAGTAACCTGGCCAAACAGGCTGTAGATTTAGCCTTGCTTGCTCAGGGAATGTTAACAGGTGCAGAACTTACTGCCTTTGTAAGCAGAAGCGTTGAGTTAATCTAAAAAATGAGGCTCTGAGTAGTTTCAGACCCGCTTATAAAACAAAAAGTCCTGATTTTCATCAGGACTTTTTTTATGTCTGTGCAATAATTAGCTTGCAACGTTTTGTTGTTTCACGTTAAAATAATCTTTGTGTTCTTCGAGCATTTTGGCAATGGTTGCAGCTTTAGTATTTTGAATATTGAACACAAAAAGAGGTTCCTGTTTCTTTTTGCTCCGAACCATTTTTTCGGTATAAAAACGATATTCCAAGCCATTTGTAAGCAAACCATATTTCGCTTTCGTTTTTCTGAAATATTTCGATAAGCGGGAATCGTTAATGTCCAGGCTGTCTTCGTGATGTTTACATTCTACCAGGATAGCAGGTTCGCCATCTTTCATAATTGTGTAATCAACTTTCTTACTTTTTTTAACACCGAAATCCAAAACTGCTTCCGATTGAACTTCAGAAGGGTTAAAAACATCAAAGCCTAATATCTGGATAAAAGGCATTACCAATGCATTTCTTGTTAAATCTTCGGATTGAACCTGAGGCAGCATTTTCTTAATTCTTACGGCAAATTGTCCGATCTCGTCTTTAAGTTCCATGTGTGTGTGTTTTTATATTTTTGCTTACCAGCTTGCTCTGTTTTTCCTAACTCCCAAAGTGTGTATGGCCTGATAAATTCAGGCAACACAAACTGTGGGCAGGCAGATGTTCCAATTAAAAAGATGCGATTTAAGCCGCGAAAATTTCCTTTTAATCATTCGTTTTTGGCAAACAGAAATAAAGATTAAAAAATAGCTTGAAGTTGTTAATTTTTTTACATCAACCCTGCAATATATTACATCAACCTACTAAAATGGTCGATTAAAACTCAAAAAAGATTTTTCAAACAGATATATGAAGAAATTCTTTTTTTAGCTAACTTGCATTCAAATCATTCCAAACACACTTAGTACACATCATGAACTTAAAATGCGTTGTTATTGACGATGAACAACATGCTATTGAGGTATTAACTGACCACATAGCTGAGATGCCCGGGTTAACTGTGTTTAAAACATTCACAAGTCCGGTGCAAGCCCTTACCGAAATTAGTGTTGGAGATGAAATCGATCTATTATTTATGGATATTGATATGCCAGGAATAAATGGGTTAGAACTTGCTAAAAATATCAGAGAGAAAGCTAAGTACCTTATTTTTACTACAGCCCATCCAGATTACGCATTGCAGGCATTTGATGTTCAGTCAGATCAGTATCTGCTTAAACCGATTTCGTTCGCGAAATTTGCGCTTGGGATTGATAGGATTCTGAAAAAAGAGGCAAGTAATGCAAAAAATGCTGCTAAAGAAGCCGATCAGGTTGCTGCCCTTTACATAAAAGGCGACCATAAGTATGCTTTTTCTAATATCTTAATTGATGATATTTTATACATTAGGGCTTTGCAGAATTACATTCAGATAATTACAAAAACCGAAACAAACACAACTTACCTTACGTTAAAAGAAATTGAAAAGGCTTTAGAAAATCACGCTTTTATTCGTGTTAATAAATCAAATATCGTTGCAAAGGCAGCCATTAAAAAGGTTGACGGCAATATTATACGATTGGTTAATAACGAGATGATTCAGATTGGGGAAGGCTATAAAGAAGCTTTTTTCGCCTATATACAAAGTAGCTTGTTAAAATCTGGGAGAAGCTAAACTACTTGTTGTAAATGTTTGACATTGATGAATTAGTCATCAGGATAGTGTTTGCAGTTGGATCAGTACTAAAGCTATTTTGATTTTTAATATTCTTGTAAACGAATACTGTTTTCTTTCTCATAATACTTATTATTTGGTGTTTGACACTGCTAGTTATCAAAAAAAAATGACATTCCAAATAAGTGTAAAACTATTTTTTAAAAATATTTGACATTGAAGAATTAGTCATCAAAATAGTATTCGCTGTTGGATCTGTGCTAAAGTTATTTTGACCTTTTACATTTTTGTAAATAAATGCAGTGTTCTTTTTTAATTTGCCAATATTTTGAGTTTTCATAGGATTACTTGGCGAAAATGTTAGACATTGAAGAGTTAGTCATTAAGATTGTATTTGCAGTTGGGTCTGTGCTAAAGTTATTTTGACCTTTTACGTTTTTGTAAACAAATGCAGTGTTCTTTTTTAATTTACTGATATTTTGAGTTTTCATAGGTTACTTAGCGAAAATGTTAGACATTGAAGAGTTGGTCATTAAGATTGTATTTGCAGTTGGGTCTGTGCTGAAGTTGTTCTGACCTTTTACATTTTTGTAAACAAATGCAGTGTTCTTTTTTAATTTGCTGATATTTTGAGTTTTCATAGGATTACTTAGCGAAAATGT
>NZ_CEEDBV010000002.1:785163-904010 GCF_979253075.1 Pedobacter sp. AC464
GCGAAAATGTTAGACATTGAAGAGTTAGTCATTAAGATTGTGTTTGCAGTTGGGTCGGTGCTGAAGTTGTTTTGACCCTTTACATTTTTATAAACAAATGCAGTATTCTTTTTTAATTTTGTTGTGTTTTGCGCTTTCATATTATATATTTTATTGCTCTATTAACTAAATTGTTGTTGTTTTGATTAACTGTTGTAAAGGTGCGGCGAAAAAGGAGGCACTCCGAAATTTTTACACAAACCCGCTATTTTAACAGATAAAACCCCTGTTTTAGTAGATAAAACCCATTTAAATGAACATTCTTAAAATAAAAAACTGGTATAACCGAAATCACATCCATGTAAAAGCATGGGCTTTTTTTATCATTTATGAAGTTTCGATAACCAGTATTGTGAACAAAGGCCTCGGTGATGTTGGTACCTGGCTCTTTCACTACTCACTCAACATTATATTATTTTATGTTAATGCTGTAGTATTAAGAAGAGTGATGAATTTGAATAGTAATTGGAAAAATTGGTTATATGCGCCTATCGTAATAATTGAAATTCTTCTTTGTATGGCTATTGCTTACCCAATTGATTACATTCTGTCTACAACGATATATTACAATGCACTTAGACCTAAGTTAGAGTTCAATGACATTTACATGATTAGAACAACTTGGAGGTCTTTGTACTTTATTGGCTTCAGTACGGGTTATGTATTCTTGCTAAATTCCATTAAAGAACGTCGCCGGGTTCAGAAACTTGAGCGCCAAAATCTTGTTAATACCATCGAAAAGCAGGCTTTAGAGAATGATCTCGTTCAATCTCAAAACAATTTTCTGCGAAGCCAGATTAATCCTCATTTCCTGTTTAATACGCTTAACTTTATTTATAACGATGCAAGGAAAAAAGCACCGTTAGCGGCAGATGCCATTATGAATCTTTCAGAAATGATGCGCTATGCTTTGAAAAGACCTGAGGCATCAGAATTGGTACCTTTAAGTGAAGAGGTTGAGCAGATAGAACACTTGATTAACCTGCATAAATTGCGTACTGCAAATACAATTAATTTCGATTTAATTATAAATGGCGACTTGTTCGGGCTTCGTTTTCCGCCGCTGATTTTGCTTACCCTGGTAGAAAATATGTTCAAACATGGAAACATTGCACACTCTACGCAACCATCAATCGTTCAAATTGATTATGACAGGAAAAGCTTAACGCTTACAACCATCAACATGATTAATGAAGTGAAAAAGAAGGAATCTGAAAGTCATCACGTTGGATTAGAAAATATTGATAAGCGACTGAATAATTTCTATAAAGATAAATACGCTTTCAAATTTTATAAAGATCCACTTAATAGATACTTTACTGAAATTAAAGTTGATATAGACAATCCGATGGCTGGCCTTAATTAGTATTTTATGCTAGCCCACTGCATTTCTTCGTTGTACATCTTTTAATAAAAAATAGTAGATAACCATTTCGTGGGTGCGCTGGTCTTTATTAAAAAGGCGGTTTACATGCATGTGCAATAAATCACTAAACAACTGCACCTTTCTACCAGCACTGCAGATTTTTAGAATATTTGCGAATGAATTGGAGAATAACGTAAATTTTGCCAGCTGCATTTCGTTTAGTTCGACGTAGGCACATTTACGATAAACCTGATATTGAGCATTAATCTTCTTAAAATCAGTAGGCTCAAGATTATGTTCCAAATTGAAGGAATCCGACATCATTTTAATAGTCTCTGCCAGTTCTTTATCGTCGAATATTGCAGCTTGTTGGATATTTTCAATCAGCGCTGCGCAATAACTGTATCTACTTAAAGCATCCGGATTAGTGTCAAACAGAGATAACACAAACTGACTGTCAACCGAAAAATGTTCTTCCACCCGCTCAATCAGTTCATTTCCATATCGCTGAGTTTCCCGCTTGTATGTTCGAAGTTGTAAATCAGAAACCAGGCCGGCTGCTAAATCTTCTTCGAGGTAGCTTGAAAATGCTGCTGTCAACTCTTGTCCTCGGCTTGCATCCACAAGCAGAATTCTTAATCTTAAATGATATCCATTTTCATTGTAACGAATGAAGAACCAAGATTTTATGTGCGATTGATAAGCGTTCAAAAAATGGGCGATTGGGCCTCCTAAAAGCAAATCAGACCTTTGTTGGTGGCAGTAAATCTCAAAATAAAGCCACTCGGTTCCGGGCGCAAATACCTGTTTTACGGCACTTTCATGGATTTCCAGTTTGCTGTAGCCATTATAAATTTTATCTTGATGGTAAATATTCAAAATAAACTGGGCAAAATATGGCTTACCCTCTTCATCAACAACTACACTTTCATCAGGAACAATTACTTCCTCCAGATAAACTTTATCCTGCTTTTGCATGTACTGGATAAAAGCAGTCATATCCAGGTCTGCATTTTTATCGAAACAAAGCGTTTGGTCTGAAAGTCCTGCTTTAAAATAATTAGAAACGCCTAATTGATCCAAAAAAACCCTTAATTCATGTAAACTTAAGAATGAAACATCTGCCTTTTTAACTTGCCATTTTTGTTGAGCTAAAACGATATTTTGATATTGAAGCCTTGGATAGTAAGGCAATTCCGGATAGAGGTTTTCTAAAAAGAGTGTTAAATTCGTTTGGATATTCTGATGCTGTAGATCACACAAAAGCCTGAAAACTGACAAATCAGACCTCGAATAGTTATATGCAGAAGCCATCCTGGGAATGATGCGCCTATTCAACTTTTTAGAACGTAAAATTACTTCCCCAGCATACACAGAAATCATAATATCATCCAGCGTAAGCGGGTTTTCAGATGTATCGAAATTAAGAATAGAAAGCTGACGCTCGTAAACTAGCTTTCTCCGGTTAATGTTATCTACATTGGTTTCAACCATGTAAGCAACATCAAAAAATAACACGTCAGGGTTTGCAGCCTTTTCAATTTGGCCGATGTTTTTGCAATGCTGAAAAACATTTTCATTTGCAATGGTAAAGCGACCACTTAATGCATTTGCGGTGCTACCGCCAGTTTGATCTACACAAATCATATCATCAGCAACTGACATAAGCATGCTGAATGAATTTGGTATTGTTGCCGGCTTATCACTTAAAGATAGACCAAGCTGCTCTAAGCGAATTGTATCTCTAGAACTAAAAGATTCATGATGAATTAATTTTTTGAAATCTTGTTTTAGTTTATCCGTTAAATCTTCCGGTTTCCTACTCTGTTTTCCATGAAACTGTGCAATAAAGTCGTCTCCCAAACCCGCTTGCTCCAATTCATCGTAACCAACGCCCATTTCGGGGTCCAAAGCAACAGATAAAGGGATTTCCTTCTGTTCAAATTTTCGCTGAAATTTATTTACGAACTGCTTTAAAGCATCACGACCATCAACAGGCAAAATTCGCTGCATCATATTGATAAGGCCCGGAACTGCATGAAACATTCGCTCATCTAAACCGCCAGAAACCGCTTTCCGCTCAGATATCAGGTATTTTGGAGTATCGTGAGCAGACTTTACATTTATGCGGTTAAAATAATCTTCGCCAATAATGTTAGGGTCGGTGTCGCTTAACAAAAGCTGTAAAGAGAGCATGTCTTCGAGTAAAGAAAGCACCTCGTCTTTTCTTGCAGCCTCAATTCCAAGGCGCACAATTAAATCGTTCACGCTAACAGGTTTAGAACAAGTTTGCAAAATTTGCACCACAAACTCGTCGGTATCAATCTCGGCCAACTCGAATAATCCTTCGGTACAGGCAATGTACCTTATACTGCCATTGGTAAAATAGTAACTGCTATTTGCAAACAACATGCAATTATTGCCAAGCAATTCTGCAATTGAAAATTTGAGGCTGTTTCTAAAAGGCCAATCGATAAATTCATGAACAGTTTGCTTTTCCTCAATTGTAATCTTGTTTTCCGTTGAGCTCAAGGCACTTTTCAACATACTAAAACCTGCAAAAGTTCCATAGGGTGTTGACCTGAATTTAGCCCTATTGTAGTATTTCCAAATCGTGAATAGCACTTTAGGATTCAGCTTTTCAAGTTCCGCTGCTTGTACATCCTTTATTGTTTGATAAAAGGTATCAGAAGAAATTGCAATAGAAGCTTTTAACGCTTCCCAGCAATCTGCCAATCCAGATTGGTAAGAAAGCCTTGGTGTACGGAAAATTACGTCTTGATGGATAGCTACTTTCATGAAGGTATTTAGTGCATGAAAATTACAAACATTTTAGTTAAAGTGGGGATTAATGCAAAAATTAAAATTATCGTAAAACCCGGATAAGTTAGACAAACAAAAAAGCCCTGCGAATTTAAATTCACAGGGCTTAGGCAATTACGTTTCACTTATTTTATTAGGTTGTACAACTCGTCTAACTTCGGCGAAAGTACAATTTCAATTCTTCGGTTTTTACTCCGCCCATCAGCACCTGTATTGGGGCCAAGTGGCTGAAATTCACCTTTACCGGTGGCAGTCATTCTTACGCTTTCTACTTTTTCAATATCTGTTAAGTACCTAACAACAGAAGTAGATCTTAGCACGCTCAAATCCCAATTGTCTTTAATCTGACCTAAATTGTTAACTTTCTGATTGTCAGTATGTCCTTCAACTGCAATGTTAATCTCTGGCTGTTCTTTTAAAACCTTAGCTAGCTGAGCAAGTGCTTTCTTACCATTTTCATCTATTATTATACTGCCAGATGGAAATAAAAGTTTATCCATAAGGGACACATAAACCTTACCGTTTTTAATTTCTACAGTTAAACCGCTTTTAGTAAAACCAAGCAATGCTTGCTGCAATTTTTCTTTTAGCTGGTTTGTGGCTTCGTCGCGTTTTCGCAGAACTTCTTCCACTTCTTTTAAACGTTTCTCTCTGGCGGCAAGATTCTCCGACAACTTGGATATTTCGGTCGAACTATTGTTTTTCAGTTTGTTGAAACTTGCATTCACATCATTAAATCTGGTCTGTAAATCGCGTAAATCCTCTCCCAAAAGTGATGTATCTTTCCTTAATTTTTTGGCTTCGTCTTCCAAATTTTCAACCTTAACCTGACTTTCATTAAAGGCAGTGTATAAAGAATCTTTACTTCCTAAAAGGGCTTTATATTTTTTAGGCGATAAAATAACGCATGATGTAACCGACGTGGCAAAAAGCAAAATTGCAAAGGCAAAAAAAATATTTTTCATGTTTAAACTGAGTTTTATGAGCTAACTATGCTTCTAAAGCATTTCGTAAAAATGCAACTAATGGATTAACAGTTCTAAAAGAACTTATCAACTTATTAACGAGGGTAGGCTTAAAAAACTCTTCATCATCCAGTTGCATCGAAGCCTCAAAGCTTTTCAATTTCAAATATTCTATATTCGGATCGGCCGGATCATATCCTTTTGGGGCATTTTTCAACGCTGATGCCATGCCAAGTTTAAAACTCTTTTTAAAATCCCTGTCATCAATAATCGCTTTAAAATCGCCGATATTGTAATCTATTTCCTGTCGGATGACTTTAACGTGGGCGGGTTCGGGCATCCAATAACCACCAGCAATAAAACTTTTACCTGGCTGGATGTGTAAATAATAACCCGGTTCATTGCCACCTTTGCTTTTAGCAGAAAACCACATTCCAAAGTTATTTTTATAAGGATCTTTATTTTTACTGAAGCGAACGTCGCGGTAAATTCGCATCAGGCATTTTTTCGGATCGAGCTCCGGAGATATTAATGGATCTATCTTTGCCAGTTCGGGAATTAAAAAGGTTACAAGTTCGAGCACATCCGCCCTGGCCTCTTCATATTTATGTTTATTATCTGCAAACCATTCTCTGTTATTATTTTCAGCAACGTTTTTAATAAAAACGAGGGTGTCTTTTTTCAGCATATTTGGAATTTGTAATTTGGTGTGCGCTACCTGAGTTAAACAGATTATTTATCGTAATACGATTTATACTTAATATTGGGCGATAACACATGGAGCAATATTAGCCTCGAATACCTATAATTAATAGGATAGAACAAAAAACAGCCGGCAAAAATTACAATCAGGTAGGTCCAAAAAGTGTTGTCTTCTAATGGCCCCACAATTTGGAAGGTGATGAACGTGGCCAACAGCATTTCCAGCACGTTCATGGCATAACTTACGTACATAGCCGCGTAAAAGTAGCCAGGTTCAATTTCAACACGCTGCCCGCAGTAATTGCAAATCTCCTTTGTGTGTTGTATGTTCCACCCATACATGCTTCCTGTAAAAATATCTCCCCGACGGCAATGCGGACATTTAGCATGTAAGATTGCATAAAACTTGGAAGTTTTTCCAGGCATGCTAGTTCAAATTTATGCGATCTGATTTCATATCGAGGTGCACATTTTTTTTACGATATTTTTTATACCAGATAATGCCAACAGCAGTTGCCAGGATGTAAGGAATGACCAAAAGATAAATAACACCAGTATTTAACCCTGCAGCCTGAGTGTTTCCATTTTTTACCCCCTGCTCTGCATTTATGGTACACATGGCGCATTGTGCCATCACCTTTGGTGGCATAGTGAAAGCAAAAAGGAATAAAATTAAGATTAAAAATGCCTTGTTTTTCATTATAACAAATATACAGATAAACGAATGCAGAGCGTTAAAAATTGTGTCATAAAAAAAGGTTCAACTTTTCTGGTGAACCTCAATTTGTAGGGTTAGTACTGGTAGTAGGGCGATATCATTAAATAAACAACTACGCCGGTAATTGCCACATAAAGCCAAAGCGGAAATGTGATTCTGGCAATCTTTCTATGTTTATCAAACTTTTCTGCCAGTGCCCTAACATAGGTAACCAGCACCAATGGAATGATTATTATAGAAAGTAGAATGTGTGTAAGCAAAATAAAGAAATAAACGTATTTTATGGTGCCTTCTCCCCCGAACTTTGTTGAGGGCGTCGTCATATGATAGGCGATATACATGACCAAAAATAGTAATGAACAACCAATTGCAGCTTTCATTAAGTTCTGGTGCAATTGTACCTTCCCATTTTTTATGGCCCTAACCGCAATAACCAGAAGTATGGCCGTTATGCCATTTATCGTTGCGTAGATTGGGGGTAAAAATGGCAGCGGACTAACATCTATACCTAAATCTTTCAACTTAACCATAAATAAAACAGCAACTGCTACCGGTATAACAATCGATAAAATGATTATCCAAATGTTATATTTTTTTTCTATTGAATTATTTTCCATTACACTAAATACCTTTCGGAGTTGACTTGTTTTCTAGCTTACCTTCCGTCTTTGAGGTTTCTTAAATCCTCCGCAACCAAAACCTTAATTTCATCGTCGAGCTTAGCTAATGCATCTGCGTTTGTTGCTTCGTAATACCCACGTATCCTATGCATATTATCAAGCAAGATAATCTGGTTTCCGTAAATAAATTTCGCTTTGCCGTTCTCTTCGTGATGGATTATATCAAGCAGTAACCCTTTTCTGATAAAAGGATAAACCTGTAAAGTATCACCACTTAAAAAATCCCACTTTCCCGCTTTAGCACCGAGCGCATCTGTTAGAGCTTTTAAATTGTAAGGATAATCTTGAGGATCTACCGAGAGGCTTAAAAATCTGATTAGCGGATTTTTTTCATAGCCTTCAGCAATCTTTTTAACATTGATGTTAACCTCCTTAATTGGGCTGGCTTTATAAAATAGATTTATCACCACTATTTTGCCTTTCAAAGCAGACCAGTTGAGGGTTTCATTAACCTGATTAACAAAACTAAAATCCGGAACCGTGTGGTAAATGGTATCTGGAATTTTTTTCCCTTTTACTGAATGGAAAGTTGTGGCAACAATCTTTTCGCCAAAAATTGGAAGACTTTTATACCGGTTCTTGGCGAAGTGTGGCAATAAGTAAAAAAACAAAAATCCTGGTATAGCCAATATGCTTACCAGGATTAAAGATTTCTTTATCGAGAATGATCTCATGAATGCGTTGCCATGTGCAGATGTAAAAATCCGCCTTCGATAAGCATTAATACTATAAAGTAGATGATGAAAATGAACGATACCGTTAGTGCCAATTGTAGACCTAATTTTTCGAACTTTAAGTGCATAAAATAAGCAACGATGTAAAATGCTTTAACCAATGTTAGTGCAATGTAGATGTAATTGCCTATATGCTGAGGAATATGACCTCCGGGAATTGCCCATAACGCTATGATGAATTCGATACCGGTGATTAAAGATAAAATTCCAGCAACTTTCCAGATTTTAGCTTTATTCATTCCTGCATGGTCATCGTGTTCGTGACCTTCGGCTGTATGTGAATGTTCTGACATGTTAAATATTTTTATTGATTAAATTAAACTAAATAGAAGAAGGTAAATACAAATACCCAAACTAAATCCACGAAGTGCCAGTATAAACCAACTTTCTCAACCATTAGGTAATGACCTCTTCTCTCAAATGTACCATTTATCGTCATCACTAAAATGATGATATTAATCATAACACCACTAAAAACGTGGAAACCATGAAAACCAGTGATTGTAAAGAACAAATTAGCAAACTGCTGGGCCGCCACTAAAGAAACATCACCAACAAACAGATGTTTTAATTCTTCAGTACTTGGAATCTGACCCCACCAAAAACCTTCGTGGTGTAAGTGACTCCATTCTAAAGCCTGACAGCCTAAAAACATGAATCCACCGATAATAGTTGCTATCATCCATCCAATAACTTCTTTTTTTGCACGGCGGTGACCAGCTTCTACTGCCATAACCATGGTTACAGAGCTCAAAATTAGGATAAAGGTCATAATCCCCACAAAAACCAATGGAGCGCCACTATCCTTTAATCCTGGAATTGATTGGAAAACCAAATCCGGATCAGGCCAGGCTGATTTAGAAAAGCGCTGAGCGCCATAATAGATCAACAAAGATGAAAATGTGAAAGCATCTGATAAAAGGAAAAACCACATCATGATTTTACCATATTCTACCGACCAGGGAGAACGACCACCATTCCATGGTCCGGTTTTAACTTGATCTAATTGTGATACTGAATTCATTTGGAAATAGTATAATAGTTTGTTAACAAATTTAACGGTTCAAAAGTAAAAAAACATACAGATATATCCATAATATATCTATAAAATGCCAAAAAATAGAGGTTATTTCCATACGGAACTTATTTTTTGCAATGGTAATTTTTTTGTAGCTACCAACTAAGCTGCTGGTTATAAAGCCTAACCCGGCAATAATGTGGAATAAGTGCATTAACGGAACCACATATATAAAAGAAATTGCGGCATTGTTACCTACAAGGGTTGCACCGGTTTTAACCATGCTGCCCCATGCTACAAACTGCATAAAACCAAACCCGAATGCCAAAATGATGGTTGCCCAAAGCATTTTACGTTGCAAACTAAAATTTAGTTTTCTTAGCGCCCTTGATGCCAGTGTTAATGTTACGCTACTGGCAATTATTAATAATGTACTATAAATAAAAGCATCGGGTAAAACCAACCCATGCCCCTTACCTTTCGATGCCGCAAAAACCAGATAGTAACTGGTAAAACCGCCAAACATAATGGTAGATGATACAACAAAAAGCCATACTATAAACTTCTTAGGCTTTGGGTCGAATATATCTTGTGTATTTTCCATTGTTAAAACCATAAATAATTATTTTGCTATAAAATCAAACATTAATACCAACTGTACTGCTGGTATGTAAAAAAAAGAGCAGAACATCACCTTTTTCGCATCGATGAGTTCGCGGTTTTTCAATAATTTAAAAGCTAACCAGCTAAATATTACACCTGCAATAATGGATAAGGCGCCTATGTAATAACCTCCAAAACCGTAAAATGTTGGAAGCAAACTAACGGGTATCAAAATCAGGGTTGCAACAAAAGTGAACAACGCTGAAGTTTTATCTTTCTTTTTTGTTGGCAACAGCCTGAAACCTGCCTTTTTATAATCCTCGTCCAATACCCAGGCTATGGCCCAGAAATGTGGAAATTGCCAAACAAATTGTATCAGGAATAATATTACTGCAATTTTGTAATCAATATCTAAAAACAAATCCGACTTTAAACTGCCAAATGCAGCCAAATAACCGATTAATGGTGGTAAAGCGCCAGGTATTGCGCCAACAAAAACAGCAATCGGCGATTTTCTTTTTAATGGCGTATATGCAAATGCATATAGCAAAATAGAGAAAACCGAAAGCAATCCTGTCTCAAGATTTAACTGTCCTAAAAGCCAGGTTCCAAGAAAAGCCATAAACACGCCAAGAACCAATCCTTGCCCTGTTGTCATCCTGCCAGCTGGCATCGGCCGGTCTTTAGTTCTGGTCATCAATTTATCCAAATCGACTTCTATGATTTCATTAAAGCAATTCGCTGCAGCCGTAACCAAAAAGCCACCTGCTATCAAAATAAGCCAATTTCCCCAATCTATTGAAGGTATGTGCCCTCTTCCAACCTGCATCTTCTGACCAATCAAAAATGAAATCGATGCAGAAAACACGACCGTAAAAGACAGCCTGAACTTAACTAGTTTAGAAAAATCTGAAAAAAAGTGTTTCAATTCTCTTATTATTATTGTCTGTATGTTCTTGTTCTGTAAACGAGCAAGTACAAGTAAAACTGTAAACTAAATAGCATTGTCGAAAATAAAATATGCAATGCCTGTGCAACCGGTGGCAAGGAAAGATAAGCCAATGCAAAGCCACTAATGAGTTGTATAAATAACGTTAGCAAAATAAATCTTGCGGTTAATAATGGGGCAGCCTTACCGCTAAATCTATCGATAACCATTTTATAAATAATACCGTTACAAATGATTACCAAAATGGCCATATCTCTGTGGTAACTAAAAACCTCGCCGATTCTTGATACCCAAGTTGCCCTGTTTCCAAAAGACAGGGACTTGGCAATCACATCAATGGCTTCCCTTACCTCCGTACCCAACACAATTTGTGCAATGCTAACGATAAGCGTAAAAAATAAAAATCCTTTCAGCCATAAAATCCGGTACATAATTACCGAAGGTTCCTTATGCAGCTGTTTAGCATAGTTATAGGTGTAAATTGAGATCACCAATATAACAAGCGCAAGGAGCATATGTACGGTTACTACCCACTGCGCTAAATTTGTTGATACAACAATAGAACCTAACCATGCCTGATAACCAACAACGAGTATATTTAAAATACTTAAAATAATTATTCTTTTGGCTGTTTTCCGATAAGTGAAAGAGAAAACAGCGGTTAACAGTAAAAATATTCCTGCTAAAACGCCCGCTAACCTATTCAAATATTCAGTCCAGGTTTTTGCAGGGTTAAACTCCTCAGGAACGGTAATGCTTTTATCGTTTCTGATACTATCTGCCAAAGCCTTTTTTCCCATACTTTCGAGGTATCGGGCAAATTTTTCATTTTTCTTAAGCCTGCTGGCAACATATTTTTGCTGGTAGCCTGGAGGCAGCTGAGAGACATGAGTCGGCGGTATGTACCTGTCGAAACATTTTGGCCAATCAGGACAACCCATCCCGGAGCCTGTACTGCGAACAATACCGCCTGCAAGTATAACTAATAGCGTAACTATTATTGTTATAAGGTTAATGCTGATAAAACGTTTCTCTGATCTGCTGATCATATATCTATTAAGATGAAAAGGGTATCCGGATAAGCAGAAACTTAATCAGATACCCCTTTAAAATTTGTTAAAGCTATGTAACTAGCCCTTATTTTCTGTCACAGGATTGGCGATTTCCCAATCTTGTTGAATTTTTTCCGCTTCAGCATTTCCTTCAAAATCATGAGGCAAGTTAGAACTCATTGTTTGTGAGAATGGAACAGTTTGTGGAATAAAGTCGGCATCATGGCCTGGTTTGCTATAGTCATATGGCCATCTGTATACTGTAGGAATTTCGCCCGGCCAGTTTCCATGTAAGTGCTCAACAGGTGCAGTCCATTCCAGGGTATTCGATTCCCATGGGTTTTGCGGTGCCTTTTTCCCTTTGTAGATAGAATAAAAGAAGTTGAACAAGAATGCTACCTGCGCTAAAGCGGCCATGATGGCAGCCCAGGTTACAAACACATTTACAGTTAACCACTTTTTCATGAATTCGAATTCAGTAAAAGCATAGTAACGACGCGGAACGCCATCCAAACCTAAAAAGTGTAATGGGAAGAAAACCAGGTAAGCGGCAATAAATGTTAGCCAAAAATGCAGATAACCTAATTTAGCGTTCATCATGCGTCCGAACATTTTAGGATACCAGTGATAAACACCGGCAAGCATTCCGAAAATGGCTGCAGAGCCCATTACCAGGTGAAAGTGAGCAACAACGAAATATGTATCGTGTAAGTTAATATCTAATGATGCATTTCCTAAAAATATACCGGTTAAACCACCAGAAATGAAGAATGAAACTAAACCAATAGCAAACAACATAGCAGGGGTGAAACGAATGTTACCTCTCCAAAGCGTTGCCAGATAGTTAAATGTTTTCACGGCCGACGGAACTGCGATAATCAACGTGGTAATCATAAATACACCACCTAATAAAGGATTCATACCCGTTACAAACATATGGTGACCCCACACGATGAACGAAAGTACTGTAATACCAATTAAAGAGTAAACCATGGCGTGGTAACCAAAAATTGGTTTGCGGGAATTTACAGATATTACTTCTGATGAAATACCCAACGCCGGCATAATTACAATGTAAACCTCAGGGTGACCCAAGAACCAGAATAAGTGTTGCCAAAGAATCGGCGAACCACCTTCATTAGGTAAAATATTGGTACCCATTACGATATCAGACAAGTAGAAACTCGTTCCGAAACTTCTATCAAATACTAATAAAACCACACCAGCTACCAAAACCGGGAACGATAAAATACCTAAAATAGCGGTTAAGAAGAAAGCCCATATTGTTAAAGGCATTTTCCAAAGGTCCATACCTTTTGTACGCATGTTTAAAATAGTACTCACATAGTTAATACCACCCATTAATGATGAAGCAACAAAAAGCACCATACTGATTAACCAAAGGGTCATACCCATACCAGAACCAGGAATTGCTGTTGGCAATGCCGATAACGGAGGATAAACTGTCCAACCACCAGATGCAGGACCTGTTTGGATGAAAAATGAGGCCATCATTACCACACAGGCGGTAAAGAAGAACCAGTAAGAAAGCATATTCAAAAACGGCGATGCCATATCTCGAGCTCCGATCTGCAACGGAATCAGAAGATTACTAAAAGTACCACTCAGCCCTGCTGTCAATACGAAAAATACCATGATGGTACCGTGAATAGTAACCAATGCAAGGTAAAAGTCAGATTTAATACGACCACCTTCAGCCCATTTTCCTAAAAAGGTTTCTAAGAAAGGGAAATTCTTGTCGGGCCATGCCAGCTGGATACGGAATAAAATTGATAGACCCATTGCAATAACCGCCATAATGATACCGGTTATCAAAAATTGCTTCGCAATCATTTTGTGGTCCATGCTGAAGATGTACTTTGAAATCAAAGTCTCCTTATGGTGCCCGTGATCAGCGTGATCGTGATTGTGTTCGTCGTGTAATGCTATTGTTGACATAATTCTTTTCGCTCTTCGGTATATTATTTATTTAAAGCCATTTGGTTTGTTTTTACAGCTGCAGAATCTGTAGCTGCTGAGTCTGTTCCTGATTGTGCAGGCGCAGGTGCCACTGGCAAATTAAATTGTTTTCTTAAATCGTCGTTTAAGTAGGTTTTTTGTTCGGCTAACCAGGTTTTGTATTCTTCCATCGAAACAACCCGAACTACTTTTTGCATGTTGTAGTGACCAGAACCACAGATTTTAGCACAGTAAAAAAGATACTTAAAATTAGGATCGTTGGTTTTTTGCTGCATCTCTGCAGTTGTAATGGTTGGTGTAAACTCAAATATGGTTTGCATACCAGGTACAGTATTCAATTGTACTCTAAAGTGTGGCATGTAAAAACTGTGGATTACATCTTTACTTGTTAGTATCAATTTAACCGGCTTTCCAACAGGGAGAACCATTTCATCCGCCATTTGATCATCACGAGATTTCAAATCTTTAAAGTCGATACCCAAAGTATTTGAAGCAGTTGTTAACTTGTAGTTTTTATGACCTACAACACCATCGGCTCCAGGATAACGTATAGACCATTTGAACTGCTCTGAAGTTACCTCGATTTGAATTGGCATATTTTTAGGATCATCTACTTTGAAGAATATTGATCTCCAGGTTAAGAATCCCATTAATACCAAAACTGTAAGAACCAAGGCTGGTAAAATAGTCCAGATCTTTTCTATTAAATTGTTATGAGGATAGTAGTAAGCTTTTCTTTTTGCCGAATATCTGTAAATGTAAGAAAAACCGAACAATAAGATGTGTGTTACAACGAAAACGATAGTGGTAATGATTAACGTAAGGTTGAACATCTCATCGATACGCTTTCCATGCACCGAAGCTGCATCAGGCAGTAACATTGCTCCGTGAACCGTGTATTCCCAATAAACACCATATAAACCTAAAACCAGGAACAAAGCAAATAAACTTGCATGTACCCTGTTCCAGTTAATGCCAACTGGTTTACCTTGTGCTTCGCGGCTTAACTCATATACCCTTATGGCTTTACCCACAATAGCAATGAATAAACATATTGCGAGAAATACCAGAATATAAAATATTACTGATTTATAAACCTCGCCCATATCAACTTTCGTTGCCGCGGCAGCACCTGCAGCTGCATCTTGTGCAAATACGCTCGTGTTTGCAAAAACAGTAAGTATTACTGCTAAAGCTGCGGTCGTTTTATTCGTGATAAACTTTCTTAAACTCATTTTCTTAAAAGTAGTACGCTGTACTTCTATAATAATAATTAAATATTTGCCTTTATAAAAACATCAATTAAAGTTGATGATGCAAACTTTCTTGTAATAAAGGGTGATTTTTCGCTATTAAAGGCTTTTTACTTAAAGCACCTAAAACGGTAAAGGTAAACAATCCTACAAAACCCGCTGCAATTCCTATTTCGATAAAGCTAAACCCATTGGTGCCTTCTTCTACCGCTCCTGGCATAATCATTTGATAATAATCTACCCAGTGACCTAACAATACAACAACAGAAACAAACAATAACCTAACATCTGTTCTTTTGTTATCTCTATCCATTAACAATAACACTGGTGCCAGGAAGTTCATTGCTAAGTTAAGGAAGAACCAAAACTTATAGTATTCAAAGCGTTTGTAGAAATAAACGGTTTCCTCTGGCATGTTAGCATAGTAAATCAATAAGAACTGTGCAAACCATACGTAAGTCCAGAAGATAGAGAAACCAAAAATAAACTGACCTAAGTTATGTAAGTGGCTATTGTTAACCCATTGCATGTAACCAGCTCTTCTTAATAAGATAATGATGATTGCAATTGTTGCTAAACTACTAACCCACATTGCTGCAAAGTTATACCAGCCAAACATTGTTGAAAACCAGTGCGCTTCTAATGACATGATTGTATCGAAGGCGAAAATCGGTGTAGTGAAACCGTAAATTACAAGGAAGATACAAGCGTTCTTGAAGCTTTTTCTGTATGAATTTAAACCACCAGCCAAATCTTCATTGTATGAAAACTTAACAAACATCATTGCGAAGATACTGTAAACACCTAAAAACAATAACTGACGGCCTAAAAAGAAAGGCTTGTTTAAGAAGACAGATTTCCCTGCGATGATTGCATCATAATGTTCAGACCCTTGTTCCGCTAAACCATGAGTTGCCCAGTGTTTATAAAGATACGGAACGCTAACGCTCTGCCCGTGTTCGATAATGGTATGTTCCATAAACAAACCAGCAGAAACAATTGCGATAAGTATTACAGCGGCAATTGGCAACGTTTTGGCCATTGCCTGCGGTACGCGTAAAATTGATGCAGACCAGCCTGCCTGTGCCACAAATTGAACAGCTAAGAAAAACATTCCCGACATACATACGCATGCAAAGTAATATCCCATAAGCAACAGGTTGGCAAAAGTGCGCTCTTGGTGGCCACTTAAAAAACCGTAAACAATTGCTGCAATACCTATTACGATACCAACTATGCTTAAAGTTTTTACTTTTCCTGTAAACTCAAATTGTTCACTAAAATTAATATTGTGAGTTCCCATTTATATTCTGCTTTACTTATTGTCCTTTTTGTAATTGTTGAACATACATCACAATTTTCCAACGATCGATTGGTAAAATTTGCGAAGCATGCGAGCCCATGTTATTTACACCATACGTAATGGTATGATAGATTTTTCCAGGAGTCAAATCTGCCATATTACCACCTCTGGATGAAGCGCCGCTTGAGTATGATGGAACACCTGTAAACTTTTCAATTTTAACCAAGTGACCTTGACCATCTCCTTTTTCACCATGACATGGTGCGCAGAACACAACAAATGAATGTTTTCCCTGTTCTAGGTTTACGCTGTCAGCAGGTAATGGATTTACCATTTTTGCACCGGCTTCATTATATCCTTCTAAAGTATTAGGATAGTCATCATATTCTTCAAAACCTACTGGTTTTGTATTTGCTGGAGGTAACTGCGCAGTTTTACCATCCTTAAAGTTTTTATTTGGCTGGTCAGGGTTGTAAGCAATCGGATCATACATGTTCCTTGCATACTCTAGTCCTGTACTGCGTTTATCTCTACAAGCCGAAAAAGTAGCTGCAAAAGCGATAGCTAAAAACGCGGCATAAACAATCTTATTCTTATTCATAGCTAATGTACTTCCTTTCATTATACTTTACTTCTAAAGCACCGGCATCTTTTAATAATCCATCAATTACGGTGTGTGCTGCATTTTCGTGCGCATCTACCGCGATAACAAAACGATCATCTGTAGCACGAAGATCCATTACGCGTGGTGCTCTTCCCGGAAATAAATGCGTTGAAGCATAATAGGTTAAAACCATACCGAAAGCACAGAAAAGAACTGTTAATTCGAACATTATCGGAATAAAATCCGGCAATGCAAATGATGGTTTACCACCGATGTTTACCCGCCAATCAATAACTGCGCAAAAATAAATCAAAGCGAAAGCTGCGCAGGTACCTGTAATACCGAAGCAAAATGCTGCGATGTCTATTCTTGATCTTTTAATGCCTAATTTGGCTTCTATCCCGTGTATAGGCATCGGCGTATATACATCAAAAATACTGATGTTATTTTCCTGAAGTTTTTCGATGCCATGCATCATTTCATCAGGGTCACCAAAGCTGCCTAAAATATATTTGATATCACTCATTGTTATATTTTTGCGTATTCTTCTTGTTTAACACTATCAAATTTCTCTAAAGATTCTATGTATTCAGCTACATACTCTTTATTCTCATGTCCTTCTTTAATCTGTTTTAGTTTCGCTTGCTCACTCGCAGATTTTAATAATAATTTAACCTCTGCTATCGCGATGGATGGCAATACTCTTAAGAATAATAAGAATAAAGTAAAGAACAATCCGATTGAACCTACGAATACACTTACATCAACCCAGGTAGGATAAAACATTGCCCAACTTGATGGAATATAATCGCGGTGTAATGAAGTAACAATAATTACGAAACGTTCAAACCACATACCTACGTTTACCACGATTGATAAAATCCAGGTCGCTTTAATACTTAAACGAATCTTTTTGAACCACAACAGCTGTGGTGAGATCACATTACAGGTCATCATCATCCAGTAAGACCACCAGTAAGGACCGGTCGATCTGTTGATGAAGGCATATTGCTCATATTCCGAACCTGAATACCATGCAATGAAGAACTCTGTTAAATAAGCTACACCAACAATCGACCCTGTTAGGATGATGATTTTATTCATCGATTCGATGTGGAACATGGTGATGTAGTTTTCCAAACCTAAAACCTTACGCGCAACCAATAATAAAGTTAATACCATCGCGAAGCCTGAGAAAATAGCACCGGCAACGAAGTAAGGAGGGAAAATAGTTGTGTGCCATCCCGGAATTACTGAAGTCGCAAAGTCCATCGATACAATTGTGTGTACCGAAAGTACCAGTGGCGTAGAAATACCAGCTAAGATTAAGGATACGGCTTCGAAACGCTGCCAGGTTTTAACACTTCCACTCCATCCGAAAGAGAAGATAGAATAGATTTTTCTGCGTGTTCCAACTGCACGGTCGCGAATGGTTGCAATATCTGGTAATAAACCTGTGTACCAGAATAATAATGATACTGAGAAGTAAGTTGAGATTGCAAACATATCCCAAACCAATGGTGAGTTAAAGTTTACCCAAAGTGAACCGAACTGATTTGGTAAAGGTAAAACCCAGTACGCTAGCCATGGGCGGCCCATGTGTGATACAACATATGTTGCTGCACAGATAACCGCAAAGATTGTCATTGCCTCTGCCGACCGGTTAATTGAGTTACGCCAGTTTTGACGGAAGAGTAAAAGTACCGCAGAAATAAGTGTACCTGCGTGACCAATACCAACCCACCACACGAAACCGGTGATATCCCATGCCCATCCAACTGTTTTATTTAAACCCCAAGATCCGATACCGTTCCAGAAGGTATAGCTTACCGCTACAACCCAAAGTAAGGCACCTAAAGAGGCAAAGATGAAACCAATCCACCAGGCTTTATTTGGCTTATTTTCTACCGGGCCTAAAATATCATCCGTAATTTTTGCATACGTGATGTTATCGCCGGTAATTAATGGTTCTCTAAGTATTGATTCGTTATGTCCTGACATAATTTGTATTTTCTTTATACTAAAGCTTACGCTTGTACTGTTGTATCTGTATTTCTAATTTTTGTCATATATCCGATACCCGGTTTCACGTTAATTTCCTCTAATACGTAGTAGATACGCTCAGAACGTAAAGCTTTTGAAACCTCAGAATTAGGATCATTTGCATCACCAAAGATGATTGCATTTGCTGCACAAGCTTCCTGACAAGCCATTTTAATATCTCCGTCTTTTAACGGACGTTTCTCAATTTTAGCTTTCAATTTACCACCTTGTATACGTTGGATACACATAGAGCATTTCTCCATAACACCACGTGAACGTGTAGTTACGTCAGGATTTAAAACCAATTGAGTAAACTCGTTATTTAAATAGTTATCGAAACGAGAATCGTTCCAGTAATTAAACCAGTTAAAGCGACGAACTTTGTATGGGCAGTTATTTGCACAGTAACGGGTACCTACACAACGGTTATAAGCCATGTGGTTTAAACCATCAGATGAGTGTACTGTTGCCAATACCGGACAAACTGTTTCGCATGGTGCGTGGTCGCAGTGCTGACATAACATTGGCTGGTGAACAACAGAAACATGATCTAAATTTTCCAACTTAGCAATTTCTTTTTCTCTTGTTACATCACCTGTTGGTGTTTCGTAGCTATAATAACGGTCGATACGAATCCAGTGCATTTCACGACGACGGCGAACCTCATCACGACCTACAACAGGAATGTTGTTTTCTACGTTACAGGCAACAACACACGAACCGCAACCCGTACAAGCGTTTAAGTCTATGGCCATAACCCAGCTATTGCCCGGCTGCTCCCATTTATCCCAAAGGTCATAATTTTTATGGCCCTCTTCGCTTTTACCTGTACCCGCTGCAGGGTTTTTTAAATATTCTTTAAATGTAGCCTCGCGGATTACATTACGTCCTTCAAATGAATGGTGAGTTTGCGTTTGCGCAAGTTCGTAATAACCACCTGTAGGGGTAATTGTAACGTTGCTGGCGTATTGCATTGTTCCATTTACAAAAGAAATGAAAGGGAAAGCATTTTTACCTACACCATTACCCGCTTTACCAACTTTCTCACGACCGTAACCCAAAGCGATTGAAGCTGTACCTTGCGCTTGTCCTGGTTGGATAAGTACTGGTAAGTCTATCGAATATCCATTGCCGCCTTTTACAGTTACAACATCAAATTCTTTAACTTTTAATTTTTCAGCAAATTTCGGGGCTAAAGCAACATAGTTATCCCAGGTAACTTTCGACACCGGATCAGGCAATTCCTGTAAGAATGCATTATTTGCATTTTTACCATCACGCATCGGTATGTTTTCGTACACCTGAAGTTCTACCTGGTCGCCACCTTTTGCCAGCGATTTACTGCTGTTTAAAACTGATGAAGCGACTGCTGCTAAAGATAAAGAGAATGAATATGCTGCAGCTGGCTTAGCAGTAACTGTTACAACACCTTTTTCTAAAACATCATTCCATTTTAAGCCAAGTGCAGGCAACATTTTAGTTTCCCAGTTGTTGCGAACAAATTGGTAATAATCTTTAACAGGAGCATCTGCCCATGTTAATAAACTTTCTTCTGCCTGACGGCTGTTGAAAACCGGATTAATGGTTGGCTGTACGATTGAGTAATATCCTTCGTAAGCGTTTGCATCACCCCACGATTCTAAATAGTTATGGTTAATTGCAATTGCATCACAAAGTGAAGCCGTTTCATCTGCTCTATCTGCAAATGAAATTTTTGCAGGAACTTTTGCCAATGCATCAGTAAAGGCCTTTGAATTCATGAAATCGTAAACCGGATTGCTGTTTAAAAATAGAACAGCACCAACTTCTCCACGACCCATTTCAGCTACGAAGCCACTAAACTCAGCATCGTTTCCAGCGTATAAATAGCAAGGATTATCTAAATCGATAGTTGTACCATAGCTACCAAGAGCAGCGTTTATGGCATTTACTAAAATTTGAGTAGAAACATCATTAGAACCACAAACAACAAGCGATTTGCCTTTTGCCTGCATCAGTTCTTTAGCGGCTAATTTAATTACTTTATCAGCTGTGCTGTTGTTAGGCAAAGTTCCGCCCGGTAGAGATTGACCGGTTATTGCATTATATAAAGCAATTAAAGCAGGACCTTCTTCCGACAATTTAACCGGAACACGGGTATCTGCATTAGTACCTGTTAAGCTCATGCCACTTTCAAACTGAATGTGGCGACTCATTTTCTTATTTTCTAATGATTTATAGTTACGATTTGCAGTGTATTGGGCGGTGAATGTTTCCCCGCTAATCCAGGTACCTAAGAAATCGGCACCAAAACTCACAATTAAATCTGCTTTATCGAAATTATATTTAGGCAAAACCGCTTTACCAAAACTATTCTGATTGGCTTGAATAATACCTGTGTAAGAAACAGCATCATACTGAATTAATTTTGCTGCAGGATATTTTGTTATAAACTGCGCAATTACAGCGTTGGTAGATGGACTGTTTACTGTTGAAGCAACAACACGAATTTTCTTTCCACCTGCCTGTGCTTTAGCCAACTCTCCTTTAACAAAGCTGTCTATTTTTGCCCAGGTAGTTTCTTGATTTTTAAGAACCGGTGCTTTTAATTTAGATACATCGTATAAATCTAACACTGAAGCCTGCGCTCTTGCGTCTGTACCCCAATTGAATTCACCTGCATTAGGATTTGGCTCAATTTTGATAGGACGACCTTCTCTTGTTTTAACTAAAATACTTTGGCCGTTAAAGCTCGAAGTATAATAGTTAGGAATACCAGGTGTTACCTCTTCAGGTTTTACCAGGTAAGGAATAGATTTATGAACAGGCGCACTTTGACATGCTGCTAAAGTTACTGCACCTAAACCAAAACCTAACGCTTTTAAAAAGTCGCGGCGTGGGGTAACAGTGCTTAACCCTGCTTCATTTAAAACATCTTCTATTGGAAGTGGCTCGGCGAATTCGTTTTTGTTATTTTTAACAAAATCGGGTGTATTGTTATACTCCTCTAAGCCTTTCCAGTATTTTTTATTGCTTTCCATTTAAGCTATATTACTGTTTATCGAACGTTCTTACTAAAACTCTTACTATTAATAGTGGCATTTACCACACTCTAAACCACCCAATAAAGCCGGTGTGATTTTTTCTCCCTTTTTAATTTTTTCGTGCGCTTCGATTACCTTAGCGTAGAAAGCATTGTTTTTCTGCCCTGAAATATCTGTTTCTTTATGGCAGTTGATACACCATTTCATGGTAAGTGGAGAATATTGATAAATTTCTTCCATGGTGTTAACCGGACCATGACATGCAAAACATACTGGCTCTGTAGGCTGTAAACCTTTCGCTTTACGAATTGCATCTTCTGCAACTACTACGTGCTGAGAGTGATTGAAGTAAGCAAAATCCGGAAGGTTGTGAACACGGACCCACTCCATTGGTTTTTCTTTACTCTTATCGTATTTCTGCGTTTCAGGGTCGTAACCTAAAGCATTGTAAATCTTTTTGATTTCAGGAGAAATTTCACCTTCATAATTATCTCTTGCCTGTACCGCTTTATGGCAGTTCATACAAACATTTAACGAAGGAATTGTAGCATTTTTAGATTTAAACGCACCGTTGTGGCAATACTGACAATCGATTTGATTGATACCAGCGTGCAACTCGTGAGAGAATTTAATTGGCTGCACTGGTTGGTAACCTGTATGAACACCAGTGTTCCACATGCCCATCCAGCCCCATGAACCCAAAGCGATGATTAAACACAAAATAAAGAACATCACAAATTTTTTGTTCTTGAACATTTTGCGAACACCAACCTTTAAAGGCACATCTTCTTCAATCTCGATACCTTGCTTTTGTAAAATTAAGCGTTCTAACAACTTAGAAGCACGACCTAATATTACTAATACTACGATAGCAATAGCTACAATTGCAACAATACCTGCAATTGATAAACCTGAAGTTCCTTCACTTTTAGCAGCTTCGGATGATGCAACAGTAGCATCACCTTTTGGTTTTGGCTCACCTTCTTTGATGTATGCTAAAATGCTTTTTACTTTCGCTTCATCCAATTCAGGAAAAGAAGTCATCGCAATTTTACCATTCTCATTGAAAAGCTTTACCGCAGCAGGGTCTCCCGAAGCAATTAAAGCCTGCGAATTTGGAATCCATTTTAAAAGGAACGATTCCGGGTGACGATCGCTTACGCCAGTTAAGGCAGGGCCAACCATTTTAGCATCTAACGCGTGACATGCGGTACATTTTGCCTTGAAAAGCGTTCTTCCTTCTGCAGCATCTTGCGCACTAACGGTAGAAACCGCTATAACGGAAATAGCTGAAAACACGAATAACGATTTCCAAACGCTTTTTAAAATCATCGAGATATCTCTCATAATGAACACTTTATACTTATTTAATTTACTTTTAGTTGTGAAATTGATGCCTGAGATGAAATACTCCCACCAAAACTTGAACAAAAGTATAACTTATTAATAAATCCCATGACATAATACTGACTTGAAATACAATTTATAATCATTCTAAACAAATGCGATTTCAAGCCAATCAGCTAATAAAAAAGCCCATTTTCGAAGTTTTTCTCCAATGGGCATTAAAAGAACTGTTTGGTTTTATAAAAATTTCTAATTATTGTTTTAATATCCAGGCAAACATTAAAGGCGCTACAATAGTTGCATCACTTTCTACAATAAATTTAGGCGTATGGATGTCTAATTTGCCCCAGGTAATTTTTTCGTTTGGAACTGCTCCTGAATATGAGCCGTAAGAGGTAGTAGAATCTGAAATCTGGCAGAAATAACTCCAGAACGGTATGTTTTCCATTTCCATATCCTGATAAAGCATTGGAACCACGCAAATTGGAAAATCGCCGGCTATACCACCGCCAATTTGAAAGAAACCTATTCCTTTACCATCGCTGTTTGCAATATACCAATCGGCCAGCCAACCCATATATTCGATACCACTTTTCATTGTAGTTGCTTGCAATTCCTTTTTCATAACATAAGAAGCAAAAATGTTTCCCATTGTTGAATCTTCCCATCCCGGAACAACAATTGGTAAATTCTTTTCTGCCGCAGCCAGCATCCATGAATTTTTGGGATCGATTTCATAGTACTGCTCTAAATCGCCGCTTAAAAGCATTTTGTACATAAATTCATGTGGAAAATATCTTTCACCAGCCTCATCAGCATCTTTCCATATTTTATGGATGTGTTTTTGCAAACGACGGAAAGCTTCCTCTTCAGGAATACAAGTATCGGTAACGCGGTTGTAATGGTTTTCTAATAAATCCCACTCATCCTGCGGACTTAAATCTCTGTAATTTGGCACACGTTTATAATGTGAATGTGCAACCAGGTTCATTATATCTTCTTCAAGGTTGGCGCCGGTACATGAAATTATGGCTACCTTATCCTGACGAATCATTTCTGCAAGCGAAATACCCAATTCGGCCGTACTCATTGCCCCAGCCAAAGTAATCATCATTTTCCCGCCTTCATCCAAATGTGTTTCATAGCCTTTAGCTGCATCCATCATTGCCGCAGCATTAAAATGGAGGTAATTACGCTCCATAAACTGAGAAATTGGTCCTCTTGTATTGCTCATCTTGTTTTGTCTTATTTGGCGCAAAAATAGGCAAACAATCTCCAAATAGCAATAAACAGTTTACACTTATCGGTTTACATTTCAAAATCACATAATTTACACAGCCAAGGTTTGGTGTAATTTTCTTTTCTTTGCGCCATGAAAAAACTGGGACTAATACTTTCTCTATTTGCAATTTCGTTTTCAGGTTTTGCTCAAATGAAGCTGATCAAAAAGATGCTTTCGAATGAAAAAGACACCACACGAAAAGCAAGTTTTTTACCTATCCCCTCTTTCGGCTACTCACAGGAAACCGGACTGGAATTTGGAGTCGGTGCGATCTACTCCTATTATTCAGATAGGAAAGACACAATTACCAGAAGCTCCAACTTTTCAGTAAATGCTACATATTCAACAAAAAAAACATATAACATTGCGTTAAAAGGTGATGCCTGGTCGCCAGGTAACAAATATCATTTTATTGGGGATGTTCGTTTTAAAAAAATGCCATTTAACTTTTATGGAATAGGAAACAATGCCCAAAAAGCTGATGAGGACAAGCTGGTAATGAACCAGGTTAAGGCACTTTTTGATGCGGAACAGAGTTTTCTTAAAAACGCTTACACTGGTGTTTCATTAGGTTTTGAAAACTATAAATTTACCGATCAAATCCCGGGTGGAATTTTTACCAGCAACCCAAATATTTTCGATAAAGATGGCGGCTCTGTGGTGTATGTTGGCGTGAGTCAGAGTTACGATACCAGAAATTCAAATAACTATCCTTCTAAAGGTTTTTTTGGCCGTGTTACCTATCAATTTGCACCGCACTTTTTTGATGCCGAAAGTTTCACCGGAAGTCAGGTTAAAGTTGATATTCGAAACTTTTGGCCAATCGCTAAAAAACTTGTACTCGGTGTACAGGGAATCTATTATACCATACAAGGCTCAAATACGCCTTTCTATTTATTGCAGCAAATGGGTAACGACCAGATTATGCGGGGCTATTATGGCGGGCGCTATCGCGATGAAAACCTGATTGCCTCGCAGCTGGAATTAAGATATCGATTTATGAACAGATTCGGAATCGTTGCATTTGCCGGGGCAGGTAAAGTTTTTAATAACGACAATGCCAACCTAAAAAGCTTAAAACCCAATTTTGGTTTCGGCGGAAGGTATTTCTTCGATACAGCTAAAGGCCTGAGCGTGCGTGTTGATTACGGTGCAGGCGAAAAGCTTGCGAATGAAAAACGGCAAAGCGGCTTTTACATCAGTTTAGCAGAAGCTTTTTAACAAATAACTAATTGCTCCGCTTACGTTCTTCCTCGTTTCCTGTTTTTCTATCTGATTGTTTTATTTTTTCATTCCCAAAATTAAAACGAATGCTGATACGAAGCTGGCGACTATCGTAATAGTTATTGTAAGCTTGCGGAATGTTATTTACAACACTGGTGAATTGATATTTATTTGATTTGAATACATCCGAAACGTTTAACGCAACCTGAAGTTTTTTATTTAACAGCAAAGTTTTAAGACCCAAATCGAGGTTATACTGGCTTCTATTTTTATTCAAACCATCAACGGACGGAAACTGATACCAAAAACTCAGGTCGCCTAAAATTGTTTTAGATTGATTTAATACGAATTGATTAACAGTGGAAAAATATGCGCCAAAACCCTTTAAATTACTGAGGGTTTGAGGCAAGGTCGAGTTCGAGACATTATAAAAAACATCGATTTGATTTATACTTTCCAGCCACTTTAGCCTATTATAAACAAAGGAGTTGCCGAGCTGATAACTGCTTCCCGTTACAAAATTTAGTGGTTTAGTAACCTGGGTATTTGTATTTCCATCGACAAAGTTGACGTCATTATATCCATTGGTTAACCTTCCGAAAGATAAAGTTGTTGTGAAAATGTTTTTATAGGTGTGCGCAACTTCGATATTGTTATTGTAGGAAGGTTGCAAGAAAGGATTTCCTTCAGTGTAAGCATATTGATTGCTATACCAACGAAATGGATTTAATTTTTTATAAGCCGGCCGGTTAATCCTTCGACCATAATTTGCGGAGAACACACTATTTCCATTGGCCTTGTAAGTAATAAATAGCGTTGGAAACAACTGGAAATATTTCGTCTTGGTAATTTGGTTAACCGATAGGCCATTTATCTGGGAATATTCACCTCTCAAGCCAGCCTGAAAATCAATCTTTTTAAATTTTCTGCTCAGATTTACGTATCCCGCCTGCGTACTTTCCCGATAAACAAAGTTGTTTACCTGACTTTGATCCAGTTGATAAAGCCCGTTTTGCTTTATAAAGAAAGCAAGGTTACTGCTACTCTGAATAAAACTAAGTTTGGCGCCGAACGAGAAATTATAGACCTTCGACGGCATATCAACATCAGCTTTCAACGTGTATAAATTTATATGCTGGGCACTTTCTGATAAATATTCTGCATAAGATAGTGGAATAACTTCCCCGTTTTGCCTGTAACTTGTGTTATTGAAAAACCTGCTTTTATCATCCATATATTTAAACCAGTCGGCCGTAAATGTAAGCCGCTTACCCGCCGAATCTAAAGCCTGTTTAAGGTAGAAGTTTGCCGCATGAAAATGCGATTTTATGCTGGCGTTTGCATCTGAGTTCAAGATTGAATCGATAAGTCCGGATTTGTTTAAAATATTGGTTTTAATATTTTCCTCAGACCGAAAGTTCGTCAAACTGCCATTATAAGATGCCCCAAGGATGGTTTTTTGAGAAAGTTCATAATCCAGGCCGATTTGGCCGCCTGGCACAGTTCTAAAATTTCTGTCTCTGTTAACCGTGTTCCAGGTTTGGTTTTCATAAAAAATGCTGCTCTTTTCTAGCGGAACTAATGATCCTTTCCTAATGTTGAAGTTTGTGTACAACGAGATTTTATCTTTTTTGAAACTGAGATTACCACCAGCAGCACCAGTCGCATAAGTTGCCTTCGAAAACGTCGAATTTACAGCGCCACGAAAGCCTTCGGGCATGTTCTTTTTTAGTACAATGTTGATCAGTCCGTTATTGCCTTGTGCATCATAATTTGAGGGAGGATTCGTAATTACCTCAATTTTAGAAATGTTATCGGAAGAAATCGATTTCAAGTAATTTGACAAATCATCATCCATTAATTGAATCAGCTTGTCATTAACCATAACATTTACACTACCTTTTCCTACCAACGAAAGTCTGTCATTTAACACCCGTACCCCAGGCACTTTTGCGAGCAATTCCAAGGCATCCGTCCCGATTGCTGCCGTGCTGTTTTCGGCATTAAAAACAATCCTGTCGACTTTTTTTTCGATGAGTTGTTTCTTAAAATTAACATCTACCTCTCTCAACTGTTTTGTAAAATCCTCCAGGCTTATGCGGATCGTGGTGTCGCCTTTTAACAAAACCGAGAGCTCTTTTGGTTTAAAATTTAGAGATGAAAAATGAACTTTATAGGTTCCTGCCTGTAGGTTTTTGAAAAAAAAGTAGCCTAAAGTATCGCTTTGCGTTACGCTACGAAATTTAAGTGTATTTGAAACTGATACAGTTACTCCCGAAACAGCCCTTCCGCTTTGCGAGATAGTTCCATGAATTTTAAATTGAGCATTTAAAGTTGAGGTAATGCAAATTAGAATTGCAACTGATAAAAATCTGAGCATTTCAATCGAATTGGATTAAGGCACATAGTTTGGCACTTACTTTCAAAAGGTAGCCTAGTAATTCCATGATCAAAATTTTATGATTTTGTGAAGGCCGTAAATCCGTCTAATACCAGGTTACATATTTGCCTTAAGTTTTTCTCATCGCTAAAATATGCAAGGCTTTTTTCGCTGCTAATGTTTCCTAATTCTATAACAATTGCAGGAACTTTCGATTCTCTCAACAACAGCAGACTTGCATCCTTTAATGAATCGCGTACGGACAGTCCATCGAATTGCCTTAAACTTTTTAAAACATTAAAACCGAATTTTTCTGCATCCTTTATGTTTGGGTTTTGCTTAGATACAATAACTTCTAACCCTTCGAAAGGCACATGCATGTTCGGTTTTGGCGTAGAATTGTGGTGTATGGAAATGAAAGCAGTAGCACCTTCATCCGGCAAACGGTCTCTCAGTGGAATCATCTTATCACGCTCACGGGTGAGGATAACTTTTATATTTCGCTTAGTCGCTTCTTCTTTCAAAATTTGCGCCGCACGTAAATTAAGGTCCTTTTCGGCAATGCCAGATGCACTTTTTGAAGCCCCATCCCGGCCGCCGTGTCCGGCATCAACAACTAAAACCAATTCCCTGCCTGTAGCTAAATGGTTAATTTCAGAAGTAACTATTTTATGTTGTGAAGCATCTTCTAAAGAAAGGTTGCCGACTGGAAAAATCGAGCCCAGTAAAATTTGATTTTTGCTGGAAATTGTATCAGTGGCAACAGGCTTTTTATTGGCATCCGTAGCATGCTTTGGCGAAACAACGACTGATTCTTCAACTGCTTTCGGGCGGTAATCAACTTTATTATGCTCAGCAATGAATTTCCTTATGACCACCTCCTTTTTATTTACAAAAGCCAAACAGCAGAAAGAAATAATTGGAATTGTAATTAAATAAGACATCTTTCGGACAGCAGAATCAGGTTTTTTGTACAACATAAAAATTCTGTTTTTTAGTGGAAGCCTGCTAAAAGTATTAATGATTAAACTACCAGCTGGCATGGCGAGCTTTAAAAGTAAAGTTGCATAAGAACCTTTGTCGGTAGTTTTGGTGGTGGCTTCGTCTGCTAAAAACTCGTGGTTATTATCTATTTCCTGTTTCCAGAGGTAAATAACAGGATTCAACCATAAAATACAGCTCGCGAGATTCACAATTAACTTATCGAAGATATGAATCTGATTAACATGGATTGATTCATGCTTAATAATCAGTGCTTTTGCATGCTCCGAAAGTGATGCATCAACAACTATTTTGTTAAAAAAAGAGCAATTCTTGATTTTGGAATTGGCCGAAACAAATATTATAGAATCGCTTTCGATGATGGTATATTTTTTTAAGCGTTGCCTGATATGCACTATGGTGATAACGCATTTTAGGAGCAAAACAAAGGCAACAAAAACGTAAGCATATGCCCCAATATCAAGCCAATTGAAGTTAAAAATATTCGAGCCTCCCTGATTCAGTTCACGCTCAACTGAATGATCGGTGCTGTAAACTATTTCGGAATTTAAAACAGGATGATGTACCGCTACTTCTCGCTTTTGCTCGATAGTTAACACCGGAATGAGGAAGCAGATTAGTAAGCCTGATAACAGATAAAGCCTGTTAAGTTTAAAAAAGGTAAGTTTCCCCAGTAAAAATTTATAAGCTGCAAAAAACACCAGCAAACAAACCGAAACCTTCAACAGATAAATTAAAATCATAGTTTGGAATTTTCATTAATGAGTTGTTTGATTTCTTCTATATCTTTTTCACTCAACTTTTCTTCTTTAACCATGAAGGATAAAAGACTGGCAGGCGAACTATCGAAATAGCTCGAAAACATTTTGGAGAAAGTTGTTTTGGCGTATTCATCTTTGGAAATTGCAGGAAAATACTCGTAGGTTTTACCGTAAGCTTTATAGTTTAGGTAACCCTTTTTCTCCAGCAAGCGAACAATGGACGAAATGGTGTTATATGGTGGTTTAGGCTCTTCATCCAATTCGTCGATAATATCTTTAACAAAAGCCTTTTGCAGTTTCCAAAAAACGTGCATAATGCGCTCTTCTGTTTTGGTAAGTTCTTCCATACCCAAACTTATAACTTATTTTTCAGTTATACAACTATAAGTTACGTTATATAACTGAATAAACCGTTTTTAAATTTAAGTATTTGATAAACAGTATGATAAAATTGTAGAAAAGTTATTTACTTAAGCCGGCCAGTGCATTAATTGTTAACGCAACAATAACGGTATTAAAGATAAAGGAGATTATACTATGTAGCAGAGTAAGCCTTCTAATCCGTCTTGAGGAGATTTCGACATCAGAAACCTGAAAAGTCATTCCGATTACAAAAGAGAAGTAGGCAAAATCTATAAAATCGGGTTCCTCATTTCCCGGAAAATCGAGTCCGCCATTTTTACTGTTACTATTACCATAAAATAAGTGCGCATAACGCATGGTAAATGTTGTGTGAACCAGCCCCCAGGATAAAAACATCCCGGAAATTGCGGTAACCAAATCAAGTGTTTTAATTTCCTTATCTAACAGCAGAAGAATAACTGCTAGTAAGCCGGCGAAGGTAGATACCACAACTATTGCAAATATTTCTCCTCTGGTTTCATCCTGCATTTTTGCTTTTAAGTGTGTTTGTACTGCAGAGGTATGGTAAAACATATACCAATGAAGGCCAATTAAAGAAACACAAAAAAAATCCCAGCCGAGCATTAAATGGGTTAGCAGAGTGGTGTGAATAAATAATGAACCTAAGTACGCTAAAACGCCGGCAAGAAAACTAAGCAGCAAAACATATAAGGCTGTTAACTTCTGGATTCCGTTTAATTTAGGTTCGATTTTCATTATTGTTTAAATTTCAGTTTGAAGTGTTCTTTTGCCTGACCTTTTTTAAAATAAACCAATCCGATCCAAAACAAATCTATAGTAACAGTTACATCAGGATGGCTTTTAATTTCCTCCCAGGCTTCCTTCATCCCCTGGCTCCAGTAAATATCATCAAAAATGAGCAAAGAATTTTCGGTAACCTTTGGTAGGCACCATTTAAAATAATTTAAGGTAGCATCTTTTCGGTGGTTGCCATCAATGTAAACAAAATCGAGGGTTGGTTGCCTTGAAATAATATCAGGAAGAATTTCATCGAAATTTCCTATATGCAATTCTATATTATTTGAATCTAGATCTTTGAAATTTTTTCTGGCTACATTGGCTGTTTCAGGGCAGCCTTCGATGGTAATTATTTGAGCTCCGGGACTAGCTTTTGAAAGGTATGCAGTTGTAATGCCTAAACAGGTACCGAGTTCTATGGCTGTTCTGGGCTTCGTATTTTCTGCTAAACGGTAAATAAGCTTAGCCAAACGCGGACTTTTCAGCGCATTTTTAGCAATCTGACTAACTTTCTTTGTCCGGTTCTTGTTTAGCTGAGAGCCCGCTCCCAGGTCGGTGACAGTAATTACAGAATCGTCATTAAAAAGTTTTTTTCGCTGAGCTTCAATATTTTTGTATTCAAATTTGTCGCTAAAATCGTAAATTACCTCGTCTGCTAGCTTGTAAACGAATGGCGAGTGCGTTCCATGTCTGGTTTTAGCAGTTAAACGGTGTTTAAGGTAATCGGTAATAAATTGAATTATCATAACTGTTGCAAAAGTAATTAAACCCCGCAAACGTATGTATGTTTTATGGAAAATAACACAGAGATAAGCGCTTTAGTAAAATTGCTTGATGATCCTGATGAAGAAGTTTATCAGCATGTAGAGCAAAGACTACTTGAATATGGTGGAGAGGTAATTCATTTTCTTGAAAATGCATGGGAGCAGTCTTTTGATGGCCTACTTCAGGAACGTATTGAAAATATTGTTCACCAAATTCAGTTCAAAACCGTTAAGGAAGATCTAAACCTATGGTATTTAAGCGGTGCCTTCGATTTGCTTCAGGGCGCTTTAATCATTAACAGATATCAATACCCTGATTTAGACGAGCAAAAAGTTATTAATCAGCTCGAGGAAATTAAGCGTGAAATCTGGCTGGGTCTTCAATATGAGATGAGTTCGGTAGAGAAAGTGAAACTGATAAACCATGTTTTATACCAACAATTCGGTTTTGGCGGCAACACTAAAAACCATCACGATCCGCAGAATTCTTACTTAAATCAGGTTTTAGAAAGTAAAAAAGGAAATCAAATTTCTCTGGCAATCATATATTCTACGCTGGCTCAAAAACTAGATATGCCAATTTATGGAATCAATTTACCCCAGCATTTCATATTAGGCTTTATTGATGAAAGTAAGCAGGAAGGCACAGAATACGGTGTTTTGTTCTACATAAATGCATTTAACAAAGGTAACATCTTTGGAAAACACGATGTAGATCAGTTTCTGCGACAGCTAAACCTGGAGGCTTTACCAGAATATTATAGGCCTTGCAGTAATACTGACATTATTCGCCGGGTAATTAGAAATTTGATTTCTGCATATGAAAATGCCGGCGCTACGGAAAAAGTCGCCGAACTTAACGAACTTCAAAAAATTATTTCAGAACAAGATACATCCCAATAGCTAAATGCCTGAATCATCATTCCGAACGAACAACTTTTATAGAGTAGCCGCAGTAATTTTGCTTTCTATCTTTTGTGGATTAACTTCAAATGCACAGCAAAAATATAAGCCTAACGTTATTGCTTATTATACCGGCGGCGGAGGCACCCTTATAGATAGTTTTCCGATTGAAAAAATAAGCCATTTAATTTACAGTTTCGGACATCTGAAAGGCGACAGCATGAACATTCATTCTGCTAAAGATTCGGCGTTGATTTTAAAAATGGTCGACCTAAAGAAGCGAAACCCAGATTTAAAAGTGATGATGGCAATGGGTGGCTGGAGTGCATGCGCAAATTGTTCGGAAGTATTTAGCCGGGCCGATGGCCGTAAAACTTTTGCAAAAACAACAAAAGAATTACTCAATTTTTTTAAGGCTGATGGTATTGATATCGATTGGGAATATCCAGCGGTGGCCGGCTTTCCGGGACACCGATACACCGAAGACGACAAACATAATTTTACCCTGTTAATTAAAGAACTGCGGAAAAAGCTAGGCAAAAAAGCGGAAATAAGTTTTGCCGCCGGTGGAACAAAAAACTGTATCGATTCTTGTTTCGAATGGAATGAAATTATGCCATTGGTTGACCGTGTTAACCTGATGACTTATGATTTAGTTAGCGGTTACGCAACAGTAAGTGGTCACCATACACCGCTTTACTCAACTACACAACTGCCACTCTCGGGCGATTATGCTGTTTCAGAGCTAATTAAAATGGGCGTACCTGCTCATAAAATCGCTTTAGGCGCTGCGTTTTATGCCAGAATTTTCGAGAACTCAACCGATGCTAACCAGGGATTATACCAACCAACGAAATTTGTTAATGGTGTATCGTTCAAAAACTTTAGCAAAGAGTTTTCAGTAGATAAAGGCTACAAATATTACTGGGACGAAATTGCAAAAGCGCCATATTATTACAATGCCGAAACCAAAAGGCTTGCAACATTTGATGACCCGAAATCAATTTCACTGAAAACGAAATACGTTATCAATAAAAAACTTAATGGAATTATGTTTTGGGAATTAACAGACGATGCCTATACGGATGGTTTGTTAAGTGTAATTGATAAAACCATTAAGGAGCAATAGTTTCTTCTAAAATTTCTCTTTTTTTAACCAGGCCGAAAGTAAATTAAACCAGTCAACATCTGAAGTTTTGTTTACCAGGCCAAAGCCATGACCGCCATTTTCGTAAAGATAAATTTCTGAATTGACGCCGTTTTGGTGCAACGCCTCGTTTAAAAGAATGCTGTTTGCTACCGGAACAGTTTTATCGTCTTTCGCATGAACCAAAAACACAGGCGAAGTTTTCTTGGTTACATTTTTATTTGCTGAAAAATATTGTTTCAAATTTTCCGGAGGATTGGGCCCGAGCAGGTTCTTCATTGTACCGGTGTGCACAGACTCTTCGAAACTGATTACTGGATAAATCAACGCAGCAAAAGCTGGCTTTAAACTTATTTTTTCCCGATTAGAAATCTTCAAATCGTTATAATGTACCAATAACGTTGATGCTAAGTGGCCGCCCGCAGAAAATCCCATTATCCCAATTTTGTTCGGTTTGATGTTGTATTTTTTCGCGTCTTTTCTTACCAGGTACATTGCCTGCTCAATATCCTGCAACAGGGCGTAAGTTTTATCAGTCATTATCTCATCACTGGGCAACCTGTACTTTAAAACAAAAGCCGTTATTCCGATTGCGTTAAAACGTTTTGCAACATCAGTGCCTTCGTGACTAAAAGCCAGCGCAGCATAGCCTCCACCCGGACAAATAATCACCGCAGTTCCGTTGGCAACATCTTTTGGTGCTTCAAAAACCGTTAGCGTTGGTATCGAAACCTTTGTGATGCTCAGTGTACCGTTGGCACGAACCGCGGTATTTTCAACGTATGTGGCAGGTGTTGGCTTTGCTCCAGGAATCGAGTCGGCGTATAGTGGCACAACCTGCTGTGCATTCGATGAATATGTTGCCATAGAAAATGCAATTAAGAGAAAAAACGATTTTACCATAAGTATTCAGTTAAAATTCCATTAAGTATGCTTTCAAAAATTCATCAATATCTCCATCGAGCACAGCCTGAGGATTGGATGTTTGGTAGTTTGTACGATGATCCTTAACTCTTCTATCATCTAAAACGTAACTCCTGATTTGCGAGCCCCACTCAATTTTCTTTTTTGAACCTTCGATTGCAGCAATTTCTTCATTACGCTTACGCTGTTCAATTTCATAAAGCTGAGATTTCAGAAGCCTTAAGGCGTTTTCTTTGTTTTGAAGCTGCGACCTTGATTCCTGGTTTTTAATGATTATACCTGACGGTTTGTGGTACAAACGAACAGCAGTTTCCACTTTGTTCACATTTTGTCCACCGGCACCACCCGCCCGGAATGTTTCAAACTCAACATCAGCAGGATTAATGTAAATCTCTATGGTTTCATCAACCAGCGGATATACGTAAACAGAAGCAAAAGATGTGTGGCGGCGTGCATTAGAATCAAATGGAGATATGCGCACCAAACGATGGACACCATTTTCACCTTTCAGATATCCGTAAGAAAAATCACCGTCAAACTGAAGCGTAACCGATTTAATGCCCGCAATATCACCCTCCTGGCTATCCTGTTCGGTGATTTTGTAGCCATTTTTTTCTCCCCACATCATATACATACGCATAAGCATATAGGCCCAGTCGCAACTCTCGGTACCCCCGGCACCTGCGGTAATTTGCATCACTGCAGAAAGCTGATCTTCTTTATTGCGGAGCATATTTTTGAGCTCCAAATCTGCAACGGCTTGTTTACTGGTATCGAATTGCTCTTGTAATTCTTCTTCCGAAGCATCTCCAGATTGAAAAAAATCAAACATCACCGCGGCATCTTCTACAGCGTTATGCGTTTTCTCAAAACCATCTGTCCACTTTTTTTTGGAACTTATTTCGGCAAGAATTTTTTCTGCTTTTTTAGGGTCGTCCCAGAAATTGGGAGCCATCGTTAATTTTTCCTCTTCGCGAATAGCGTAAAGTAGCTCATCAACGTCAAAGATGCCTCCTCAGAGATGTTACTCTATCTCTTAAATCCTGTATTTGTTCTTTGGTCATAATGGCAAATGTAGTTAATTAAAAATTTTTTGCCTTTTAATTTATTCGTTTGTCCATTTTTTTTGAGGTGCAGTCTACTTTTTCATGGCCATGTAATCCAACGTTAAATTAGCCAACAGCTTTACACCTAAAACAAATCCACTTTCATCCAGGTAAAAATCAGGTGTATGGTGTGATGGCGCTTTCATGGGGTCTTTTCCTTTTGGCATGCCACCCAAAAACACAAATAAACCCGGCACTTTCTCCTGGAAGAAAGAAAAATCTTCGGCACCGGTAACTGGTGGCCTTAACTTTACATGGGCGGCGCCTGCTGTGGCTTGCATGCTCGGTAACATCTTCTCTGTTAAGGCAACATTGTTATAAGTTACCGGATAATGGTTACTGTAAGGAATTTTAACCTCGGCTTTTCCACCCCCAGCCTCTGCGGTTTTTGTCGCAATTGTTTTTATCCGTTCGATAAACATAGCTTCATCTTCCTTACTAAAATTACGAACGGTTCCAAGCATTTCTACTTTTTCGGGGATGATGTTTGAGCGAACACCGCCATTAACGGCACCAATGGTTACCACACCAGGGTTCTCCGTAACATTCAAATTGCGGCTAACTATAGTTTGAAGGTTGTTAATGATTTGGGCAGAAATAACAACCGGGTCTATACTGCTCCACGGATATGCGCCATGCGCCTGCCGGCCTGTAACCGTAATTTTCATATCATTTACGGCTGCCATTGTTCCTCCGGGTTTGTAAGTTACATCGCCTACTTCAGTTTGCGAGTTAATGTGCAAACCGAAAATTACATCCACCTTGGGGCTTTCGAGTACACCTTCCTTAATCATCAAGGCAGCACCACCCTCTTCCCCTGCAGAAACGCCTTCTTCTGCGGGTTGAAAAATGAATTTCACCGTGCCGGAAATATCTTTTTGCATGGAAGCCAGAACCTCTGCCACGCCCATTAGAATTGCAACATGGCTATCATGTCCGCAGGCATGCATAACCCCAACCTCTTGCCCGTTATATTGTGCCTTAACCTTCGAAGCAAACGGCACATCAACCCTTTCGGTAACTGGCAACCCATCCATATCTGCCCTTAATGCTACAACAGGACCAGATTTACCGCCTTTTAAAATGCCAACTACGCCTGTTTTAGCAACCCCGGTATTTACCTTAATCCCTAAAGACGCTAAGTGCTTCGCGATTATACCTGCAGTCCGAATTTCGTTATTCCCTAATTCCGGATGCTCATGAAAGTCGCGACGCCAAGTGATAACTTTTTGTTCGATAGCGTCAGCTTTTTTGGAAACTGCAACATTCAAAACTGATTTTTGAGCAAAAGCACCAGAACAAATCGTTAGCAAAAACAGAATGTAGATTTTTTTCATACAGGGATTAAATTTACTTATTAATAAAAAAGGCTTTATGCGTAACATAAAGCCTTATAAAGTTTAGTTAAAGAAGCCTTTCAGCTTATCCATAATGCCACCAGAAGCGGTTGTTCCACCGGCCTGTGCCTGGCCGCCTCCGTTAAACATGCCAATAACATCGCTTACATCAAATTTGCCATCGGCACCGCCAGCTAAACTCCCCAATATGTCTTTTATATTGAAAGCACTATTGTTTGGATCTGCGGTTTTCTGCGTAAGCTTACTTAAGATTGTAGGAATTATTGTGGCAGCCAGTCCTTTTGCAGTCTCCGCATTGATACCCAACCCGGCTAACTTATCGGTAAAACTGCCAGCGGCTTGTTGGGTTACAGCAGAACCTTCAGCATTGCCCGAGTTGAAAATTTCTGCCAAACCGCTAACATTGCCTGAAGTAAGCTGATCTTTCAAGCTATCAAAAATAGAACCCGATGCAGCCTGAATAACGGCTTCGTTGTGTTCATTTGGTACATTGTTATTGTTAACAACGCTCTCCTGTACGTTTTCACGCACTAATTCATTTAAGTTTTCTAACATAATGTTTTTGTTTAATGAATACAAAATAGGATGTATGGAAACACACGGGATATACCTCTAAGTTACTTGTTTAAAATAAATAATGAAATGTAATTTTTGAACATTAAAAAGACTGTTTTAAATATTTGCTTTATTACTTTTACAAAAAGAAAGAATTATGTTACCGAAAATAAACTTTACAGAAACCGCAGCTTATAAGTACCTGGCTGATCATTTCATAGATATCAATCAAAAAAGCATTAAAGATCTTTTTGCTGAGGATGACAGTCGTTTCGAAAAATTTTCTGTTTTTTTTGAAGACATTTTACTGGATTACAGTAAAAACCGAATAAATGATGAAACTTTGGCTTTGCTGATGCAACTGGCCCGCGAATGCAAATTGGATGAAGCAATAAAATCTATGTATGCCGGCGATAAAATCAATGAGACTGAAGATCGCTCGGTGTTACACATCGCCTTACGCAACCTAAGCAATACGCCAATTTTGGTTGATGGCAAAGATGTAATGCCGGAAGTAAATGCTGTTTTAGCCAAAATGGAACAATTCAGCAACAGCATTATCAGCGGACAATGGAAAGGATATACCGGAAAAGCAATAACAGACATCGTAAACATTGGCATTGGCGGATCCGATTTAGGTCCGGTGATGGTAACTGAGGCGCTAAAACACTATAAAAATCACCTCAATATACATTTCGTTTCAAACATTGATGGAACACATATTGCAGAAACTTTAGCCGCTTTAAATGCAGAAACAACCTTGTTTCTTGTGGCTTCTAAAACATTTACCACACAAGAAACTATGACGAATGCGCATTCTGCACGTTCGTGGTTCTTAGAAAAAGGTGGTAAAGAGAACGATATTGCGAAGCATTTTGCGGCACTTTCAACAAATGCCAAAGATGTGTCTGCTTTCGGAATTGATACCGAGAACATGTTTGAGTTTTGGGATTGGGTTGGCGGACGCTATTCACTTTGGAGCGCAATTGGTCTTTCGATTTCATTAAGTCTCGGTTTCGATAACTTTAAGGAGTTATTGGCTGGGGCCCACGCTACCGATAACCATTTCAAAACAGCCGAATTTGAAAGTAACTTGCCCGTTATTTTAGGTTTGCTTGGTGTTTGGTACATCAATTTCTACAACGCAGAAACGCAGGTTATTTTACCTTACGATCAATATATGCATCGCTTTGCCGCTTATTTTCAACAAGGTGATATGGAAAGCAATGGAAAGCATGTAGATAGAAATGGCAATGAAGTTGACTATGAAACAGGCCCGATAATTTGGGGAGAACCAGGTACAAATGGTCAACACGCATTCTATCAGCTAATTCATCAGGGTACCAGAATTATACCGGCAGATTTTATTGCTCCTGCGCAAAGTTTAAATCCTTTGGGCGAGCATCACCCGATTCTTTTATCGAACTTCTTTGCACAAACTGAAGCTTTAATGAATGGCAAGACACTTGCTGAGGTTTCGGCTGAACTGGAAAAGGATGGCAAATCGGAAGAAGAGATTTCCAAACTTGCTCCTTTCAAAGTTTTTGAAGGCAACAGACCAACGAATTCTATTTTACTGAAAAAAGTTACACCATATACGCTTGGAAGCCTTGTTGCGATGTATGAGCATAAAATATTTGTTCAGGGCGTAATCTGGAATATTTTTAGTTTCGACCAGTGGGGCGTAGAACTGGGTAAGCAACTGGCTAAAAAGATTTTACCAGAATTAGAAGGCGATGGGCAAGTTTCAAGCCATGATAGTTCTACAAATGGTCTCATTAACCAATACAAAAACTGGAGATAGTTAAATCATTTGAAAAAAGCGGGTTAATCACTCGCTTTTTTTGTTTGAAATATATATTTTAGTAAACCCCTAGTTGTTTAGTTACAACCAAAACCAAATTAACTTATTATTAAAAAAATTGAAGTCGGTCTTTGTTAACTGATTCAAAACAAACAAATTATCTAATGAAAAAAAGAATTATTTTTGCTCTGGCCATTTCCGGTCTGTGCTTGAGTGTGTCTGCTCAAAAAGTGCAGTTTACCGAATTTGATTTAGACAATGGTCTCCATGTTATTCTACACCAGGATAAAACGGCGCCTGTTGTTGCGGTTTCAGTTATGTATCATGTGGGTTCTAAAGATGAAGACACAACGCGTACCGGATTTGCTCACTTTTTTGAGCATTTACTTTTTGAAGGCTCCAAAAACATAAAGAAAGGAGAATTTATGAAGCTGGTTAGCAGTAATGGCGGCCAGAATAATGCAAATACTTCTCAAGATCGTACTTTTTATTACGAAGTTTTTCCCTCAAACCAGTTAGAATTAGGTTTGTGGCTGGAAAGCGAACGCATGCTTCACCCTGTGATAAATGAACAAGGCGTAAAAACACAGAATGAAGTTGTAAAAGAAGAAAAGCGTTTACGAATCGATAATTCTCCTTACGGTAAATTTACCGAGAAAATATTTTCGCACCTTTTCGACGGGCATCCTTACCGCTGGCAGCCGATTGGCTCTCTGGCACATTTAGATGCGGCCAGGCTTGATGAATTTATCGCCTTCAACAAAAAATATTACGTTCCTAATAATGCCGTTTTAACCATTGCCGGCGATATCGACGTGGAGAAAACAAGAGGTTTGGTTAAAGCATACTTCGCAGAAGTTCCGAAAGGAAAAGAGGTGGTTAGAAAAGACTATAAGCTACCGGAAATTACAAAAGAAATTATTGATACGGCTTACGATGCAAACATCCAGATTCCGGCAATTTTTGCTGCATACCGCGTACCTGGCATGAAAAGCAGAGAAAGTAAAGTGTTGGGTATGATTAGCTCCATTTTGTCAGCCGGCGGCAGTTCTAGGCTTAGTACTAAAATGGTTGATGAAAAGAAAACTGCATTACAAGTTGCGGCTTTCAATTACTCATTGGAAGATTATGGAGCATACATTACCCTTGCCTTACCAAATAAAAACACACCACTTAACGATTTATTGAAAGATATTGATGAAGAAGTTTTACGTCTGCAAACAGAGTTAATCAGCGAAAGCGATTATAAAAAACTTCAAAACCAATTCGAAAACAGTTATGTGAGTGCGAACAGCAGAATGCTTGGTGTTGCAGAAAACCTGGCTAATGGTTACACCTTTCACAATAAGGATACAAATGATATTAACGAAGAGTTGAATGTTATTAAATCGATAACCCGTGAAGAAATCAGGGATGTAGCGAAAAAATACCTCAACAAAAACCAAAGAGTTGTTTTGTACTATTTACCAAAAAAATAACCGCTTTTCATCTTACAATATTTAGAAAACATGAAGAAGATATTCATTATAGCCGCAATTTCCTTATTGGCTCAAGGTATTTCGGCACAAACAATAGATCGTAGTAAAAAACCAAAACCAGGACCAGCGCCTGTAATTACCGTTGCCGACCCAGTTATTTATAAGTTAGCCAATGGAATTACCGTGCTGGTTGTAGAAAACCATAAATTGCCAAAGGTATCGGCGAGTTACAGTATTGATGCTGGTCCGATTACGGAAGGCGCAAAAGCTGGCGTTATTAGTTTAATGGGCAGCATGTTAAACGAAGGCACCACCACAAAAACAAAGGCACAGTTCGACGAGGCTGTTGACCAGCTTGGTGCAGATGTAAATGCCGGCGCATCTGGTGGAACGGTTTCTGCGCTAACCCGCTACTTTGAACCGGCATTTATGCTAATGGCCGAAAGTTTGCGTCAACCGGCATTTCCTGTTGCTTCATTCGAGAAAATTAAATCGCAAACCTTAACAGGCTTAAAATCCAACGAGAAGAGCGCTAAAGCGATATCTGCACGCGTTGTAAATGCCTTGGCTTACGGAAAATCAAACCCTTATGGAGAATTTACGACTGAAGCATCCATCAACGGACTTACTTTAGATGACGTTAAAACAGCTTACAAAAAGTACGTTACGCCATCAAGAGGTTACCTCACTTTTGTGGGCGACATAAAACCGGAAGCAGCTAAAGCATTAGCAGAAAAAGCCTTTGGCGATTGGAAAGGTAACCCATTAACGCTCCCTGTTTTGGCAAAAGTAAGCAACCCGGCTAAAACCGAAGTTGACGTGGTTAATGTTAGTAATGCCGTTCAATCTGAAATTACAGTAACCAATCTTTTAGATTTACCTTTAAGCAGCCCTGACTACTTTGCCGTGCTTTTGGCAAATCAGATTTTGGGCGGTGGTGCAGAATCCAGGTTATTTATGAACTTGCGGGAGAAACACGGTTTCACCTACGGTGCGTATGCAAGCACAGGCTCGGGCCGTTTTCAATCGAAATTTTCGGCAACTGCAGCTGTTCGAAACGAAAAAGTAGATAGCGCTGTTGTAGAATTTTTAAGAGAAATAAATACAATTCGTACTGTAAAAGTATCAGCAGAAGAACTACAGAATGCAAAAAACCTTTACAATGGTTCGTTTGCACTGGGTTTAGAAAACCCGGCACGCACGGCTGGCTTTGCGAGTAGCATTCTAATAAACAACTTACCAAAGGATTTTTATCGTACTTATCTACAAAAGTTAAATGCCGTAACAACTGATGATATTTTACGGGTTTCGAAAAAATATTTTAATCACGATAATACGCGTGTAGTCGTTGTTGGTAAAACAGATGCTTTTGTACCGGGCTTAACCAAAGCTGGTTTCGCTGTGAAGCAATTTGACAACTATGCCGCACCCGTTAAGGCAGAAACTACCGCAGCGGCAGGCGCTGGGTCTAAGTCGCCTAAAGAAATAATAAGCAACTACATTAATGCAATTGGTGGCGAAGCTGCGCTAAAAAAGGTAACAGCTTACCAACAGACTGGCGAGATGGACATGCAAGGCAGTAAGTTGGGCGTAACTTTTAAAAAAATGGCACCGAATTTAAATACAATGGAAATTGCAATGATGGGCCAAACGGTTATGAAACAAGCTTTTAATGGAACCACAGGCTACGCAATGCAAATGGGCAAAAAAGCCGAAATGAGTGCCGAAGAACTGGCTGAGGCAAAGGCGGATAAAAGTTTGTTTAACCAGCTAACCTATGCTACCGACGGCAGCAAAATGGAACTTGCCGGAACAGAAAAAGTTGGCGCCGCCAACGCTTATAAACTTGTTGTAACTTCAGCCACGGGCAAAAAGAAAACCGAATATTACGATGTAAACTCCGGTTTGCTGTTGAAAGAAGAAAATACATTAACCAAAAACGGCACGAATATAACGCAGATAACAGAATATGCCGATTATAAAAAAGTTGGTGATGTTCTATTTCCTCACACATTGATGCAAACTGTTCAATCGCCGCAAGGCAGTCAGGAATTTAATATTTCTATAAAAGAGATTAAAGTTAATCCTGCTCTGCAAACAGCTGATTTTAATTAAACCAATCTTATTTCTTTTTAACCGCTTCGTATTAATTTACGAAGCGGTTTTTTTTGCGATCTAATTTTTTTCTACTGCAAAGCAACCCAAAAGGTTTAGCATCCGTAATGATTATGATTTTCGAAAGAAAAGAGATTTTTACCTCATCAAAGCACCCTCTTTAATGGATGGGTTGGCTCGTGAGGTTTAGTTAAACTAACAAAATCATCCTCACAATGACCAAACTAAAACAACTCGGCTATTTACTTTTCGGTATAGCAATTGCTTACGCACCGTTTTCATCCAAAGCACAAAATTACATCGCCAGCAATATACAAGCTAATCTTTTCTCATCTACACCGGTAGAAGATATTAAGGCGCAAAGCAATAAAACCAATGGCGTTATTGTTTCGAAAACCGGAGAAGTTGCCTTTCAAATTCCAATAAAAAGTTTCGAATTCGGAAAGAAATTGATGCAGGAACACTTTAATGAAAATTACCTGGAAGGCGATAAATATCCTGTTGCGACCTTCAAAGGCAATATTGAACCAAACATCAACTGGGCTAAAGACGGCGAATACACCGTGAATGTTAAAGGAACCTTAACCGTTCATGGGGAAAGTAAGGCCAGAACCATAGCTGGTAAAATCACATTGAAAAATGGTAAGGCTTCCGTTTACACAAGTTTCGATGTTGCCTGCGCAGACCATAATATTGAGATACCAACGCTCGTGTTCACCAAAATAGCGAAGGTTATTAATGTAAAGATAAGTGGAACGCTAAACCCTAAAAACTAAATATATGATGAAAATAGCTACTATCATTACTTTATCTGTTCTGGTTACCAACCTAGCGCAGGCCCAATCTGCAGATTCGCTGATGAAAACAATGACAGATACTGCGAGGATTCGCTCAGTAAATCCAACTTTTAAATCGACACACATTGTACTCTCGCACTCTACTGAAACCCAAAAAAAGCATGATTTAGATTTACGAATAAGACATCATTTCGGCGACATTGGTGGCGAGTTCGGCAGTGCGCATACTTTATACGGACTTGATGTGGCAACTGACCTTTTTATCGGTCTGGATTATGGAATTACAGATAAATTGACCGTTAGCATTGGCAGAAGTAAACATGATGAGTTATTTAACGGCTATTTAAAGTATAAACTTATTGAACAGGGCGGCGGCAAAAACGGCAACATGCCGTTAAACATTACGGTTTTAGGGCAAATGGGATGGATTGCCAGACAACCGTTCACAACCACCGAATTTGCGACTTACGCAAACCGCTTCAGCTACTTCCTGCAACCCATTTTTTCGAGGAAGTTTTCGCAGCGATTATCCCTACAGGTAGCACCGGCGGTTCTTTTCCGAAAAAACGTGGTCGATGTTCGTGACCCTGATAACCTGCTTAGCATCGGCTTTGCCGGAAGATTTAAGTTAAGCAAACGTTTATCATTTATTGCCGATTATACCTTAATTAATGGCCTGAACAGGCCATCAAATTTACCGCAGCAGTTTTACAACCCACTCGGGGTTGGCTTAGAAATTGAAACCGGCGGCCATGTTTTTTCTTTAAATTTTATGAATTCGGAATATATAGCAGAAAACAGCTTTGTTGCCGATACGCAAAAATCATGGAAACACGGCGGCGTTCGTTTCGGCTTCACCATATCCCGCAACTTTACACTTTTCAAATCAAAAAATAAAGACATCCAAACTAAAATTTATTAAAACTAAACATCAAAGATTATGGAACGTAACGATTTTATCAAGTCATTAGGATTGGGAATTGCGCTTTTTTGCACAGGTTCCTGCTTATCAGGCTGCGGAAGTAAAGGCAGCGACCCTCAACCGAATAATCCGGCAGGCGGTGGTCCACCTACCGGAACTACGGCAAGCGTTGATTTAAACAGCCAGCTCTTATCGGTGGGCGCAGCAACTACGGTTAATGGTATTTTGTTTATCCGCACAGCAGCTGGCAACAGCGCAAGTTCATTTGCAGCCACCCAGGCGGTTTGCCCACATCAGGGCGGTGCCTTAAACTGGATTCAGGCAAGTAATTACATTCAATGTGGATTGCATGCATCAAGATATACTTCTTCTGGAGCCATTTTAGCACAGCCAAATGATGGTGGCACCACGTCAGCATTAAAAGTTTACACACCTACAGTTTCTGGAAACACACTGTCAGTTACGGTTTAAACCATTTTTTTGAGTAGGGTTGGCGGCACCAATAATTGGTGCCGCTTTTTAATGTTCATTATTGGTTATATTTATGTATTCTTTTTGAAATATCAATTTGGTTTATGGAATTACCTAAACTTCAACATCTTTTAATTGTTATACATTCAAAAAACACACAAAATGAAACATTTAAAACTTTTGAGCATTTTGTTTTTTGCTTCAATTGCTCAAGCATTTGCACAAACAGATAAACAAACCACCGCAAGCTTAATGGCTGATAAAAATTATGTTTTTATGGCCAATACGGCAATACCATTGTCTAATCAGGATATTAGTCAGGTATTGCGGAGTATGCCTGGCTCGCAAGGCGGTGGCACAATTAACCTTACCGGTTCATCTTACGATTTCACAGTTACGCCAGATAGCATTGTTGCATATTTACCCTATTACGGACGGGCATATTCTGCACCATATAATCCAACTGAGGGAGGGATTAAATTTAAATCGAAGAATTTTAGTTACGTACAGAGCAGGAACAAAAAAGGCTCTTACTCAATTAGCATCAAAACAAAAGATTTGAAATCCGAAAACTACCAAATGATGTTAACTGTCTCGGAAAAAGGTTATGCTACGCTGATGGTAAACAGCAATAACAAACAGCCAATTAATTTTAACGGTGTTTTGAGCGAACCGAAAGCAAAATAATCAATAACGGGCATTTTGATAAAGTTGTAACTTTAAAAACGGCCATAGATTTGACCTGTTGTTTGACGCGACAGACAGTTAATTTATGGCTTAGTTATTTTTCTGAATTTTGATCTCGTAAATAAATGGCCATTTTTTTCCGGTAACGAAAAGTCGCTTGGTTTGTTTGTCGTAAGCTATTCCATTTAATACGTTGTTCGATTTATCCGAATCGGTTTTAAAGTTATCTGATGAATACAGACCCGTTAAATCTATCTTCCCTTCAATAGCGCCCGTTTTTGGGTTAATGATGATGATGTTGTTGGTAAGGTAAACGTTGGCGTAAATTTTACCGTCTATATATTCGAGTTCATTGATATTATCTCTCGCACCTTTATCATCAAAGACGTCAATAGAACCCGTTTTCTGGTAGGTATTTTTATCTAAAAAATAAATGGCATTCGTGCCATCAGAAGCATAAATTTGTTCGCCATCGAAGGTCATTCCCCAACCGTCTCTTGTGTAAGGAAGTTCTGCCAGTTGTTTAAAAGATTTTTTATCGTACACAAAAGCTTTTTTATCCTGCCAGGTTAGTTGAAGAATTTTGTTGTCGATAAGTGCTATTCCTTCTCCAAATAAAGCCGTGTCTAATTTCGCTCTTTGTAAAACTTTTCCAGTTTGAACATCCACTTTTCTTAAATCCGACTTACCTTTTTCTCCGGTTCCCTCGTAGAAGAAACCATCGTTGTATTCAAGCCCTTCTACGTAAGCCGCCGTATCGTGCGGCAGTTTGGTAACAACCTTGTAGCCGTACAAATCTGGTGATTTAGAAGCCAGAATAATAATGTTGGACGTTATCTCATCAGGCTTATCACCGCCAAAGATTTTTGCCGTAATTAGATGGTTTCCAAGTTTTATGCCGTCGGTTTTAATCTTTATCGAAAGCGTATCTTTAGCTAAAGCAACCTGTGTAGAATCTAACAAATATACAACAGAATCGATTTTCTTGCCTTTTGCAAAATCTATTTTCAACTGCAAAGGAGTGCCTGATGAGACACTCGCACCCGCGGCCGGCTCTATGAAAGTGCTGTAACCTGATGCCGGATCATCTTTACAAGAACTGGCGAAACTTATTGCGGCAGCAATAAATAAAGGAAATTGAATACGGTTAATCTTCAGGCCAAAAAGCATCTTCTATGTGTTTTAATTTGTAACTGTTATCTTTTTTAAATACTATAGCAATGATATCGAAGCGGATGTCGTTCTGATGGTTCATGATCTCAATATACTGAAGCGAAGCCAGTTCCATCTGTTTTTGTTTTGCCTTTTGAACAAATTCTTCGGGCATGCCAAAGGCTGTGGATGTACGGGTTTTAACTTCTACAAATACCATTATCCCATCCCTGTAGGCATTAAATCGACTTCAGCCTTACCATAAATCCAGTTTTCATCGAGAATCTCGTAACCATTTTCTTCAAGATAAATTTTGGCAATTCCCTCACCTTTAACACCTAAATCATTGTGGAGCGCCATTGATGGATTTTTTTAATTGGTTTTTTATTACAACTCTCAAATTTGAAGGTCCGGAACACAACTGTTAAGGTTGAACATAACAAACTTTTAGCAAGTCTATATCTATTTCACAATTACCGAGCCCAGGAATTTTGATATTTCTCTTTCAACCCCTTTTATCACTCCATAACGTTGCATCAAAATCATTTGATTATCGCTATCCTTTTCATCTTTTATTTCTTTCAGAAGATTTGTGAGGATTCTATCTACCTTGCGTTTTTTAAGGTGAAAAATTCCGCCAAGAATGGTTGCTTTCAAATGCATCGTTTCGTCTTTAACGTAAATTTGATGCTTATTAAGCCAGTTTTCACTCAAAGCATACTCCGAGGTAGACAGTGTAATTGCTAAATCCGCAATATCCCGGTCCTGGTGCTTAATAAAGTGATTTGCCGTTGGCAATCTACCATTGTCAATTTCTGATTTATAGTAATCAACGATTCTTTTACAAAGTGGGTTTTCGAATTCAACATCGGCTAAATTCTGCATCACAAAAGAGCCAATAACCATGTCGTCGATGTTATCCCAGTTTACAAACTCATGTCCGTAGGCCAATAGCAGGCGAATAATTTCCTTTTCCTGGTGCTCATCGTTTTCCGCTTGTTGTGTTGTCGAACCGGCGTTATCGTCCCATAAATCAGCCGGTGGACCAAGTGGCTCCGGTGGCCCGGAAGAATAAGGATTTTGATTTAAGTTAGCAGTTCTTTGATTGCTTTCGAACGATTTTTTACTCTTGGCCGAGCGCATTTTATTCAGTTCGGAAAGTAGAATCCGCTCTTCAATTTCTAACAAACTACTGCTCTCTCTAATGAAGACAGAAGCCTTTATCGGATCTGGAATTTTTGCAATACTCTCCACAATGTCTCGAATGATTCCGGCTCGCTTTATGGGGTCATCACCAGCGTCTTTTAATAATACGTTGGCTTTGTAGAGGATAAAATCTTTTCTATTGTTTTCTAAATACGTTTTGAAAGCACCTGCGCCAACGTGATGCATGTACGAATCTGGGTCGTGCCCATCCGGGAAAGAAACTATTTTAACATTTAAGCCTTCCTCCAGAATCATATCCAAACCACGTAAAGAGGCCTTGATACCTGCTGCATCGCCATCAAAAAGAATGGTTACATTTTGGGTGAATCGCCCGATAAGTTTTATTTGTTCTACGGTTAAAGAAGTACCGGATGACGCGACAACATTCTCTATACCAGCCTGATGAACGGAAAGAACATCGGCGTAGCCTTCGGCAAGATAGCAGTTATCTAAATCTCTAATTGCTTTTTTGGCATGAAATAAACCATACAGCACATTGGATTTATGATAAATTTCACTCTCCGGCGAGTTTACATATTTAGGAACATTTTTATCGGTTTTTAAAGTACGGCCGCCAAAGCCGATAATTCTACCGGTAAAATTATGAATTGGAAACATTACACGGCCGCGGAAACGGTCGTAGATTTTGCCATTGTCATTTTTAATCGACAAGCCTGTTTGCTCCAGAAACTCGAGTTTATGACCAGCGTTTATAGCACTTTGAGTCATGGCATCCCAAACATCGGGCGAGTAACCCACCTCGAATTTCTTTAAGATATCTTCTCTAAAACCACGCTCTTTAAAATAACTCAAACCAATTCCGTGGCCTTCATCAGTTTCCCAAAGTTGTTTAACGAAAAAAGCAGCTGCAAACTGAGAAACGATGTATAAACTTTCCTTCGCATTTTGAGCTTCGGTATCCTGTGGCGTTAGCTCGGTTTCCTCAACCTCAATGTTGTATTTGTTTGCTAAAAATTTTAACGCTTCAGGATAATTATACTTTTCATGGTCCATTATAAAACGAACCGAATCGCCACCTTTACCACATCCAAAGCATTTATAGATTCCTTTGGTTACAGAAACGTGAAAAGAAGGTGTTTTTTCGCCATGAAAGGGGCAATTTCCGATTAAACTTGTTCCGCGTTTTTTTAATTGCACAAAATCCCCTACTACCTCCTCAATGCGGGCGGTATCCATTATCTTATCTATCGTTTCGCGGTTTATCATTTTGATTGCACTGTAAGTTATCGCTTAAAGGTTTCTCACCCCAAACTTATAACCTTCATCTTTTTAACTTTATTTTATTGTGCTCTTAATTTTGAAACCTGTAGCCCAAAACATGCAACCTGTAACTGTTTATCTCACCAGTGGCAATAATTGATCGGCAACAAGCTTGTTTCCGGTTACGTTCAGGTGAACGCGGTCTACAGTTAAAATCCCTTTTTCTTTATCTTCAGGATTGTTTTTCGCTTCGTAATCAGCGAAGATTTTCCGTAAATCGCAAACAGGCAAGTTGTTTTTAGCCGCTAACTGTCTAATTCCTTCGGCATACTTATTTAAATCGGCATCAAGTTCATTAGTTCCGTCTTTTTTCTCGCCAACTACCGACGGGGTTACCAACACAACCTTGCTCCCAACACCCTGAATTTTATTAATTAATGCCTGATAAAACTTTAAATATTTGTCGTAATCTGTTCCCGTATGAGAAGATTGTTTATGCCAAACATCGTTGATGCCAACGTAAATAACTACTAAGTCGGGTTTCTTATTTAAAACATCATCTTCTAAACGCAGGTATAAATCATATACTTTGTTACCGCCAATTCCTGCGCCCATTACGGTGTATTTGGTAGAATCTAACGCTTTTTTTATCAAAGTGACGTAACCGTTGGCTGATACTCCTTGTTGTGTAATCGAATCGCCAAAAAAGATAATTCGTTTCGGTTTAAATGTCATTGAAGTTAAAAATAGAATACAAACTGAAAAAAGCAGGGTGATTTTTAATGTAGTTTTCATGGTATTATTTTATCGTTTTCTTAAAGTCTAAATCCTGAAAGTCGAAACTAAAATCTGTTAAAGGTGAGATTGCCGACATTTTAAATCCATTCGCGGTTGCGGTATTATCTAATGTAAAACTCACGAAAGCATCTGCATCTAAGCTTCTGTCGTACCATTTTACAATAAAAGTGTTCCCTTTATAAAAAGTCATGTCGCCACGCAACTTCGGGGCATTTTTAGCCTCGAAATGCATTTTTCCATTTGCTTCGCTAATGTTTACTTCGCCGAACCAGGCATCGTTAAAAGTACCAAGATAAGTTTTAAGGTTAGGTGTTACGGCGCTGTTTTTTTGTTGTGCGTCAATGTCTGCCCACACCTTTTTTACCAATTCATCGGCCTGGCTTTCGTTTCTTAACCTGTTATCATTATAGGCTTTGATCCGGTCCTGGCCTTTAATGCCCAGATAACCATCTTTTATAGAATTGGTAATGGCGTTAAAAGCAGCACCAGATTGCTGATTGGTTAAAACGATAATGCCAAGCTTTAAATCAGGTAAAATGGTAACCTGCGTAACTATGCCTGATAAACCTCCGGTATGTGTAGCCTGGAAATTTCCGTTAACATTGCTTAAAAACCAACCTAAACCGTAACTGCTAAAACTTTCAGGGTTGCCGCCCGCTATGATGGTTTGGGGCGTCCACAACTCTTTATGAACTGCCGGACTGAACAACTTACTACTCAAATTTTCGCCGTATTTCCCGCCGTTGATCATGGCAGTTACCCACTTACTCATATCCGTAACGCTCGAATAAATTCCGCCTGCAGCATTTGCAACTTCTCCAAAGCTTAAACCAACCGGAAGCAATTTCCCCTGATATGGTGCATGGCCATCGATAACGTTCGATTTATCTTTCAAGCGGTACCAGGAAGCAGCAGTTTTAGTCATTCCGAGTGGCTTGAAAAATCTCGTCTCAATAAAATCTTCATATTTTTCACCAGAAACCCTTGCAACTACATCACCAGCCACAATATACATCAGGTTGTCGTAATCGTATTTTGTACGGAAAGAAGAAACTGGCTTTAAAAACCGAAGGTTATGAATCAGTTTTTTCTTGTCAACTGTTGACGAATCGGGCCAAATCATTAAGTCGCCGGCACCTAAGCCTAAACCACTGCGGTGGGTTAACAAATCCCGAATTGTAAATTCTGAGGTTACATATGCCTCGTACATTTTAAACTCCGGGATAACATCAGTTACTTTGGTATCCCAGGTAATTTTCTTCTCATCCACAAGCATGCCTAGCGCAGCTGCAGTAAATGCTTTGGTGTTTGAGGCAACGCCGAAAAGCGTGTTTTCATCAACCTTTTTATTCGTTTTTATCGAACTTACGCCATAGCCTTTGAGGTGCACAACTTTTCCATCCTTAATAACTGAAACCGCAATTCCGGGCACATTGAAGGTGCTTAAGGTTTTTTCTACAACGCTGTCAATTTGCTTCGACGTTAAAACCTGAGCCTGTAAAGCAAACGCAGAAAAGAATAAGGAGAGGAAAAGTAGTTTGAATTTAGGTGAAAAAATTGGTTGCATTATATCGGTTATTTTAAAGGCTAAAGATACTAAATCTTTTGATCCGATAGATGCAGTTACTTACCCTTTTCCAGCTTGTAATCTTTGTGGAGAATTAAAAAACTTGCCCGTTCCTCTTTTTTAAAAGGGTAATCCCAGTTACCCTGATAGGTAATTTTTGTAGGTAATTTATCGTCGCCGAAATAGCCCATTTCAATATTCATCTGAACATCGAAATCGAAAAGCATGTTGCTGTATTTCATATCAACATAACGACCTAAAATATTGAAATTCCGCTTATCAAAAATGGTTACAAGGTCTTTTATCATCAGCCCGTCTTTGGTCCAACTACTTAAATCAGGCTTAACGGAAACCTTAAAACGATAAACTGGAATTGAATCCAGGTAGGTTCCGCTGCTAAAAGCGTAATCATAATACTGGCGCATATTTGCCGAAAATATTTCAGTTTTACTGCCAATAAAAGGAACCTTAACAGGCCTTCCAGGATTAAAAATGAGCGTTTTTAATTTCGTTTTATAGCTTTCATTTGTACCGCCTTTGCCGTCTCCGGCAGGTGCGTTTGGCATAAAATCAGTATTGTAAGCATTCATAAAAATGTAATCGAACATTTCTACAGTGTACAGTTGATATTTGCCATTCTTTTTGTACATATTTCCCTCATCTTCTTTAACGAGGTATTCCATTTTGTATGGCCCACTGTTATTGTGTCTTATTTTCCGGTAAATTTTACCATCTACTTTATTTTTCTTATCGTAACTGTAAATGCGGTTTTCGGCAATAAAACTGTAACGTTTCATATCGCGGAAAGATTGGTAAAACGAAGTATCATTCATTACTGCTTTAATAAATGTTTCTACGTTTAATCTTTCTGCTTTAATATTTACCGAAGAATCCAGGGTAATTGTTTTAACCGTGTCGGGATTAAAACGGTCGATAATCTGGCTATAGCCTTCGAAGAAAAATAGTGAAAGTATTGCTAAAAGAAGTATTTTTTTCATGTAATGCTTTATATTCAAAAATGATGCCCTTTTGCCAGATGAGTAAATGAGCAACGGACATTGCATTATTTAATTCAGATGATCTGAATGTTAATTACCCAGCTGCTTAACGGCAATGTAGGCCATCAAGCCTGTGGACAGTTTCAAGGCATCTTCGTCAATATCGAATCTTGGCGTATGTACAGAATAACAGGTATCCTTTTTGGCATTGCCGGTTCCCAAACGATAAAAACAAGCATCAGTAACCTGAGAATAGAATGAAAAGTCTTCTGCGGCCATCCAGATGTCTAAATCGACTACGTTTTCCTTCCCTAAAAAATCTTCGGCGAAAGCCCTTGCATTGGCCGTTAAATTTTCTTCGTTAATTAAAAAAGGATAGCCCCTGTGGATGTCGAAATTGCAGCTACCGCCCATACTTTCTGCTATTCCTTCGGCCATTTTCTTCATTCTTTTATGTGCCTCATTTCTCCAGTCTTCATCCAAAGTTCTAAATGTGCCTTCAATTTTAACTTCGTTGGGAATGATGTTTGTTGCCCCATTTGCAATCACTTTGCCGAATGATAGTACGGATGGCAGACGAGGATCGGCATTTCGACTAACAATTTGTTGTAAGGCAATAATGATATGAGATGCAATTAGAACCGGATCTATATTTTGATGTGGCTGAGCACCGTGGCCGCCCTTGCCAGTTACTGTTACATAAAGTTCGTCAGTTGATGCCATGTAAATACCCGAGCGAAACCCTACCTTACCAGCTTCTATTAAAGGCATAACATGCTGACCAACAATAGCCTGAGGTTTTGGGTTTTCGAGCACGCCTTCTTTAATCATAATGCTGGCACCGCCGGGAAGCAACTCTTCTGCAGGTTGAAAAATTAATTTTATTGTGCCACCAAAATCGTCTTTTAATTGATTTAAAATAAATGCCGTGCCTAGTAAAGATGACGTATGCACATCATGACCACATGCATGCATTACGCCATGGTTTTTTGAAATATAGGGCTTATCATTTGCTTCATGAATAGGCAAAGCATCCATATCGCCCCTTAAGGCAATCACATTTTCGGAAGGAAGATTACCTTTAATCAATCCGACAACACCCGTATTGGCACAATCGGTAAACTCAATTCCCCATTTGCTAAGCTTTTCTTTAATGAATAAGGAGGTTTCGAATTCTTTAAAGGATAACTCCGGGTTAGCGTGTATATGGCGACGATAGCCTACAACATCGTTAAAAATATGCCCGGCTAAATCTTTAATTTTATCTTTGATCATCAGTGGTCGTTTCTAAAATTGGTGCGTTAATTTTCTCCCTGAAAATAAATAATGTTGGGAAAGTTGCCCTAAGTTCGCTCATCAAGCGCTGAGCTTCGAGTCTTGTTCTAAAATCACCTACGCGTAAGTAATAGTTTGGTTCCTTATAAACGATGTATGTGTTTATTTTCGGGTAGCTGCTTTTAAACCGGGCTTGCTGGTTAAACATTTCCCGCCGGTCTGAGCCGTAAAAAACCTGTACCCGGTAACCATAGTCGGATACCACAGGCTTGTTTGGCTTCAGGGTCACATCGCCCGTAGAGCGGTAAACCTCCATTCTTTTCGCTATCAAGCTATCAATCAGCGGGTCCTTTATAACCGTTACCTCACCTTTCTGTGCAAAAGAAATTTTAAATAACATGAGCAGGAAGGCAAAGATGTAAATTGGTTTCATATAATTAAATGCAAATAGGCTTAAAAACAAGAATGCCGAATTCCTGGCAAAATTCGGCATTCTTTATGGGTTGTGCAAATCCATTAATTTAACGATAAATTGAAGTGCGGCTTTTATCGCCAGATGTTTTGGTACAGAATGAAACTACAGTCCGTCGCCGTATTTAAAATTTGGTAAAATGCTAACCGGCAACTTGCCACTTGGCACCAAACGGTTATTAATTACAGCAGCTGCTGAAATTTGCATATAATCTTCTTTCTGGTATCCAATTACTAAGCCTTTGCTGTTTTCCAGTCCAGGTAAACCTGCAAGATTGTAGGGATTTGCAAACAAGGCAAAAACAGCGTTCTTACCACAAAGTTCTTTAACAAAATTTTTAACGCCCGCATTAAGTGGAATGTTATTTCCCGGCCTCGAGCGGCTATCATGTATGCCAACAATGACCTGATCAAACGCACCAATTTCTCGTGCTACATTGGAAATTTGCGTAGCAGATGCATCCTTGTCTAAAACATAATAAACAGAGTTGTAAAATCCTTTCGAAACTTCTTTCTGGAATTTAGTTACCGTTGGCACGCCGATGCTAATAATCGCGGTTCTTCTTATCGGAACAAGATTTTTAATGTACTCCTTACCCTTTAATAAAGTAACCGAAGCATTGGCCAGTTCTTGCACTAATGCATTGCTGGCGTTCCTGTTTACGCCCGCAATAATGCCTTGGGTAACAACTGTATCTTTTCGATTTAGGCCGGCCCAGTATTTAGCAGTTAGAATTTTCCGCACACTAACATCAACATCTGCCATATTAATTCTTCCTTGCCTAATTGCTTTTCTAATCAGTTTCACCGCTCTGTCGCTGTTCTCTGATAGCTCTAAAATATCGTTACCGGCAACAATACCCAAAACATCTGCTTCGCCATTTTTAAAAAATTTAACTACGCCCTTCATATCCATCGCATCAGAAATTACCAAACCCTTAAAGCCAAGTTTATCTTTCAGAATTCCGGTAACAATCGGTTTCGATAAGGTAGAAGGTAAATTCGGCGTATTATCCAAAGCCGGAATGTTCATGTGGGCAATCATAATTCCCGAAGCACCTTGTTTAATTAATTCTTTAAAAGGGTACATCTCTAAACTATCCAGCCGGGCCGCACTAAAGGTAAGTTGTGGTAAATCATAATGCGAATCTACGTCTGTATCGCCGTGGCCGGGAAAGTGTTTTAATGTCGTTAACAATCCTCCATCCTGCATTCCTTTCATATAAGTGGCTGTTTTCGTGGCCACATTATATTTGTTTTCTCCAAACGAACGGTAGTTGATAACAGGATTCTTTGCATTGTTATTAATATCAGCATCGGGCGCCAGATTCATTTGCATGCCCATGCGTTTAAAATCTTTGGCAACTTCCTGCCCCATTCTATAAATTAAATCTTTGTTTTGGATGGCTCCCAAAGTCATCTGGTAAGGATAAGCTATTGTGCTATCCAAACGCATACCCAAACCCCATTCGCCATCATTTGCAATAATTAAGGGCACGCGACTTACCTTTTGATAAGCGTTTGTTGCTCTTGCCTGCCTTACGGGGCCGCCCTGAAAGAAAATCACCCCGCCCAGTTGTTCTTTTTTTATCACCAGCTCCACCGAGTCAATATATTTCTGACCCAAATTTGTGTGCGCCCTAACAAAAAACATCTGCGCAATTTTTTCCCTCCGATTCAATTTTTTGAAGACCGAATCAACCCATTTTGGTTGATTGACTAACATGTCGAGGTAAGCTTGTTTTTGGGCGTTTGCAGTAAAAACCGCAGCGCAAAATAAGATAATGAAGAATAAATTTTTTTTCACTTTGTTTTGTTGTAATCCGTTTCGGCTAAATTAATAAGTAATAACCGAATTAAACAAAAACCAATCCAAGTAATCGATTTAATACAAAAAGTTGTAGATGATTTAATAAGCAAACATTATATAAATATTTTTTTGGAAATGTACAGTCAGTAACATTTGGATAGTGTAGCCCCACTGTTCGCTGTAGCCGTTCCCGATTAAAAATATCGGAAACGGGCTGCCGCTGCCATTGGGTTTATAAGAAAAGGTACTACACAAACCTTTTCCAAACGCAGGTTAAAGGCATTAAAAAAATAAAAACATAATTGCTTGTCATCCGTTATTATTACAACGCTTTCTTATCATGTTAAACTAAAAATTTTTACCTATGAAAAATGTAAGCACACCGAAGAATAACCCTACAGGACAGGGAAGTTCTATAGCAGACAGAGCAAACCACGATGTAAAAGTCGACAAGAAGATGCAAGGCATTACAAATGGTGGCGGTCAGCGTTCAGACCAAACGTCTAACAAAGATAACCAACGCAAAGTTGACAATAAAAAGTAAGTTATTAAGATGATGTTTAATGTTGGAAGATACAAACCAACATTAAACATCTTCTTTTTTTTCGGTTAATCCCAACTTCGAAAACATCATTTGCAGGGCTAAACCGGTTCGTTAGCCAACGCAATAATCTCTTTTCCCTCAAAAGTCTTTCTTTCGTTATTGTGGCTTAATGTATTAATCATCGCTTGGGCAAGTTCAGTCATTTTACAAAAACCATTTGGAAACAAAGAGCGCCCAATCGGAAACATCCAATTGATGTAGTTATAAAATTTATGCGCAAATTTCTGCTCCTTCATTGGCTTAATAAATCCCGGCCTAAAGTTGAACACCTGGTCAAAAGGTAGCTTCATTAAATCATTTTCAGTTTTCCCCTTTACCTTCTGCCAGTTTAAACGCCCGTTTTCGTTCGTGCCACTACCAGAAACATAACAAAACGTCATGTTTTCGTTCAGTCTACTTAAAGTTTGAGCCACATGCATGGTAAGTGTGTAGGTCATTTTGTAATAAACCTCATCACTGGCGCCAACTGAAGTTATCCCCAAACAAAAAAAACAGGCATTATAACGAGTTAACTCGTTCTCGATTTTTGAGAAGTCAAAAAAATCCTGATGGATTATCTCTATAAGTTTTGGGTGAGTGTAACCGCAGCTTTTACGGTTTACAACCAAAATAGAATCAATTTCCGGGCTGTTTAAACATTGTATCAATACCCCTTCGCCAACCATTCCCGTAGTTCCGGTTATGATTACGTTGATTGCCGGCCTTTTCTTTCCCATAGTAAAATCTTAAACACTAAATTTCCAGTTAAAGTTAATCTTTGTTTGGTTTAATAAACAAACTGTAACTCCTTTTTACATACATGAGGATTTGATAATCGTTCATCTTTCTAATTTCAGCAGCAGTTGGGCGGTATTTTCGAATAAAAGCTTGCAGAGAATCGCCTTCCAACTTCGTTATAACTGAAATCTTTTCGGCGTCAAAACGGTGGTTGACATAATTATTTTCTTCTTCCTTTAACTGTACTTTTTGCAATTTCGATATTGAAGATTTATTTTTTGTAAGTAAGCCAATGGTTTTTAAAACATCCAGACTAATAATTGAAGAGGTTGAGTTTGATACTAAATTAGACCCAAAAGTTGGATAGCGCAATCCTTTTTTAACAAGCATATCTTTCACACTTGGTGCCTTGTAGGCAAAAACATTGGCATAATCCTGTCGCATTTTTAAAGAATCAGCAAGGTAATCCCGCTTAGGCAATACCAGCACGTCATTCAAATTTATAGCAATTGGTTTCAGGTAAATGGTTAGATCTTTAAAGTTATTTTTCAAGTTTAGGCGGTAATTTTCGTAACCCAATTTATTTAGCTGAACAGTTTCGTCTGAACCATTTCTTTGAAACGAAAATTTACCCGTAGCCGTGGTTATAATGGTTTGCTTTCCATAGGCTATAACCACATTATCCACAGGTAATTTCGATGTATAATCCAGAACTTGCCCGTTTATTTGCTGCGCCTGGGTTTTTCCAAGAATAAACAGGAGTATTAAGGTGGTAAAGAATTTCATGGGATGATTAGCTTATCGCTAAAATAGCCTTTTCAATCTTCCTTCATTAAAATTTAACACAACTTAACCATCATCCTCTCTTAATTACAAAAAAAGGCCCCGATTTTACATCGAGACCTTTCTAAACAATTTAACGAATTACCGCATCGTTGGAGGCTTCATTTGGTAATCGTATGGCGGCTGAACGCCAAGTAAATTTTGAACAAAGTAGTCCCATCTTCTTCGCATCATATAAGGCGAATAAGCGCCGTAACCATGTGCACTATTTGGAAAAATAACTAAATCGAAAGATTTATTTGCTTTCTCGAGTGCTTCTACAACCAATAAAGTGTTGTATGGCGGCACGTTATCATCCATCATTCCATGTACAAGCATCAATTTCCCTTTTAGGTTTTTAGCATAGTTTTGATTAGCCTGTGCATCGTAATTTGCATTTTCTACCAAACCATTGTAACGTTCGCCCCAATCATCCTCATAATTTCGGTTTTCGTGGTTACCTGATTCGGAAATGCCAACTTTGAAAAAATCCGGGTAGCGAAACATTGCCGCGGCAGTTGCAAAACCTCCGCCAGAGTGGCCCCAAATACCAACTTTTGTGGTATCAATTGGATATTTTGTGGCAAGCTGCCTAATGGAAGTGATTTGATCGGGAAGCGTATTTTCTGCCATGTTGCCGTAGTTCATGTCGTGAAAACTTTTAGAACGGTCTGGATTGCTCGTACCTTCCATCACCACTACAATAAAGCCCAATTCTGCCAGGCATTGATTATCACCACGTGATGCTGCAAAAGACCAGCTGCCAACACTTCCGCCCTGCGGCCCGGGATAAATGTAATCGATTACAGGATATTTTTTGCTCGCATCCATTTTGGTTGGAGTGAAAACCAATCCATAGATGTCAGTTTTACCATCAGCAGCCTTAACCGATACCGGTGTTGGTGCTTTCCAGCCTGTAGCCACCAGCCGCGAAACATCGGTTTTTTCCAATTCTGTAATTAGCTTTCCATCCATACTACGGAAAACACTAACAGCAGGAACATCGGGTTGAGAATAGGTATCAATAAAATAATTGCCCGAAGGTGATATTGAAACCATGTGGTTTCCGACTTCTGGCGTTAAGTCGACCAGTTTTTTACCGTCGAAACCAATTTTGTAGAAATGCCCGAAATATGGGTTCTTTTTGTCCTGACCGTTGGCAATAAAATATAACGTACGTGTTTTTTCGTCTACTTTTAACAAGCGGGTAACTACCCAGTCTCCTTTAGTTATCTGGTTTTTTACCTTTCCTGAAGTTGCATCATACAAATATAAATGCCCCCAGTTATCACGCTCCGAATACCATAAGATTTCTTTGCTTGCAGGCAAATATCTCCAGTTAATGGCGCCCTGACCAGACTCAAACTGCGTTTTAACAGTTTCTTCAAATACTTCGCGTACTGCGCCGGTTTGTGCATTTGCAATACGGAATTTTTCATTTTTATGATCGCGGGATGTTGATACAAATGCAACTTCAGAACCATCTGCTTTCCAATCTATATCGTCAAATGTGCCACTGCTCGAAATGTCGTCACTTAAAGTTGCACGGTGCGGATCTGGCGGAACATTTAGTGAAATAACCTTCGGTGTTTCCACATCTATAATAACCCTTCTTATGGTTGCAATCTCTTTATCGCCAGGCAGGGGATACTTCCAGGCGCTAAGTTTTGGAGCGCCAACATTTGTCGATACCAGGTACATATCTTTAGATTTGCGTTGGTCTTGCTGAAAGGTTGCAATTTTTTTCGAGTCTGGCGACCAACGCAGAATTGCGCCATCGCTATGCTTCCAGCCCGCATTGTCTGTTGCATAGCCGTAATCTTTAACGCCATCTGTAGTTAACTGCGTTAGTTTTCCAGATGCGATATCCTTCACAAAAAGATTGTAATCCTTAATTAGGATGGATTTTTTCCCATCTGGAGAAACAACTTCTCCGCGGCCACCGCGACGAACGTTTTGCGCCCCACTTCCTCCGCTCTTAAATTCGGTAGTTAAAGTCTTGCTTTTTTTCAAAGGATCAACCAAAAATGTTTGCTCTCCATCAGCAGTCCTTGTGGTATACCAGAATTTATCTCCCTCAAGCCAATTTGGCTGCGAAAAACTGTGGTCGATGTATTTTGCAGTGTTGTAACTCAGAAAACTTTCGGCATGCTCATAGTCTTTAGCAGTTAGGGGGCTACCCTGCTGGGCATTTGCTGTAGCCGCAACTATGCATACGGTTACAGAAAGTAAATATTTATTCATATTAAAGTTTGTTCTTGCGATAAAATTAATACTGTTTTCGATTTCGGAATTAATTTATCAATAATAATACAAAGAGAAAATGAACGCAACTAATAAAAGTTGGTTAAAATGAGGCAGGTTGTACGATTTAGATTTATGAAGTTGCCAGTATGCTTATGATAAAAAGCGGAGAGGGCGGGATTCGAACCCGCGGTACCTTGCAGTACACACGCTTTCCAAGCGTGCTCGATCGACCACTCTGACACCTCTCCGTGTGGGATTGCAAAAGTATATTTTTTATTGATAAAAAAAATGCTCCGGAAATTATTCCGGAGCATTTTTTCATCGAAAGTTTAAAACTTAATCGATAACAGTAATTTTTAGCATATTGGTTTTACCTTTTGCCTCCATCGGGATAGCGGCAGTGTTAATAACAATATCACCTTGTTTAACCAGTTTTTTGCTTTTCAAGAATTCGTTAACTTCAATAATTGTGTTATCGGTGCTCTCCCATTTATCGTAATAGAAGCCTCTTACACCCCAAAGTAAACTTACAGCGTTTAGCAAAGCCCTGTTGCTTGTAAAAATAAAAGTTAATGCTTCCGGGCGGTGACTCGAAATTTCGAAAGCAGTGTAACCGCTTAACGTCATAGAAACGATGCCTACTGCATTTGTTTGTTTAGCTAGAAAACATGCTGAATCACAAATTGCATCACTTAAAAAAGAAGCAGATTTTGGTTTCAAGAACTTATCAGGATTAAACGGATAATTGTTTTCTTCTATGTTTTGAATAATTTTCTGCATCGTTTCGATAACGATTAAAGGAAATTCACCAACCGAAGTTTCGCCACTTAGCATCACTGCATCAGCACCATCCAATACAGAGTTTGCAACGTCGTTTACCTCAGCACGTGTAGGCCTAGGGGTTGTAATCATGCTTTCGAGCATTTGCGTTGCTACGATAACAGGTTTAGATGCAGCTCTACATTTTGCAACAATCATTTTTTGCAATAACGGAACTTCCTCCATCGGACACTCAACACCCAAATCTCCACGAGCAACCATAATACCATCGGTAACGGCTATAATTTCATCGATGTTGGCAATGGCTTCAGGTTTTTCAATTTTTGCAATTACGCGGGCAGTTTTACCACGCTCAGCGATTATTTTTTTAAGCTCGATAATATCTTCCGCCTTACGAACAAAAGATAAGCCGATCCATTCAACATCGTTTTCAAGAACAAATTCCAGGTTTTCGCGGTCTTCCGGCGTTAATGATGGAATAGAAACCTTTGTATTTGGAAGGTTTACACCCTTTCTTGATGTTAAAATCCCGCCATGAACAATTTCGCACACAACTTCATCTTTCAAGTTGGTCGAAATAACTTTCATCTGAAGTTTTCCGTCATCTAATAAGATAATCTCTCCAGCCTGAACATCCTGAGGAAAGTTTTGATACGTAATGTAAATGCGTTCTTCGTTACCGATACATTCATTTGTAGTAATTACGGTGGTTGCGCCATTGATAAGGTTAATACCACCCTCTTTAACCAAGCCGATACGAATTTTCGGACCTTGTAAATCGGCTAAAATACCAACGTTGTAATCATATTTTTTATTCAGTTCGCGGATGGTGTCCAAAACCGCCTGATGATCTGCCTGAGAACCGTGAGAGAAATTTAAACGACAAACATCTAAACCGGCATTAAACATACTATATAATACATCTGGTTTAGCTGAAGCGGGGCCGAGTGTGGCTACAATTTTTGTTCTGGAATGAAAAGGTTTCATTTAATATTTGATTTAGCAATGCTGTTTGTTGTCTCAATTAATTAGCTAAAATTAATTAAACCGCATTAAATTTTATATTTATTTTGTTTTGTACAGTGTTTTATAACCCTCAAATATAGTGTATTTAATACACCAAGTATATAATTTTTATATTACCAAATTCTCTTTCGATTTCAGTTTAGTGGGTTCAATTTTTGCAGCTACCTGTATATCAGGCAGTTTGTTTAATCCGTTTATCAGATAATTTAAATCTTCTTTATCAATAAATTCTTTTATTATGATGAAAAAATCTACATTACTCATTTCCGGAACCAACACGCCATCACTGCTTTTATTACTAATCAGGTAATACTCAACCTCGCCCTGTTCTACAAAAAAGTAGTATTTAGAGAAAGACCAGGCCGGCTCATCAACGTTGAAAAAAATTTCATGATCTTCAACTTTAACAAAGTGTGTGTTTAAACGCGTATTAATTTTGTGGCACAAAACATAATCTTTAAGCGGCGCAGTTATTGCAATCAGTATGAAATCAAGGTCTAAGGTTAATTTTAGATAAGTTTTATTCAAAGCGAAATAAATTATTTACAGAACGAAATTAAAAAACTAATTCTATATTCGCTTGTTATTTGAGAGCCAAAATTTCGGTTCGAAATAAAAACATTTGAAAATTGTAAGAATTTATTTTTCTTTGCACAGAATTATTTAACCATTAAATTATAAAATTATGTCTGATATTGCTTCAAGAGTTAAGGCTATTATCGTAGAAAAACTAGGTGTTGACGAAAGCGAAGTTACGCCAGAGGCTTCATTCACCAACGATTTGGGTGCAGATTCTTTAGATACCGTAGAATTAATTATGGAATTTGAAAAAGAATTTAATGTAGCTATTCCTGATGATCAGGCTGAAACCATCGGTACAGTTGGTCAAGCGATTGCTTATTTGGAAAAAAACGTTAAATAGAATTACGCTTTTTCAGTATAAATGGAATTAAAAAGAGTAGTAGTAACAGGGTTGGGTGCGCTCACTCCTATAGGCAATAATGTTCCTGGTTTTTGGGAAGGATTGACTAATGGGGTGAGTGGCGCTGCTCCTATTGTAGGTTTTGACACTGAAAAGTTTAAAACCAAATTCGCTTGTGAGGTTAAAAACTTTAATCCTGAAGATTTTCTGGAGAAAAAAGAAGCCCGCAAATTAGATCCGTTTGTACAATATGCTCTTGTAGCAACAGATGAGGCTGTTAAAGATGGTGGTTTCGAATTTGAGAAATTAGATACCAACAGAATCGGCGTTATCTGGGGTGCAGGCATAGGTGGATTGAAAACTTTTTTGGATGAAATTTCTAATTTCGCCAAAGGAGATGGTACGCCAAGATACAATCCATTTTTTATCCCTAAAATGATTATTGATATTGCTCCAGGGCATATCTCAATCAAATATGGCTTGCGTGGGCCAAATTTTGCAACTGTTTCGGCATGTGCTTCTTCTACCAACGCAATGATTGATGCATTTAACTATATCCGTTTGGGTATGGCAGATGTTATCATCAGCGGAGGTTCTGAAGCAATTATTAACGAAGCGGGAATGGGTGGTTTTAACGCCATGCATGCATTGTCTACACGTAATGATGATCCTCAAACAGCTTCCCGCCCTTTCGATAAGGACAGAGATGGTTTTGTTGCAGGTGAAGGCGCAGGTACAATTATTCTGGAAGAACTTGAACATGCAAAAGCAAGAGGTGCAAAAATTTATGCAGAACTTGTTGGCGGTGGTATGAGTGCGGATGCTAATCACATTACAGCGCCACACCCCGAAGGTTTAGGTGCCAGGATGGTGATGACAAACGCTTTAAGAGATGCCGGTTTAACAACTGCGGACATAGATTATATCAATGTGCATGGAACTTCTACACCACTTGGTGATATTAGCGAAACCAAAGCCATTGCTGATTTGTTCGGGGAAGATGCCTATCGCTTAAACATTAGCTCAACAAAATCAATGACTGGGCACCTTTTAGGTGCAGCCGGAGCCATCGAAGCAATCGCTGCAATTCTTGCTGTTAAGAATGACATTGTTCCTCCAACAATTAACCACTTTACAGATGATCCTGCATTCGATCCTAAATTGAATTTTACTTTTAATAAAGCGCAAAAACGTGAAGTTAGAGCCGCTTTAAGTAATACATTCGGTTTTGGAGGTCACAATGCTTCAGTAATTTTCAAGAAATACGAAGATTAACAAAAACCCCTGCTATATAATTTTGTATGCTAATTAAAAATAGATAACTTAGTTAAATATGCTGATTAGCCGTTAATTGTGTTATTTATTTAATGCCGATATTAAAATTATATAAACTTTACCTTTCTCCCCAGAAGGAGTTTGTAAAAAAGCTTAAGAACATTCTTGGCTTTATTCCGGGAAATGTAACGCTCTACCAAATGGCGTTCAGACACCGATCTGTGGCTAAAGTTTTAAAGAACGGCACACGCAGCAGCAACGAACGCTTAGAATTTCTTGGTGATGCCGTGCTGGGTTCAGTTATAGCCGAATTGCTTTTTAAACATTATCCGTATAAAGAGGAAGGTTTTTTAACGGAAATGCGTTCTAAAATTGTAAACCGGGCCAATTTAAATCAGTTGGCAAAAAAGATGGGCTTTGATAAGTTAATCCAGTTCGACCAACGTTCGGTTAGCATTCAAACTAAGCATAACTCCATGCTCGGCGATGCGTTCGAAGCCATTATCGGCGCCATTTACATGGATAAAGGCTACAATTTTACTAAAGAATTCCTCTTGCGGAGAATTGTTAAACCGCACATCGACATTCATACACTGGAACTTACTGAAACGAACTTTAAAAGTAAGCTAATTGAATGGTGCCAACGCCATGGCAAAGATGTTTTATTCGAACTCGCTGAAAACGGCGAGGGAGAAAGCACAAAGCTTTTTACAATTAGCGCAATGGTTGAAGGTGAAAAAGTTGGAACAGGCAGAGATTACAATAAGAAAAATGCGGAAAAACTAGCTGCCGAAAAGGCATGCGAAGCGCTTGCTATCTAATTTCTGATTCACGCATTGAGCTAACAAAATATTCGATTACTCCGAAAAAAATCTACAAAGCTACTTTCCTTTTCCAAGTGTATCGGTAAACTTTTTCGACGATTCCTTTATGTATTTGATGTAATCGTAACTGTTCCAATGTTGTGCTTTTTGGAAATCAGGCCGGTAATTTATCATATAGTTTTCAAGGGTATCGCCACGTAATGTTGTATTATTTTTTATGATACTTGGATTAAAGTATACATCAATCTGCGATTGTTTTATTTCATTATCAGCATAGCGACTAAAGCGCCGGGCGTTTTTAGGATCTTTACCAACCAGGTTGTATAAACCGTTTAAAGGGTTAAATACTGCCGACAGAAACGAAGATTTACCACCATTGTAAACACCTTTGTTCTGAAATTCTCTTTTAATATCCGCTAAGTCTTGCTTTTTTGTGTTACCAATAATGGTTACTTCATTTAGCATTGTGCTGCTTCTAACCAGGTAGATAAGAATATCCTGCGTACCATGCACAATAATCCGCTGATCATTGAGATAAGTTTTTGCAATTAATAAGGTATCTCCAACAGCCGCCTTTAGTTGGAACATACCTAAATCGTTACTCGTAACACCAATTTTAGTGCGCTGGTTTTGAATGTTCGCTAACGCAACCCGGGCATTTGCACCCTTTTCAAAAACTACTCCTTTCAAAATAAATTCCTGAGCATTAACAGAAAATGAAGCAGCTGAAATGCAAAGGATAATTAATAAAAGGCGATAGCGAAACTTCATTGCGTGAACTTATTTTTTTGTAAAATTAACAATTGTTAACCATGTAAACTGTTAAAGGAACGTTAATAACTACAGAATGTTTGTATTTCTGCACCAATAAATGTATCGCTTTAGCCGCCTTAATGCTTTAGTACGCACGATTACTGAACAACCGCCTGCGAACCGTAAATTTATTTTTTCTATCTTTGCGCATGATAAAATCCATGACAGGATACGGTTTAGCAACAGCCGATTATGCAAATGCAAAATATAGTGTCGAAATCAAATCGCTCAACAGCAAATTTCTGGAGCTAAATTTAAAATATCCAAAAGCTTTTTCTGATAAAGAACTGATTCTCCGAAACGTTTGCAGCAAAGATATTGAACGTGGAAAAGTTAGTTTAAGCATCACCGTAGAACGTAATTCGGGCGAAATTACTGGCGCAACCATTAATACAGCTTTGCTTGCGCATTATTACAATCAATTAATTTCGGTAAACGAAGAATTAAAGGCGAATAGCTCAAACTTATTGCAAATTGCTTTAACTTTTCCTGAAGTTATCAGCTATAAGGAAGAAAGCGTTAGTGAAGATGAATGGAATCAGTTGTACAAAATTTTCACCGAAGCCTTAGCGAATTTCAACAGTTTCAGAGCAGATGAAGGTGCCGTTTTAAAAGCGGACCTGGAACTGAGAATCAAAAAAATCCTTTCTTACTTCAAATCTGTTGAGGAATTAGAACCGAAAAGACTTTCGGCCATCCGCGATAAATTTACGCAGTTTTTGGATGATGCCGTTGGCAAAGTTAATATCGACCAAAACCGTTTCGAGCAAGAGTTGATTTATTACATCGATAAGATTGACATTACTGAAGAAAAAACGCGATTGAAAAGTCACTGCGATTACTTTGTTCAAACCTTATCAAGTAAAGAGGCAAATGGAAAAAAACTTGGTTTTATCTCGCAGGAAATCGGCAGGGAAATAAATACCATGGGTGCAAAAGCAAACGATGCTCAAATGCAGCAATTTGTTGTTGGCATGAAAGAAGAATTGGAAAAGATAAAAGAACAGTTATTAAACGTATTATAGAATTCTAAAAACTAAAAATCAAAGCTTAGACTTTCGATTTTTAGCCTTTAGTTTTTAGTCGAAAAAAATGAAGCAAGGCAAATTAATCATATTTTCAGCGCCTTCAGGAGCAGGAAAAACCACAATCGTACACCATTTATTAAGTAAGTTTCCTGAACTGAGCTTTTCTATTTCTGCCACAACCCGCGAACTTCGTGGTGCTGAACAGCATGAAAACGACTACTATTTCATCACAAAAGAAGAGTTTTTGCACAAAGTTGCCCGCCAGGAATTTGTTGAGTTTGAAGAAGTTTATAACGGAACTTTTTATGGAACATTACGTTCAGAAATTGAGCGCATTTGGAACGAAGGCAAGCACGTAATTTTTGATATTGATGTAGAAGGTGGCATTCGTTTGAAAAGAAAATATGAAGAAGATGCTTTAGCAATTTTCGTTCAGCCGCCATCTTTAGAGGTACTTAAACAGCGCTTAAGTGGCCGTGGAACAGATAGTGCAGAAAAACTGCAGGAACGTTTTATTAAGGCTGAAAAGGAATTGCTTTATGCAGATAAATTCGATGTGATTTTGAAAAACTACGACCTCACAACCGCTTGTACAGAAGCAGAAAAATTGGTTGGAGATTTTTTGAATGGTTAGCAAAAACTAAATTGAAAACTGGTTTATTCTTCGGCTCGTATAACCCGATTCATACCGGGCACTTAATTATTGCCAATTATATGGCTAACCATACGCAACTCGATGAAGTTTGGCTGGTGGTTTCTCCACATAATCCTCTAAAAGATAAAAGCGGACTAACCAACATGTACGACCGCCTGGAGATGGCGAAGCTTGCAACTGAGCATGCCGAAAATATTCGCGTAAGCGACATAGAATTTGCCCTGCCGCAACCCTCATATACCATTGATACCTTAACTTATCTCCATGAGAAATATCCTGAGAAAGAGTTTGTTTTGATTATGGGTGCTGATAATTTAGTTTCTTTTAAGAAATGGAAAAATTATGAGGTCTTGCTAAAAAGTTATCAAATATATGTTTACCCCCGCCCCGGTGCCGATGTTTCGGAATGGGAAAATCATCCATCAATAACTTTTACAAACACGCCTTTGATGGAAATTTCATCAACATTTATCCGCAAAGCGATAAAGGAAAAGAAGAATGTACAGTTTTTTTTACCCGATAAAGTCGTCGATTTTATAGACGGAAAAGGGATGTACAGGTAATTGCACGAGAATTTCCATCTATATCATCATGGTGCATTCAACTTCAAACCCACGATCGTAAGTAAGCTGGGATTTACTTCAAAATCTGTTTCTAAAAATTAAACCAGAAGCTAATACAACAAAAATATTGTTGGTTTTTTGTGCAGGTCTATTTCTTCTTTACGCCAATTGTAGATGCTTTGGGTTTTGATAAACTCATCGGCTCCGGTCAAATTACTTGCAATGCAAAGTTGCGTATTTGGTTTACAACTCTTTAAAACTTCTTCAAGCATCTGGTTATTGCGGAAAGGAGTTTCGATAAAAATCTGTGTTTGCTTGTAGCGGCTGGCGGACAAATCCAAGTCTTTTATACGCTTGGTGCGTTGTTCCTTATCAATAGGTAAATAACCCCAAAAGGCGAAACTTTGTCCGTTAAAGCCTGATGCCATTAACGCTAACAGGATCGAACTTGGCCCAACCAATGGAACTACTGTAATGCCACGTTTGTGCGCTTCAGCCACAATATCGGCACCAGGATCTGCAATACCCGGGCATCCGGCTTCACTCATTAAACCAACATTTTTGCCAGCTTTAAGTTCGGTAAAAAATTGGCCTAAATCTGTACGGTTGTGTTTGCCATAGTCATGAACAATCAAATCTTTCTGAGGTGTTTTTAACCCGGCTTCTTTCAAAAATCTTCTGGCAGTTTTACTGTTTTCTACAATGTAGGTATCTATTTGATTTATAGTATCGACAAGATAAGGCGTAAAAGTTTTGTGAGCGACCTCCTCGGCCAGAGGAACAGGAATCAGATATAATGTACCGTTTTGCATGATGCAAAAATACTCACAATAAATAGAATTTAAGTTTTAAAGTTTTCGCATTGTACAATATAATGTCTGCCTAAATTCGTGGTGTAGCAAATTTTATTTCTAACTGACTTATTTTCTGCACAATTATACCATGTTTAAAACGTTAAATAATAGTTAAATATGCCCTGCAACGCAATATATCGAAGAAAAAATAAAAACTATGCTTGCATATTAAACCAATAACGTTTTTGGTTCTCTAATTGATACACACACATTAGGTTATTAAAATATAAACACACAAATGAAAACACTGAAAACTACGGCACTTGTGCTGGGGCTGTTTGCGCTCCTTGCCGGAACCACCACCCTCGCCAGGGCACAGGGCTACGAAGAAAGTTACCAGGATGATGGTTACAGCACTGGTAATGTTTCGCTTCAAACGTTTTACGACGAATTGTCTCCTTACGGAACCTGGATTCAAGACCCACAGTATGGTTATGTGTGGCGCCCTGATGTAGATCAAAACGAATTTCGCCCTTATTACACAAACGGGCGTTGGGCGATGACAGAATACGGCAACACATGGGTTTCCAATTACGATTGGGGCTGGGCGCCTTTCCACTATGGCCGTTGGGTAATTAATAGCTACAGACAATGGATTTGGTTGCCGGATACCAACTGGGGACCTGCATGGGTTGATTGGAGAAGCGGAGAAGGTTACTATGGATGGGCACCAATGGCACCGAGCATCAATATAAATTTAAGTTTTGGCCGCCGATACAGTGTACCTGAATTTTGCTGGAATTTTATTCCTCAGGCAAACATATACATTAACACTTTCCCAAGGTATGATTACGGACGCAACAATGTTTACATCCGCAACACCACAATTATTAATAACACTTATGTTTACAACAGAAGAAGTTATTATGGTGGACCAAGACTGGAAGATATCAGACGGGCAACAAACAGAAATGTAACCGTTTACAGATACGCACAAAGCAACAGACCCGGCGCCAGCAGGATAGACAACAGATCGGTTTCTATTTACAGACCAAGACCAGAGCGTGGAGCAGTTGACAACCGAAGTGCTGCGCCAAGGAAATTTGAGCAAGGAAATGCAGGTTTCAGCAGAAATGGAAGAAACGACAACAATTACTCAAATCGCGATCAGCGAGGTGGAAATAATAACGACAACCGGTTTGGGCAGCGCAATGATAATAGAATGTCTCAACCTAATCGTGGGGAAAACGGAAATTTAGATAATCGCAGAGATAATAATAACCAACAAAATAACAGAGCTGGTGTTTATAATCGCGATGCGAATGGAAGAACTGAACGTGCGAATCAGGATTTTGGTAATGCAGAGCAACGAAACAGGCAATCTGCCGACCGTACGCAGGCACAAGGAAAACGCGATCAGCAACGTATCCAGCAGATGCAACAAAGAAATCAGCAGGATAGAATGAATCAGGATCAGCAACGTGGTCAGCGGGATGTGCAAATGCAACAACGTAATGAGCAGATGCAGCAACGTTCTCAGCAGGCAGAGCAACAAAGAGCGCAACGCGATCAGCAAATGCAACAACGAAATGAGCAGATGCAACAACAGCGTTCTCAGCAGGCAGATCAACAAAGAGCGCAACGCGATCAGCAAATGCAACAACGCAATGAGCAGATGCAACAGCAACGTTCTCAGCAGGCAGATCAACAAAGAGCGCAACGAGATCAGCAAATGCAACAACGAAATGAGCAAATGCAGCAACAGCGCCAACAGCAAGCTCAACCGCAACAGCAAAGTCGCGGGGGTGGTGAAAGAGGCTCAGAAGGCGGAAGGCCTGGCAGAGGTGGAAGAGGATAAAATTTTGAAAGCCCCGATGAGCATCGGGGCTTTTTTTTTTGCAAGGGTTAGCTACGCTTGCCCCGCTGCTTCGTGGAGATTACTAAAATCAATTCCTCTAAAAGTGGTTTTTGCATCTGGATGCAGATTTTCGGGATCTAATAAAAATGTTGTTAACCCCAATTCCAAACCAAACCTGATTTCAGAATCAGCGTCATCGCCAATCACCATAATATCATTAGTGTTAAGGTTGTGTTTGCGAATTAAAGCTTCGAAAGCATCTTTTTTAGTTTGATCTGAAGTGGTGACATCAACAACATAAACTTCTTCAAAATCATCTGCTATACCAAGCATTTTCACTTTTGTAGTTTGTTTTTTGTAAAACCCGGCTGTAACTATGAATTTTCTGCCTTTAAGCGATTTTATAAAATGATAATCTTCACCCGGTGTTAATGGGGATGTCACTTCACCATTAACCAGGTATTTAATTGCATTATCAATAGCCTCTTTTTTAAATCCGAATTTCAGCGCTACCTTTTGAAATGGTACCCTAAGCATTTCTTTCTTTGCCCGCTGATATTCTTCGTCAGAAACACCTAAATCCTGCTCCTCCAACACCTTGTACAAGCCGCTCATCAACTGTTCCTCGTTGGGTTTGGTGAAATAAATTGTATTGTCCAGATCGATAAAAAATATGCTTTTCATTGTGGTTTGGTTTTTGCGTTGTTAAAAAAAATAAAAACAGCAAGAGCTAATTTATGTTTAATAATTAAAGAACTACAATTATGACAAAGGAAACAAAAATTATAGTAGGCGTTTTAGCCGGCGCAGCATTAGGTGCAACAATCGCATTAGCATTATCATCTGATTCTTCAGACGAATTGAAAGGAAAAGTATCTGATTGGTTTAGCGATTTATTGGATTCATCAAAAGATAAACTCGCGGGCCTGGCTGACAAGGCATCAGGTGTAGCAGATAAGGTTAAAGATAAAATGGCTGATATAAAAGCTTAAATAATTGGAGATGCCGGATAATTCCGGCATTTTTATTCAATTATAATTTCTAACCATAAACAATGAAGATAACTTTTCATGGTGCAGCACGTACAGTTACGGGCAGTAAGCACCTAATTACGCTTAAAAATAACACGCAAATACTATTAGATTGCGGCCTTTTCCAAGGCATGGGCCAAGTTACCGATAAACTTAATGGCTACTTCGGTTTCGACCCAAAACAAATCACATATCTTATTCTTTCGCATGCACATATCGACCATTGTGGTTTGTTACCGCGATTGGTGGGCGAAGGATTTGAAGGAAAAATTTTCTGCACATCGGCTACAATGGATTTAGCCAGAATATTAATGATGGATTCTGCAAAAATCCAAACGCAGGATGCTGAATTTGCCAACCGACATTTAAAACCGGGGCAGGAAAAAGAAGAGCCATTGTACACAGAAGATGATGTTGTGAAAACTGTAGGCAATATGAAGATTGTTGAATATGAGGAAGATTTCGAGATTGAGCCGGGCATTCGCCTGAAATTTACCGACGCCGGACATATTCTGGGAAGTGCCGCAGTTCATTTAACAATTGCCGAAGATGGAAAATCAACAAGGATAACCTTTAGCGGTGATGTAGGCCGCTATGGCGACTTACTTTTAAAAAGCCCGCAACAGTTCGATCAGGCAGATTTTATTTTGATGGAATCTACCTATGGCGACTCTTTACACAAAGATTTAGAGCCGATAGAAAATATGCTGCTTGAGGTTATCAATAATACCTGCAATATAAAAAAAGGAAAAGTTATCATTCCTGCATTCAGTGTAGGGCGTACGCAGGAATTGCTTTATGCCTTAAACGGACTGGAGTTAAAAGGTAAACTTCCAGATGTTGCTTATTATGTTGATAGTCCACTATCGTCAAAGGCAACAGAAATTTTAAAAAATCATCCTGAGGTTTACAATAACGGTGTTAAAGAAACACTGAAAATTGACCACGATATTTTTGGTTTCAAAGGGCTCCGGTTTATTGAGTCTGTTGAGGAATCTAAGGCGCTGAATCAAGATCCTCGGCCTTGTGTAATCATATCAGCATCAGGCATGGCCGAAGCTGGCAGAGTAAAACATCACATCAGAAACAACATAGGCAACCAAAAAAATACAATTTTAATGGTTGGATATTGTGAACCGTCATCGCTAGGTGGCCGGTTAATTGCCGGACAAAAAGTTGTAGACATTTTTCATGATGATTACGAGGTTCGGGCCGAAGTTCGTTCAATTAAATCTATGAGTGCCCATGGGGATTATGAAGATTTATTGAAATTTTTATCCGGTCAGGACCCCGAAAAGGTAAAACAACTTTTTTTAGTACATGGCGAATACGAAGTGCAGCAAAATTTTGCAACGAGATTGAGAGAACACGGATTTAAACATGTTGCAATTCCTGATTACCATCAGGAGTTTGAACTTGAATAAGTATCCGGAGATATAAATCAAAATTTTTACAGGCGGATAAATTTCGAAGCTTTACTAACGAAAACTTCGAAATTTGTCCGCTTTTTTATGGTTTTCGCTTCTTAAGCTTTCTGGTTATCTTTGCTGCATGGATGTTTTTGGTAAAGCGCTAACAGATTTTTACAAAACCGGTAAAGCCGATGTGCTTTGGCTTCACAACTCTTACGATGAACCGGAAGAAATGCCCATAGATTTTTTCTTTCGTGATGATGAGGAAATGCCGGTTATGGAACTTCAGGCATTACAAATGTGCAGCGGAAGGGTTTTAGATATCGGCGCTGGCGTGGGCAGTCATGCCCTGGTTTTACAAGCTTTCAATATTGATGTAACCGCAATTGATATATCCGAAGCCGCAGTGCGCATTATGGAAGAACGCGGGGTAAAAAACCCGCTGTTGCAAGATGTATTCGGTTACGAAGAAAAATTCGATACACTTTTAATGCTTATGAACGGCATCGGATTAACAGGAACATTAATAGGTTTTAAAAATTTTCTAATGAAGTTGAAAAGCCTGCTTAATCCGGGCGGACAAGTGCTTTTCGACACCTCAGATATTGCTTACCTCTACGAAGATGCAGCCAAACCTGAAAACCAATATTACGGAGAGGTTTCTTACCAATACGAATATCAGGAAGAAAAAGGCAGCTGGTTTAACTGGCTCTATATCGACCCTAGAACGGCAGTGTTAATTGCCGAAGAAACGGGCTGGTTGAGTGAAATTATTTTCGATGATGGCGAAGACCAGTACCTAATTAAACTAACACTGCCTGGATAAGCTGAAATTTATTATTGAAGCCGGTTAAATTTGTGTGTTGCAGTTTTAATTTAAAGAGCGCACAAGAAATTAAAAAGGCTAAAACAAAAATCCTCCTCCAGGTTGCTGGAGAAGGATTATGAGCGTTTAAGAACACTTAGCGTAAATCGTTGTAGTTTATTATTTTCACGTCAGGGTTTTTAGCTAAAATTTCTTCCATCCAGGTTCTGTGCGCTGCTCCTACCCCAACCACAACTCGTTTTGCGTTTTTTATTCTCGCCTGGTTTATAATGTTTTTGCACATACCTGCATTTCTGTTTGTCCACTCTGCCACCATTTCTTTCAGCGCTTCAGTCGGGAAACCATGGTATCCGTAAAACTTACGTCCGCCGTAAAAATTCCACGCTTCAATTAAGTCGCCATATTTTGAACTATTCATGCCGGCATATTCGTCGGCGTTAAATTGTTTTGCCTCAGCAGGTGCATAGGTCCAGTATTTTTCTATTGCAGTCATTGTTTTTGCTTCGGGCGATAAGGAATCTGCTTTGGCTTTCGAGTCCATTATTTTATACAGGGAATCTGTTTTTCCCCATGCCATGCCCCATGGTTTATCATATGTCTGGCAATCCATATTGTAAATCTGGTTTTGGCCAAGTTGGAAAATCAGCGGAAAATAAATCTTGTTGTACTCGCTTCCTGGCCTGATAACACCCAATTTCTTTAAAGAATCTATACTGCCGAACATTTTTGAGTATTCAGCCAATTCTTCCTTACCAAATTTAGGTTTCATATAATTTTCCAGCACAAACATCTGGTAATCGAAGTTTCCCCTATCCCACATTTTAGCATATTCTACAGCCAAATTCATTCTGGTTTTGTGGTAATAAGGAAAGGAAGCCAGTGCCTTTTGATTTCGTGCTATTTCTTTGGCAATATTTTTCGGTGTTTCAGGGTTAAGCTTATTAATGTAATCTACTTTTTTCGCAAATGCTTTTTTTGCCCAGTTATCGTCTTCCAGTTTTGCATAATCTTCGGCAGGCAAATATTCTCCAAAAACCATATCTGGTTTAAAGTTTTTTAGCTTATCAATAACTGCTGTAAAGTTTTGAACTGATTTTGAATTATCGTGGCTGGATGCAACTACAACAATTTCAATTTGATTTTGAGCATTTGATTTGAATGCAGTTGCGATTAGAATTAACAATGCAAGGCTGATTTTCTGTATCGTTTTCATGATGACTTTGGTTTTGATTTGTTGATTCAAAGATGCGCACAGAATAAAAAGTGGCATATTTTATTATCCCAAAAGGTTAAAACTTTATCCAAATCGGGAAAAAGCTAAAAACGTATTTCATAACGAAAAAAAGGTAACTCGAATTGGGTTTGGGTATGTTCGTCCAAAAAATCAGTTGTTAAGTATGATTTTGTTGAAGTTTACTATCAACCTAAACAAATCATTATACTCAGTTAGTGGCAAAGTTTCGGGTTTATCAAATACATCATGGTACGCCGCGATTCCGCCTTGCGTGTAAAAGAAAAAAGCAGGAACGCCTTTTTCGGTAAAAAAATAATGGTCACTATTTGCCGCTTTTCCTCTCGAATTTATTTTAGAAATGAAGCCGCTTTCCTGGCTAACCTGATTTAAAATTGAAAAGGCTTTCGGATAAATGCTTGCATTAACAACGGTCATTCCACTTTCTCCCGTTCCCACCAAATCCAGGTTAATAAGAAATTTTATTTTACCCAGGGGGATAAGCGGATTTTCGGTAAAATACCTGGAACCTAACAAGCCTGCTTCTTCTCCGGCAAAACAAATAAATCCGATTGAATAAGGTTGCGCATTTGCAGCATAAAATTTGGCGAGGCTTAATAAAGTTGCAACACCTGCTGCGTTATCATTTGCACCGGGGAAAAAAGTTTCCGCTCCCATACCACCCAAATGGTCGTAATGGGCGGTTATCAAGAGCATCGAATCGGGGTATTTTGTTCCTTTTACGTATCCGATAATATTACTTGCTTTAAAATCAGAAACAAATTTATTCTCGATATCCACCTGAATTAATTCAGGGTTCTCTTTGAAGAAATTCCTGTTGATCTCAATTTTAGCTATTGAAGAAACCTGGGATGCAACCGACCAGGTTAACTTATCTTTCAAAAAGACCTGTAAGTTTGAGCCGCCATCATATAGAGCTGAATCAATTTTCGTCAGTTTTATCTTTTGATTTAAGGATGGGCTTTCATTATTTACGATAAAATCTTTTCCGGGTGTTAGTTTTTTACCATTAACTTCTACAAACATTTTACCGGGAAAAGTATTAACGGGATAGGTAAATTCCTGCTTATAGTTTTTGCCGATGGGCAGCAAGCCAATTTTTTCGTACTCAGCAGCCAAAAAATCTGAGGCCTTTCCCATGCCATCTTTAGTGTAACCCCTGCCCCAAAACTTTTTTGAGGTTAATTGATTAATGGTTTTACGCACATAAGCCGAATCCTGACTATAAACCTTGGCAAAAGTGAACAAAAAAAATATTATGAAAAGATGCTTCAACGTAGAATATTTCATGCTGGCAATTTAAACATTGTAAACAATTCAATAGTAGGATAAATAGAAAAGGCAGCTAAATTTTTAGCTGCCTTTTCGGAAACATATAAGTCAAACTAATTTACAAGATATGCTTGCAATGCCGCTTTAACTTTTTCTTTATTCTGATTTGCTGACCATTTTTCTTTAATCGATTGGTCGCCGAGGGTAAACAGCGTTTCGTAAAGTAATTTCCCGTTGGCCATCGTTTTCACTTTAAACGTATCGCTTCTGCCGATAATGTCGGCCCAAACGCTCCGAACGTCTTCCCAATAGTTTTTCTGAATCTGCCACCACTTCTTCGCATAGTCGAACTTTTTCGGGTCTGTTTTAGTAAATTCTTCATAGCCTTTTTCCACAGCCAGAAGTTTATCTCCATTCACTGTACGGAGCACTTTCTTATTGTCCTGCTCAAACATCCAACCCTCTTTGGTAATGGTAATTCTGCTACCGCGATTTAATACATTGTAATCTTTTCGAACAGTCGATTCTCTTCTGGGAAGTGGAGAATCGGTTTCGCTAGACCAGGAATCATGGCCACCAACGTGGCTCCAGGTTCCGTAACCCTGGTACCGCGGACTATCATCAACCTGATAAACTTTTTGAGTCCATTTTCCTTTAACATCTGCAGCAGTTAAATTCCCTTTTTTCCATGCATTATCTTGCGTGTATAGCATAATGTTGGCGTCTTCATAAGTCCAATCTTGCCGCCAATGCTTAATTACTGTGCTGTCATCAATGGCTAACATATGTTGGATAACGATTCTTTTAGGCTCATCAACAATAATTTCAGCCCATTCGTTACCATGACTTCGGTAAGGTTTACTAAATGTGTAATCCGGATTTGGAGAAGTTACTTCGCCGTAATTGAAGTTCACTTTGTAAAAACCTGCTAAAGATTTAATCGCCTTTCTGTCTTGCTCTAATTTCTCCTGAGCGTTAGCACCGGCTGTTAAAAGTACGGTAAGTAAAAGGAACAGATTTAAGATTTTCATAACGGTTTATTTGATTGTTGTGGTCATTTTCTTCTTTTTCTTATTTCTTCCGATCCAGATTAAAACACCTGTAACTGGCATGCTTGCCGCAATCAGGCTTGCGAAGAAAGCAATTATCTTACCTGGCAAACCAGCTATTGAGCCAACGTGTATATCATAGTTCATGCGGTAAATTTTGTCGGCAGCACTTGTATTTTTAAATTTCCCAAAAGCATGCTTAACTTCAATTTCTTTAAAAGTATGCTGATCAAAATACCTGTAATCTGTTTTCCAATACGTTTCAGGATCAGGGTTTTTGGCAACCTCTATGGAAGCCTTTTCATTTTCAGGCACATGAACATCAAGGCTTCCCTGAAATTTTGGGTCGGCTTTTACATACGATTCCCAAATTTTATCGGCCGCCGGTGCATTAACTTTTAAACTGGAATTTTTTGTGGTATCAGAAAAGGCTTCGCTAAATTCGGTTAAAGATTTCCCGCCGGAGGTTACAAAATACACCGATTTTGAAAACCATTGAAAACCCATTACCATTCCAGTTAAGGCGATAAAAATTATTATCCAGGTGATGTAAAAACCCAGTACGTTATGAAAATCGTAATTTACGCGGCGCCACTTTGCATTCCATTTAACTGTAAAACGTTGTTTTGATGCTGCTTTATTTTTGGGCCACCAAAGAATTAATCCCGATATCAACAGCAAAACAAAAACTAAGGTTGCGGTGGTTAAAATTGGCTGCCCGATGTTCGGCGGCAGCCATAGATAGTAATGGCCCATGATAACAATTCTAAAAAAATCATCATCCATGTTTTTCACCTTTAGCACTTTACCCGTGTATTGATTAACAAAAACGATGTAATAATATTCGGGTTCGAAATTGTAGTAAACAACTTGTGCGCTATTTCCAGGCTGATAATTAATGCTGTGCGCATGTTTACCAGGTAAGGCCTTATCTGCAATTTCCTTCAGTTTTGTTGGTGGCAACAAGGCTTTGTTTTGCACTTCGAGCTTTCGGTAAGGCTGACTAACGTTTTCAATTTCCCTTTCGAAAGCAAGAATACATCCCGTAATCCCTAAAAAGCAAACAAATAGCCCGGATGTTAATCCGAGCCAGAGGTGGATTCTGCCCACCCAATATTTAAAGGTTTTATTTTTCTTTTTTTCAGACATCGATGCTGATTAAAATTTATAAGCAACACTTACTCGGTAGTTTCTAGGTGCTTCTGCTTGATAGTAATAAGCGTTTAAATACTGGTAATACGAGCCGCTAAATAAATATTTGTTCAGGATATTAAAGGCATTACCTGTAATTTTGAATTTCGAATGTTCGTAAAACAATCCGCCATCAAGCTTAAAATAGTTTGGCAGCTTTTGAAGCCCGACACTCCACGTGTCTGTTGCGCGGCCGGCCAGGTAGGTAAATCCAGCAGAAACGCCAGAGCCTTTGAGTGCACCATTTTGAAGCGTGTAAGTTAGCCAGGCATTTGATACATGTTTGGCGAAACCCGGGATAACATCGCCAACATTAATTCCTGTAACGCCCGGCGTAACTTCGGTAACTTTCGAATCTGTATAAGCATAGTTTGCAATCAAGGTTAAACCATCTGTAATTTTACCTCTTATATCGAACTCAATGCCCTGCGATTTTTTTTCACCTAAAACTACGCTGAAATTTTGCCCTGGCGAGTTTGTTGGGTCGGCAGTTAATACATTTTGTTTAAGTATTCTGTAAGCTGATAAAGTTGTGTTCCACTTTCCATCGAACCAGTCTTTCTTAATTCCGACTTCATTATTCGTTCCGGTAATTGGCTCAACTTTACCGCCATTGCGGATTAAGCCGCTTTGAGGTGTAAAGGCTTCATCATGAACTGCATAAATTGCGGTGTTTTTATCTACCGAGAAACTTAAACCAACTCGAGGCGTAACTTTTTTAGCTTTATCTGGCGCAGCTCCCCAAGCCGACTGACTTACAAAAGTATAGCGACCGGCTAACGTTAAACGCAGTTTATTATCAAAAAAGCCTAATTCATCCTGAGCATAAGCACTCAAATACTTCGAATCCATTAAGCCGCCGGCATTAATTGCCCGCTGTTGTAAAGATGTAATTCTGTCGAAATTCGGGAAACCATTTGCCGGGAAACCGAAATCTGGATTATTCAAATCAAAAGGCGAAGAAGGCAGGTCTAAATCATGCGACTGACCCCAATCGGCCATATAATTTTTCTTACCCCCATCAAATCCAGCCAAAATTCTGTGGTTGACACCGCCTGTTTTAACCTGGCCATTAATAAATAGTTGGGCAAGTTTCATGCTGCTGGCCGCATCCCAGATGGCAACATTTCTGATAATTGTTCCATTTGCATTAACCGCAGATGGCCAGGAACTGTAACCTACCTGGCTATAGTTGAAATACGCAGCCTGAGCCGTTAATTTCCAGTTTTCGTCGAAATTATGTTGTAAGTTTAGAAATAAGCTTTGGTCGTTAATACGTGTTGGAGGCAAGTCGGGCTGGGTCATGGTTGCCTCACGGGGATAAGTTGCATATCCCTTCGGAGAAAAAATATAGTACGAACCAACTTCAGTCATCTTTGCATTTTGGAAAGTATATTCGGCAGTAATTTTGGTTTTATCTGTAAGCTGATAACTTAACACAGGTGCAACACTATAACGGTCATTTTGCTCATAAGGGCGGAAAGAACCTTTATTTTGCACCGCGGTATTTAGCCTGAACAATAATTTTCCATCACTGGTTAATTTATGATCAAAATCTACAGTTGTTCTGTACAAATCGAAGCTGCCAAGCGTAAAAGACACTTCGCCCCTGTTAAATCCGGTTGGCTTTTTTGTTACTACGTTATACAAACCGCTTGGGTCGCCGTTACCGAGCATAAAACCAGCAGGCCCTTTAACAAATTCAATATGATCTACAAAACTCATATCTTCGGTAAGCGGGCCCCAAAACGAGGAAACAACATTAAATCCATTGCGCATTGCCTGAATTTGAGAACCACGCATCGTAATATTTGTATACATATCGCCCCAATGTTCTACCCGAACGGCGCCGCTAACATTTCTAATTAAACCATCGCTCATACTAATAATCTGCTGGTCTTTTATTACCTGATCACTTACTGTTTGAATGTTTTGAGGCGCTTCGAGCAGTGGCTCGTTTAAGCGCAGCGATGCCGATGGCAGACTAATTTTATATCGGTTATTTTTTCCCGCGATTGTAACCTCTTCTAAAGCCTGGTCATTTTCAGATAATACAAAGTCGATGGTTTTAGTTTCACCGGCCGCAACGGTTACTGGTTTCTCCGAAGCATTTATGCCAACCGCCGAAGCTTTAATGGTGTAGCTTCCCGCCTTAACCCGATGAATCGTAAACTTACCGTTATCATCAGTTAATGTACCATTTCCATTTCCTTTCAAACCAACCGAAATGTAGGCCGCGGGCTTGCCGTTAGCAGTTGTAATGGTACCCTTTATAGTCGAAAATTGCTGTGAAAAAGCGCCGAGGCTGAGAAACGAAATAAAAACTGAGAAACTGAATAGTCTAATTGTATGCATCTTAAATTTATTTGGATTAATTCTAAACAGACGCAAAATAACGATAGAAAATTTTATTATCCAAATTATTTTGAATAATTCTAAATAAGAGTGTGTAATTGATACAATAAGCCTGGCTTAATACGTCTGTATTTTAGAACTATAGGAGATTTTAAAGAATTTTTGTATTTCAAATTATTGCTTTGTATAATTTTCGACATAAAAAAAAGGTTGCCTTATTGTAAGGCAACCGCAAAATATTGTTGTTTATGGTGGAGAAATCAGGCTATTTCACAGCTAAAACCTGTAAGTTCAAACTTCTTTCAGTATCATTTGCAGGTGTAATCAACCCTCCACAAATAACATCATAATAAGTTCCTGCCGAAAAAGTTGCCTCGGTTTTAGTTGTTCTAACTATTCCGGAGGCGGTTTCTTTAGCATCCAATGAGTAAGTACCCGGGGCTACTTCTACAAAACTGCCCGCAGTTTTGAAGGCTTTGTTTGCGCCATAAGAAGTGGTAGTTCCGGTTTTTATCAGGTCTAACGCCGGTGCATCGGCCGACAGATTAATAAACCTGATGTAGGATTTATCCGCAGAGCCACCATTAAGGGACTCATTAATCAGAAAGCCGTCTAGTTGCCCGGGTTTATTGATTAAATAGTATGAATAACTTGCACCGGCATTCATTGAAATGTCTTTGCTAAGCAAACTTTCTATCGAACTTCCACTGGTAAATTTTAAATTATAAGTGCCGGCCGGCCTGGAAACGTAAGAAATTGAACCTGCAAATGGCAGAGCTGCCGAATTGAGTGCGTTACCGCTTAAATAAACGTTATAGGTTGCTAAGGATGGAGATGCGTTTATAATTCTTAAATACGACATTGTGATATCGGCATTTTCCGTTTTGCCGCATGAGGTTAATGCAGCCACTGCTGAGCATATTAAAAGTACACGAAAAGAGATTGCTTTGAGATAACTGAAAGTAGAAGTCTTCATAAATTTAGGGATTACATTAAGTTTCTATTAAAACGGATGTGCTCATATATTCGCTACAGCCGAACAAATATCAGTGTTAAATACCAATGAGAATGTTAAATCTTGTTAAGCACATGTTAAAATTTATTAAGGATTTTCTTCCCCGAAAAACAAAACAAACAATTGCCTGTTCATATAAAGTTTACTTAATCGTTTACTAACCTTAATGTTAAATAACGATTATAATTTTATTTTTGCCAAACCACTTAACCATTTAAAAATGATAAAAAACATCTCAACACTAACACTTATTTGTACAGCAGTAATTGCAATTTCATCGTGCAGCAGTTCAACAAAAGACAAACCAGCTGATACTACAATTACTAAAACGGAAACAACTGTAACCGTACCGGCTAAATCGGAAAATGCGCCAGAAACTGTTGATTATTCAGTAATGCCAGACAGTGCAATTTTAGGTAAAGCACGAGAAGCGTTGGTAAAAGTTACTTCAGCATCATCAATGGAGTTGAAAGATGCAGAAGGCAAAGCGACCGGTTCGGAACTTACATTAAACTTACAGGTAACGAACAAGAGCACATTAGAGGCTAAAAAGTTTTTCTCGGTATCGAGTTCAGACGCTAGATTGGAGTTGGATAACGGAACTTCAATTACCGGACGAGAAAGCTCAGGAAACACAAATCCGGAGCCGGAAGCATCATCGCAAGCAGTTTGGTCTTTCCAGCTGCCACCAAACGCGAGCCCTAAAAAGTTAAATTTCTTCTTAGATGGAACTAGGGTCTCAGTTGGCCTTTCCAAAAAATAAAAGAAAAAGCCCCGGAAAAATTTCGGGGCTTTTTCTTTTATTAAAATTATAAAAAATGTAAAAAAGTTAAAAAATATTGTGTAACTCAATTATTATTTAAACCTTTGCACCTCAATAGAGTTAAAGCCGTTTAAATACGCGAGAAATGATTAAAATATTTTTACATAAACTTTCTGTTATTACAGCGCAATTAGCGCTCGGAAAGACTATGTTTATTAATCAGTTTCAGCCCGTATTTCACTATCCCAGCAGCCGGCAAAATTTCACTCCACGTATTTAGTACTCAACTAAACGTAATGAGGAATTGATCCTCTCTAAAAACCCAATTAACAAGAATACTTATAATTTTTCGTTAGAAAACGAATGGATATTAACGAATTTATAGTGCAGGTTGCACTTCCTGAACATCGTGTATTTGCAGAACAAATCGTAACCGAGATGGCCGAATCTGCGAAAGCACGCGGCACGGGTATTGCAAAACGTTCTCCTGACTATGTTGCAAATAAAATGCAGGAAGGCAAAGCGGTTATTGCATTCCACAACGATGGACGATGGGCCGGCTTTTGCTACATCGAAACCTGGAGCCACGGGCAATTTGTAGCCAACTCTGGCTTAATCGTTTCTCCCGAATTTAGAAAAGCCGGGTTAGCGCATGCCATTAAAGAAAAGGTTTTCGAACTTTCCAGAACGCTGTACCCAAAGGCGAAGATTTTTGGCTTAACCACGGGTTTGGCCGTAATGAAAATAAATTCTGATTTAGGGTACGAGCCCGTTACCTACTCCGAATTAACACAGGATGAGGAATTTTGGAAAGGCTGCCAAAGTTGTGTAAACTTCGAAATTTTGAAAATGAAGGAGCGTAAAAACTGTATGTGTACAGCTATGCTTTATGATCCGGCAACTCAAAAACATGATGCTGCCAAAAAATTTGCCGAAGAGTTACAGAAAAAACCCAAATTATACGAGCGCTTTATGCGCATTAAACAGCGTTTAGTTGTAAAGCCGAAGCCAAAATCAGGCTTTAAAGTATTGATGTTTTTATTTACCCTTTTATTTAATAAGTAGTGATGAGTTGCTTGTGGATGGCTTAAGAAAAAAGTGATTACCCCGCAAGCTTAACCCCTTACATTAAAATTAATTATAACTCAGATGAACAAAGTAGTTTTAGCTTTTAGCGGAGGTCTTGATACCTCATTTTGTTGTATTTATCTTGCTCAAGACCGTGGACTGGAAGTTCACTCGGTAATTGTGAATACCGGTGGTTTTTCTGACGAAGAGTTACAGGAAATTGAAAAAAGAGCCTATGCTTTAGGTGTGAAATCTCACGCCGTAGTAGATGAAACTAAAAGTTATTACGATGAATGCATTAAATATTTAATTTTTGGTAATGTATTAAAAAACGCAACCTACCCACTTTCCGTTAGTGCAGAACGTGTTAGTCAGGCCACTGCAATTGCAAACTACGTAAAAAAAATCGGTGCTGATTATGTAGCTCATGGCAGTACAGGTGCAGGCAACGACCAGGTACGATTTGACATGATTTTCAATATTCTGATACCGGAAGTTGAAATTATTACCCCGATTAGAGATCTGAAATTATCCCGCGAAGCGGAAATAGAATACTTAGCCGAACATGGAGTCGAATACAGTGCTGCAAAAGCACAATATTCCATTAACAAAGGTTTATGGGGAACATCGGTTGGTGGAAAAGAAACGCTAACATCAAACGAAACTTTGCCTGAAAGTGCCTGGCCAACCCAGGTTACAGAAACTGAATCGCGTAAGCTAGAGTTAACCTTTGAAAAAGGAGAACTTGTTGCCATTGATGGAGAAACTTTGGAGCCAGTTAGGGCGATTCAAAAATTGCAAGCCATTGCGCAGCCTTTTGGTATTGGTCGCGATATCCATGTTGGCGATACCATTATTGGTATTAAAGGGCGTGTTGGTTTCGAGGCAGCCGGACCTATTATCATTATCAAAGCACACCATACTTTAGAGAAACACACTTTAACCAAATGGCAATTAAGCTGGAAGGAACAATTATCATCTTTCTACGGAAACTGGTTGCACGAAGGTCAATTCCACGACCCGATAATGCGGAACATAGAAGCTTTCCTAAGCGATACGCAAAAGGTTGTGAGCGGTAAAGTGTTTGTAGAGTTGATGCCTTACCGCTTCCAAATTATTGGTATTGAATCTAACCATGATTTGATGAGCAATAAATTTGGCAGCTATGGCGAAATGAACAATGCCTGGAGTGGTGAAGATGTTAAGGGTTTCTCGAAGATTTTTGGTAACCAGGTGATGATTTGGCATAAAGTAAATGGAGCAGAAGCAGAAAGCTAAAAGGCTAAAGCAAAGCTTTTTTACATTGTCATCCTCAGCTTGTCGAAGGACAAGAAATAAAGTATGAATAAAATCCTTTCAAAAAATAAGTGTTTAAGCCATTACAAGTGGGGTGACAATTGCGATGGATGGAATTTCGTAATTAAGCCTGATGCAACCATTAAGCAAGAGTTAATGCCCGCTCAAACTGCTGAAAGATTACATTTTCACACTTATGCAGAGCAATTTTTCTACATTTTGAAAGGGCAGGCCACATTTTTTATTGAGAATGAAGCTGTTTTAGTCAATGCAAATACGGGCATACAAATTAAAGCAGGTGACAAGCATAAAATCTCGAATGAAACAAATCAAGATTTAGAATTTATCCTTTTCTCCTATCCATCAACTCAAAATGACAGAACAGATTGTGAGTAAAATAGAAATTAAACGTATTGAACTAAATGAAGCTAACTTAGTAGTTGGTCTATTCAATCAATACAGAATTTTTTACGGAAAGTTTTCTGATTTGGGAATGGCGAAGGGTTTTATTGATGCCCGCTTAGAAAATAATGAATCAGTAATTTTTGTCGCATTAGACGGAAATAAGCCTGTGGGCTTTACGCAATTGTATCCCAAATATTCATCTGCCAGATTGACTAAAAACTGGATTTTGAATGATTTATTTGTTGTAACTGACTACCGCAAGCAGGGAATTGGTGAGCAGTTGATCAAAACAGTTATGGATTTCGCAAAAACAGAGGGTTCTACTTTTGTGCAATTGGAAACGGCAGTAGATAACTACATAGCACAAAGCTTATATGAAACCATTGGCTTTAAAAAACAGGAGCCAGACAACGAATTTTTTCTTTACAGAATTGATATAATTTAATAATGAACAAAATTAAAGCAGGAATTATTGGTGGTGCCGGGTACACAGGTGGCGAAATGCTCCGTATTCTGGTGAATCACCCCAACGTAGAAATCGCTTTCGTAAATAGTACGAGCAATGCAGGAAATTTAATCTCTGATGTGCATACAGACTTATTCGGCGAAACTGATTTAAAGTTTGTAGGTGATGTTCCACAAGATATTGATGTACTTTTTCTTTGCGTTGGACACGGCGATGCGAAGAAGTTTTTAGCTGCCAACCCAGTTAACGATAAAATTAAAATCATCGATTTGTCGCAGGACTTTAGGTTAACTGCGAATGGTAAATTTGAAAGCCGTGACTTTATTTATGGTTTGCCGGAGTTAAATCGCGATAAAATAAAATCAGCACAAAATATTGCTAATCCAGGATGTTTCGCAACGTGTATTCAATTGGGGTTGTTGCCTTTGGCTGCAAAAGGCTTAATTAAAAGTGAGGTTCACATCAATGCAACAACAGGTTCGACCGGAGCCGGACAAAGCCTCGCAGCAACTTCACATTTTAGCTGGAGAAACAACAACCTTTCCATTTACAAGGCCTTTGAACATCAACACCTGAATGAAATTGGAGAAAGTTTATTGCAGTTGCAACCGAGTCTTTCAGATTCACTGAGTTTCATCCCGCAACGCGGCGCTTTTACCCGGGGGATTTTGGCTGCAATGTATTTAGAAAGTGAATTAACGCTTGAAGAGGCACAAAACCTTTACCAGGATTACTACAGCACACACCCGTTTACACACGTTAGCGGGAAAAATATCGATTTAAAGCAAGTTGTAAACACCAATAAAGCGTTGGTTCATTTAGAAAAACACGGAAATAGATTGTTCATTATCAGCATTATAGACAACCTTTTAAAAGGTGCAAGCGGCCAGGCCGTGCAAAATATGAACTTAATGTTTGGCCTTGCAGAAACAGCAGGCTTGAAGTTGAAAGCAGCTAATTTTTAGTGGTACGTTATAAGTTTTAAGTAATAAGTGTATGCAGAATTTCGAAGAGTTAAAAGTGTGGGAAAAAGCCCATCAAATTACACTTAGTATTTATAAAGCTAGTGCCAGGTTTCCAAAAGAAGAAATTTATAGCTTAACAAATCAACTGCGGCGAGCTGCTTCATCAATACCAGCTAATATTGCAGAAGGATGTGGTAAAAATACCCAGGCAGATTTAGCTAATTTTTTAAATATATCTTTAGGTTCAGCTAATGAAACAGAATATTTTTTGATTTTATCTAAAGATTTAGATTATTTAACAGAAGAACAGTTTTCAATTTTATCAAACAGTATTAATGAAGTTAAGGCAATGCTTATCAGCTTGATTGGAAGAGTGAGAAGTAAATATGCATCCAAACCTACAACTTAAAACGTACTACTTATAACTTAAATACAATGCAATTATTCGACGTTTATCCTCTTAATGATATAGAAATTACAAAAGCATCTGGCAGCAATGTTTGGGATGCGAATGAACAAAAATACTTAGATTTATATGGCGGTCATGCGGTAATTTCTATTGGCCACACCAATCCGCATTATGTAAATCGTTTAACGGATCAATTAAACAAAGTGGGTTTTTATTCCAACTCTGTTAAAATTCCTCTTCAAACCCAATTGGCAGAGAAATTGGGTCAGGTTTCCGGTAAAAAAGATTTCCAATTATTTTTGGTTAACTCTGGTGCAGAAGCCAATGAAAACGCATTAAAACTTGCCTCGTTTTACAATGGCAGAAAAAAAGTAATTGCTTTTACAGGGGCTTTCCACGGCAGAACTTCTTTAGCTGTTGCAGTAACCGACAACCCCAAAATCGTCGCTCCTGTAAATCAAAATGAGCATGTAATATTCCTGCCTTTTAACAATGAAGTAGCATTGGAAGATACCTTCAAGGCACAGGGAAACGAAATTTCGGCTGTAATTATTGAGGGTATTCAGGGCGTGGGCGGAATTAAGGAAGCGTCGAAAAGCTTTTTGCAGAAAATCCGCACTCTTTGTGATGAATATAATTCGGTATACATCGCCGATTCGGTTCAATGCGGCTACGGAAGAACAGGGCTGTTTTACTCACACGACTATTCGGGCGTTGAGGCTGATGTTTATACCATGGCGAAAGGAATGGGTAATGGCTTTCCTGTTGCAGGAATTTCAATAGCGCCTAAATTTAAACCGTGGCATGGCGAATTAGGAACCACTTTCGGCGGTAACCATTTGGCATGCGCTGCCGCTCTGGCGGTGTTAGAAGTTATGGAAAACGATAACCTGATGAAAAATGCAGAAGAAATTGGCGAGTATTTAATCACTGAGCTGAAGAAATTTGAGCAGGTTATCGAAGTTCGCGGCCGTGGATTGATGATTGGAATTGAATTGCCAGCGGAGCTTACTCATGTTAAAAAAGAACTGTTATTTACGCATCACATTTTTACTGGCGAAGCAAAGCCGAACGTTATTCGTTTATTGCCGGCTTTAAATTTAACCAAGGCGCATGCTGATGAATTTCTGGCGGCCTTTGGGGAGTTGGTAAAATAATACACTCGTCATTGCGAGGCACGAGTTAGAGCAATGCTAATTGCTTTTTTGAAATTTTTAAGAGGTGGTGCAGGAAAACCTTAAACCCTACACCTCAAACCTTAAACCCTAAAACTATGAAGTTATTTACTTCCGTACACGATGTTTCGAGCATCAAAGAATTTGTAAAAGATGCGCTCGATTTAAAAGCGAATCCTTATTCACATCAAAGTTTGGGTAAAAACAAAACCTTGGGTTTAGTTTTTATGAATCCGAGTTTACGCACCCGTTTAAGCACTCAAAAAGCAGCCTTAAACTTAGGTATGAATGTGATGGTAATGAATTTGGATAAAGAAGGTTGGGCCCTGGAAACGCAGGATGGCGTAGTAATGAACGGCTCTACCGTTGAACACATCCGCGAAGCGGCGGCGGTGATGGGCCAGTATTGTGATATTTTGGGCTTACGTTCTTTTCCAAAATTAAACAACCGGGAGGAAGATTACTCGGAAGATTTCTTTAATAAATTTGTGAACTACTGCGCTGTGCCTGTAGTAAGTTTGGAAAGCGCAACACGCCATCCGTTACAAAGTTTTGCTGATATTATTACCATCCACGAAACATGGACGAAACATCCTGACGGCAAAAAGCCGAAAGTAGTTTTGGCCTGGGCGCCACACGTAAAAGCTTTACCGCAAGCGGTTCCGAATTCATTTGCCGAGTGGATGTGTAAGGCACAGGTAGAAGGAATGATCGATTTTACAATTGCGCAACCTGAAGGTTACGAACTTGCCGAAGAATTTACACCAGGCGCAAACATTCAATACAATATAGAAGAGGCTTTGGCAGGCGCTGATTATGTTTATGTAAAAAACTGGAGCAGTTATAAAGAGTATGGCAAGGTTTTAACCTATCCTGATGGCTGGATGATGAACAACCAGAAACTGAAGCTTACCAACGACGCCAAAGTAATGCACTGTTTGCCTGTTCGCCGCGATTTGGAATTATCTTCGGAAATTCTGGACGGACCAAATTCGCTGGTCATTCATGAAGCTGGAAACCGTTTATGGGCGGCGCAGGCGGTAATTAAAGCAATGTTGGAAGAAATGTAAAAAACACTTCGTCAATAAGAGTACGAAGCACCAACTTTATGACGATTTTTTCAAATATAGAAGACGCAATTGCCGAGAAGAAACGTGTTAAAAGCGGCAATAGGAAACGAATAATAGAATTGATCAGGAAGTTAAATCCTGCTTGGCTAGATTTGTTTGAAACTTTGGATTAGTTTAATATAGCTGGGGCATTAAGATTGCTTCGTGCCCCGCAATGATGATACTCAAAAAACTATGAAGCAACTTACAATTATAAAAATTGGTGGAAACGTAATCGACAACTCTGAGAATTTACATCAGTTTTTGCTGGATTTTACGGCTTTACCCGGCGATAAGATTTTGGTTCATGGCGGTGGTAAAATTGCAACTGAACTTGGCGAAAGTTTAGGCATTGAAGCAAAAATGGTTGAAGGGCGCCGCATTACTGATATCGAAACTTTGCGGATTGTGACCATGGTTTACGCAGGTTTAATTAACAAAAACATGGTTGCTCAGTTACAAGCGAAAGGAAGCAATGCCATTGGTTTAACTGGTGCTGATGGAAATATTATCAGGGCAAAAAAACGTCCGGTTCAAAAAGTGCTGTCTGCCGGAAAAGATTTAGGCGAGACAATTGATTACGGCTTTGTTGGTGATTTAGATGAAAATTCGGTTTCTACAGAAACTTTAGATAATTTACTAAATGCGGGTTTAGTGCCCGTTTTATGCGCAATTACACACGATGGCGATACACAGTTGCTAAACACCAATGCAGATACAATTGCTTCATCAGTAGCTGTAGCCATGGCTGCTAAATATGAAACGCGTTTGGTATATTGCTTTGAAAAAAAAGGTGTTTTAAAAGATGTGAACGACGATGATTCGGTGGTTAGGGAAATTAAAGCCGATGAGTTCGATGCATTAAAAGCAGATGGAACCGTTCAGGGTGGAATGATTCCTAAATTGCATAACGCTTTTGAGGCAATTAAGAAAGGTGTTTCTGCAGTATATATTGGCAAAGCAAACGAACTTGGAGAACTTGCCAATGGCAGTTTCGGAACTAAGATGCTAAAATAAGGCGAAAGCTTTTAAGGTACTTATATTGGCAGTGAGCAGATTGGCCGCGGTGCCAGCTTTTCTTTTAGGTACAGTTTGAAGTTAGCTAAACCTGATAGAAACGGAAATACTTTTTTAGCAGCAACCCTTAATAAACGGTGATGCTGAGGCACGAAGCATTTGCAGCCGAAGATATAGTTGTTTCGTACCTGAGCATAGCAAGCAGTTTAAAAAGATTGCAGTGCATAGCAGGACTAACATTAACTGGAATGCTGCAATTGCTTTTCAAAGAAAATGGCGAGTCAAAAATCGGTATTATTAACCCGAAGAAAATATAATTAACATGAAAAAAATTGCCATAATTGGAAGCGGGAATATTGGTTTATCTTTAGCAAAAGGCTTAGTGAAAGCAGATTTTGCAAGCGCGGGCGATATCACGCTAACGCGAAGAAACATTAGCCACCTTAACGCTTTCGCAGCTGCCGGATTTATGGTGACCAATGATAATAAACAAGCCATTACGGATGCAGATGTTGTAATTCTTGCGGTTTTGCCCCAACAATTAAATACGGTTTTGGAGGAAATAAGCAGCTCGATTAACGCAGCAAAACATCTGGTTATTTCGGTAATTTCTGGTGTAAGTTGCGCCGCGGTTCGGGCAAAATTAGGCGATGATGTTGAGGTGGTACGCGTGATGCCAAACACGGCGATTGCGATTGGCCAATCGATGACTTGCATGGCGAGCGATAATGCATCTGCAGAAAATATGGCCGAAGTGACTAAAATGTTTGAAACGGTAGGCTCGGTTGTAAAAATAAATGAAGACTTGATGACCTCAGCAACGGCGCTTTGTGCCTGTGGTATCGCATTCTTTCTACGGGCGATAAGGGCGGCGTCACAGGGTGGTGTAGAAATCGGTTTCCATGCAGATGAAGCCCTGAAAATGGCGGTACAAACCGCAAAAGGAGCGGCAGATTTGCTTTTATTGCATGGCACACACCCGGAATCAGAAATAGATAAGGTAACTTCGCCGAAAGGCTGTACCATTGCTGGTTTAAACGAAATGGAACACAATGGTTTTAGCTCATCATTGATAAAAGGCATTAAATTATCAGCCTTAAAGGCAGGAAACTTATATACAAAAGAAGGTTAAAAGTATCAGGGAATAATTTAGGTTATAGGCACAAATTGTTCCCTGATACAACTACTCGATACTATGTTATTAGAAAATATACAAAAAGAAAGTCTGGATTTGTTGCGGCAGCTTATCCGCATCCAGTCTTTTAGCAAAGAAGAAGACAGAACAGCAAATTTAATTGCCCAGTTTTTAGAAGAGCGGGGAATTAAAACGCAGCGAAAAATGAATAATGTTTGGGCTTACAACAAGCATTTCGACGCCAGCAAACCAACCGTTTTGTTAAACTCGCACCACGATACGGTTAAGCCAAATTCTGGTTATACCCGCGACCCATACGATGCAGCCATTGAGGGCGATAAGCTATTCGGCCTGGGCAGTAACGATGCCGGTGGCTGTTTGGTTTCCTTAATTGGTACATTTTTGTATTACTACCAACAGGAAAATTTAAAATATAATATTTGCCTTGCCGCAACTGCGGAAGAAGAAATTTCTGGCAATAATGGCTTGGAGTTAGTTTTACCGGATTTAGGTGCACTTGAATTTGGTATTGTTGGCGAACCAACAGAAATGAATCTTGCCATTGCCGAACGTGGATTGCTCGTTTTGGATTGTGTTTCGCATGGTAAAGCGGGCCACGCAGCACGCGAAGAAGGCGAAAATGCGATCTATAAAGCACTTAAAGATATCGAGTGGTTCAGGAATTATCAGTTTCCAAAGGTATCAGAAGTTTTCGGGCCACTTAAAATGACGGTTACCATTATAAATGCCGGTTCGCAACACAATGTTGTACCCGCAAACTGTACTTTTACCGTTGATGTTCGGGTTACTGACGCTTACTCTAACGAGGAAGTTTTAGAGATTATCAGGGCAAATGTAGACTGTGATGTTACGCCACGCTCGATTCGTTTAAAGCCATCATCAATTGATAAAAACCATCCGGTTGTTCAGGCTGGTGTTGCATTGGGTAAAACAACTTATGGCTCACCAACCACATCAGACCAGGCTTTACTAGATATTCCATCGGTTAAATGTGGACCAGGATTTTCTGGTCGCTCGCACATGGCCGACGAATTTTTGTACGTTAGAGAGGTTGCAGAAGGTGTTGAAGGCTACGTGAACATGTTGAAACCGGTGATAAGTTAGACTGAAATAACGGCTATCGCGAAGCATGAAGCAATTGATTTGCAAATGTTGCGCTTTGCATTTTGAAAACCAAAGAGGATTGCTTCGCTCCTCGAAACTGACGAAGTTTAGATATGAAAATTTGGCAAAAAAATATAGATGTAAACAAATTTGTAGAATCGTTTACCGTTGGTAAAGACCGCGAACTTGATTTACAAATGGCAAAATTTGATGTGCTGGGTTCTTTAGCACATACTCAAATGCTTGAAACCATTAATTTGCTTACTGCTGATGAACTAAAAAATATTCAGCAAGAGCTTAAGAATATTTATGTTGAAATTGAAGCAGGAAATTTCACTATTGAGAACACTGTTGAAGACGTGCATTCTCAGGTGGAATGGTTGCTTACCAAGCGTATTGGCGAGGCTGGCAAAAAAATTCACAGTGGCCGTTCCCGTAACGACCAGGTTCTGGTTGATTTGAAACTCTTCTTCCGGGCCTGTATCGAGGATATGGTTAACCAAACATCTACTTTGTTTACTCAGCTCATCGATTTAAGCAATACCCATAAAGAAAAATTAATGCCGGGCTACACCCATTTGCAAATTGCAATGCCATCGTCTTTCGGGCTATGGTTTGGTGCCTACGCTGAAAGTCTTGCCGATGATATGGAACTGATGCTTGCTGCATGGAAAATTACCAATAAAAATCCTTTAGGTTCTGCCGCAGGTTATGGCTCTTCATTTCCTTTAAACAGAACACTAACCACTGAATTACTTGGCTTCGAAAGTTTAAATTACAATGTGGTTTATGCGCAAATGGGCCGCGGTAAAACAGAAAGGATTTTAGCGCAGGCAATGAGTGCTGTTGCCGCAACTTTAGCCAAAATGGCGATGGATGTTTGCCTGTTTATCAATCAGAATTTTGGCTTTATCAGCTTCCCGCCAGAATTAACAACAGGTTCGAGCATTATGCCCCATAAAAAGAACCCGGATGTTTTCGAGCTGATTCGTTCGCGTTGCAATAAAATTCAGGCTTTGCCAAATGAAATTGCAATGATGATAACGAACCTTCCTTCAGGCTACCACCGCGATTTACAGCTATTAAAAGAAAACCTTTTTCCGGCAATAACTTCATTAAACGAATGCCTTGAAATTGCAAGTTTTATGTTCGAGAACATTACCATAAAGGAGCAAATTTTAGAAGACAAAAAGTACGACTATTTATTTAGCGTAGAGGTAGTTAATGATTTAGCCCTGCAAGGCGTTCCATTTAGAGAGGCTTACAAAATTGTTGGAGAACAGATAGAAAATGGTACTTTTGCACCATCGGGCCAAATACATCATACACACGAGGGGAGCATTGGCAACCTTTGTAACGAGCAAATTTCTGCATCAATGCAGGCTGTTTTGTCTCAGTTCGGTTTCGAAAAAGTAAATAAAGCAATTGAAAAATTAGTAAGCTAGGCCGTTACTGCAAGAAATGGGCAATCTGGAAGCATGTGCTCCACAATTGCCAAGGTTTTAAGTAGTATAACTTTGCAATTACATTTAAGGTAAAAAAATAATTATGAAAGTTTCCGTATTAGCCAGTGCATTAATTGGCTCAGAAATTATAAAAATTGGTAATGAAGTTAACGAAATGAAGCGGAAAGGTGCATCAATCGCTAACTTAACCATTGGCGATTTCGATGCTAACATCTATCCTATTCCAACAGAGTTAAAAGCAGGAATTGTTGAAGCATACCATGCAAATCAAACTAATTATCCACCTGCTGATGGCGTGTTACAACTAAGGGAAACAGTTTCCGAATTATTGAAAGACAGATTCGGCTTAGATTATAATGCAAGCAGTATTCTGGTTTCCGGTGGATCACGGCCCTTAATTTACGCAACTTACCTTGCCTTAATTGACCCGGGAGATACGGTTGTATTCCCTGCCCCATCCTGGAATAATAACCACTATTGCCATTTAACTTCGGCTAAAGCAATTGCCGTAGAAACCGATGCGGCTCATAATTTTATGCCTACCGCTGCGCAATTAAAGCCGCATTTAAAAGGCGCAACTTTACTAGCACTATGTTCGCCGTTAAACCCAACGGGAACCATGTTTGATGCGGATTCTTTAGCCGAAATCTGCGATGTAGTTCTGGAAGAAAACGCCAGTCGCGGTGCGGATGAAAAGCCATTGTACCTGATGTACGATCAGATTTATTCGCTTTTAACTTTTGGTAAGGAACACGTAAATCCGGTTTCTTTACGCCCGGCAATGCGGGAATTTACCGTTTTTGTAGATGGAAGTTCTAAATGCCTTGCTGCAACAGGTGTACGTGTGGGATGGGGTTTTGGACCAGAAGATATCGTAAACAGAATGAAAGCGTTGGTAGGCCACATGGGCGCCTGGGCCCCGAAAGCTGAACAAGTCGCGATGTCGAACTATTTTAACAATAAAGGGCAGGTTGATACTTTCTTAACGAACTTTAAAGGCCAGATTCAGGAAAGTTTAAATGCACTTTACAATGGTTTTAACGATTTGAAAAACGAAGGATTTAACGTTGACGCAGTTGAACCAATGGGCGCTATTTACTTAACCATCAAAATAGATTATATAGGAAAAAGTACCCAGGAGGGTAAAATTCTGAAGGATAGTGCTGATGTAAACTTTTATCTAATAAATGAAGCTGGAGCAGCATTGGTACCGTTTTCTGCATTTGGAAATGAACACAATATGCCTTGGTTCAGGGCATCAGTGGGTGCCTGTACCTTGCAGGACATTAAAGATATGTTGCCGAGAATTAAGGCTGCTTTAAGTAAGCTGAAATAATAGCATAAGCGCAGAGCTGTTAAAATTATTTCAGCTCTGCTTTCTTTAAATTTATCAAGTCTAGAAAAACCTCACAGCGCTCTTTTGCTAGCATTCTTTTAACTCCGCAATCCAAAAAAAAAATTAACATTCCAGAATAGTTTTTGGTTCAAAAAATGCGGCTATTTCATTTGATTAAACGTTTTATTAAAATATTTTCAGTTATTTTTGAAAATTGTTTGCAATTAAGAAAAATATTCTGCTACTTTACGGTGTACAAAATACACCTAGTCAAATGATTTTTAATACTTCAATTATTACAACAATTATTATTACCACGGGATAAACCCGCGGGGCTAATTTGTTGTAAATTGATTAACATACAAAACACAGAAAGCGTCCCGATACAATCGGGACGCTTTTTTTTTAAACCCAAACTGAATGAATTGCCAGGGCTGAAGACCACACAATTTTGTAAAAGCCAAGGCAATATTTCGGTTAAAATAAAATAGACTAATGAAAGTATTAAAATTCGGCGGCACATCCGTAGGTTCGGCCGAGAACATTAAAACGCTACTCACGATAGTGGCCAAAGAAAAATTAGAAAGCAATCCGGTAGTTGTATTATCGGCAATGAGTGGCGTAACCAATTTGTTAACAGATATGGCCGAAAGGGCCGAGCGTGGCGAAGATTACGACTCAAGTTTAAAAGAAATTGAGGCTAAACATTTTGCTGTTATCCGTTCACTCCTACCAGCAGCTGCGCAAAATCCGGTGTTTACCCGCTTAAAAATCTTCTTTAACGAATTAGAAGATCTGTTGCAGGCAGTCACAAATCTTCGGGAGCTGAGCATGCAAACCAAAGACCAGATCTTGAGCTACGGCGAACGCTGCTCATCTTTTATGATTGCGCACATCGCAGCGCAACAATTTGCAGAAGCACTTTATGTAAATGGATCGGAACTAATTAAAACCGACAATAATTTCGGGCAGGCAAAAGTTGAAACTGAACTAACGGAAATGCTTATCAATGATTTCTATCAGACTAACCAGAGCAAGGTTTTGTTTGTAACCGGTTTCATCGCCAGCAATGCCGATGGTAGAATAACGACCTTAGGTCGGGGCGGCTCTGATTACACCGCAGCAGTTTGGGGCGCAGCTTTAAATGCAGAAGAAATCGAAATCTGGACGGATGTAAACGGTATGATGACCGCTGATCCACGCATCGTAAAAAAGGCTTTTTCACTGCCAGAATTGAGTTATACAGAGGCAATGGAGTTGAGCTATTTTGGGGCGAAAGTGATTTATCCGCCCACGATGATTCCAGCTTTTATGAAGAAAATTCCAATCGTAATTAAGAATACTTTCGAACCGGACTTTTCAGGAACATACATAAAAAGCGATGTTAAAACATCAAATCTGCCAATTAAAGGCATCTCATCCATAGATCGCATTAGCATTATAAACCTTACCGGAAGCGGCATGGTGGGCAAAGCCGGTTTTAGCGGAAGATTATTTTCGCTGCTATCGCGAGAGCAGATAAATGTGGTGCTGATTACACAATCTTCATCAGAGCACAGCATTACATTTGCTGTTAAACCTACCGATGCAGGCCAGGCAATTGCTTTGATTAAAAAAGAGTTTGAACTGGAACTTGATGCAAATAAACTGGCTTTACCAGAAATTGAAAATGACCTAGCGGTGCTGGCAATTGTCGGCGAAAACATGAAGCGTACCCCTGGCATGAGTGGAAGACTATTTAACGCCTTGGGTAGGAACGGAATAAATGTTCGGGCAATCGCTCAGGGTTCATCAGAATACAATATTTCGGTAATTATAAGCGCAGCTGATTTGTCTAAAGCCGTAAATGCAGTTCATGATGCTTTCTTTACCGATTTAAAACGTACGCTGAATATTTTTTGCCTGGGTACAGGAAATATCGGCAAAACACTTTTTAACCAACTCAAAGAACAGATGCCTTTTCTGGCAGCAAATAATGATTTGCAAGTTAAGGTAACCGGAATAAGCAACACCCGCAAAATGGTGTTCAATGCTGACGGTTTATCGCTTGAAGACTGGGAAACAGAGTTGAATTTAAACGGGGAAAGTGCAGATTTGGCTGGTTTTGTGGCACACATGAAATCGCTTAATTTACCGAACTGCGTTTTTGTAGATAACACAGCCTCAGAATCGCCTATTGAATTTTATCAGGGCATCTTTGAAAGCAGCATTTCGGTAGTTACCTGCAATAAAAAAGGCAATTCGGCAGATTTCGTGCAATACAAATCATTTAAAGATACTGCCCGTAAGTTCGGCGTCGATTTTTATTATGAAACCAATGTTGGAGCAGGCTTGCCCATTATCCGCACCCTAAGGGAACTGATGATGAGTGGCGATAAAGTTGCCAGGATTGAAGCTATTTTATCCGGAACAATTTCTTACATCTTCAATAACTTTAAAGGCGATGCCGGTTTTTACGAAACGGTAAAAGAAGCGCAGGATTTAGGCTATACCGAACCCGACCCACGCGATGATTTGAATGGAAAGGATTTTATGCGTAAGATGTTAATCCTCGCCCGCGATGCTGGTTATCCATTAGAGGCCGCTGATGTAAAAATAGACAATATCCTACCAGAAGCATGTTTAAATGCAACATCTGTAGAAGACTTCTACTCAGAACTTCAAAAAAATGCGGCCTATTTTGAAGATTTAAAAAATCAGGCAGCAAAGGATGGTAAGGTGTTGCGATATATTGGTAAGCTGGAGGATGGAAATGTAGAAATTAGTTTGCAAATGGTTGATGACAGTCATCCGTTTTACATGCTTTCTGGAAGTGATAACATTATTTCTTTCACTACAGACAGATATAAATCTCGCCCTTTAGTAGTAAAAGGACCTGGCGCCGGTGCCGAAGTTACCGCGGCTGGTGTTTTTGCCGATATTATAAATGTTGGTAGTTTAAGCTAAAAAGCGAAGAGATTAAGCTAAAGCAAGAAACCATTAAATAATTAATAGCACCACCGGATTTTTATCCCGGGAAATATAAAATTACAATGCCAAATAACGATTTAAACTTTGCGGATAAGGTAGAGATAGCTGCTAACAACACGAAAGCCCCCTTAAACGGGTTGAGGGTAATTCGCGTTTTTGCTCCTGCAACCGTTGCTAATGTAGTTTGCGGTTTCGATGTATTAGGTTTCGCCGTGAACGAGCCTGGCGATGAGGTTGAAATGCGTTTGACGGAGACGCCCGGAGTAGTTATTAAAAGCATCTCGGGCGATGATGGCCGCTTACCTTTGGATGCCGCTAAAAATACTGTAAGTGCGAGCGTTCAGCATTATTTACAACACATTAACCGCTTAGATGTCGGCGTGGAAATAAAACTGCATAAGAAAATGCCAATCGGCAGCGGCCTGGGTTCAAGTTCGGCTAGTACTGTTGCCGGTTTATTCGCCATCAATAAGTTAATGGGCGATTTATTATCACCAAAAGAACTGGTTCCTTTCGCAATGAAAGGTGAGGAACTGGCATGCGGCTACGGACATGCAGATAACGTGGCGCCGGCAATTTTAGGCGGCTTTGTTTTGGTGAGAAGCTACGACCCTTTAGACGTAATTTCCCTGCCAACACCTGCCGGAATGTATGCAGCAATTGTTTATCCTGAAGTTGATGTACCTACAAAAGATGCCCGCCAAATGATTAGAAGTAAGGTTTTGTTAAAGGATGCCGTTACGCAATGGGGAAATGTGGCGGGTTTGGTGAGTGGTTTATTTATGAACGACCTCGATCTCATCGGCCGGAGCATGAAAGACGTTCTTGTTGAACCGACACGCTCAATCCTGATACCTGGCTTTGAAGAAATGAGGGCCATTGCTATGGAAAATGGCGCTATCGGTTTTGGGATATCCGGGTCTGGACCTTCTGTTTTCGCCCTCGCAAAGGATGAAGAAACTGCGAGAAAAATAACTAAAGCCCAACAACAACATTTGCATAAAATTAATATCAACAGCAAAGCGTATGTATCTTCCGTTAATGCCCAGGGACCAATCGTAATCGAGTAAATATTATTTGACAACAGCTGATGTAATCTTATCAGGTAGAACTGAAAACTTAAACATGAAACTATATTCAACCAATAATAAAGATTTACGTGTTTCTTTTAAAGAGGCCGTTTTTAACAGTATGCCACAGGATAAAGGCTTATACATGCCTGTGGATATTCCACAAATAGACGCAGACTTCATCGAAAATATCCACCAATACACTCTGCCAGAAATTGCTTATAGAATAGCCTCTACGCTGTTAAAAGATGAAATTCCTGCTCAGGATTTAAAAACGCTTGTTGAAGATGCCATCAACTTTGAAGCCCCGGCTGTAAAATTAGATGACAATACTTTTGTGTTGGAGCTTTTCCACGGTCCATCATTGGCTTTTAAAGATTTTGGCGCTCGTTTTATGAGCAGAGTAATGGCTTACTTTTTAAAAGATGGTGAGCAGTTGTTGGATGTTCTGGTAGCAACTTCGGGCGATACCGGCGGTGCAGTGGCGCTTGGCTTTTTAGGCGTACCGAACACACGGGTAACAATACTCTATCCAGAGGGAAAAGTTAGTCCGATACAAGAATTGCAATTAACCACAAACGGTAAAAATATTAGGGCTATCGAGATAAAGGGTACTTTTGATGATTGTCAGGCGCTAGTTAAACTGGCTTTCGCTGATGAGGAACTGAACGCAAAGTTCCGCCTTACATCTGCCAATTCTATCAATATATCGAGGTTAATTCCGCAGACATTTTACTATTTTAACACGTACGCACAACTAAAAAAACAAGGCTTTAAAGAAGTTGTATTTTCAGTTCCAAGTGGAAACTTTGGCAACATCGGCGCTGGCTTACTTGCCTATAAACTAGGTTTGCCCGTTAAACAATTTATCGCCGCAACCAATGTAAACGATACGGTACCAAGATTTCTGGAGACAGGCGTATATGAGACGAGGCCATCTACACAAACGTTCTCAAACGCGATGGACGTTGGTGCGCCAAGCAACTGGATACGCATCATGGATTTATTTGCGGGTGATGTTCAGAACCTCAAAAAACTGGTAACTTCTTATCGGTTTACGGATGATGAAACGTTAGCTGGCATCGAAGAAATTGATTCGAAATATGATTATGTGGCTTGCCCGCATACTGCAATTGCCTACTTAGCGATTGAAAAGTTTAGAGCAGAAAATCCCCAGGATAAAAGTGCGGCGGTATTTTTATCTACGGCTCACGCCTGCAAATTCCCTGATATCTTCCCCGAAAATATCGCTGCAAAGATCGAAATCCCAGAGCAAGTTAAAGCTTTGGAAACCCTGCCGAAATATGCAGATAAGCTTGGTGCAGATTTTAAAGGCTTTAAAAGTTACCTGATGGATAAGGCCTAGATTTTCAGATATTTAACATAATTATATTTCGTTCTGAGTAAAAAAAATATAGATTTGAATGTCGCCTTCTACTGAAATAATTTTCAAGCTATGGTGAACACTTTTGCAATCCCTAATCGCTCTAAAAATGACGACAGTTGATAGAAGATACGATCTTTCTCACCAGGAATTCATCGAAAAATATCAGAACACTGGCACTCCGGTGATCCTCGAAAACGCGACAGATGCATGGGGAAGAGACAAAATGTTTACACCCGATTTTTTTAGAAAAAACTTTGGAGATAGAACAACAACTTTTGCTACCGAGCAATACTCTATCTCCGAAATTCTCGACTTAACGGAAAAAAGCACACTGGAAAACCCAGCACCTTACCCTGTTAAGTTTAATATTCTAAAACAGTTGCCAGAATTGTTATCTTACTTCGACCCGCTGCACATGAATTTGTGTACGCCAAACTGGTTAAAAGCTAAAGCATTAAAGAACAAACTTTCCAACGGAATGGACTTACACATTGGTGGAGTTGGAAATGCTTACGAAATTCATAAAGACACCTACCACGTTCATGCGTGGCTTATTCAGCTTTACGGTGAAAAGGAAATTATTGTTTTCCCGAGAGAACAGCAAGAGCTGATGTATCCGGGAAAAAGTGGTTTACTGGCCTCGAGGTCTCCAATAAACATCATGAATCCTGATTATGAAAAGTACCCAAATTTCAAGAATGCGACACCAATTAAATCAATTATAAAAGCGGGCGAGGTTTTCTACATACCCAGCGGTGTTTGGCATACAACCAAAGCATATGGCCAAAACATTTCAACAATAATGGACCAGATGAATGCCACAAACTTTAAGGCTTGGCGAAACGATGTTTACAGCTACAAGGCTTTCTACGATAAAAAAAGGGCAATGATTGATTATCTGGCCGCAAGCTGCATTGGCGCCGGTTGCAAAATTGCAGACAAAATTGGTGTCAAAATAGAATAATGCTTTAAGCTTACTTTTTATTGAAATGCCGGTTGAGCTGAATTATTTCGCTCTAGCTTTCAAAACTCACTTATTTTCAAATTCTTTTAACACATCTTCAATCCGTACCTCACTTTCATTACCCGTCCTATCTACCGCGGTGACGGCTATCGATTGTAAATTTTGCTTGATTAATTTAGCTTGGTCTGCAAAGATTGATTTTTGAACCAGCAAAAACCTGCTCTTGTAATTAAGAATGGTATAGTTCCACTTTCCGCCATAATTAGTGTATACGATGTATTTAAAGTCATCACTTTTATTAGCAGGTTTCCATTTAATGTATAAGTCTGCTTCCCTGTTTTCAACCTCTACTTTAGGTGATAGAGGCTTTTCGTTATCCAGCCAGGGTGAAGCTGGAACCAAAGCTTCCTCCTTGTAAGGACCCTTTAGCAAATCATTTCTTAAACTTTCGTGTGTTAGCAATGCGGCAATACTCCAATGTGCAGCACCAGGTGATTTCGGTAAAATACCCCTCGTAATCATAATCTGATTTATAATTTCATCGCTGTTTTTTTCACCACCGCCAATGCCGCTGTTCATTCCGGGCCAAAGATGCCGCTGTTTTGTATTTTCAGATTGCCACCAGCCCAGCAAAACGGGAAAACTTTGTGGAATATTATTGACCTGCCAATAGAGTTGCGGCATAAAATAGTCAATCCAACCTTCGTTAAGCCAAAGTTTTGCATCAGCATAGAGTTTATCATACTGATCAAAACCTTTTATAGATGCCGGGAAGCCTGGCCTCCAGATCCCAAACGGACTAACGCCGAATTTCACATATTTCTTTTCTTCTTTTATCGTTTTGTAAATTCTTTGAATAAATACGTTTACCTGCTCGCGGCGCCAGTCGCCACGTGCCAGCTTACCACCGGCCGCCTGGTATTCGGCATAACTTTCAGCATCCGGAAAATCTTCACCGCCATTATATTCCGCATATGGATAAAAATAATCATCGAAATGAACTCCATCTATATCATAGCGCCGCACAATATCTTTAACCACCGCTGCAGATAAATCTTGCGTTCCTTTTTTCGATGGATCAAGCCACCAATAACCTTGTTTAAGTTTATAAACGAGTTCGGGGTGTTTTTTTACCACTGAGAATTCTGATGGTTCGCCACCGGATATGTGATGTGCTCGGTAGGGATTTAACCAAACATGCAGTTCTAAGCCTCTTTCGTGTGCTGCTTCTACCCAAAATTCTAACGGATCATAATACGGTTTCGGCGCCTGCCCTTGCACGCCGGTTAAGAAATACGACCAGGGTTCCAAATTACTCTTGTACAAGGCATCTGCTTGTGGCCTAACCTGAAAAATAACGGCATTGAAATTATTTTTCTTCAGTATGTCTAGTAAAGCAATTGCTTCGTCTTGCTGTTGCTGAGTAGACAAGCCAGGCTTACTCGGCCAGTTTATATTAGCAACTGATGCAACCCAGGCAGCACGAAATTCTCGCTGTGGCTTCGGTATTTCTGGTTGAACGATCTGTTGACCTGTTGAACGAAGTGCAAAACAGATCAATACAAGTAAAAAGACTAAATTATTTCTCATAACAAATAAAGGAAAATAAACGTAAGTCAATTATTTCGCTTTGAATGTAACAATTTATTTGTTTTTGAAATAAAAAAGGCCGGAATTTGATGTTCCGGCCTCATAATCAGCTTAAAATTTATCTGGTATTTTTTTCTTTTAAAGCATTCAGCTCTCGCTTCAGCTCTTCAATTTGCGCTTGCTGTTCTTTTATGCTACCAACCAAAAGCGGTATTAAGCTTTCATAATCTACAGTTGAAACTGTGGCAGTTCTGGAAGCATTTTTTCCAACTGTGTAATCTTTAGCTTGCCTTTTAATCAGTTCTGGAAAAATTTTTTGAACGTCTGCCGCTACAAATCCGTAATATTCTTTATCGGGTATTGCCAGCTTGCCTACCCATTTCGCATCGTAATTGAAGCTTACCGGCTGTAGCTTAGAAACCAGAGAAATCGAATTATTTATGGGCTGGATATTGGTTTGCGCAACTTCTTGTGCGCCGACTTTTATAGATGCGGAAATTAAAAATACCGCAAAATAGAATGAAATTGCTCGTTTCATATCTTCAGAATTTATTAAAATGAAAAAATGGATAATTGACTTCCTTTAACAGAAGTATGGTTTTTTAACTAAACGGGGCGGACGGCGGAGGGGTTAATACCTCTGGAAAATAAGCTAGTTTATTAAAATATTGGAGGATATTTATTCGCTTTGTATTTGCCGCAACCGCTGCAATATTTTCAACCGTGAAGAAGTCATGATTAACACATTCCAATTCCACCTTCTTCTCCTCCTTTTCAGTTGCATCGTCTGTGGAAGATGTATTTTCAATAGGAGCGGCAGAAAACTTCAGGCAAGATGAGAGATTGCCGGCCTTGATAAAAATGGCGAGCGTGACAACAAAAATCAATAATAATTTAAGTTTAATCAACTTCATGCTAACAAAGATAGGCTATAACACTTAGTAAACAGCCAAGCCTTCGTTAAATTTCTGTAAGAAAAAATAAACGAGATGCACAAAATTTTTGCAACGTCATCCTGCGTTGCAACGTTATATTAAAAAATAGCCTTTGCAATTCTTTTTGTTTGCTCAGGTTTACCCATAGTGTAAAAATGCAACACGGGTACTCCAAAATCCATAAGTTCTTTACATTGTTTAATCATAGCTTCTGTACCAATTTCCTTAGCCTCCGCATTACTTTTCGCATGGCTTAAGGCATCAGTTAAGTCTTCCGGTAAATCGATGTGAAATATTTTAGGCAGAACATTAAGTTGGCTGAGTGTACTAATAGGCTTTAAACCCGGTATAATTGGCACATTAATATCGTTTTCCCTGCATTTCTTCACAAAATCGAAATACTTTTGGTTATCAAAAAACATCTGAGTTACAATAAACTCTGCACCCATATCTACCTTTTTCTTCAGAAACCTGAAATCTGTATTTAGGTTTGGCGCTTCAAAATGTTTTTCAGGGTAACCGGCAACGCCGATGCAAAAATCACTCTTAAAAGTTTCTACATCCTCATGGAGAAATTTGCCGTCGTTATGGTTTTTGATGTGTTCAATTAAATCTGTAGCATAGCAATGGCCGCCTTTTGTTGGTATAAATGCCGAATCTGCCGCACGTGCATCGCCTCGTAGCGCCAAAACATTATCTATGCCTAAAAACTGCAAATCAATTAATGCATTTTCCGTTTCTTCTTTCGTAAAACCGCCACAAATTAAATGCGGCACAGCATCGATTTTATATTTATGAATTATTGCTGCGCAAATTGCAATTGTACCAGGGCGTTTTCTGTAAGAAACTTTTTGCAATAAACCGTTATCCTGTTCTTTGTAAATGTAATCTTCTCTTAAAGAGGTAACATCAATAAAAGGTGGATTAAACTCCAGCAAGGGGTCTATCGCATCATAAATCCACTGAATACTTTGCCCTTTTATTGGTGGTAAAAGTTCGAAAGAGAACAAGGTTTTACCTTTTGCATTTTTTATATGTTCTGTAATTTTCAATTTGGTAAAAGGTTTTGGGTTAAAAGTCTGGATGATTATTTAGCCAACTTTTGATAATAATTTATAAATCCGTTAAGTAATTTTCTAATCGTTGCAAGTTAGAGCGTCAATTTCATATTCACATCATTCAAAAAACCTAATTTAAACAATGGTATAAGTTCGTTTCAATTTCGTGAATAATGCCTCTTTCGAGATAAAAAGACGGTATATTCATTCTCTATTTCCAGTTTAACTTGCAACCTTTAACGCACAACTTGTAAAACTAATAAGCTAAGTTAGGCGATAGCCATCGCTCTGCTTCCTCAATAGTCATCCCTTTTCTGGTTGCATAATCATCCACCTGGTCTTTCGTAATCTTACCCAGGCCGAAATACCTCGATTCGGGATTTGCGAAATAAAAACCACTTACCGCGGCAGTAGGGTACATGGCGTAGCTTTCGGTTAGGCGCAGGCCAATCTGGTTTTCAGCATCAAGCAAAGCAAATAAAGTTCCCTTTTCGGTGTGCTCCGGACATGCCGGGTAACCTGGCGCCGGACGAATGCCAGCATATTCCTCTTTAATTAATTCCTGATTACTTAAATTTTCATCCTGAGCGTAGCCCCAGAATTCTTTTCGCACACGTTCGTGCATGCGCTCGGCAAAGGCTTCGGCTAACCTGTCAGCAAGGGCTTTTGCCATGATGCTATTGTAATCGTCATGGTTATCCTCAAAAGCTTTCACAAGTTCATCTATACCGATACCAGTAGTTACCGCAAAGCAACCAAAATAATCCTGAATGCCGGATTCTTTTGGCGCAATGAAATCTGACAAGGCGTGATAAGGCTGTCCGTCGACTTTTTCGGCCTGCTGACGGAGGGTATGTATTTTAACCGATTGCCCTTCGGCACCAGAAATTTGCTGGCCTTGCGCATCGTAATCGGACACCCGCAGCTCGATATCATCTCCTACCGCATTTGCCGGCCAAAAACCGATTACGCCTCTTGCGGTTAGCAATTTTTCATCTAAAATCCGTTTCAGCAAAAGCTGCGCATCATCAAAAAGCTTTCTAGCTTCGTCGCCAACATTCTTATCCTCAAAAATCTTTGGGTAGCTGCCCCGAAGTTCCCAGGTGTGGAAAAATGGTGTCCAATCGATATACGGAACCAGTTCTTCCAATGAATAGTTATCAAAAACTCTCGTGCCAATAAATTCAGGCACGGGTAAGTCTGGCTTAAAGTCTATCTTAAATTTATTAGTCCTTGCTTCTTCCAAGGTTTTAAAGCGTTTATCAGAACGCTTATTCAAATGTGCTTCGCGTGCTTTTTCATACTCAGCTTTAATGCCAGCAACATAATCATCTTTTGTTTCAGGATTCATCAAAGTGCTGCAAACCGTTACGCTACGAGATGCATCTAAAACGTGTATCGCCGGACCAGAATAATTAGGAGCAACCTTAACGGCCGCATGTATACGCGATGTTGTTGCGCCACCAATTATCAATGGAATCGTAAATCCCTCCCGCTCCATTTCTTTCGCGAAATGAACCATTTCATCTAAAGAAGGCGTAATTAAGCCACTAAGGCCAATAATATCTGCATTTATTTCTTTGGCTTTTTTGATGATTTCCTGTGCCGGAACCATCACGCCCATATCTACAATTTCAAAGTTGTTACAGGCGAGCACAACGCCCACAATATTTTTCCCAATATCATGAACATCACCTTTAACAGTTGCCATCAAAACTCTTCCTGCTGATGAATTCTGGTCTTGATCAGGATTATCTAGCTTCTCCTGCTCAATGAAGGGCAGCAGGTAAGCCACCGCTTTTTTCATCACCCGGGCCGACTTTACAACCTGAGGCAGGAACATTTTTCCAGCTCCGAACAAGTCGCCGACAATGTTCATTCCATCCATCAGCGGACCTTCAATAACCTGAATTGGCCGGGGATATTTCTGACGTGCCTCTTCGACATCATCATCCAGATATTCAACAATACCTTTAACCAAGGCATGGGATAATCTTTCCTCTACCGGAGCCTTTCGCCACTCTTCATCTTTAACAATCTCTTTTCCTTTGGATTTTACGGTTTCGGCGTACTCAACCAATCGCTCGGTTGCATCTTCCCTGCGATTTAAAAGCACATCTTCTACACGTTCTAAAAGTTCTGGCGGAATCTCCTGGTAAACTTCGAGCATACCTGCATTTACAATGCCCATATCTAAACCCGCCTGGATGGCATGGTAAAGAAATGCGGAGTGCATCGCTTCGCGGACGACATTGTTACCTCTAAAAGAAAACGAAATATTTGAAACGCCACCACTTACTTTAGCGTGAGGGAGGTTTTCTTTTATCCACCGGGTTGCATTTATGAAATCGACAGCGTAGTTATTATGCTCCTCTAAACCTGTTGCTACAGTTAATATGTTTGGGTCAAAAATAATATCCTCTGCAGGGAAGCCAATTTCGTGTACCAAAATATCATAACTTCTTTTGCAAATTTCTTTTCTGCGCTCGTAATTATCTGCCTGGCCCTGCTCATCGAAAGCCATTACAACAACGGCAGCACCATATTGCATAATTTTGCGGGCACTTTCGCGAAATTTATCTTCGCCCTCCTTTAATGAAATGGAATTTACAATTCCTTTGCCCTGCAGGCACTTTAACCCATTCTCAATTACCGACCATTTAGACGAATCGACCATAATAGGCAGCTTTGCAATATCAGGTTCGGAAGCAATTAGGTTCAGGAATTTAGTCATCGCAGCTTCCGAGTCGAGCATTCCCTCATCCATGTTTACGTCGATAACCTGGGCGCCACCTTCAACCTGCTGCAAGGCAACAGCAAGGGCGGCCTCATAATCGCCACCTAAAATCAGTTTCGAGAATTTTGGCGAACCTGTTATGTTTGTTCTTTCGCCGATGTTTACAAAAATACTTTCAGGTGTTATGGTAACGGGCTCTAAACCGCTTAAACGCATGAAAGGCTCAATTTTGGGTATTTTTCTTGGCGATGCCTTACGGGCGTTTGCAGCAATACAGCCAATATGGTCTGGCGTGGTGCCGCAGCAACCGCCAACAATGTTCACAAATCCAGAGGCTATAAAATCATCAACAAGATGGGCAGTTTCGTGGGGTTGTTCATCGTAAGCACCAAACTCGTTTGGCAAGCCGGCATTTGGATAAGCTGATACATAACATCCTGCCTTAGCAGCCAGTTCTTCAATATGGGGGCGCATTTCTTTGGCCCCAAGTGCGCAGTTAAAACCAATACTTAAGGGTTTTGCATGCATTACAGAGTTTAAAAAAGCTTCAGCTGTTTGTCCGGAAAGTGTTCTCCCTGACGCATCGGTAATGGTTCCCGAAATCATAATTTCGAGTTTTCGACCAATTACCTCTTCGTATTTTTTAATGGCAACTATAGCCACCTTAGCGTTTAGGGTATCGAAAATGGTTTCAATTAGCAGCACATCAGAACCGCCATCTACCAAACCACGAACCTGCTCGTAATAGGCAGCTTCCAATTCGTCGAAATAAACAGCTCTAAAACCAGGGTCGTTTACATTTGGCGACATAGAAAGGGTGCGGTTCGTTGGGCCAATTGCACCAGCAACAAAGCATTTCCTGTCCGGATTTGCTGCCATAAATTCTTCGACCGCCTGTTTAGCAACACGAGCACCCTCGAAACTCATTTCGTAGGATAGATCTTCCATCTGGTAATCGGCCATGGAAATGCGTTGCGTACTGAAGGTGTTTGTTTCGATAATATCTGCGCCAGCATCAAGGTACTCTAAATGTATGGCTTTAATAATATCGGGGCGGGTAATGTTAAGCAAATCATTGTTGCCCTTTACATCACAGGGATGGTTTTTAAACCGTTCGCCCCGAAAATCTTCTTCGGTTAAAGTATAGCGCTGAATCATAGTGCCCATCGCACCATCAATCACCAAAATACGCTTTTCTAATTCTTCTCTAATGCTCATACTAGTATTTAGTAGTTAGTATCGAGTATCAATACATTCGACACGAGATGTAACTACGTTTCGACCCAATATGCAATCTGGAATTTATCGAAAAATACCCTAGATTATATACTAAGTACCAAAAAAAGCTTATTTAAAAAGTTGGCAATTAATTACCTTCCAAAACTTATCTTCTCTCGCTACTGCTGAGATTAGAATTTAGCACCTTGTTGGCACAGGTTGCTAAGACATCGTTGGGTCTAATCCCTCCGTCTTTCTTAATAAGCGTACAAAAATGCAACAAAGCAACATCAATTCCAAAAATTATCGTTTAGCAACCAAATAAAATTACAAAGGCCACGCAAAGTTGCATGGCCTAAAGAATATTGTTTTGTGTTAGACTTATTTTCTACTTCCAAAAATGCGAAGTAAGAAAAGGAATATGTTCAAGAAATCAAGGTATAAAGACAACGCGGCTACGATTGCCATTTTTTTCGACTCTACAGCTAATACTTGTTCGCCACTAGCCTCAATTCCTTCGCCAATACGCTTAATTTTTTGAACATCATAAGCAGTTAAAGCAGTAAAGATTGCTATACCAATGAAAGCCATTATCAAACTAAACTGCTCGCTTTGAATAAACATGTTTACCACGCTTGCTATTACCAAACCGATTACGCCCACCATCAAAATCGGGCCGAACTTACTCAAATCGATGTTTGTAGTGTAGCCCATTATCGCCATAATACCAAAAATACCTGCTGCACCTGCGAAACAGCTCACAACCGACCCTGAAGTATATGCAAGCAAAATAAAGCTTAAGCTTATACCTGTTAGCACTGAATAAAGTACAAAAACACCTACTAAAGCCGGTAAAGATAGTCTGCTTAAACCAAAGCCCATTAGCAAAACCAACCCAAGCGGTGCAAACATGGCAACGTAGCCGAAGATGGACATTCCAACTTTTCCGGTTTCTGGATTGATAGTCATTAGGTACTGCATTAACTGTTCGTTAGTGCCGAAAAGATAAGCAGCCACAGTTGATAAACTCAATGCTACAAACATCCATAAAAAGACATTTGCAAAGAATTTTTTGGAAACAGAGCCTTCTTGTACGAAAACACTGTTGTCCTGATATTGATAATTTTGTTGATCCATTTTTGTTTTGTGTATTTAAATTATATAAAAATAAATATTTTAATTCAATCTTTTTGTCAGCAATTCTTCAACTTTTTTAAAGAATTGAAGTGGTTTCAAAGTGCGCCAGGGCATATTATCGAAGGCACCTCCAAAGTTAATGTAATAATCGATACTGTTTTCCTTAAACTCTCTTATTACATGTTCCTGAAAGTTTACCCCAACAATCCAGCCGTCTTCAACTTCCTGAAACCATTCTTCGTAATAGCTATCATCTGAAGCGTGGAAATTTAAAATATTTTCACCTATCAGGATAAATTTATTGATGCCTTCATCCATCATCAGTTCCAGAATGTCCCGCTTCAAAAGCATTATATCGTTGTTAATGGCGTCGTTCCATTCCCCGATAAATTCGATAACAGCATAGCTCCTGTCGTAATCGGTAAAAAGCACTTTCATGTAAAGTGTATTAGAGCCAAATTCATCCCACTGTGGATGTAACAAAAAATTATATATCTGTTTATCGAAATATAATTCAGAATACTCGGTATTGTAGAAAGGTGAACGATCGTCTTCTGCCGAAATGTATTCATCTCTCCACTGGTAATAAGGCTCTATTTCGTGCATTTTCTATCTTTATTGAATAAGTGATTTTTGCATGAAAAAGTTTTAATTGAGCGAATCGTATTCACAACCGGCCAATAAAATTCGGGCTTATGTGCGTACACTTATTGAACAATTTTATAACCCAATCATTATAAATTTATCACCTAATCTTTCCCTAATAAGGTTACTTTTGCCCCGCTTCTACCGCCTTGCGAACGCTTCCATAACGGTTCAGTAAATCTGCAGCATTTTCATATTCAATGTTCAATTCATCGGCTACCATTTGCGTTCCGCGATCTACAAGCTTATTATTGGTTAACTGCATATCAACCATTTTATTGCCAACCACACGGCCCAGCTGAACCATAACTGTGGTACTCAGCATATTTAAAACCAATTTTTGCGCTGTTCCTGATTTCATTCTGGTAGAGCCGGTAATAAACTCCGGGCCAACTACAACTTCAACAGGGAAATCAGATTCTGCCGCTATCGGCCCACCTGTATTACAAACAATGCAGCCGGTTAAAACGCCAATTTTGCGGGCCGTATTTAAGCCGCCAATTACGTACGGCGTTGTGCCTGAAGCCGCTAAGCCAACCAGGCAGTCTTTTTCATTAATGTTGAATTCCTGCAAATCTTTCCAGGCTTGTTCGGCATCATCTTCTGCAAATTCTACAGCTTTTCTAATCGCTGTATCTCCACCCGCAATAATACCCACAACCCAATCGAAAGGAACGCCATAAGTTGGCGGACATTCAGATGCATCCACAACACCTAAACGGCCGCTGGTACCCGCACCAATATAAAACAAACGCCCACCTTTTTTCATTCTTTCGGCAACTGCCGATGTAAGTTTTTCAATCTGAGGCAAACATTTTTCAACTGCAAAAGCAACAGTTTTATCTTCATTATTTATGCCTTGCAGCACTTCCAAAACAGACATTTTCTCTATGTTGTTATAATTGGATTCGTGCTCAGTAACTCTGTCCATAATTTTAATTTTGATAAAATTCGGTAATTTCTTTTTAAAATCTACCCTAAAAATCCAAAAATATCGATACCTGAATTTTGCTGCGTTAATAATTGTTAAATATTAGAAACAAAAGACGATAAAAAGCAGTTAAAAAATTAATCAACCCGCTAATTTTCATAAATTTGCACAACGTCGATGAAAAAAAATACCCGCAATAACATCCTGATTGCTTTGAGCTATTCATTAATTTTGATAGTCGGGATGTTTTTGGGTATAAAATTTATTAAAGACCAGGGATTTGGCGTTGAGAGAAGTCCGGCCTTAACTGCAAAAAATTCTGACAAGCTCGACGAAATTCTTCATATTATCAATGGCAACTACGTAGATGATATCAATACTGATTCGTTACAAAATTTGCCTATAGACAGTGTTCTGCATCAGCTGGATCCGCACAGCGTTTACCTCCCGCCGGCTAATGCTCAAGACATGCAAAATGATTTGGAGGGTAACTTTGAAGGTGTAGGCATTGAATATTATATGCTAAACGATACCATGATGGTTACCGGCGTTATTAAAGACGGACCTGCTTATCAGGCTGGTATAAAACTCGGCGATAAGATTTTAAGTATTGATACAGCAGTTGTTAGTGGCCGCAAATTACCTAAAGACCAACTCAGCGGCCGTTTTAGAGGTAAAGCAGGCAGCGGTGTAAACGTACTTTTAATGCACAGCGGAAGCCAGTTGCCTAACCGCGTAATGGTAACAAGAGGCAAAGTAAATATTAGCAGTATCGATGCCGCTTACATGATTAATCCAGAAACCGGCTATGTACGCATCAGCAAATTTGGCGCAAATACCGACAGTGATTTTTCTAGTGCTGCAGCAAGCTTGAAGGCAAGAGGAATGAAAAAACTTATCCTCGATTTACGGGATAACGGCGGAGGTTACTTTAGTGCCGCCACAGGCCTCGCCGATCAGTTTTTGCCAGAAAACAAACTTATTGTTTACACGCAGGGTAAGCATGAACCACGTACAGATTATTTCTCGACCGGCACCGGAGCCTTTCAACAAGGAAAACTTGCTATTTTAATAAATGAAAATACAGCTTCGGCAAGCGAAATTGTTGCCGGCGCAATACAGGATTTAGGTCGCGGAATAATTGTTGGCCGCCGTTCTTTTGGTAAAGGGCTTGTACAGGAACAATTCTCTTTTGAAGATGGTTCTGCCTTAAACTTAACAATTGCCAGATATTATACTCCATCCGGAAAAAGCATCCAAAAATCTTATAAAAAAGGTTACGATGCGTACAAACATGAATTAGATGAAAGAATGACAGATGGAGAACTAACCGGCGACTTAACATCTTTCAGAGATTCTGTAGAAAAAAACGGGGGAATAAATTTGTCGCAGCCCAGAAAACCTAAAACAAGTGGTGGCATACAGCCCGACGTTTTTGTGAAGCTGGATACAATGGGTTACAACAAATTTTACAGTTCGTTAGTTAGTAAAAGAGTCCTTTCCGATTACGTATTTAATGTACTCACAAGTAAATATACCGGTGCTTACATCGAACAAAATATTAATGTATTTAACTTAAACGACACGGACTTTAAAGATTTTATCGGCTTTCTGCAACGGAAAAATGTGCCGTTAGACCGCTTTCAGCTGTATAATTCCAAAACAGTGATACTTAACGACTTGAAAGCACTTCTATGCAGATACTACCTTGGCGATGTTGGTTATTACCGTGCCGCCAATCAGAATGACAATGCGGTAAAGCAAGCACTTGCAAACCTACAGTAATTGCTGATTTGCAGTAATTTTAGCTCTTATTAATTCAACCTGCGGGATTTGGAAACTCGAAAATCTATCCTCCCAAATTCGAACTTAAACATGATAGAAACGGAAAGACTCATACTTCACCCGCTTACACACAACCAACTTTTAAAATATATTGCTAATGATAATTCGCTCGAGCAAGAATTGCAATTGCTTCCTTCTGAAAAGAAGATTTCTACTGAGTTGAAAGAGGCTTTGGAGCAGACAATTTTACCCAATGTGCACAATAAGGACAAAAACTACCTGTACAATACTTTGTGGGCATTGATTTCAAAAGCGGATAAAAAACTGATTGGCGATTTATGTTTTGTTGGCGAACCGGATGCGAACGGCGAAATAGAAATTGGTTACGGCACCTATGAAGCGTTTAGGGGAAAAGGATTTATGACCGAAGCAGTTGCCAGAATAATTGAATGGGCGAAGCAACAAGAAGGCGTGAAAATAATTACAGCATCAACAGCGGTTGATAATGTGGCATCGTACGCTATACTGGAAAAAAATAATTTTGTAAAAATTGCTGAAGGTGAGGGTATGTTTACCTGGAAATTAGACCTTCAATAATTAAACTTCGATTTCAAACAGACTTAAACTTATGCCTTCATAATGTTTTGGCAGGCCTTCTGTTTTTTCCATAACAGCAACACCAACATAGTTAAAACCGCAGCCAGTATAATATTCTAATAACTTTTCATTGTCGGCCCAGGTATCCATTCTGATAAACTTAATGCCATTATTAAGGGAAAATGCTTTTGCCCATTTAATAATTTCCTTTACAAAAGCAAGACCTCGAAATTTTGGATGTGTTACAATACGATGGATGTAAATTGAATCCTGATCTTTGTTGCCCCAAATCAATTTATCGTTGAAAGTGACCGCAAAGATACAGGCCGCGGCACCATCTACCAGAATCTTATACTGCCTGTTCTCTGAAATTTCTGTTTCAATTAATGCGCTGCTGAAACCTTGCCAATGCTTATTAAAAACTTTTTTTTGATGAGCAACTGCGATATCGTAAAACTCGAAAATGAGTTCTATATCTGAAATTTGGCTGTTTTTAACCTCGATTTGCATTGTGCGAAGATAAGGATTACGATTTTAAATTATTTAAACCTGATTGAAGCGGAAATACTTTTTGATGAAGTTTGCAACGGGTTCATACTGACAAATCGCAAAAAGATTTTAGCAAAAAGCAGGGCTGCTTTCTCCGATGGAATGCGAACCCTGCTTTTCTGAATATTATAAATTTTAATCCGGCTTACTTCTGTCTGAAATAAATCTGAATCGGCGCACCCGAGAAATCAAAATTCTCTCTAAGCTTATTTTCTATGAAACGCTTATACGGATCCTTAATGTACTGAGGCAAGTTGCAGAAAAACGCGAACATTGGCGAAGTAGCATTAATTTGGGTGATGTATTTTATTTTGATGTGCTTTCCTTTTAATGCCGGCGGTGGAAATTTCTCAATTAAAGGCAACATCACATCGTTTAATTTTGACGTAGGTATTTTCTTGCTACGGTTCTTATAAACCTCGAGCGCAGCCTCAATAGCTTTAAAAATCCGCTGTTTGTTCAAAACCGAAGTAAAAACAATCGGTACATCGGTAAAAGGGCGAATACGTTCCTGAATCTGCTCTTCGAAAGCCTTCATGGTTTGCGTATTCTTCTCAATCAAATCCCACTTATTTACCAAAATAACAATACCTTTTTTGTTTTTTTCGGCAAGGTGGAAAATATTTATATCCTGGCTTTCGATACCTTCCTGCGCATCAATCATCAAAACAACAACATCGGCTTCTTCTAAAGCCTTTATGGTACGCATTACCGAATAAAATTCGAGGTTTTCTTTAACCTTGGTTTTCTTACGCAGCCCGGCTGTATCAATTAACATAAATTCATGCCCGAACTGGTTGTAATGAATTTTAATCGAATCGCGGGTTGTGCCAGCATTTGCCGTTACAATATTACGCTCTTTACCAATTAAGGCATTAACTAAAGATGATTTACCAACATTCGGCCGACCAGCAATGGTTATTTTTGGCAACTGGTTTTCTTCTTCCGGAATATCTTCGAAATGTTTAACTACTTCGTCAAGTAATTCGCCAGTTCCGGAGCCAGTCATTGACGAAAGCGGGAAAACCTCACCTAAGCCAAATCCGTAAAAAGTGCTTATCTCGCTATGTAACGCTGTATTATCAACTTTATTTGCGGTAACAAACACTGGTTTATTGCTTCTGCGAAGAACCTGCGCAATGTCATCATCTAAATCGGTAATGCCGGTAGTTACGTCAACCATAAAAATAAGCACGCTGGCTTCTTCTATGGCAATCATTACCTGCTCCCTGATTGCCGCTTCATAAACATCTTCAGAATTCGCAACATAGCCACCTGTATCAATCACGGTAAACTGCCTGTCGGTCCATTCGGCTGTACCGTAATGCCTGTCGCGGGTTACGCCACTTAAGTCATCTACAATAGCTTTACGGCTTTCGGTTAATCTGTTAAAAAGTGTGCTCTTGCCTACGTTTGGCCTGCCTACGATGGCTATAATGTTACTCATGGTGTGTCTTAATTGATAGTTAATGGCTTATAGTTAACGGTCTGGATGTTCAGCAAGCTGCTTAAACTAATTAGGCTATCAGCCATTGACTATCAACTACTAACCGATTTATTTCGGGCTGCAAAGGTACGGTTAATTATCGTAACCGAAACTTTTTAGGTAGTTCTTTTTACTTCTCCAATCGGGAATTACTTTTACAAACATTTCGAGAAACACTTTTGTATCTAAAAACTTCTCGATTTCGATACGTGCTTCGGTACCAACTTTTTTAAGCATGCTGCCGCCAGTACCAATTAAAATATTTTTTTGCGAATCTCTTTCTACAACAATTTCTGCGGTAATGCGAACCATAGCCCCTTTACCATTTTTCATTTCTTCTTCTTTAAAACTCTTAACGATAACTTCGGTGCTGTAAGGAATTTCTTTTTGATAGTTAAGAAAAATTTTCTCGCGAATAATCTCTGAAACGAAGAAGCGCTCTGAGCGATCCGTCAAATCTTCTTTATCGTAGTACGGTGGGTGTTCGGGCAGCATTTCCAAAACCCTGTCCAGCAAACCATCGACATTATGGTTGTGTAGCGCCGAAATTGCATAAATAGCAACCGGATTTAATTTTTCCTGCCAAAAGGCAATCTTCTCATCAACCTGCTCTTGCAGGGCTTTGTCTATCTTGTTTATCAGAACAATAGTTGGGATGTTTCTATTAAGAATTTTCTCCAAAACATCTTCTTCATCGTAAGCTTCATTAATGTCGGTTACAAATAAAAGTACGTCTGCATCGGTCAAAGATCCGTTCACAAAACTCATCATACTCTCTTGTAAACTGTAAGTTGGCTTGATAATTCCTGGAGTATCTGAGAAAACTATCTGATATTCTGCTTCATTTACGATACCTAAAATACGGTGTCTTGTGGTTTGAGCTTTAGGTGTAATAATGCTAAGTCGCTCGCCTACAAGCACATTCATGAGGGTTGATTTACCTACATTTGGTTTACCTATTATACTTACAAAACCTGCTTTATGCGCCATTAAAATATTTTTTAAAAAAAATTTGCAGTACAAAGAAACGAATTATATCTTTGCATTCCAATTCGGAAACAGAGTTAAGGATTTAATTCAATTGAAAAAACGAGTTGTATAAAGTGCGGGGTGGAGCAGTTGGTAGCTCGTCGGGCTCATAACCCGAAGGTCGCACGTTCGAGTCGTGTCCCCGCTACCAA